>JBJENH010000187.1:0-5442 GCA_051880095.1 Bariatricus sp. | reverse complement strand
ACTGTGGCGCATCATCAGCGACCGGAAACTGTGGCGCATCATCAGCGACCGGCTACCGTGGCGCATCATCAGCGACCGGCTACCGTGGCGCATCATCAGCAACCGGAGACTATGGTTCCTCCGAAGCTAAAAACCCTACAGCAATCGCTATTGCCTGGGGATACCTTGGAAAGGCAAGAGGAGTTAAAGGATCCCACCTCGTGCTGGCTGATTGGGAAGTAAACGAAGATACTTACTGGACACCAAGCAAATGGATTCTGAAAGGAGCAGAGATGGTGCAGGTAGATGGTGAAACCATCAAAGAAGATGTTTGGTATACGATGAAGAACGGGAAAATTGTAGAAGCGAAATAGGAGGACGGATAAGATGGGATATTGCAACAGAGACTGTGAATATTTAACAAATCGTCATCATTGCAAGAAATACAAAAAAGCCGCAATAGAAGGATTAACGAAGTGATTTCATCATGAGCATTTGTGCCATGGTGCAATAGAAAGATTATCACAGATGGGATATTCAGTAACTAATTATTCAAATCAGCGAGATGGTACCGTGTACCTCATCGAACGGTAAAAGCATGTGGAATAAAACAAATAAGCACTTAGAATTTGCAATTGCGTTTTTGAGGAAAGAAGGGGAGAAGCGTGGGACAGCCAAAAGGGAAGAAAAACCCGATTACGCCGCAGGAACTGGAGCTTTTCAAACGATCAGTACATATCGGGGATAAGCTCAAATACCGGGAAAGAGTGTGTGATGAAATAGCCGGTGTATGCATGATTAAGTTTCGCAAAATGGAAGTTGTTGGGATATACCTACACATTGTTATTCTGCGCGGTAAGAATAAATATGGGATCACGATAGAGAGAAGCATGACCTGGCAGGAGGCTTGCATTATCAATTCGAACAGACCGCAGGAGCATTTGGACGAAGAAATCAGGAAAAGGGCAGAGTCAGATGCCAAAGGCTGTACAAAAGTAATTCTGGAATTATTTGATATGGGATTAACCAAAATCGAAATAGCAAAACAAACAGGTTACAGCTACGATAAAGTCAAGGCCGTGACTGCCACGAGAGGAAAAAATTGTCTTAAAAAACTGGATTACGGAAAGATAATTAGCCTCTGGAAGCAGGGATTTTCATACAGGGTAATTTCAGAAAAAACCGGAGCCAGTGAAAGCTCTGTCAGAAGAATATTGAAAAAGGAGAAAGTCAAATGATTGCGGATAGCGGAAATAGAACAAAGTTTTCAACAGGTGCGGTTCGTGATTGTAAGGATGGCGTTGGCAGGATGGACTTGCTTCCGATGACAGCTATTATTGAGCTTTCCGAGCACTGCGAGGAAGGCGCAAAGAAATATGGGGAGCACAATGTTGATAAGGGAATCCCACAGCATAGTCTCTGCGATTCCGGAATGAGGCATCTGGTCAAATACATGAGAGGCGATACAGACGAAGATCATCTTCGGGCGGCTTGCTGGAACCTGATGTGGGCGCTGGAACAGAGGGAAAGACGTCCTGATATGATGGATCTGTACAGGCATGAGAGTAAAGAAAAACGACATTGTAGCAACTGTATGAATGAATACGTTTGCAACTGGGAACCGGAAAAATATAAGGGATATTGTAAAAACTGGAAGCCAGACAAGAGGTGACATAATGAGCAAGAGAAGAAACGGAACCAATCGCGCCGGAGCATTAACCGGGGGAAGTCGGTGGACAGGATTTGCAAGACCTGTCAAAAGAAATTTCAATTTAGAGGAATACAACAGAAAAGTGAAAGATAAGTGCCGAGTAGTTTGCTCAGAAAGAGGATGAAATCAGTATGGATTATTTAGATTTTTTGAAAACCAAGATAGAAATCGCGGTAGATAGTGGTTTCGTTGTAGATCAGGAAAAAATTAATCCAGCACTTAAACCACACCAGAAAGATGCGGTAATTTGGGCGTTAAAGGGCGGACGCAGGGCTTTATTTGAAAACTTTGGAATGGGAAAAACCATACAGGAAATCGAATTTTGCTATCAGGCAGTGCGCCGGTTTGGTGGTAAAGCACTGATCGTATGCCCGTTAGGAGTTAAGCAGGAGTTTCAGAGGGATGCCGTGAAGCTTCTGGGATATAAAGATCCGGTATATGTCAGAAATATGAATGAGGTCATGGAAGCGGAAGGAGATATCCTGATTACGAATTATGAGCGTGTCAGGGATGGAGATATCCAGCCGGATTATTTTACCGCAACAAGTCTGGATGAAGCTTCCGTCCTACGGAGTTTTGGCAGCAAGACCTATCAGACGTTCCTGGATAAATTCAAGAGCGTGCCTTATAAGCTGGTAGCCACGGCAACGCCATCTCCGAACAAATACAAGGAACTGATCCATTATGCCGGATACCTGGAAGTAATGGATACAGGACAGGCGTTGACACGGTTTTTTCAGAGGGATTCCACGAAAGCGAATAACCTGACGCTGTATCCAAATCAGGAAGACGAATTTTGGTTGTGGGTAAGTAGCTGGGCGCTGTTTATCACAAAACCTTCAGATGTCAATCCGAAGTATTCTGATGATGGGTATGTTCTTCCACCGCTGGATGTCAGATGGCATGAACTTCCTGTACATTATGGGGACACAACAGATCTGGATGGGCAGTTTGAATTATTTAAAGAAGCTGCAGCAGGATTAAAAGAAGCAGCACAGGTGAAACGGGAGAGCATTGATTCCAGAGTGCAGAAGATGAAAGAGATTGTGGATTCTGATCCGGATGCGCATTTTATCCTCTGGCATGATCTGGAAGATGAAAGAAAAGCCATTAAGGCTGCGATACCTGAAACGGTGGATATTTACGGGTCCCAGGATTACGAAATCAGAGAAAAGCGAGTGATTGATTTCTCCGAAGGAAAAACGAGGCTGTTTGCTACCAAGAAGGAGCTTTCCGGATCGGGGTGCAACTTCCAGAGATACTGCCACAGGGAAATTTTCCTTGGAATTGATTATGAGTTTAATGACTTCATCCAGGCAATCCACCGGTGCTATAGATTCCTCCAGACAGAACCGGTGATTATCGACATCATCTATATGGAAAATGAGCGGCAGATTAAAGAGGTATTGCTGGAAAAGTGGAAAAATCACGATCACATGGTGCAGAAGATGGTCGAGATTGTTAAGAAGTACGGCCTTTCAGGAGCTGGGAAAGAAAAACGCCTGGAGCGGAAGATGGGAGTTGAAACAGTGCGAGTAAAGGGAAAGAAATACACGGCCGTACATGATGACTGTGTGGAAGAAACCAAAAGAATGGAGACTGACAGTGTTGATCTGATTCATACGTCAATCCCGTTTGGAAACCATTATGAGTACAGCGCAAATTACAATGATTTTGGCCATAACCAGAATACAGAGCGATTCTTTGAACAGATGGATTTTCTTACACCAGAACTCCTGCGCGTGCTTAAGCCAGGCAGAGTAGCAGCCATACATGTGAAGGACAGAGTGCTTTTTGGGAATACAACGGGAACTGGAATGCCAACAATAGAACCGTTCCATGCGTTATGCATTGAGCATTATATGAAACATGGTTTTCAGTATTTTGGCATGATAACGGTTGTGACAGACGTTGTAAGGGAGAACAACCAGACATACCGTCTGGGATGGACAGAACAGTGCAAGGATGGTTCGAAGATGGGTGTCGGCTGCCCGGAATACATACTTCTATTCCAAAAACTGCCAACCGACCGATCAACCGCTTATGCGGATGAGCCGGTGAAAAAGAGCAAGGATGAATATACCCGCGCTCAGTGGCAGATTGATGCTCATGCATATTGGCGCAGCTCAGGAGATCGGCTTGTGAGGAAAGAAGAACTGGAACAATGCTCAGTTGATAATTTGCAGGCGGTTTACCGTGCATACAGCAAGGATCATGTGTACAGCTATGAAGATCATGTATCTTTGGCAAAGCATCTGGATAAAAACGGAAAGCTCCCGGCCACGTTTATGGTGGTAGCACCCGGAAGCTGGACTTGGGAAGTGTGGGACGATATAAACCGAATGAAAACGCTCAATACAACCCAGAGCAGAAGGAGGGCGCAGCTCCATGTATGCCTTGCAGAAGGAACGTTGGTCCTGACAAGGGAAGGTTATAAACCAATCGAAAAAGTACAGGTAGGAGATTTGGTTCTGACCCATAAAGGAAACTGGAAGCCGGTTATAGCAAAGTCATGCACCGGGACAAAGGAAACTATACAGACAAAACCGCAGGAGATGGGCATTTTGGAGAGGTCAGGGCTTTTTGCGTTAAATATTACGGACAGGGCACCGGGCAGGATATTAAAGACCCACTGGACACGATCACAGCCAATGACCGGTTCGGGCTTGTGACGGTTAATAGCATTGATTACGCCATCGTAGATATTGGTCTGCGCATGCTGGAGCCGAAAGAGTTGTATGGTTGTCAGGGATTCCCTGAAGATTACATAATTGACCGGGACTACACCGGGAAGCCTTATCCGAGGTCAGAGCAGGTGAAGCGCTGCGGTAATGCTGTCTGCCCACCGATACCGGCGGCACTGGTAAAAGCAAATCTTCCGGAGATCTGTAAAGCTCACAGAATGCCCATATGCAGACCGGACAGAGTGATGCAAGAGGATTCTGGGCAAATGAGGTTTGCATAAAGGTAAAATAGTAGATGGTCGAATACGAAAGGTGAAATTATGAAGGTAAAAATCGAACCCAGAAACAAGACTGATGTGGGAGGTATTCTCTGCATGCCGTTGAAGCAGAATATCCCGAATCCAAAGGATAAATCATGGAAGCTTACAACTTGCCGGGGATGTGGAAGGGAATGCTGGGACAGACCTATTCCAGATGGGTATTCTCGGAGTAGTTTCGGCGGGAAACTGTGTACAGAATGTGCGATCAGGAAAATGTGTCAGTAAAGATTAGAGGATCAGATATGGATATTGAAGGAATGAGTAAGTATAGCGGGAAGAAAATTGAAGATCTTGATGGAATATGCGGAGTAACCGGGAGGAAGACAAGAGATATTAATTGTTGCCCCTTTATAGCCATGGGAGCATATTATTGCTTCGGAAAAGACTGTGAGTATTTTGAATATGCGAACAAGAATAATATACCTGGTTAAGGAAATGACTTAGGAAAGTTCTAAGTCCAGGGCTCAAAAATCCAGAGCCTGAGCATACTTTCAAGCCCTTGAGTGTGAAAAATGCAGTTAATTCCGGCGTGATTCATTTAATGAAAACGAGGTGACTTATGATACAGTGTAATAAAAGTTGTAATAAGTGTAGCCGGTTAAACGTTAGATCGGATGATAACGGATATCCATATGGATACGATTGCATGAAATATGGGGACTCTGTATTTGAAGCTGATTTTGAGAGTACGAAAGAGTTTAAAACAGAAGAAGATTTCAATCAATAATTCAGTTTGTAGTGAGGTAAT
>JBJENH010000186.1:0-5532 GCA_051880095.1 Bariatricus sp. | reverse complement strand
CATGCGTATATTTTACTAAATTTTTCAGATTTTTTCAAGCATTTTGTGCTATTTGTATATATTCCTCGAAAGGAAATTTGTTACAGCTCAAAAGGCCGATGTGTTTTGCCGAAACAAAGTCCCGGCAAAACACATCGGCCTTACTCCATATCTAATTTTTTCAGAACTGCAGTCAGTTTATCCGGAAAATTTACAGTCATTCCTCCATCCACTCCGTCACGAATACATTTTTCCATTATTTTCTCATCCGTAATCCCCCACGCTCTGACTGAAAAACCGGCCTTTCTGAGTTTTTCTACAGACAGAGGATCAAGGCTGAGGGCATGCGGACATACCTGACAGCAGCCTATAGATGCTGCCTTCTCCACATTTTCTCTGTTCAAATCCCGAAAAAGATACCCCAGACGAATCTGCCCGTCCAACTGTCTGAGACGGACCAGAGCTTCATAATCAAAAGAGGTAAAAATGCATTTATCAGCAGCCTTGTATCTGCGGATCATTTCAAGCATATCCGCCTCCACTCCCCGCTCTTTAATTTCTATGGCAAATGTCAGATCCCGATATCCGAAAAGATAAAGGAACTCCTCCAATGTAACCAGACGATCCGGTACAAAACCTTTCTGCCCAAAAATCAGAAGCTTCTTTAGCTCCTCCAGCGTATACTGCTCCACTCCTCCCGATATTCCTGCTGTACGCTCCATCGTATCATCGTGAAACAGTACCAGATGACCATCTTTTGATCTTCTGATATCTGTTTCGATACCATCAGCTCCCATGATCAGCCCCAGATAGAAAGCAGACAGTGTATTCTCAGGAGCATAGGCACTCGCGCCTCTGTGTGCATAATTAACAAACATATTTTTTACCTGATATCCTTTTTATTTTCCTGCGTATTCATTTAAATAATTACCAATTTTAGAATCAATTTCTGCCAGACGTGCATCCAGCTCTACATCCGGATCAGCCTCCACAGAATCTACAAGGCTCATCACTTCACTCCAGACCAGAGAATCTGCCGGATTTACAGCTGCTCCTCCCAGATACTGAAGCTGTTCATTTACAACCTGACGGTTTGGATCTTCCAGATACTTTTTATATGTCTCCGTATTGGTAGCTCCGTTAGTGACCGGGATATAACCCGAATTCAGACAGTTTTTGGCAACTCTCTCGTTATCCAGCATAAATTCCACAAACATAGTTGCCGCTTTCTGTTTCTCCGGTGTTGTTTTAAACAGCCCCAGTCCATTGCCTCCCATCGTAATATCCATTGTTGTTACTTCCGGAAACATTGCAAGACCGATTTCAAACTTACCGTCCACCAATTTCTCCACTTTAGCATAGCTTGCACAGGATGTCATAAGCATGGCAACCTTTCCGTTGCAGAAATCCTCCTGCGCGGTAGCATGCTGGTTTTTCGGCATACTCTGATCCGTATTACTCATCTGAGATACCTGCTCAAATATTTTCCTGACTAGTTCAGAATTCATACATGGTTTTCCGTCCACAACCGGCGCTGTCCCGCTGTTGTACATCAAAGCCATAATATACCAAGGATAATCGCTGTTAAATGTAAAACCGTAATTTCCAGTTTTATCCTTCAGCTCTTTTGCCACAGCAACCAACTCATCCATAGATTCCGGTACTTTTACGCCTGCTTCCGCTAACATATCTTTATTATAATACAGCATCGGCATGCTGTTCTGAAACGGAAGAATCACCTTTTTATCCTTGTAGGTAAAACGTTTCCAGAAACCCGGAAGAATATCTTCCATAATATCCTGATCCACATACTCCTCTACAGGAAGCAGATAACCGCTGTCATACATCTGCGCAAGACCGTGTCTCTGCCCAAGCTGCGCCACATCAGGAAGTTTTTTACCAGCAATTCCCGCCATTACTTTATTCACCATATCATCATAACCGCCCATATAGGTAGCATTGACCTTGATTCCGGTTTCTTTCGCAAATTCCTCACACAGTTCAGAAAAACAATCCTCCTTCGTTGACCAGAAGGTAATTTCGTCAGCCGGCTGCACATCCGCAGATTCCTTATTATTTTTCACACCGCTTTCTGTTGCCTGTGCACCGCTCTGTACTGTCTCTGGCTTCTCCGTTCCCTGAGGATTCTGAGAAGCAGCCTGCTGTCCGCAGCCGGCCATCACAAGTACAGACATCATTCCAACGACCAGTCCATAGATTTTTCTCTTCATCTTTCTTTTTCTCCTTATCCGAAATTTAATAAATATAAGTATTATTTTATTCCCGACGTCAGCATGCCCTGCACGAAATATTTCTGCAGAAATACAAACAGCAGCATAACCGGGATTAAAATCAGCGTAGACGCAGCCATGATCATCGGCCACTGCGGCCCTAAATCCGGTCGGATCAGATAGCGCAGACCTATCTGCAAAGTCCGAAAACGATTTTCATCTGTCACCATATAAGGCCACATATAATTATTCCATGAGTTGAGGAAGGACAGCAGCGCCACTGTAGCTATGCTGCTTTTTGCATTAGGCAGCACGATATGCCAAAATGTCTGAAAGCTGTTGCATCCATCCAGGCTTGCTGACTGAAGCAGATCATCCGGAACTGCCATAAATATCTGCCGCATCAAAAAAATATTAAACACGTTGACAAGCTGCATCATTGCCACCCCCAGCGAGGTATTTATCAGATTTAATTTCTGCGCTAGCAGATAATTAGGAATAATGGCAGCTTCCTCCGGAAGAATCAGCATGGCAAGCATAAGCGAAAACAATGCCTTTTTAAACGGGAATTCCATTTTTGCGAAAGCATATGCCGCCATAGAGCAAAATACAGTCTGGCAGCTGACACTGATAACTGCCGCATTCAGACTGTTGACAAAAAAAGTTCCGAAGGGCGCCGCATTCCACGCATCAATATAATTGGCAGCTCTCCAATGGGTGGGCAGCAAATGAAATTCTTCCACGAATACATCCTGTTCTTCTTTAAATGAGGCAAAGAACATCCACAGAAACGGGAAAAGAATAATCGAAGCAAAGATAATTAAAACTGAGTGCCTTAACACATCACAAATGGTATATTTCTTCATCGCGTGATTCCTCCAGTCAGACATCATAATTTACGTATTTTTCAAATGCCATCTGCACAAAATTAATCGCCAGTACCGTTAAAAGCATAATCACTGCCACCGCACCGCCATAGCCAACCCGAAACTGCTCAAATGCCTGTTGAAACATATAAGTAAGCATATTCGTTGTACTGGCATCTGGTCCGCCTCCGGTCATAACATTAATCTGCGTAAATACTTTGAATGATTCGATCGTCACGGTAATTATCAGCATAAAAGTGGTGGGGGATACCAGAGGTACTTCTACCATCCACAATTTTTGCAGACGGCCGGCGCCGTCAATATCTGCCGCTTCCTTTAATTCATCGGAAACATTAAGCAGCGCCCCCAGATAAACAACTGCGCAAAATCCCACCGTTTTCCAGCAGTTCATGGCAACCAGGGATATTAACGCTGTTTTTTTGCCCAGCCACTGCACAGCAGGAATTCCCAAACACTTCAGAATATTGTTTAACGTTCCATACTGTGGATGATAAATAAAAAGAAATACCGCCGACATTGCGACCATAGAAGTAACGTAGGGTGAAAAAAATATGGTTCTGTAAATAACATTTGCCACACTCTTTTTAACCAGAAGGGACGCCAGCAAAAAACCGATTATAATAACAGACGGCACAAACATGACCGTATAGCGAATTGTCACCAAAATGCTGTTTATAAAATCCCTGCTCATAAAGAGTTCTTTATAATTACGCAGGCCGATAAATTTCGGATCACCTACTACCATATCCCAGGATGTAAAGCTAAGAATCACATTGCGGATTACCGGCAGAAAATTAAACAGGATCAGACAAACAAATGCCGGAAACAAAAACGTAAAAGCCGCCGCTGCACTGTTTTTTTTCATAATTAATCTCCATTCCGCCGCCTTCAGCTGGCGGCACAAATAGTAATGAAAGTGTTTCAACTCTCCACGTTGTGCTACTTCTTAGTTCTAAACGCTCACGTTGCTGGGCTGGTCATACACCTGGCAGCAACGAAACTGGTAGTAAGAAGATAAGCGCCGTGAATTGATATCTTAAACCGATCTACTGAATTAAATATACTTCTAAAAAGTTGCCTGCTTCAGACAGCTTATTGAAGTGTGCCCATTTATGGCTGTCCTCTACTTTCTTTCACGCTAACCCCTTATAAATATTTTTAATAATTTGCAGTGAAAATCTTCTTTTTCCACGAATTTTCTCCCACGACCCGTATTATATAGAACTTCTTGTCAAAAATGAAATAGTAAAATATAATAATCTTATAAATTGTTTTGATAAGTAAAGTTTCCGAAAGTCCCTTATAAACAGAATCTGCACTTTATGTAAAAAGGAGGTAAAATCATGCAGCTAAAAGACATTGAATACGTCCGCGCCATCGCCAGTGAGGGGAGCTTTTCTGCAGCTGCCGCCAAATGCTTCATCAGCCAGCCGGCCCTGAGCATGGCTGTCAAACGGCTGGAACAGGAACTCGGAGTAGTCCTCTTTGACAGGAGCACAAATTCAGTAAAACTAAGCTCTGCCGGTGAATTTTTTCTTTCTGAAGGTGAAAACATTTTACATCTCAGTACTCAATTAAAAGAACATATGAAGAATATTGCTCTACTCAAAAGAGGAAACATCAGAATCGGTATATCAACATTTTACAGTTCCTACTATCTGATCAAGATCCTCCCTTCCTTTTATCATCTTCACCCCGGCATCCATATTGACATTGTAGAAAGTACCTCCTCCTCTCTGGAAGAAATGGCTTTAAAAGATGAGGTTGATTTCAGTCTTGTTCCTCTGCCGCTGCGTTACGAAGACTCTCTGGAATGCCAGATCCTTCAGCAGGAACAGATCCTTTTTGCTATTCCGTCCAAAAGCCCTCTTCGCGCCCGGGTAAAGACTTCTCTCTCTGCTGATTTTCCTTTCATTGATCTTGCAGAAGCCAGAGATGAATCTTTCATCTTTCTCAAACCCCAGCAGCGGTTCTACCGTATGGGAATAGAATTATGCAAAAATGCCGGTTTTACACCAAAAATTCTCTACGAGCTTACCAACTGGGATGCTATTAACACTCTTGTGGGTGCAGGAATGGGAGTAGGTTTCGTTCCTGAACTGGTAACTGAACGAATTCTTAAAAACAGCTGTCAGGCCGTTTACTGCCGGATCTTAAACCAGCCCGCTACCCGCTCCTACGCCGTAATTTACCGCAAACACAAGGATTTTTCACCGGAAGCCAAGGATTTTATTGAGTTTCTACCCATGCTTTTCCGTAGCCAAAATGCTTATATACTTAAAAGCGTAAAAGTTTAAAGTAATAAAGTGTTGACTTTTTTGTTTCGTTGACGTACACTACCTTAAGCGGGCAAAATACTGCCGAAGGAACTGATAAAAGAACTGACAAAGGAGAATTGCTGTTATGATCATTATCATGAAACCAAACGCTTCCAA
>JBJENH010000185.1:25533-32672 GCA_051880095.1 Bariatricus sp. | reverse complement strand
TGTTCAAGAGTGACCAGGGGACGGGTTCGCAGTCACTCACAAATGAGGTGACTGTGAACCCGTCCCCTGGTCACTAGGAGGTAAATGAGATGAATACGAGCATCACATCAAAGGAAGCGATTTTGGAGGTGTGCAGGAGCATTGTGGCCAAGAAAGGACTTTTGGCTCTGAATATGAGGGCTGTTTCGGATGAATGTCACATTGCACTTGGTACACTTTACAATTATTATGCAAACAAAGATGAATTACTGCTTGCGACGGTAGAAAGTATATGGAAAGATATTTTCCATATGGGGCAGAAATGTGAAAGAGAGGATTCGTTTTCTGAATATGTAAGGTATTTGTTTGAGTGTGTACAGAAAGGTGTCGGAGAGTACCCGGATTTCTTTGCTACCCATTCGATTAGTCTTGCGAATTCGGAAAAGGGGAAGGCGAAACGTACGATGCAGCATTATTTCACACATATGAAGGACGGTCTTCTGAAGGTGCTGAGTGCGGATCAAGCAGTTGCCAAAGATGTATTTTCGCAGTCTTTTACGGAGGAAGCATTTGTCGGATTTGTGCTCGACAATATTTTACTTCTGCTTGTGCAGAGGGAAGAAAGCTGTGATACACTTGTCGATATCATAAGTAGAGTCATTTACCGATAGCATCAGTCCCGTCATATGGCGGGATTCTTTATGAAATGAAAATGAACAATGTTCATAAGAAGGAGGAGATTTATGCAGGCTATTTTTGAAACACTATTTGACATTGTATATCTGGTATCGGTGGTCACGATCGGTATCATGATGATACGCGGCAGTAAAGGGCGCAGGCAATATACCCTTTTTGGAATGATGGCGGTCATTCTGGGTTGTGGCGATGCGTTCCATCTTGTTCCGAGAGCGATTGCACTTTGCACGACAGGGCTGGAAAATTATACGACCGCACTCGGGATCGGGAAACTGATCACATCAATTACGATGACATTATTTTACGTACTTCTTTATTATGTATGGAAACTGCGCTACCAGATTGAGGGGGAAAACAAACTGACAGCGTTTGTGTGGGTATTGGCAATCTGCAGAATTGTGTTATGTCTCATGCCGCAAAATGAATGGACCAGTGCCGAGGCACCACTGTCTTGGGGGATTTACCGGAATATTCCGTTTACCATTCTTGGTGTATTCATTGTGATTTTGTTCTATCAAAGTGCAAAGAAGACAAAGGATAAAGCGTTTCGGTTTTTGTATCTTGCTGTGATCATCAGTTTCGCTTGTTATATTCCGGTTGTGTTGTTTGCGGATACAGTGCCGCCTGTAGGGATGCTGATGATTCCGAAGACGTGTGCTTATGTCTGGGTTGTGCTGATCGGTTATAAAGCGATGAAAGGAAGTGAGGAATAATGAAAAAATATTTGAATATTTCATTGGGGTACGCAATTGCGGCAATGGCAGGAGGTGTATTCTACCGTGAATTTACGAAATGGAACGGATTTACTGGGGTGACTGTACTTGGAAAGGTACATACACATTTATTCCTGCTTGGCATGATGATGTTTTTGATCGTAGCTTTATTTGCAAAGGAGCAGGAGCTGCAGAAAGTGAAAAGTTTCCGGGTATTTATGTGGATTTATAATATCGGAGTTCCTCTCACAGCGGTCATGATGTTGGTGCGCGGTGTGACACAGGTACTCGGCCTGTCACTTTCATCTGCGCTTAACGCCTCTATTTCAGGGATTGCCGGAATCGGACATATTTTGACCGGAGTGGGAATTATTTTATTATTGATTTCATTAAAGAAGACAGTATAGGGGGAATATTTATGAGCAAATGTCCCCTTTTTCACGTTAAAAAACGGACCTTGCTTGCCATAGCCGGATGTGTCTGGATGATAGCAGGAATCAATGTAGCAAGACTTGGCATACTTTCTTATAAGAAAATACTTCCGATTTCCGCCATACATATTATTTTGTCACTTCTTGTCTTCTGTGCGTTTGGATTTATGTTCTATAAAATGAGTATCAAGCATACCAGAAGGATTAAAGGGTATCTGGAAGAATTCAGACCGGTGTGGCATTTTTTTGATTTGAAGTCTTACTGTATCATGGCGATTATGATGGGTGGTGGAATCTGGCTTCGTTCCTCGGGAATCGCACCGGACGTATTTATCGCTGTATTTTATACAGGGCTGGGATGTGCGCTGACACTGGCGGGCGTGCTTTTCTGGATGATGTTTATCTTGTATGAAAAAGAAGAGGCCTGATTGGGTCTTGTACCTGTTTAGAAACTTGCGGCCCGCAGTCTTGAATTCAGAGCTTATTAATAGTATAATTATAAGAGTTCATGAGAATTTATAAGTCAATATCTTTATTAAGGAGGAAACTATTATGGTTACCTGGAAGAACTTAGATACCCTTGCTTCCTATCAGGAATTGGAAAATGTGGATCGTGTGAATCTGGCAGAAGTGATGACCGGTGAAAATGGTGCAGAACGTGTAAGAAATTATAGTGTGCCGATGGCTGCAGGACTTGCATATAATTATGCGGCGAAGCAGGTAGATGCTGATGTATTAAATGCACTTGCTAAATTGGCCGAGGAGGCACAGCTTACAGAGAAATTCAAAGCTCTTTATAATGGTGAAGTGATCAATACAGGAGAAAAACGTCTTGTGCTTCATCAGTTGACCCGCGGACAGTTGGGTGATCCGGTAGTGGCAGACGGCGTTGACAAACGTGCATTTTATGTAGAGCAGCAGGATAAGATTGCTGAGTTTGCAAATAAAGTACATGCGGGAGAGATTACGAACGCAGCAGGAGAGAAATTTACAACAGTTGTACAGATCGGTATCGGCGGAAGCGACCTTGGTCCGCGTGCGATGTATCTGGCACTGGAGAACTGGGCAAAGAAGAACGGCAAGTTCAAGATGGAAGCGAAATTCATCAGCAACGTAGACCCGGATGATGCGGCAGCAGTTCTGAATTCTATTGATGTTGCACATTCTATTTTCGTACTGGTTTCTAAGTCAGGTACAACGCTTGAAACTCTGACAAATGAATCCTTTGTGAAGGATGCTCTGAAAAATGCAGGACTGGATGCTTCAAAGCATATGATTGCTGTTACCAGTGAAACATCTCCGCTTGCAAAGAGTGACGATTACCTCGCAGCATTCTTTATGGATGACTATATCGGAGGACGTTTCTCTTCTACATCCGCAGTTGGCGGCGCTGTATTATCTCTGGCATTTGGACCGGAAGTATTTGCAGAGTTCCTGGAAGGCGCAGCAGAAGAAGACAAGCTTTCTATGAATGAGGATGTATTGAAGAATCCGGAAATGCTGGATGCACTCATTGGTGTTTATGAGCGTAATGTTCTTGGATATCCGGCAACAACTGTTCTTCCGTACTCTCAGGCTCTGAGCCGTTTCCCGGCACATCTGCAGCAGCTTGATATGGAGTCCAACGGTAAATCCGTAAACCGTTTCGGAGAACCTGTAAATTATCCGACAGGTCCGGTGATCTTCGGTGAACCTGGAACAAACGGACAGCATTCTTTCTATCAGCTCCTTCATCAGGGAACCGATATTGTACCGCTTCAGTTCGTAGGATTCAAGAACAGTCAGATCGGTACAGATGTTGTGATCCAGGACAGCACAAGTCAGCAGAAACTTTGCGCTAACGTAGTTGCTCAGATTGTTGCATTTGCATGTGGAAAGGCTGATGAAAACCGCAATAAGAACTTTGAAGGCGGCCGTCCGTCAAGCATTATCATCGGTGACCAGCTTGATCCGAAGGCACTGGGTGCTCTTCTGGCACACTTTGAGAACAAGATCATGTTCCAGGGATTTGTATGGAATGTGAACAGCTTCGACCAGGAAGGCGTACAGCTTGGTAAAGTACTGGCGAAGAGAGTACTGGCACATGATACAGATGGTGCGTTGAAGGAATATAGTGATCTGCTGAATATTTAAGCATATTTTACAAAGACTTATACATAGAAGGGGGCTTTCTTAATGAAGGCTCCCTTTTGGTATTTTTCTTATTCTGATAGGCACTTTGAATAGATAAAATCTATAAATAAGGGATATATAGATTTTATCTATTTGATATACGGTAGACATATTGATAGTATATAAGAGAAATAGTCTATGGGAGGATGAAATTATGAAAAAAAGACTAATGAGCATACTGTTGATCACTTCGATGGTTGGTGTCATGCTTGCCGGATGCGGCGGAAAGAGCGAAAGTGGTGACAGTGAACAAAAAGAAGAGGAAGGAACAGCCAAAGAAACGATTACGTTTATGGCACCGGATTGGGCTATTCCGACGGACGATCAGCTTGCGGCTTTCACAGAGGAAACCGGAATTGAAGTTGAGATTTCTGAAGTGGGCTGGGATGATATCCGCGAAAAACTTGCTACTGCTTCATCAGCCGGACAATGTGCAGCGGATGTCGTAGAGGTTGACTGGTCCTGGGTTGGAGAATTCTATGCGGCAGACTGGCTTGAGCCATTGGAAGTATCAGATGCGGACAAAGCAGACATGCCTACTCTTGAGACATTTACAAAAGACGGACAAGTTCTGGCGATACCGTATGCAAATGACTATCGTTTGTCATACTACAATACGAAACAGTTTGAGGAGGCCGGCATCACAGAAGAACCACAGACATGGGATGATGTACTGGAATCCTGCAGAACTTTGAAATCAACCGGAACGGCAGAGTATCCGTTTGCAATCGCTTTAAATGCAGAAGAAAAAACTTCTACATGCCTGATGTGGCTTGCATATACCATGAATGGCGTTGTGTGGAATGAAGACGGAACCTTCAACGAAGAATCCGTAATGGAAGCTCTTAAGTATATGGAAACTCTTGTAAATGAAGAACTGGTTGCACCGGAAGACAAGACATCTTCAGGAATGGATGCTTATAAGCGTATTTGCTCCGGAAGCGCAAGCTTTCTGACCGGACCGACTTCTTTTGTTTCCAGAACAAATAATGAAGAAGAATGCAGTGTTGTCGGTGAGATCTCTCCGATTCTTGTTCCGGGAAAAGATGCAAAAGCAACGCAGACAATGGCATTGCCTGAGGCTATTGGTGTTACAAAAACTTCAGAACACAAAGAAGCTGCTAAGAAATTTGTGGAATGGTATACCTCTGCTGATATGCAGAAGCAGTTAAATGAAACAAACAGTGCAATTCCAACACGTAATTCTGTTCTGGAAGAACTGATCAATGACGGAACGATCCAGAATGCAGGAGCAATGCTGGAACAGGCACAGTTGATTGCGTCTCCGTTCCCGAACGGTGTACCTTCTTACTATGCAGAAATGAGCAGTGCAATGTATAATGCAATCAACAAGATGGCACTCGGCGAACTTACAGCAGAAGAAGCTTTCAATGAAATGGAAACAGCATTGGAAAAGTTAATTAACGAATAGTTAGGAAGAAATAATGAAAAAAAAGATATTACCTTATCTTTTACTGGCACCCATGATTCTTATCATGGGTGTATTAGTATTTTATCCGATTATTGCGACATTTTCATATAGTTTGAAGAAATGGAAACTGACGGCCCCGGGAGATATCCATTTTATAGGAATTAAGAATTATCTTGATATAATCCAGTCGGATTCTTTCTGGTACAGTATGCAGAATACCTTATTTATTCTGGTATTCGTGGTGATTTTTACTACTTTGTTCGGATATCTTGTGGCATCATTTTTGAATGTTGATGTGAAATGGTCGGGGATTTTATTATCTCTCTCCATCTTGCCATGGGCGTTGCCGCCGTATGTAAATGGAGTATTGTGGAAGTTTGTATTTTTCTCCGGATATGGATTTTTGAATAAACTTTTGATAGGTCTTGGGATTACTAGTAAACCAATCGAATTTCTTGGATCGAGATGGACACTACTGCTGGTGATTTCCATTGTGGTGGTCTGGAGGAGTATCCCATTTATGGCATTGGTTTGTCTGGCGGGAAGACAGTCGATTCCGGTGGACTTTTATGAGGCGGCTAAGATGGACGGCGGAACACCGGGGATGATTTTCAGATATATTACCATGCCGCTGATGAAGCCGTTTCTTGCTGTCGGTATCACATCGACATCCGTAACAGCAATCAATGTCTTTGATGAAATTGTTGCACTTTCGGGATATAGCGATCTGGGAAAAAATATATTGATGGAGAGCTATCTTACGACATTTACGTTCCTGAATTTTGGAAAAGGAAGTGCCATGACCTATATCGTCATGTTTTTTGCGCTGATTCTTGGTGTATTCTACTTGCGCAGCCTGAATAGGGAGGTGGAATACTAATGAAATATGCAAAAAAAGCAGGGTACTATCTGGCAACGATCCTGTTTCTGATATTTACAGTAGGCCCATTCGTCTGGACATTCATTATATCTGTTACACCGGATTATGCGATTTTTGCTCCGACTTCGAAAATGCTGCCGGAGAGTATCACATTTGCCAACTATGTAGAGTTGTTTTCCGGAAGTCGAAGAGGAAATGCTTTTTTTAAAGGAATGTACAATTCGATGAGGGCAGTAGGTATTACACTCGTTATCGGAATCCCGATCGCAATGATGAGCGCCTATGCTTTAAGCAGGATGGAGTTTAAGGGAAGAAAGGTGATCAAGAATCTTTTCCTGATCACGATGGTAATTCCGGTGATGGCAACGATCATCCCGCTTTATCGTATGTTTGCCGCAGGGAAAATGCTTGATAATATTTTCTGGCTTAGTTTGGTGTATGTTAGTTCTTATCTGCCGATGGCTTCCTGGCTGATATCCAATTATTTTGCGACGATTCCAAAAGAACTGGAGGAGGCGGCTATGATAGACGGCTGCGGAAGAGGAGCGGCATTTTTCCGAATCATCTTACCTCTTTCCCGACCGATTATTCTTTCCGTGACATTGATCATGTTTCTGAATACATGGAGTCAGTTCCAGATACCGCTTATTCTGGCTTCTTCCATGGAAACAAAGCCGATGGCGATTGTTGTGTCGGAATTTATGACAAAAGACTCTATACAATATGGATTGATTGCCGCGGCCGGAATGACTGCATTGATTCCGCCGGCGCTCACCGCGATGCTGTTTAGAAAATATCTGATTTCCGGAATGATGGGAGGGTCTGTGAAGGGATAA
>JBJENH010000185.1:22397-25433 GCA_051880095.1 Bariatricus sp. | reverse complement strand
CCTTAATTCTATTCAACAATAATTGCATTCGGATAAATCCGTTCCATTCGTTCATCCGGGAAATGTTCATCCAGAAAATATTCGAGTCCTGTCGATGCTTCCACACCTTCGGTCTGTCGAATGGAATATCTTGCCATCGCAAGTCCGGACATGATCATATCGAAAATCATAAAAACAATCATCACCCAAGTCAAAGTCACGCCGATTTTCTTCGGAATCTTTTCAATCCAGCCTGAGAACAGCGGGTAGAGGATTTTCAGCCACACAACGGCGGCGATACCCCAGAAAAAGCAGTACAGCAGGTTGATTCGTCCGCCCAGATTGAACGGGATATGGCTGTAGTCCCAGAATACCGTGCCGAAAACAATCTCAGTGAAGACGCTGCAGATGTATTCGTAGGCCCCGCCGAGTATGGTACCGAATACGAAAATATAGCTGTCGCTGCGGGTTCGGTACTGATATAAAATGGCCGTCAGCAACACGCACCCAAGTCCCCAGACAATGCTGAATGGGCCATAAACCACACTGCTTCGGCTCATCAGTTTCCCGGCAGTGATCAGACAGAAGATGGTTTCAGTGATATCCCCCAGGAAAGCCCCGAGAAAGAACAGGCATACCAGTTTATAGAACGAGCAGCCAACGGCAAATACGCCGGCCTTCTCTTTGGCATCTTCCAGTTCACGTTCTTTCTCCAGTTTCGCCTGCAGCAGAGCTTTTTCATCCAGATTCGGGTAGGCTTTTTTCAGATGCTTCAGCGTCCAGCCGGTCAGATCTTCTCCCAGTGTGTCCGCTGCATTCTGGAGGTCTTCAGAAATCCTGTATATAACAGACGCTTTATTTACATGGGAGCGCACGGTCAGAATGCCGCTGATGGTTCCGATCAGGTCAATGCCGAGAATGATTCCGGCTATGATCAAGATCAGTTCGCCGATGCTTCTTGGAATCAGATGCACCAGATCTGTAAGAAGCGGATTGGCAAATGAAACGCAGAATACAGCGATCAGTCCCCAGAGAACTGTGTAAGGAAGTGTGACGTAGCCTCCGAATTGGAAACGCTTCCTGGAATAATCCCACCATTTTCTATGGAAAATACGTTCTAAGACAAAACCGGTTCCAATCGTTACGAGGAAAGAAAGGACGGTTCCTCCCAGAAACAGGAAGAACAGATTATTTTTCAGCTCCGACAGAAAGACCGCAAATAACAGGGCGCTGATACCGTAGGACGGACAGTAGGGACCGAACAGAAAACCGATATCGACAAATTTCTTCTCTCTTACAGCAGCCGCGGCTGTGCCAAGCGCCCATCCCGCCAGGGAATACAGAATAAAAAACCATAGCAGTTCATACATTGAATAACTCATCTTTTGTGCCTCCATTTCTTCCTATCACTATAGCAGAAGAAAGATGGAAGTGCAAGAAGCAGTGCTTAACGTTCCTCCCGAATCAACTTAAGAACAGCGGTATGTTCATAAGTCATTGCTTCGTCATGGACAAAAGCAACCGTTCCGTGCACCGGAGCACAAAGTGAACTGCGCACCGTGCCAAGATATGGATCATGGATCCGTGCAAGAACCTGCCCTTTTTTGATTTCATCACCGGCTTTTACGAAAGACTCAAAGAAACCTGCATCCGCCGCCCGTACCGGTATAAAGTCCTCGCTTTCGATGACCTGTGAGAGGTATCCGTTTTTTCCGTTGTAGCGAATGATGCCCTGTTTGGACATAAAGTTCAGGATGGCCTCCACAGCCTGCGCCGCACTGACATGGTCGATGCGTGAAGTGTTGGTCGTGTAGATGGAAAATGCGTTGGTCTCCCAAATCTGCCAGTTGTAATTCAAGGTTGTCGTATCAAAGGGACGAGGCGTGTGGAGTACGACGTACGGAAGTCCGAACTGTTTGGCAAGCTCCACCTTTTCAAATCCGGTTTTCATCATGCGTACATGCGGGACAAAAGAACCCGGCATATAGAAAGAGGCAAACTGAATGCCGAAAGGATAATCCTTTACAATATCGAAGATTCCTGCGGCGATGCGCTGTGTGGTCTCACCTTCCGAGTAGCCCGGAAACATTCGATTTATATCCGTATTATCAATGCTCCAGAAACGTTTTTTGATATTCATGGAATAGGGATTGGCGCAGGGGATGACCAGAATCTGCTTTCCGTCTGCGATACGGCCCTGATTTTCCAGCTCAGTCAAACGTCCGATCAGGCGGGAACAGGCGTATAACTGTTGATTTTCATTTCCACGCATGCTGCCTACGATGCATATGGCGGGCTCACCCTCTCCGAAAGTGAAACCGGTGATGCGGAAATCATCGCGGTAAAGTGCTTTTATTTCGAAAAGTGTTTTCTGTTCCATTACATGAACCTCCTGATGCTGGGATTATTGGTGTTCAGGATTCTTGCCATCAGCGATCCTTCATCCACGACCGGATATTCACGGACGGTAAAGAGCCATCCGTCAGACGGAGAGATGACGCTGCCAAGAAGGATGCCCTGCAGTGGATCGACGATCTGACCGATTTCGTCTCCTTTCCGGACAAAACCGCCATGAGAGCGTGTCTTTACGAAAATGCCGGAGAATGGGGCGTTTAAGAAATCCACTTCGTCCGGTGTTTCGGAGACGATAGGTTCCCGTACATCATTTACCGGACCGGTCCATATATCAAGCTCTTTCATCAGTCGGAAGATTCCATCGGTCAGTTGAGTTCCATATTCTTTTGTAATACGCATTCCCACACCCATTTCGACAACGAGAACAGGCGTATTGCGGCTGTTCAGGCTGTAGGCAAGGGTCGATTCCAGGACCGTGCTTGCACCGTGGACCCAGATAAAGTCCACATTTGCAAGAAGAGCGTAAGGAAGCAGCCATTCTTTGTGCAGTTCGTTGATCCGGATCTGGGGAACTTCCGTCAGGTAAATGTTGCTGGCATGGATATCAAGGCAGAGATCGGAGCCTTCCAGATCGTGGATGATGTCCGATGCCAGATATTCGTTCATATCGCCGTCCGAACGTCCCGGGAAAATGCGGTTCAT
>JBJENH010000185.1:16718-22297 GCA_051880095.1 Bariatricus sp. | reverse complement strand
CATGATTTTCCGTTACGGAAACGTGAATCGTCTGTATCTGTGTGGTCTGTCCGACGAACAGTCCCTGATTGATGATACAATCCTGATAATCTCTTCCAGAAGAAATTTTAATATGCTGGTCATCAACAATCAGATTGTTGGTAGGATCCAGAGCGATCCAGTGCCCGTTGTCACAGATCTCGACCCAGGCATGACTTAAGCCTTCCCCAATCAGCATGCCGACTACATAACGAGAAGGAATGTGCTCCAGACGGCAGAGCGAAAGGAGAATATGCGAATAGTCCTGGCAGACACCTTTGCCTAGAGTCAGCGCTTCTTCAGCGGTTGTCTGGATCGTGGTGACTCCCTGAACATATTGGAAATTCTTGTAGAGAGCCTCCTGGAAAGCAAGCGCCTTGTCCAGGGTACTTATATTTTTGCGAAGAGGAATGCTGTCATATAAATCACGGATCCGGGTTCCGGGCCGCGTATAATCAGTCTGGTATTTAAATAGCCCGAGCTGGTAAGGCTCCCTGGCTTTCTCAAAAGGAGAAAGTCCGGTCACAGCCCGGCCTGTTACCGAGACAGAAAAATGATCATGTTCTCCTTCCGAATATCCGTAAATGCAAGAATTTCCAAAAGAGTCTCTGCTTGTGGCGAGAAACTCTTTTGGATATACATCGGTTATCATATCTTCGATTATCTGCCGCTCATTTGAGATTGGTGTACACTTTAAAGTGAACCGGTGACGGCAGACGGGACTTGCAAATGCAAGCTTCATCCGATATTCAAAATGCAGCTCTTTCATAGAAGCAGCGCCTCCACGCGCCTGACTATAGCCTGATAGTCGATCTCCGGGGCGTGAACCAGTGTTCGAAGTTCATCCAGGTAGTCTTCATGATATTTGAGGCAAGTCCTCGGTATTCGTCCTGCAAGCCGGTCAACCTCGCGAATCATTTCTTTGCGCGGCATGTGGAGTCGGGCATAGAGATCGAGACGTTCCACACGTTTTCCTACTTTGATGATATTTCTGACATTTTCGCTGTCAATGCAGTCATCTGCAATGCCCCAGAAGGCGAGAATATTGTCCATGACTTTCTGAAGCTCGATCAGAGGTGCCTGGGAAATGCGTGCTTTGTTCATTTCGTAAACTGCGAGCTGAATATAGGAAAGTGTTTCACTTCCGATAGATTCACGTAAGGTGATACCGTTGTCGTATGCACGCATAAGATTCGAATAAATGGAATTCATATCGTCTGCGTCAAAGCAATAACGCTGGATGAAATTTTCACCGGAAGTGTAAATGTTTGGTATATCAAGACGTTTGCAGAAGTCCTGATAGCTGTTCAAATATGTATCGATCATGTCGTCATAACTGGCGGAGAACAGGCGGATCGTGGTATAAACGCGTTCGCTGTAGCGTCCGAGCCAGAACAGACGGTCTGTGTTTTCTACTGAGATAATACCCATGTGTCTTTGAAACCTCCTCCCTGAGATGAATTGACGATAAAGGAATCCGGATTGCGTGAGAAACGGGTCAGGCCGCTTTTCCATACCATAGGTTCGTCGGCCATAAGTACAAATGCCCGCAGATCGGCTTTACGGGGAACCATTTTCCCGTTGTCCATAATGTCGATATCAAGAAAATCGATGACCTCCTGTGCAATGAAACGCCTTGGCTCTTTCTTCAGAAGGGCGATGAAGCTTTCCTTTTCTTCGGCAGTCATCTTATTTCCGAAGACGACTCCGTAGCCGCCGGCTTCCGCAACATCTTTGAGAACCAGATGATCAAAGTGTTCCAGAACATAGTCCATATCTTCTTTATAGAAAGGAAGATAAGTGGGAGCATTTTGAAGAATCGGTTCTTCATCGAGGTAGTAGCGGATCATTTTCGGAACAAAATAGTAAATACCCTTGTCGTCGGCGACTCCATTTCCCGGAGCGTTTAACAGTGCGACATTTCCTTTGCGGTAAATATCGTAAATATGCGGGATGCCGATGAGGGATTCTTTGTTAAATGTCATCGGATCCAGATATTCATCAGAGATCCTGCGGTAAACAGCTCCGACAGGCTCCTTTTTGCCGCTGTAATCCAGAAAATAAAGATGATCATTTTCGACGATCAGTTCATTCCCGGTCACGAGATACGCCCCTGTCATCTCGGCAAGATAGGAGTGCTCGAAGTAGGCGGCATTGTAGCGCCCGGGCGTCAGGATCACGGTATGCCCTCCTGTATTGACGTGATCCATCGTTTCCCGAAGGAGAGTTGCATAGTTGCGGTTATCCTCAATATGATTCTGCTGGAAGGTCAGCGGGCTGGAACGCCGGCAGAGTTCACGTGCGATCATCGGATAAGATGCACCGGACGGTACGCGAAGATTGTCTTCCAGAATATACCACTCGTGATTTTTTCCGAGAACAAGATCGATTCCTGCTATATGCGTGAAGACTCCTTTGGGAGGCATGACACCCTCACATTCTGCAAGATAGCCGCTGGAAGCAAAGACGAATTCCTCCGGAACCACCTTGTCGCGGATGATCAGCTTCTCTCCGTAAATGTCTTTGATAAACAGATTTAAAGCAGTGACTCTCTGTTTTAATCCTTTTTCCAGATATTCGAATTCTTTTTTTTCGATAACCCGGGGAATAGGATCGAATGGAAAAAGTTGTTCATGGAATACGTTATTTTTATAAATACCAAACTTGACACCATACCGGGCGAGCAGTTCGTTTACCGTATCGGTGTGTCTGTAAAGATCCATTTCCTGCATAATTCTCCTCCTCCTTTGTAATTCCTCATAGAAAAAGGCGCTCTGCATAATTATGCAAAACGCCTTTGTTTAATATGACTATTATAGTACCGAAGAATGCCCGGAGTCAATCTGTTTTTTGTTTTTCTTATAATCTGCGCAGCGGGATGTTACTTATTCCTGCAGATCGTGAATCAGAGCGTTGATCTGCATGCGGGTTTTCGTGCGCTGCATGCCGTCGCAGTATTGTTCGGCCATACGCAGAAGATGTTCGCGGCAGGCGGTTACAATTTCCGGTCTTTTCAGCTCTATGATCAGCGTCGGAGCGGTATTGCGGACGAGGAGAGCCATTCCTTCTTTTTTGACGAAGAGATTGTAGTCATGTCTGGTGTCCGGCTTGGAAGGAACAAAATAGTAATTTTCATAGGTATCCATCAAGCGAAGAATGTTCTTTAAATGAAGCACATAGGTTTCCGGGGTATACATAGACTGCCCGTCGTATGTTTTGTAAGGCGCTGCAATCGGAATCTTCCCGGAACGAATATCCTTCGGGTCGGACAGCTCGGATATGTCGATAAAAGGGGTATGCTTCAAATGTTCTTCAAAAGAGGATAGTTCATTTAAATTCTTTTCATAAGCAGTCTGCCATAATGCATTATCGGACTTATCTCGAAGCTGTTCCAGAATCTCTCTCGGGATTGTAGTTGCTGAAAGAGGAAAGACTTTCTGGACGATGGAGCCCGGTCGTGAAAAGAAATCTTCAAAACAATTCATAAGTTCTTCCGAAGTATTGTGTACAGTCAGTGCCGGCTGGCAGAGGGACAGATAATCGTTATATTGTCCGGTGTATGCATAAACAAGAGACGGATTGGTGGTAAGCAGTGTAATTGGGTTGCTTGTCATCCCGACACACGTAGAGAAGATTGCAAAATGACCGGGTAAAATGATCATGGAATGACGGTACAAATTATCGCGCAGTCGGGGATAATAAAATACCTTCGTCTGGCCTGTCACATAAAGTGGAAGCCAGTAGCGCAGAGATTCGACATAACGATTCATAAAATTGATAGATGGCATAATCTGGCATATCGTAAATCCTCTGTTGATGATCTCCATTAAGCCTGCCTGAAGTTCAAGGGTGAAGGAATAGTCCTCGAACAGCCATTCCAGATTATCGTCAGAAGAAAACAGAATCGTAGAAGGTTGTTCAAGCTGTTGCATGAGGCCAAGTAACCGATGAATGGCTTCTCTTTTCCCGCTGTTACCGTAAAAAAATTCTGTTTCATCATCAGGAGCCGCAATGCAGTCCGAGGTTGAAGGAGTGTGGGAGGGGCCGACAGTATCCGGAGTGTGGGATATCCCACTCAGTGTATTCTCAACAAGATCGTAGTCATTGGAAAGCCACTTAAAAATATATTCGGCCAGAGCAGATGCGGGCATAGAAGAACGCAGAATACTCTGATTCAGCATTTCGGAAAGTGCATGGCGCTGAAAGTCGGCTGCACAATGCCTGGAGAAAAATTCGGCCATGCGTGAAATGTGCTCCTGATTTCGCGGCATTCCCCGTTTACCGGTCCGCAGAAGGCTGATCAAAGAACGGTCAACCGAGATGGCGGCGGCAAGTTCTTTGTTTGAAGTTTGCGTGATATTCATTAAAAAATTCAATTTATCTGAAAAGAGCATAGAATCACCTCCAAATTATACTTGTATTGTATCAAAATTGGAGATTCTGCGCCAGTAATTTGTAACAGATTGTAAGAAGTGCGGCCCCTATGTGAAATACATTCACTCAGGGGCCGCTAAGCTTTGTAAGTCAGTGGACTAGCTTAAATGCCAGATATCCTTGTTATATTGTTCGATTGTTCTGTCAGATGAGAAAAATCCGGCTTTGGCGATATTTACAAGCATCATTTTTGCCCATGCGGTTCTGTCACTGTAATCGGCGAGCATACGTTCTTTCGTCTCTGTGTAATCGTTGAAGTCAAGAAGGGTCATGAACCAGTCTTTATGAACCAGCTCATTATGAAGCCGGGTCAGATTTTCTTCGTTTCCGATCGCCTTCATCTCATCTCCGACAATAAAGTCAACACATGTCTTGATTCTTTCATCAGAAGAGTAGATGTCATAAGCGTTGTAATCACGTTTCTGATAGTGCTCGATAACAGCCTCACTTGACTCACCGAAGATGTAAATGTTCTCAGGACCGACAAGCTCGCTGATCTCTACATTTGCACCATCCATGGTTCCGAGGGTAACAGCGCCGTTCAGCATAAATTTCATATTTCCGGTTCCGCTTGCTTCCTTGGATGCAAGAGAGATCTGTTCGGAAATGTCGCAGGCCGGGATCAGCTTTTCTGCGGCAGTTACATTATAGTTTTCAACCATAACAAGTTTCATGTAAGGAGCAACCTCAGGATCATTTGCAATCAGCTCCTGCAGGCAGAGGAGGAGATGGATAATGTCCTTTGCAGTCACATAAGCCGGAGCCGCTTTTGCACCGAAAATAAAAGTGATCGGCTGTGCAGGCTTATTTCCGGCTTTGATATCCAGATATTTGTTGATGATGTACAGCGCATTCAGCTGCTGGCGTTTGTACTCATGCAGACGTTTGATCTGAATATCGAAAATACTGTTTTCATCGATTTCGACACCGGTATTTTCCAGGACGAAATCTTTGCATACTTTCTTCGCATTTGTTTTGATCTGCAGAAGCGTATTTAAAACTTCTTCATTATCTTTGTACTCCAGAAGGTTTGCAAGAGCGGAGGCATCTTTCTTATAATCCGTACCGATCAGGCTGGAAATGAAATCACTCAGTGCATGATTGCAGTGGAGCAGCCAGCGGCGGAA
>JBJENH010000185.1:0-16618 GCA_051880095.1 Bariatricus sp. | reverse complement strand
GGCTGGAAATGAAATCACTCAGTGCATGATTGCAGTGGAGCAGCCAGCGGCGGAAGGTGATTCCGTTGGTCTTATTATTGAATTTTTCCGGATAAATATCATAAAAAGCTTTCAGCTCACTGTTCTTCAAAATGTCGGTATGAAGTGCAGCCACACCATTGATCGAGAATCCATAATGGATATCCATATGTGCCATATGAACCAGGTTGTTTTTGTCGATGATGGCAACAGATTCCTGCGGATACAGCTTCTTAACGCGTTCATCCAGACGGCGGATGATAGGCAGCAGGTGAGGAACAACCTCCTCCAGATAGCTGATCGGCCATTTTTCCAGTGCTTCTGCCAGGATCGTATGGTTGGTGTAGGCACATACACGGGTCACAATATCGCAGGCTTCTTCGAATTCAATTCCCTTCTCGGTAAGGAGGCGGATGAATTCCGGAATGATCATACTCGGATGGGTATCATTGATCTGGACAACCGCATAATCTGCGAGGTCATGCAGGTTGCAGCCTTTGCTGACTGCTTCATCGAGGATCAGCTGTGCAGCGTTGCTGACCATGAAATACTGCTGGTAGATCCGCAGTTTTCTTCCGGCATCGTCGCTGTCATCCGGATAGAGGAATAAGGTCAGATTGTGGAGAATATCATTTTTGTCAAATGTAATTCCGTCGCCGACGATACTTTCCTGTGCGATATCAATATCAAAGAGGCGCAGGCGGATGGATTTGTTCTGATATCCTGCAACATCAATGTCATACAAAGAAGATTTCAGCATAAATCCGCGGTATGGAACCAGATAGGAGATTCCGGTCGGTGTCAGCCAGCTCTCATCGGTCAGCCACGGATTCGGAGTTTCTTTCTGCAGATGGTTCTCAAATACCTGTTTGAAAAGTCCAAGATGGTAATTGAGACCGATTCCTTCGCCCGGAAGTCCGAGTGTGGCGATGGAATCAAGGAAGCAGGCAGCCAGCCTTCCAAGACCGCCGTTCCCGAGAGAAGGCTCCGGTTCTACTTCTTCAATTTTTGAAATAGATTTGCCATTTTCTTCAAGGAATATGGATACTTCGTCATAGATTCCGAGATTGATCAGGTTGTTGGACAGCAGCTTTCCAATCAGAAATTCTGCGGATATATAGTAAATTTTCTTTTTCCCGTCCTGATATCCTTTATCAGAAAGAGCTTTTTTTGTATAAACTAATAATGCGTGGTAAATTTCTTCATCTGAACACTGTGAACAGTCTTTTCCAAACATGTCAAAAATTAAATTTTCTAATGATTTCATTGTTGTATCTCCTTTCAGGGGTAAATATCTGTTTACTGTGTATGCATAGACTATAGCATGCCCTGAAAGGCAAAAAATACAACAAAATTGTCCTGTTATGACATGTTCTTGCGAAATTTGTGCGGGGACATTCCGTTTGCCTGCTGGAATTTCTTGATGTAGTAGCTTGTATTGTTAAATCCGCATTCCAGCGCAACTTCTGTGACAGAGGCATCGGAATGCAGAAGAAGTGCCTTTGATTTTTCCAGACGCAGGTCATTAATATATTCGATTATGGTTTTTCCGGTATACTGGCGGAAGATTTTCATAAAATAATATTCGCTGTAGTTGGAAAGCTCCGTCAGTTCTTTCGCACTCAATGGTTCGCTGTAATGTGCGTTGATGTAATCCAGAACATTTTTAATAGAAGATAGACTCTTGTGCTGTTCGACGTGGTCTGAGGTGATAATATAATTCCCTGCAAGCATCTCATAAAAAAATGCGTAGAACAGAGCTTTGAGGCGTACATAGTAATAGGGCGCTTTTTCTGCCAGACAGGTGTGGATCTGACCGAAAATCTCGAGAAGACGGTCATATCCCGGGGCATCGGGCGTGATCCTGTGGACAAATTCTGCCTGATCTGCGGCCAGTGGGGCAATCAGCCGTTCCTGACACAGGTCTCCGGCGGTTCCGGCAAGATAATTCAGATCAAAAACTATACTTTTATAGTAGAGAATATAGCGTGGATCTGTTTTCATGGAATGCAGGACGCCACGGTTCACAATCAAAAGATCGCCCTCTCTGACCCGGAGTGTTTCACGGTTCAATCGCACCAGTCCTCTTCCGGATTCGATGAAGATGAATTCCATTTCTTCGTGCCAGTGAAGATAGAGAGAACGGAAAATCCTGCAGTTAGCCGTGTAAGTTTCCACGGGCAATTCAAACGAACCATGAGATCCGAGCTCTTTTAAAGTATTGTCTACCTGCCGGGAAATGTCTGTTTTCATAATTGCTCCTTTCCGGTGCCTGCACGCCTGTATTTCAGCGGTGTCATCTGGTACTGCCTTCGAAATGAGCGGATGAAATAAGAGTGATTTTCAAACCCGGTATTTTCAGAAATTTCAATCACGCTTAAATCGGTGGTAAGAAGCAGTTCGCACGCTTTTTCCAGACGATAATGATTCAGGTATTCAATCAGAGTCATTCCGGTAAATGACTTGAAAAACTTAGTAAAATAGGACACACTGTATCCGCAGAAATCGGCAGCTTCCTTAAGTGACAAAGAACTTGCATAATTGGAATGGATAAAAAGAAGCAGTTCTTTGATCTTTTTTACTTGAGAAAGCTGCAAACGATCGGGGGAAGAATGAAGCTTACGTTCTTCCAACGATTCAAACAGCCAGAAAATGCGGTAAAGCTGAGACTTCACGAACAACTCATATCCACGGGAGGATTCGGAGACCGTTCGTGTAAGAGGGCTCAGTATTTCCAAAAGAGAGTCATGCTGCGGATGGTCGGAAGCGATCCGGTAAGGAAGGGAGACGGATCCCGCCAGATAAGGCTTTATATATGTTGTGTAACAGTAGTCGGAAGGCGAATCCTGACCAAGCATTTTGAGGTCAAATAAAATGCTGAAGTATTCGCAAGTATCTTCCTGGAGCTGCTCAATGGCGTGCAGCATTCCGGGCAGGATCGGTACGATGTCTCCAGCATGGGCAGTAAAAGGTACTTTGTTCAGTGTGACGGTACAGCATCCGCTCTGAACAAGCATCAGTTCCATCTCATCGTGCCAATGCATGGGGCAGGAATACAGAGAATCCGGGATTCGAAAATGATAGACTACATAAGGAAATTCCAGGGTTCCGTGCTGTCTGTATTCATAGAGAGAGGAAATGTGAGTGTCCGGCATGATTGAAAGCCTCCTTTTATTTGTGTAAAAATACGAGAATCTTCCGTATGATCACAGTGGGAAGATTCTCGTAATGTATGTTGCATATTAAAGTGTTTTACCTGTAAGCATCTCGTAGCTCTGTAAATATTTATCGATCGTCTTCTGAACAATCTCATCAGGAAGAGTCCAGTCATTATCCGGATTCGCTTTCAGCCAGTCACGGGCAAACTGTTTGTCAAAGGACGGCTGTCCATGGCCCGGTTCATAGCCTTCAGCCGGCCAGAAACGTGAACTGTCCGGAGTCAGCATCTCGTCGCCGATCACCAGATTGCCCTCTTCGTCCAGACCGAATTCAAACTTGGTGTCAGCGATGATGATTCCGCGGCTCAGTGCATAATCTGCACATTTCTTATAAAGCGCAATCGTGTTGTCACGAAGCTTTGCGGCGTATTCTTCGCCTTTTCCCGGGAAGTATTTCTCCAGATGAGCAATACTCTGTTCATAGGAAATATTTTCATCATGATCACCGATCTCTGCCTTGGTAGATGGTGTGTAAATAGGTTCCGGAAGTTTGTCGGATTCTTTTAAGCCTTCCGGAAGCTTGATTCCGCATACGGTTCCGGTCTCTTTATAGCTTGCCCAGCCGCTTCCGGTGATGTATCCACGCACGATACATTCAATCGGGAGCATATTCAGCTTGCGGCACATCATACTGTTGCCGTCAAACTGCGGCTGCTGGAAATATTCCGGCATATCCTTTACATCTACAGAAATCATATGGTTCGGAAGGATATCCTGGGTCAGATCAAACCAGAATTTGGACATCTGAGTCAGAACAGTTCCCTTCTTGGTCACTGTGTTATTCAAAATCACATCAAAACAACTGATACGGTCTGTTGCAACCATGATCAGGCTGTCGCCGTTATCATAAATCTCACGGACTTTCCCTTCTTTGATAGGTTTCATTTTTCTACACCTCGCTAAGTTGAAATTAAAATGTATTCTACCTTATAGATAAACAGATTTTGGAACAAAATGCAATCCTATTTTGAAAATTTGTACAATACATTATCGATTTACGTCCCGTTCCGGAACAAGGAAAATAAAGATCAGAGAACTGATCAACAGCAGATAGGGATAGTAGAGATTCGGCATTATGTCAAATGCGGAAATCTCATATCCAAGTCCGGCTGCGGCTGAGATTGCCACAAGCATCTGCGCACCGTAAGGGATAACTCCCTGAAAAACACAGGAAAACGTATCCAGTATGGAAGCAGCGTTTCGTGGAGAAATATGGTAATTTTCAGCCATTTCACGCGCGATGGGGTTGGCCATGACGATTGCCACGGTATTATTTGCAGTGGCGATATCCATTGCACCGACAAGAAGTCCCATTCCGAGTTTCCCGCTTTTCCTGCTTTTGAATATGCGCTTGACCAGATTCAGAAGAGCCGTGAAACCACCGTATTCGTGAATCAGAGCGCAGAGAGCGGAAACAAGGATGGCGACCATGGTGGTCTCATACATGCTGGAAAGGCCATCCCCCATATGCCCCAGAAGTTCTGTGGCTTTTGCAGCACCCGTGGCGAGCATGATTACGGAACCGGATGCAATGCCGAGCAAAAGGACCACAAATACATTGATACCGATAATCCCGCCGATCAGCACAATAAGATACGGAATGATCTGGATCAGATTGTAATCGGTGTTGAAGTTCGTAACGCCCGCATGCCCGGAGGTTCGGATGAAGAATACGAATAGAGTGATCAGCGCCGCAGGCAGAGCAATGGCAAAATTGGCGCGGAATTTGTCTTTCATTTCACAGCCCTGTCCGTTGCAGGCGGCGATCGTGGTATCGGAAATGAAGGACAGGTTGTCGCCGAACATAGCGCCGCTCATAACGGAACCGATACAAAGTGGGGCGGCAAAGCCGGAACCCTCGGCTACTGCGAGCGCGATGGGGGTGATCAAAGTGATCGTCCCGACGGAGGTGCCCATCGCAAGAGATACAAAACAGCTTACCAAAAACAGAACGATAACCGCATAGCGCGCAGGGATCAGCGAAAGCAGAAAATAGGCGACACTTTCGGCGCTGCTTCTGCCGACAACACCGACGAAAATGCCGGCGGCCATGAAAATCAGGACCATTGTGATGATATCTTTATCTCCGACTCCTTTTGCCATGATCTTCAGTTTTTCGTCGAAACTTAGTTTGCGATTCTGAAGGCAGGCTACCAGAAGTGCAGCCAGAAAACAGACTACTATGGGAATATTATAGAAGCCCATTGTGATATGCAGCCCGTATTCAAAAAGAATTCCCAGGCCAAGATACATGATCAGGAAGACCCCGATCGGAAGAAGAGCTTTCCAATTACCTTTTTGCATATAAAATCTCCTTTTTGTGTATTTTTGCAATAAAACAGTTGCATAACGCAATGCTATGCATAAGTATAACATATCTATATGAAAAAGGGGAAAAGAGTTGAAGCAAAAAAATAATAGTGCTATAATGGCATTTTAGATGGAAACAAAACGAAGCAATCGGAAGAAATATGAGGTGACAAAATGGGGAAGAACCGATGGAAGGATAAACTGAGCGGAATCATACCCAAGGTGTATATCATCTTATGCATAGCGACGGTTCTGTTTTTGATATGGATGGCTGCTTTTCAGAACGTGGAGGTGTTTCAGAAACGGGAACATCAGGGCTTTAGCGAGATGACTGCTTATCAGGTACAGGAAATCCAGGATGAGGATACACCGATAGGAATAAAAAAAGAATACACGTGGATATTGGATAAGTCTTTGGTAAATGACAACTGCCTTGCGTTTTATATAGTACATCAGTATGCGGAAGTATATATTGATGATGAGCTGGTGTATAGCCTGTTCCCGAAAAAGAGCAATGTGATCGGCAAGACAAGTGCCAATAACTATATAGTTATACCGCTTTATGACACGGATGTCGGCAAGGAGGTCCGGGTAGAGATTATTCCGGTTTACCGGAGTGTGTTAAACAGACCGGTGAATTTTTTTATCGGATCGGAACATCAGATTTATCTGCACAGACTGAAACAGGATCTGCCTACGCTTATTCTTTGCATGACGGCAATTGTGGTAGGTGTAATACTGATCGTGCTGGCGTTTATTCAGTATCATCGAAAAGAAACACAGACGAACCAGATTTATTTGGGAATGTTTTCCGTCATAGTGGGTATGTGGAAAATAACAGATACCAGATTTTCCCCGTTCCTTTTTTCGAAAAATACACTGGTTCTGTCCTATATCACTTTGATGATGCTGGTGCTTGCTCCGGTTGCCATGATGTTGTTCCTACAGGGCGAATTTAAACTGAAAGACAGGAGAGTATTCAATATTGTAGAATGCGGTGCTGTCGGAACAGGCTTTGTTGTTCTGGCACTTCAGATATTGAACATTATGGATTTGCGGGAAAGTCTCTATGCAATACATATTATGCTGGTAATTTGCATTGCGGCCATCGTCTACATGATTGCTTGTGAATGGAAGAAAAAGAGAGATAATATAAAAGTAAAAGCGGCGCTTGGATGTCTTTCCATCTGTGTGGTGGGAGCGTTTGTAGACCTGATCTTTTACTATGTAAGGGGAAGTTCTTCAGGAATATTATATACATTAGCGGCATTTATTTTGTATGCTGTTGTTGCGGGAATCATGTCGAACAGAGAACTGGGACTGCGGGCTAATCTGGATCTGCATACGGGACTGTATAATAAAAGTCGCTGCAGGGAATTGTTTGAAACAGAAAGCATCGTCAGGGAGAAGTGTGCAGTTGTAATGTTTGACCTGAATCATCTGAAACGTGTGAATGATACGATGGGACACGAAGAAGGGGATCGGCTGATTCGGGGATTTGCGGAGATCTTGAAAAATAATTTTCCATCGAAAGCATTTGTCGCGCGCTATGGCGGTGATGAATTTGTCGCTGTGGTGAAAGTAAGAAACAGCCGGAGTGTGGAAGAAATTTTGAAGGGCATCCGTGAAGAAGTTATACATTATAATGAAAGAACAGATGGCGCAGAGATCAGTTATGCCGTGGGATATGCTGTTTCAACAGAATATTCGGGGATGAAATTGCAGGAGCTTCTGGAAATTGCGGATCAGAATATGTATCAGGATAAAAAGAAATATCATCAGAATGATGAAGAAAGTATATAGTTTAAGGGAGCATCTGGGGTGCTCCCTTAAATTATGTGTTTATGAAGATCAGCTTCGCTTGATGAAAGTAGTCTGACATTTCGGACAACGGATCTCGATCTTTCCCTTACCTTTCGGAACACGGATTTTCTGTTTGCAGGAAGGACATTTATAAATATGATGCGTTTTTCGCTGCCGGAAAAGGTTTTTCTGCTTCCACCAGAAGCTGCGGATGCCGGCGGTTGCCTTCAGGAAAGACTGATTCTCGGCGGCGCGCTTATAAGTATTTCTCGAAAACATTCTGAAATAAGTATAGATAAGAAGTATCAGCGCCAGATAGTACAAAAGTCCCCATTTAAAAAAACCGGAAAGAAGGAACAGGATAATCCCGGTCCACATCATAAATTTTCCAAAAGAGTCGATTCCGTAGCGACCATACATAAAACGCATAAATTTTTCTTTCATTTCTAATCATCCAATCTTTATAGTAATGTTTTGGTAAAAGGTATATTAATATTTTACACGGACTTTCCATGGAATCAATAAACTTCTTATTAAAAAAGTCTAAAAAGTGTGTTATACTTTTGGTTATAACTAGTACATCGGTTCGTAAATAACGATACTAATAACCCAGAATATTTCTTCGAGTTATTTGGTATAGTTATTTCGAAACCGATGTACTAGATTCCCGGGAGGCAGTAATGGAAGAAAAGAATAGGGAAATAAAAAACGAAGATATGCAGACAGAGAATAGAAAGAGACGCCCGGAAGGAACGGGAGAAGAACGTCCGAAGAAGCGTGCGGAAGGAACTGGAGAAGAGAAACCCAAGAGGCGTCCGGAGGGAATAGGAGAAGCGCGTCCGAAGCGGCGTGCGGAAGGAACCGCGGGAGATGTTCGAAGAAAGCGTCCGGAAGGCGCAGGAGAAGAACGTCCGAAGAAACGCCTGGAAGGAGCGGGAGAAGAACGTCCGAAGCGGCGCGCGGAAGGAACCGGAGAAGAACGTCCGAAGAAACGCCCGGAAGGAGCGGGAGATGTTCGAAGAAAGCGTCCGGAAGGAGCGGGAGAAGAACGTCTGAAGAGACGTCCGGGAGGAACCGGAGAAGCGCGTCCGAAGAGGAGGCCGGAAGCAACAGAGGGAGATGTTCGAAGAAAGCGCCCGGAAGGAACCGGAGAAGAACGTCCGAAGAAGCGTGCGGAAGGAACCGGAGAAGAACGCCGGAGAAGGCGCCCTGAAGCTGCGGCAAAAGAACGCAGGCAGAAGCGTCCGGAAGAGCTTCAAGAGGAGCGCGTTGGTATACAGAAAGAAGATATACAGTCGGAGCAGATGACCGGAAGAAATGCGGAGCAGGAAAGGAAAGCGCATAGAAGAGGACCGAGGAAGCAGCAGAAGAAAGGGTCAAAGGCGGCTGGAATCATCAGTAAGATCATTTTGATCGTCGCGCTGGCTGTTTTCGTATATTCAGCCTATCAGTTGTTTGAAATCTATTACGGATATCACAAAGGAGAAGCGGAATATGAGGAAATTGAAAAAACGGTAGTAAGCATTGACAAAGAGGAGGAAGATCGATATCAGGTGGACTTTGATGCACTGAAGGCAATCAATCCGGATGTCGTGGCGTGGATCCGTTTCGATGAACCGGCTATCATTAATTATCCGGTGGTTCAGGGAAAAGACAACAGCGAATATTTGTCTAAGACCTTTAAGGGGTATGAGAATACGGTTGGCACGATTTTTGTAAATGTAGATAACAATCCGGATTTTAATGACAGAAATACGATCATATATGGACATCATATGAATAACGGAACGATGTTTAATGAGTTGGATGAATATGAAAGTAAAGAGTTCTGGGAGAAATATCCGTGCTTTTATATTTATACTCCGGATGGTGCACAGCTGAAATATCAGATTTATTCTGCAGGCATTGTAAAAGATATAGCTGAGAATTATACATATGAATTTGCGGATGATGAGGCGTTCCGGTCATTCCTTCAAATAACAAAAGAATCCAGCTTTTACGATACAGGTGTGGAACCGGATCTGGACTCTAAAATTGTAACGCTTTCAACCTGCACAAAGGCGAATAATGATGAACGTTTAGTCGTTCACGGAATGCTGGTTGAGGTCAAAAATTAGGAGACGAAATTGAAAAACAGGAGGAAAAGATGGCTATAGATGTAAAATTCGAAGTGGGAGACATCATCCGGATGAAAAAGCCGCATCCCTGCGGAAGCTCAGAGTGGGAGATCCTGCGTGTGGGGGCGGATTTTCGACTGAAATGTCAGGGATGCGGACATCAGGTGATGGTTTCCCGAAAGCTTGTGGAGAAAAATACAAAAGAAATTAGAAAAAAAGCTTGAAACGTGTGTTGATTTATGGTATCATACCAACTTGTGATATACTATTTTTATCCTTGTTCCCGGCATATCCGGGAGCCAGAGACCATAAGGAGGTGCAGGACATGAGCAAATATGAATTAGCAGTTGTTGTCAGCGCAAAACTCGAAGACGACGCCAGAGCAGAAGTTATCGAAAAGGTGAAAGCACTTGTAACACGTTTCGGCGGTAACGTAACTGACGTTGATGAATGGGGAAAGAGAAGATTAGCTTACGAGATTCAGAAAATGAAAGAAGCTTATTACTACTTTGTCCACTTCGAATCTGATACAACTACACCGGGCGAAGTTGAGAAGAGAATCCGTATCATGGACGGTGTAATCAGATATTTATGCGTGAAAGACGAAGCTTAGAAAGAGGCAGCGTATGAATAAAGTAGTTTTAATGGGACGTTTGACAAGAGATCCTGAAGTAAGATATTCACAAGGTGAGAATGCTCTCGCTATTGCAAGATATACATTGGCTGTAGACCGCAGATTCAGACGCGACGGAGAACAGAGTGCAGATTTTATCAACTGTGTTGTTTTCGGTAAGAGCGCAGAATTTACAGAACGTTATTTCCGTCAGGGAATGCGCGTTACGGTTTGCGGACGAATCCAGACCGGAAGCTATACCAACAGAGATGGTGTGAAGGTCTATACAACAGAAGTTGTTGTTGAGGAACAGGAATTTGCAGAAAGCAAGAATGCGAGCGGCGCACAGTCTTATCAGAACGCCCCGGCTCCGGCGCCAAGCGTAGATGCTGGTGACGGCTTCATGAATATTCCGGACGGAATTGATGAGGAATTACCTTTTAACTAGGAAAGGAGATGTGCAAAATGGCATTCGAAAAAGGAAACAGACCAGATTCTCCGATGAAGAGAAGAGGCGGACGCAGAAGAAAAAAAGTTTGTGTATTCTGTGGTAAAGAGAACAACGAAATCGATTATAAAGATGTAGCAAAATTAAAGAAATATGTTTCTGAAAGAGGAAAAATCCTTCCGAGAAGAATCACAGGAAACTGTGCAAAACATCAGAGAGCTCTTACTGTAGCAATCAAGAGAGCAAGACATATCGCTTTAATGCCATACGTTCAGGATTAATTGAAATATTAAGGCTGAATTCCATGGGGTTTCCCGGGAATTCAGCCTTTTAGTTTTCTGGTATTTTGTTAATCGTCATCAAAACTGCCGCTTGCCATTGCCTTGATCGAAGAGGCATATTCGGAAGGAGTCATCCCGGTGATTTTCTTAAACTGCCGGGAAAAATAGTGAATTGAAGTGTAACCGAGCTGTTCGGAAATTTGGGTAAAGTTCATGTGATTGGTCCGGATCATCTGCTTGGCCACATCGATTTTCATGGATGAAAAGTATTCGATGACGCCTTTGGAACATTTTTCGCGGAAAATCTTCTGAAGCTGTGAACGTCCGATCAGATTATCGCGGCAGATCTGCTCTATGGTCACATGGGAGTGAATGTGGGCTTCCAGATAATTTACCACCCGGTTGAAAATCTCGGTATCACTCCGGCTTGTTGTTGACTTAGGCGGGAGCTTCGGAAGATTTTTCTTAAAAATAATCGGATTGGTATTATGACGGACCAGATGAATCAGCAGGTGCTCCAGATCAAGTCGTATCATCTGTTCTGCCCCGAAAGAATTCGGTGTTTTCTTTTCCATATGCTGCAGATACGGATTATCCAGGCGACATGCAAAACAGTCTCTGGCTTCGATGATCATATCAGCCAGGAGGTTTCGTTCCTGCTCATCAACTCTCAGGATCTTGCCGGCAAAAAAATTCATAGCTGGAGATTTCGCGGAAAATGATACCACTACAAGATTAGGGGCAGAATCACCGGTTGCCTTCACTGCGTGGAATTCATTGGGCTGATGGAAAATGATATCCCCTTTCTTTAATAGATGGTAGGTTGTTTCCGTAATGACGCCGACTTCGCCTTTGTCTACATAGAGAAACTCCCAGAAATTGTGGGATTCACCTGCAAAAGAAAAATTATTCATATACTCAAAATAATGAATAGTGTATAATTCATCAATATGAATGGAATCTTCAAGTTGTACGCCAATATAACCCATATATTGCCTCCAGTGTGACGGTGCGAATGATAAGTGATTAGAATCACTGAACCGAATTATTTAATCTCAATAAGTATATTAAACCAATGCTTAGAAAAAATCAATCATAAATGGCTGATAGTGCAAAATGATAGAATGATAATACAAATGAAATTTTCACATATGTGCGAATAATCAGAAATAATCTATATATAAGAAGATAATAAGACAAATTTAGAGATTGATTATATAAAGACGAAAGAGAGAAAAAGTTATATTATGGACTTAGTTAAAGTAAGTAAAACGAAAATAAAAGTAGGGAGAGATGGAAAATGAAAAAACCAGTATTAGTAATCATGGCGGCAGGAATGGGAAGTCGTTACGGTGGACTCAAACAGATTGATCCGGTAGATGATCAGGGACATATCATCATGGACTTCTCCATCTTTGATGCAAAGCGTGCAGGCTTTGAAAAAGTTGTTTTCATTATCAAAAAAGAAAATGAAGCAGATTTCAAAGAAGCTGTCGGAAACCGTATGGCAGAACAGATGGAGGTTGCTTACGTATATCAGGATCTGCACAATATTCCGGAAGGATTTGAAGTGCCGGAAGGACGTGTGAAACCGTGGGGGACGGCTCATGCGGTACTGAGTGCGATCGATGAGATTGACGGACCATTTGCTGTTATCAATGCAGATGACTACTATGGAAGAGACGCATTCCAGGTTATCTACGATTATCTTGCAACTCATGAAGATGATGACAAATACCGTTACACGATGGTAGGGTATAAGCTGGAAAATACCGTTACGGACAATGGCCATGTGGCACGTGGAGTATGCGATACGAATGAAGCCGGAGAACTGGTGCGCATCACCGAAAGAACACGCATCGAGAAGAGAAACGGTGGAATTGCTTATTCCGAAGATGACGGAGCATCATGGACCGAACTTCCGGGAGACACACTGGTGTCTATGAATATGTGGGGATTCACACGCAGCATTCTTGATGAAATCAAAGCTGGCTTCCCGGCATTCCTGGAAAAAGGACTTGTGTCAAATCCGATGAAGTGTGAATATTTCCTTCCGGCTGTCGTAAGTACACTCCTGGAAGAAGGACGTGCAACGGTTGCGGTTCTGGCTTCTGCGGATAAATGGTATGGAGTGACTTATAAAGAAGACAAACCGGTTGTAGTTGAGGCAATCAAGAGAATGAAGTCAGAAGGACGTTATCCGGAGAAACTTTGGGGGGAAGCATAATGGGAAAAGGAAAAATTGATGAAGCGATAGGCCAGTTCCGGTATGAAGGTGTGCTGATCGATGAAAGACCTTACGGAAGCGGACATATCAATGATACATATCTGCTGACATTTGAAATTGCAGAAATGGGAACGATCAAAGTCATTTTACAGAGAATGAATAAGAATATTTTCACGAAACCGGTAGAACTTATGGAGAATATCCTGAATGTGACTTCTTATCTGCGCAAGAAGATCATTGAAAATGGAGGAGATCCGGATCGTGAGACCCTGAATGTGATCCGCACCGTTGATAATATGCCATATTTTGTAGACTCTGAAGGTGAGTACTGGAGATCTTACAAATTCATCACGGATGCCACAAGCTATGATCAGGTAGAAAGTCCGGCAGACTTCTATCAGAGTGCAGTTGCTTTTGGTAATTTCCAGAGACTTCTCGCAGAATATCCGGCAGAGACACTCCATGAGACGATTGAAGGATTCCATGATACAAAAGCGAGATTCCAGGTGTTCAAGAAGGCAGTAGAAGATGACGTATGCGGACGTGCAGCTTCTGTACAGAAGGAAATCCAGTTTGTTCTGGAGCATGAGCATTTGGCAAATGTATTTGCGGATTTGTTAGAAAAGAAAGAAATTCCGCTCCGTGTTACGCATAATGATACGAAACTGAACAATATCATGATTGATAATAAGACACGAAAAGGTATCTGTGTTATTGACCTTGATACCGTTATGCCGGGATTGGCTATGAATGATTTCGGTGATTCGATCCGCTTCGGAGCAAGTACTGCAGCAGAAGATGAACAGGATCTTTCGAAAGTTTCCTGTGATATGGAACTCTTCGATCTCTATGCAAAAGGATTTATCGAAGGCTGCGGAGGAAAACTGACAGAGAAAGAAATCGATCTTATGCCGACGGGTGCAATGGTCATGACTTTCGAATGCGGCATGCGTTTCCTGACAGATTATCTGCAGGGAGACACCTATTTTAAAATCCATCGCGAGCATCATAATCTGGATCGCTGCAGAACCCAGTTTACGCTGGTTAAGGATATGGAAGCAAAATGGGATACCATGCGTCAGATTATAAATAAGTACAAATAAAGACAGAAAGCCCGTGCTTGTTTGGCAAGGGCTTTTATCTTATATGAAACCGAAGAGTTTAGTAAATGCATAAATAAATTTACTAAAATTAATTATAAAATTTACTAAAAACTATTCCCTATTTTGGGAAAGTATGATATAGTAAATGTAGAAAAAATGATTCGAAAATTTAGGAGGATGAGATCATGGCAATTTTAGTAACGGGCGGAGCTGGATTTATCGGAAGTCATACATGCGTAGAACTCTTAAATGCAGGTTATGACGTAGTTGTTGTGGACAACTTATGCAATTCTTCTGAGGAAGCACTTAGACGTGTTGAGAAGATTACCGGGAAACAGGTAACCTTCTATCAGGCTGATATCAGAGATGGAGCAGCACTGGATGAGATTTTTTCAAAAGAAAGCATTGATTCGGTAATTCATTTCGCGGGACTGAAGGCAGTAGGCGAGTCTGTAGCAAAACCGCTGGAATACTATCAGAACAATATCGGCGGAACCATTACACTGTGCGAAGTAATGCGCAATCATGGTGTTAAAAATATTATCTTCAGTTCTTCAGCTACGATTTATGGAGATCCGGCGTTTATTCCGATCACAGAAGAATGCCCGAAAGGAATCTGCACCAATCCATACGGATGGACAAAATGGATGCTTGAACAGATCCTGACAGATCTGCATACTGCAGATCCGGAATGGAATGTGGTACTTCTTCGTTACTTTAACCCGATCGGAGCGCATAAGAGCGGACTGATGGGAGAAGATCCGAAGGGTATTCCGAACAACTTGATTCCTTATATCACTCAGGTTGCGATCGGCAAACTGGAGTGTCTCGGCGTATTCGGTGACGATTACGATACACACGACGGAACAGGCGTGCGCGATTATATCCATGTTGTAGACCTTGCGATCGGTCACGTAAAAGCACTCAAGAAGATCGAAGAAAAAGCCGGCGTATGTGTATACAATCTGGGAACCGGAACAGGATATTCCGTACTGGATATGGTACATGCATTTGAAAAAGCATGCGGAAAACCGATTCCGTATCAGATCAAGGCAAGAAGACCTGGCGATATCGCTACATGCTACTCTGATGCAACAAAGGCAAAAGAAGAACTCGGATGGGTTGCAGAGCGCGGACTCGATGAAATGTGTGAAGACTCATGGAGATGGCAGAGCCAGAATCCGGATGGATATAATACAAAATAAAGAAGTTAGTTCTTTTTGAATAAGGGACGCCCGAAGAAGGGCGCATAGATTGATAGCGAACGTCGTGACGCTGCGGTGAACTAGTATAGCGTCCGATAAATAACTGGACCAATCACGCAGAATACTTCTTCGAGTGTGCAGGGCAAAAAACGCAGGCGTAGCGGGCTACGCTGAGGCTTTTTGACCTGTACAATCGGAGAAGCAGGCAAGTGATTGGTTCAGTTATTTTCGGTACGCTATACGAGTTGCTAACGCAGACTAAGGTGCTCGGGAATGCCCTCGCACCTAAGACTGCGTAAGCAACGGATTTCACCTCCGCTAAAAGCACGACTGGATTGTTCGATATCAATCTATGCGCCCTTCTTCGGGCTGACTTTTCAAATGGGGAAGGATGTCTGGGATGGCGCGAAGAGAAGAGGGGACATTACGTGGCATTTTATGGATTTTTTGGTGTGTGCCGTAGTATTTTTGAATGTTTACGTGTGAATATGAGGTTTTGGGGTTATATGCCGTAATTTTAGACGGTGTTTACGGAGCATTTTGAAGTTTTTGCGATTTGTACCGTAATCTTTTGCATTTGCTACGTGCTATTTTGAGGTTTGATGGATTTTTGCCGTAATATGTACTGAATACTACGTGCTAATTAACAATTGTTGTACTATTTGCCGTAAACGCTTATGATTTTGGCTATCGGAGCAGCCACGGAGATAGAATTGTGGTGTTGGATATATGATGACTTGAATTAGAAGAGTTCATTGTGTGGATTATATAGAACATCCTGATACCAAACAAAACTTCGCGCCAGCACACTAGAATAAAGATACAAAATCATTTCTACTTCCCTAAACAAAAGAAAGGTGTTATAATGTTCAAGTAGGCAATGAGCCGTGCGAAAATCAGAAGTGACAGACTGCCTGCTGGCAGGCAAGGCTGTCAGTTGTGATTTTCATAGGGCGAAAGCCCGTGAGCGAAAGAACGCAGTTCTTGAGCTTGCACGGCGGAGAAAAACCAAACGAAAATCAGAGACAGCAAGATGCCTGCTGGCAGGCAAGCTTGCGGGCTGTGATTTTCATAGGGCGAAGCCCGTGAGCGAAAGAACGCAGTTCTTGAGCTTAGCACGGCGGGGAAAAACCAAACGAAAATCAGAAGTGACAGACTGCCTGCTGGCAGGCAAGGCTGTCAGCTGTGATTTTCATAGGGCGAAAGCCCCAAATTCAACCAGTACAGCTGATTATGAGGAATAACTATTATGAAGCAGGATATCAAATTACAAGG
>JBJENH010000184.1:2055-32767 GCA_051880095.1 Bariatricus sp. | reverse complement strand
ACTCGCTGTGGAGGGCAGGCTGAGTTATGGTGCGTTAACTCCGCTGAAATATGATATTATGGGGCCGTTTTCTTTGGTTCCGTTTATGGAGTGCCGCCACAGTGTCTGGAGTATGCAGCATTCGGTTTTTGGAAGGATCATGCTGAATGGTGAGAGCTATGAATTTGAACATGCTTTGGGGTACTGGGAGGGAGACCGAGGCTATTCATTTCCGAAGAAATATGCCTGGACCCATTGCTTCTTTCAGGGAGGTTCGTTGATGCTGTCTGTGGCGGAAATTCCGGTACCGGGATTTTCTTTCACAGGGAAAAGCATTTCTTTTACTGGTGTTATAGGAATTGTTTGGTGGCGTGGAAAAGAATTTCGATTTGCGACGTATCTGGGTGCGAGAGTGGTTGAAAATGCAGAGGGCAGACTTCGGGTTGTGCAAAAAGGGATGGAGCTGGAAGTAAGACTTCTGGAAACCGGTGGTTATCCTTTGAAAGCGCCGGAACTTGGAAATATGGTGCGGACTATCCATGAAAGCGCATCTTGCCGTGCATTTTATCGGTTACGCATTCATGGGAAATCTGTATTTGCTTTCGAGACGGAACGGGCGTCTTTTGAATATGAATATTCATAATCCTATTCGGCATATACTTTATACCGGAGGTGAATGGTTTGGATTATTGTGTATGTTGTGGGGAGTATGTGCCGGAGGGAACGATGGTATGCCGGGCCTGCTGGAAGCAGTATATGGAAAATGCAGAGGAAGAGGAGCCGGAAGAAGAACGTAATTCTATGGCATTTCACAATATAATATGCTACGATAAGAGAAAAACAAAAAGGGGTACTTTATAATTGGATATATATCAGATTTTTATAACCCATAACCGGGCATGGACCAGCCGCGAAGGGATTTGTTTTGCGGTTCTGTTTTTAGTGGCTGTGATAGTGGCTGGCTATTTGCTGCGGAGGAAAATGATTGTCTGCTCGCAGGCGATTGCCGGACTTCTTCTTATCCTGTATATCGGAATCGTATTTGCATCTACTGTATTTACACGTATGCCTGCAGCGCAGCATCAGTATAAACTGGCGCTATTCTGGTCGTGGAGAGAAGTGTTTCAAGGAAATCGGGAATTGCTGGAGGAGAATCTTCTGAATATGATCCTGCTGCTGCCGATGGGGTTTCTTCTTCCATTTGCAGTTCATAAAAGAGTGTCATGGTGGCAGGGATTCTTGGCAGGTTTTGCACTGGCATTTGTAATAGAAATTTGTCAGCTTGTGTTTTGCAGAGGACTGTTTGAGTGGGACGATATGGTTCATAATGGGCTCGGATGTATGGTTGGGTGTTTGGTAAGCACGGTATTTATGAAGAAAATTAAGGATCAGAAACAAAATAAAACGTAAGATCTTTTCGAAATTGAGGTTCTTACGTTTTTTTTGTGAGCCTTGTAGCGAACCTCCATTGCTTTTTGGTGACCGATTGTATTAAAGCAAGGTATGCCTGTGAGAAATTTCTTGGACACCTAAATTTTAGCAAATCTGAAGTCCTTTTTCTATGGAATTGGCTTCACTTTTAAGACTGCCAATTAAAGGCAGTATATTTTTTACTTGTAAATCTCTTGACAATACAACATATATGTTGTATTATGCAATTACAAAAGAGAAAGAGAGGGTCATAAATGATATTGCATAGTTACTTCTCTAATTCCGGCAGAGATTTAATTCTCGACTATGTAAACAATTTACCAGAAGAAGAGAAAATAGATGGATTATCTGTAATGGAATACATGGAAAACGGTGAATTTGATAAAATAAAATTTAAACAATGGGAGAAGAAAGTATATGAAGTATATTTTCAAAAACATAACCGCATATTCTATATTACAGTAGATAAAGATAATATATACCTGCTTCATGCTTGTAGAAAACAGAAAAACAAAACGGAAAAAATAGATGCAAAAATTGTACGCAAACGAGCATCTGAATTAGGCAAATTATTAAATAAGAAATTTATATAAGGAGGCATATACTATGGCATTTAAAGAGATTAGTGTAAAACAAGAAATTGAAAGGCAAAAAGAATTAGACGCTAATTTTAAAAAGGCATGGGATGAATCTCGTGCCGAATATAAATTAATTGGCGAAATGATTTCATTACGGAAACAGGAAAAAATTACTCAAAAAGAATTAGCAGAATTGACAGGGAATAAACAACAGGTTATTTCACGGATCGAACGGAAAGAAAGCATACCGACAATTAGAGCATTTAGTAATATACTGGATGCTCTTGGATATGAATTAAGAATTGTAAAAAAGAATTCAGTTTAATAATGTGCATAGTTGATTAATATATAGCATCTTACATTTAGGAAGGTGCTATTTTTATGTCCAAAATTCAAATGTTCATCAGAATGGGACACCAACGTTAGTTGTACAGAAAATCATTGCCATAGAAACAGGAAATCAATAGAAACAAAATCGATATTTTGAGCAATATTCCTGAATTAATGGCAAAATAAAACAACCAAACATATTCAGAACATACGTTTGATCGCCTTCTTGATTACTTTTTGATTCATGATGTATAAAAACCCTTGAAAATAGGCGGGTTTCGACAGCAGATAACGGGAGTCGAACCCGCCTTTCCAGCTTGGGAAGCTGGCGTTCTACCGATGAACAATATCTGCATGTTATTAGTATAGCATTCTGAAGAAAAATTTCAAGCATTCTTTTAAAATGATTATGAAAATATTACGTTGTTGTTCATACAGTAGCCAGCATTTACTGCCGGCTACGTACCAACAGCGTACATGAGTTTCGTCGCATTCATTTTGCGGAAAAGAGGAACGGAATGAAAGGAGAGTGAAGAAGAGTGTTCAAAAGAACCGGTTGTCACACACCATGTTTCTGTTATAGAATAAATCCAAGGACAAGATCTCGATCAAGATTATAGTAGAAAGGAACAAAATAAAATGAAAAATACGACGACAAAAATTTTAAAAATCGTGATTCCGCTTGTAATCGCCTGCATTTCGATCTTTGTGTTAGCAAAATATGCAGCCTCCCCGGAGTTACATGCGAAAACGATCCGGTCATTGGATGAGAAGAAAACGACGGTCATGGAGCTTACCGCAGCCTCGACGGCAACTTCGGCGGCGATTACTCTGATTCCGGGCGATACAGCGACACCGATTGCAGAGAAGCTGGCGGATCTCAGCGGCTATTTTCTTATCGTTCTCTGTGCGATTTATCTGGAAAAGTATTTGGTCACGATTACGGGATATGCGGCGTTTGTGGTTTTGATTCCCGCCGCGTGTGTGCTGTATTCGGCCAGCGTTTTTGTGAAAGGAAGGGCATGCAGGATGCTGGCAAATAAACTGCTGGCTTTTGCGTGTGCGATCGTTCTGATTATCCCTGCGAGTGTCAAGGTGTCAAATCTGATTGAAGCAACATACCAGTCTTCCATCAACGCGACCATTGATTCGGCGAGAGAAACGGCGGAAGAATTGGAAGAGAGTGCGGAAGAAGAGGAAAGTTCAACGGGGATTTTCTCGAAGATCAAAGACGGGGTGTCCGGAATTACCGAACAGGCTGAGCAGATGTTGAATCAGTTCCTGGAATCGCTTGCGATTATGCTGGTGACTTCCTGCATTATCCCGATACTTGTGATTCTGTTTTTTGTATGGATTATCAAAATGCTGTTCGGGGCGAATCTGAATCTGACAAAATTGGAGTGATGTTATGCAGAAAATATTGATTGTTGAAGATGATGAAAAATTAAGACATGAGCTGGAGATATTCCTGCAGCGAAATGGGTATGAGGCTTTTGGACTGGAGAATTTCGAACGGACGCTGGAAGAGATTCTCGGCGCGGATGCGAATCTGATCCTGCTGGATATCAACCTTCCGAATGATGACGGGGAGTATCTGCTGAAAGAAGTCAGGAAGACGTCGGATGTTCCGGTCATTATGATCACCAGCCGAAACAGTGAGATGGATGAACTTTTATCCCTGCATTATGGGGCGGATCATTATGTGACTAAGCCATTTAACACGCAGATCCTTCTTGCGAAGATCAGGGGTATCTTGAAAAGAACCGGAAATCCGGCTATGCAGGAGCGGATTAGCTGTGGAAGTTTTGTACTGAATCTCTCGAAGAGTCAGGTGGAGAAAGATGGGAGAACAGTAGAACTCACTGCAAATGAACTGAAGATCATGAAATGTCTGATCCGGTCCAAGGGCAGTATCGTGTCGAGAGAAGATATCATGAATGAACTGTGGGACAGTGAGGCATTTATCGATGACAATACCCTGACCGTAAATATGACGAGAATACGTAAGAAGATGGAAGAAATCGGAATGAAGGATGTCATTGTGACAAAGAGAGGGCAGGGATATCTTTTATCCGTATAAGGAAATACAGAAAACGGGAGGCGGCGATAACATGAGCTTTGGAAGGTATTTGAAGGACAGGTGGAAGACGCTTATGCTCTTGATTTTCGCGGTGGCAACCGGAGAGATTTTCCTTCTGATTTATCCGGTGCACTGGGTGATACGACTGTATCTGGGAGCGAGTATTCTGCTTTTGTTTTTGCTGGGTACATATCTGGAATTCCGTTCCAAAAAGGAATTTTATCTGGAAACTGCAGAGAAAATGGAGAAACTTCAGGAAAAATATCTGATCATGGAGATGCTTCCTGAGACATCCTGTGTGGAGGAGGAGCAGCTTCGGGAGATTCTGCGGGATGCGGGGAAGTCGATGGCGGAAAATGTGAATGTTTACAAGCGGATCCAGGAAGAGTACAAAGAGTATATTGAACTGTGGATCCATGAGATCAAGCTTCCGATCGCGACTTCGAAGATGATTATCGAGAACAACCGCAGTGAGGTGACGAGAAGTATCGAGGAAGAACTGACGGAGATTGAACAGTATGTGGAGCAGGCACTTTATTATGCAAGGAGCAGTCACGCGAATAAAGATTATTTTGTGGGGGAGTGTAAGCTGAAGCAGATTGTAAATGAGGCGGTGAAGCAGAACCGGCAGAGTCTGATCCGGCAGAAGATCCGGATTGAGATCGATATTTCCGATCAAACAGTGTACACAGATGCAAAATGGTGTCAGTTTATCCTGAATCAGATCATTTCAAACAGTATGAAATACCGGAAAGAGGAAGGTGCTGTGATACGTTTCTCGGCAGAAGAGCGAAAAGAGCAGATGATTCTCGGCATCTGGGATAACGGCATCGGCATCAGGCCGGAGGAGGTCGGAAGAGTATTTGAGAAAGGATTTACCGGGAGCAACGGGCGGAGCCGGAAGAAATCGACCGGAATAGGACTGTATCTTTGCAAGAAACTTTGCGACAAGCTGGGGCTTGGAATTACGCTTACATCGGAAGAAGGAAACGGATGTCTGGTGAAACTGATTTTTCCGAAGAGCAGCTTTTCATTGACCGAATAAGAAGAAAGCTTACGATTTCGTAAGGTTTTCGTAAGCTGTATCGATGGCTGGTAAGAGAGAAAAAGATTATGATGGAGTTACGAAAAGGAGGAACGCATCATATGAAACACATATTAGAAGTAAAGGAAATCGAGAAATACTATGGAAATAAATCCAATCTTACAAAGGCCATTGATCAGATCAGTTTTTCGGTGGATAAGGGTGAATTTGTGGGGATCATGGGAGCCAGTGGAAGCGGAAAGACGACGCTGCTTAACTGCATTTCCACGATCGACAGGGTGACGGCAGGCCACATTTTCATAAATGGGATGGATATCACCCGTTTAAAGGGAAATGGACTGAACAAATTCCGCAGAGAAGAGCTGGGATTTATTTTTCAGGATTTTAATCTCCTTGACACGCTCACGGCTTATGAGAATATTGCGCTGGCGCTTACGATTCAGAGAGTGAAACCTGCGGAGATCGAGAGACGGGTGAATCAGATAGCCATGCAGCTTGGAATCACGGATATCCTGAAGAAATATCCCTATCAGGTGTCCGGTGGACAGAAACAGCGGATCGCGGCGGCGAGAGCGATCGTCACAAATCCGCAGTTGATTCTGGCGGATGAGCCGACCGGCGCGCTGGACTCCAAGGCGGCGAGACAGCTTCTGGAAAATATGGAACTGCTGAACCGCTCGATGGATGCGACGATCCTGATGGTCACGCATGATGCATTTACAGCGAGTTATGCGGATCGGATCCTTTTTATCAAGGACGGCAGGATTTTCAATGAGATCATGAAAGGAACGGGAGGACGGAAAGAGTTTTTTGAAAAGATCATCGAGGTTGTCACGCTTCTGGGAGGTGAATTGAACGATGTTATTTAAGATGTCGGTGAAAAATATCCGGAAGAGTATCAAAGATTATACCATTTATTTTCTGACCCTGATCCTGGGCGTGGCGATCTTCTATATGTTCAATTCACTGGACAGCCAGGAGGCCATGCTTGTGGTCAGCAGCTCAACGCGTCAGATCGTGAAACTGATGGTGGGGATGATCAATTATGTGTCTGTATTTGTGGCAGTGATCCTGGGATTTCTGATCGTGTATGCCAATAATTTCCTGATCAAGAGAAGAAAGCGGGAATTCGGACTTTATATGACGCTTGGAATGGGAAAAAGGCAGATTTCGGGGATCCTTCTCGGGGAAACGTTTCTGATCGGTCTGATCTCACTTGTGGTGGGGCTGGTGATCGGCGTGTTCGGATCTCAGCTGATGTCAGTTCTGGTTGCGAAACTGTTTCAGGCGGATATGAGTGAATATCGGTTTGTATTTTCCGAGGCGGCCTGCTGGAAGACCTGTGCATATTTTGGCGTGATGTATGCGGCTTCGATGGTTTTGAATATCGCCATCATTTCCAGATACAAACTGATCGATCTGATCAGTGCGGAGAAGAAGAATGAGAAGGTCCGGATGAAGAATCCGGTGATCTGTGTACTGGTGTTTCTGGCAGCGGCTGTCACACTGGGAATTGCATATTATATGGTGACGGGCGGACTTACACAGCTGGAAAATATGAATCAGCTGATCATTCCGATTCTCATGGGAATCGTATCGACATTCCTGATTTTCTGGTCGGTATCGGGACTTACCCTGAAGGTGGTACAGATGAGAAAAGGACTGTATCTGAAGGATTCGAATATTTTCGTGCTGAGGCAGATTCACAACCGGATCAATACGACGGTCATCAGCATGACGATCATCTGTCTTTTGCTGTTTATGACGATTACGGTTCTCTCAACTGCACTTTCGCTGAACCGGGTTTTGACGCAGGATCTGGAAGAGATGACGCCGGTAGACCTTAATCTGTATAAAACAGCGAACCTTCCGGATAATGGGGAATACACGCAGCTACAGATCGAGGATTCCCAAAAACCGATCAGTGACACACTGAAGGAAAACGGACTGGATATGAAGGTACTGAAAGATGTGACGGAAGTTGCTACTTATACGTCATCGGAGTGGACATGGGAGACTTCACTTCAGAGCGTGATAGAAAGTGCAAAAGAGAACTATCCGATGCTTATGTATGATACGGCGGAGGAAATCATAAAACTGTCCGATTATAACAAGATCGCACGGCTCTATGGCAACAGGGAATATGAACTGGCGGAAGACGAATACCTTGTGCTGTGTGATTTTGATAATATGAAGAATCTGAGGGACATGGCGCTGAAAAACGGCAGTGAAATTGCGATTGGCGGAAAGGTATATCATTCCAGATATCCGGAATGCCAGGAAGGTTATCTTGTGATCTCCACCAGTCATACCAATACCGGCCTGATAGTTGTACCGGACAGCTGTCCGCTTGGAGAAGATATGAAGGAAAGATATTATCTCATGGCAGATTACAATGCGGATACAAAAGAGGAGAAATATCAGATCGAAGCGATGTTCACAAATTACGGCGACGGGGATCACGAGCTTATGGAACAGCTGGAAGCAAAACAGATTCAGCTGGACGGGATATCAAAAATTTCGATTATCGAATCCAGCAAAGGGCTATCGACCATCATTAGTTTTATCGCCATCTATCTGGGGATCATTTTCCTGATCGCAAGCTCCGCGATCCTTGCGCTCAAGGAACTTACAGAGAACTCCGATAATCGCCACCGTTATACGATTCTGAGAAAAATCGGAATGGATGAAAAGATGATTCATCAGACGCTGTATAGGCAGATCGGTATTTTCTTTATGGCACCTCTGGTCCTGGCAGTCGTTCATTCCATATTCGGGTTCCGGTTTGCGTTAAAGATTGTAGCTGTTCAGGTGGAAACGAGGGAAATGCTCCCGTCGGTTATTGCAACTGCAGTATTTCTGATCCTGGTTTATGGAGGATATTTCCTTGCAACCTATATGGAGAGCAAGAACATTATAAGAGAAGCATAAAGAAAGGCAGAGCAGGTCTCTGCCTTTCTGCTGTTAATATGTTTTTGCCTGCTCACCGAAATCGGGATGGTCACGCAGAAAGTCGGCTAATATGGATATGAATTCACTGGAAGTTGGTTTTTCGAACAGAGGATATCCCAGAATGGGTGCCAGTATTTTATCTTCGTTCTGGTTCCAGTAACTGGTGATCAGAGTGCGGATAGCGGCTTCTACACAGACATTGGAAACGCCATATTCTTTGCCGACCGTAACGTAAAGATTCTTGGTAACTTTTCTCAGATATTCCTGGTGTTCGAAAACCAGAGCTACTGCACATGCGAGATAGTTAAAACCGGCATAGCTGGAGCGCATTCCAATTTTTCTTAAGAGCAGCAATGCTGTTTCCATAATATTCCTCCTTCGTGCACCTCCCGACTAAATGAACTATTTATACAATACTTTAAAATTATTACAAAATACAATTTTCGATAAAAATAGATAAATTTCGATAAATATTTTTTCTGAAAGGAAACGAAAAGTGTCGAAAAATGAAGTTTGACATGCCGGTGTGTGCCAGGAAAAGACAAATGTTTGTAAAAGATGAATTTGAATTTGCTAAAATAGATTTGGTATGATATAATTGTGCGATAAATAAGAAAACATAAGAAGGGTGAAGAATCATGAATCTACTTTATAAGAGCACCAGAAATTCAGAAAAGACAGTAACGGCTTCCCAGGCAATCCTGAAAGGACTTGCAGAAGACGGAGGTTTATTTGTTCCGGTTTCGATTCCGAAACTTCCGGTGAGCCTTGGGGAACTTAAGAATATGAACTATCAGGAAACCGCATATGCAGTTATGAAAGAGTTCCTGACCGATTTTACAGAGGAAGAGCTTAAGAACTGTATTACAAAAGCATATGACAGTAAATTCGATACAGAGGAGATCGCGCCGCTTGCGAAGGCACATGACGCTTATTTCCTGGAGCTTTATCATGGAGCAACGATTGCATTTAAAGATATGGCACTTTCCATTCTTCCGCATCTTCTTACGACTTCTGCAAAGAAGAACCAGGTGAAGAATGAGATCGTGATCCTGACTGCTACTTCCGGAGATACCGGTAAGGCAGCGCTGGCAGGTTTCGCGGATGTGGAAGGAACGAAGATCATCGTGTTCTATCCGAAGAATGGTGTGAGCAAGGTTCAGGAGCTTCAGATGGTCACACAGAAGGGTGACAATACATCTGTCATTGCGATCCACGGGAATTTTGACAATGCGCAGAGCGGTGTGAAAGCGATGTTTGAGAATAAAGAGCTGGCGAAAGAACTGGATCAGGCCGGATATCAGTTCTCATCTGCAAATTCGATCAACATCGGACGTCTGGTGCCGCAGATCGTTTATTATGTGTATGCATATGGAAAGCTGCTTCAGAACGGAGAGATTGAGGAAGGCGAAAAAATCAACGTTGTTGTTCCGACCGGTAATTTTGGAAATATCCTTGCCGCATACTATGCAAAGAACATGGGACTTCCGATTGCGAAGCTGATCTGTGCATCGAATGAAAATAAAGTACTCTATGATTTCTTCCGCACCGGAACCTATGACAAAAACAGAGAGTTTATTCTGACGACTTCTCCGTCCATGGATATTCTGATCTCAAGCAATCTCGAGCGTCTGATCTACCAGATCGCAGGTGAGGATGCAAAGAAGGATCAGGAACTCATGAATGACCTCAAATCAAAAGGCGTTTATGCGATCACCGAAGAGATGAAAGCAAATCTGGCAGATTTTGAGGCGGGCTATGCGTCTGAAGAACAGGTAAAACAGACGATTCATGACATTTACACGGATACGGGATATGTGATCGATACCCATACGGCTGTGGCTGCATCCGTATATGGTGAGTACAGAAAGAATACCAAAGATACGGCAAAGACGGTAATCGCTTCTACGGCAAGTCCATATAAATTCGCAAGAAGCGTCATGACGGCAATCGATCCATCTTACGATTCTATGGAGGAATTTGAACTGATTGATGAATTACATAAAGTTTCACAGATGGATATACCGAATGCGATCGACGAAATAAGAAATGCCGAGATCCGTCATACTACAGAATGTGATATTGAACAGATGGAAGCATCCGTAAAGGCTGTACTCGGTGTAGTTTAATCAAAAGGAGTGACAAAGAACGATGAGTGATATTAATGGAGTATTCGGAGTGATCGGACTGGCTTGCGGGCTCTATGTTTTCTATGCCTGCTTTCAGTTGAAGGTGAAAGGGCTGATCAATACCAGTATTCTGCTTCCGAAATCGGTTGATCCGAACAGATGCCGTGATAAGGCGGGCTATATTAAAGAGGTATTTCCAAGAATGCTGCTGTTTGGAATTGTCATTACTGCATATGGCGTGATTGAGCTGGTAAATACATATGTCGTGGAGGTCGGTGCTTTACTTACGGTCTTTATGATCCTTCCTTTTATCGTTCTGATCTGGTTTGGAGTTTCGATTTCCCGCCTGAATAAGAAGTATTTCTAGATTTGGAAGAGGAGATAAAAATGGCGGAATTTACACATTTTAACACGCAGGGTGAGGCCATCATGGTCGATGTGAGTGAAAAGAAGGATACCTTACGGGAAGCAACTGCCCGAGGCCGGATTCAGATGAGCAGTGAATGCTTTCAAAAAGTGCGGGACGGTCAGATGAAGAAGGGAGACGTTCTTCAGGTTGCCCGTGTTGCGGGTATCATGGGGACGAAGAAGACTTCGGATTTGATTCCGCTTTGCCATATCCTGAATCTGAGTAAGGTGGAAATTGATTTTGAACTTCAGGAAGAAACCAATTCGATTTTGGCAGTCTGTACGGCGCGCACGGTCGGAAAGACCGGCGTGGAAATGGAGGCGCTGACCGGAGTAAGTGTTGCGCTTTTGACAATTTATGACATGTGCAAAGCTGTGGATAAATCAATGGAAATCGGGGAAATCTATCTGTGTCGCAAAAGCGGCGGAAAGAGTGGCCTGTATGAGTCACCAAGGGTAAAAAACTCTGTTGGCTCTGAATAGTTATGATAAATTTGAAAGAAAAGATAGAATTACCGTATTTGAGTTGAAAAAAAGTGAATAATACGCTATAATTGTTTTTAGAAACCTGGGGTGTTCGATATATCCGTATTTTTGAACCTACAAAACTTTAAACGGGATTCCTATATCTCTGTAATATGTCAGGCCCTCATCGCGCAGGGGAAGGCAGAAAAGCAGATGCGGTCGCCCACCTAGCTGTGGCTAGGAGTCAAAAAACGGTCAACGGCATTTCGGGGGAGAACAAAAGATAAAAAGGCAGCTGCTAAGGCGGCTGCCTTTTAAGATTTTGCGCGATGACGGAGTGGTTATATGAAAAAGATAATTAAAAAGGTCTTAGAGCTTTCGGACAGAATCGGCCGGAATCATACCGGTGCATATGCGGCGCAGTCGGCATATTTCTTTATTCTGAGTCTGATTCCGATCATTCTGCTTTTACTTACAATCGTACAGTATACACCGGTTACGAAAGCGGATGTCATGACAGCAGCAGTGATGGTATTCCCGGAAAAGAATATGCAGGATTTTATAATAGGGATTGTGAACCAGGTTTATAATCAGTCACGGACTGTCATCCCGATCACCGCAATTGTTGCGCTCTGGTCGGCAGGAAAAGGCGTTCTGGCGATGAGTAACGGACTCAACTGTACTTATGGGATTCGTGAGACCAGAAATTATGTGTTTGTGAGAATCCGCGCTTCTTTTTACACCATACTGTTTATCATTACGATCGTACTTGGACTGGTACTGTCTGTATTCGGCAACAGCATAAGTCTGTTCATCAATAACAGATTTCCGTTTTTGAAAGAGACAACCGAGTCCATCCTCGAGATGCGCACCCTGATCTCGTTTGTGATTCTGTTTGGGTTTTCTCTGATGATCTACCGGTTCCTCCCGAACCGTAAAGCTCTGTTCAGGGAACAGGTTCCCGGAGCAGTCTTCGCGGCGGTGGGCTGGCAGGCAATATCATTTGTATTTTCTATGTACCTGACCATATTTCAGGGATTCAGTGGTTTATATGGAAGTATGACGGCAATCATCCTGGTTATGCTGTGGCTGTACTTCTGTATGTATGCGATACTTCTGGGCGGCCTTCTCAACTGCTTATGGCAGGAAAAAAAGAAAAAGAGTGGGGAAACGGCTTGACATAAAAAAAACATATGTTACAATAATGAAGTATATATCGAAAAGGCTTAGACCGTGTCAGTAGAGCACTGTTTTCCGACAGAGAGAGGGAATCCCCGGCTGTAAGTTCCCTCAGGTTCAGGCAGGAATCGAATTTCCCACGCGAGCTGCGTTTTTGAACATATCAGTAGAGAACGACGTTTCTGCACGTTACGCAGTCCGAGTGCCTGTTCGTATGAATAGGAAGCAGGGTGGTACCGCGAGTTTCTCGTCCCTATCTGGGGGCGAGTTTTTTTTGCCATGCAAACGCCAAAAAGGTCCGGCTGACCTTTATCAGTTGTCAAAAGGAGGAAATTATGAAAGAAAGACTTGAGAGCATCAAACAAGAGGCGATCAGACAGATTCAGGCTTCTGATGTGCCGGAAAAGCTGAATGATGTACGTGTGAGATTTCTTGGGAAAAAGGGAGAACTCACCGCAGTTTTAAAAGGAATGAAAGATGTAGCACCGGAAGAGCGTCCGAAGGTAGGACAGCTTGTTAATGAGACCCGTGCAGCGATCGAAGAACTTCTGGAAGATACCAAGAAGAAAATGGATGCAGCGATCCGCGAGGAGAAATTAAAACAGGAAGTAATCGATGTCACTCTTCCTTCTAAGAAAAATATGGTAGGCCATCGTCATCCGAATACGATCGCACTGGAAGAAGTAGAACGTATCTTCATCGGAATGGGGTACGAAGTGATCGAAGGACCGGAGATCGAATATGACGAATACAATTTCGAAAAATTAAACATTCCGGCAGATCATCCGGCAAAAGACGAACAGGATACCTTCTATATCAATAAGGAAATCGTACTGCGTACCCAGACCTCCCCGGTTCAGGCACGTGTTATGGAGCAGGGCAAGCTCCCGATCCGCATGATCTCACCGGGACGCGTATTCCGTTCCGATGAAGTAGATGCAACCCATTCACCATCCTTCCATCAGATCGAAGGACTTGTCATCGACAAGAACATTTCCTTTGCCGACCTGAAAGGAACATTGGAAGTATTCGCTAAAGAACTCTTCGGACCAGAAACCAAGACCAAGTTCCGCCCGCACCACTTCCCATTCACCGAACCAAGCGCTGAAGTAGATGTATCCTGCTTCAAATGCGGCGGCAAAGGCTGCCGTTTCTGCAAAGGTTCCGGCTGGATCGAAATCCTCGGCTGCGGAATGGTACACCCGCACGTCCTCGAAATGTGCGGCATCGACCCCGAAGAATACACCGGCTTCGCATTCGGCGTAGGTCTCGAACGTATCGCACTGCTGAAATACGAAATCGATGATATGCGGCTGCTGTATGAAAATGATATTAGATTCTTAAAACAGTTCTAAACAGAGGAGAAAAAGTATGAATACTTCATTATCATGGATTAAAGCGTATGTTCCTGACCTCGATGTGACCGCCCAGGAATATACAGATGCAATGACGCTTTCAGGAACCAAAGTAGAAGGTTATGAAAAGCTGGATGCAGATTTAGATAAAATTGTAATCGGTCAGATTGAAAAAATAGAAAAACATCCGGATGCCGACAAACTGATCATCTGTCAGGTCAATGTCGGAACCGAGACGGTACAGATCGTTACCGGAGCACCGAATGTAAAAGAAGGCGACAAAGTTCCGGTCGTTCTGGACGGCGGACGTGTTGCCGGAGGACATGAACCGGGACAGAGAGTTGCCGGTGGAATCAAAATCAAGAAAGGAAAACTCCGCGGAATAGAGAGCTGCGGTATGATGTGCTCGATCGAAGAACTCGGATCTGACAGAAACATGTACCCGGAAGCACCGGAATACGGAATCTATATCTTCGGTGATGACGCGGTTGTAGGAGAGAGCGCAATCAAGGCACTTGGGCTGGACGATGTGGTATTTGAATATGAGATCACGTCCAACCGTGTAGACTGCTTCAGCGTTGTGGGAATCGCAAGAGAAGCGGCAGCAACATTTGGCAAAGAATTCCATCCGCCGGTAGTGACTCCGACCGGAAATGAAGAGGATGTCAATGATTATGTTAAGGTACGTGTGGAAAATACAGATCTCTGCCCACGCTACTGCGCAAGAGTTGTCAAGAATATTAAGATCGGCCCTTCTCCGAAATGGATGCAGAGAAGACTGGCCTCCGTTGGAATCCGTCCGATCAACAACCTGGTTGATATCACCAACTATGTCATGGAAGAATATGGACAGCCGATGCATGCTTATGATCTGGATACGATCGCCGGACGTCAGATCGTCGTTCGTACCGCAGAAAAAGGAGAAAAGTTCGTCACACTGGACGGACAGGAGCGCGAAATGGATGATTCCGTTCTGATGATCTGTGACGGGGAGAAGGCAGTAGGTATCGCCGGTATCATGGGTGGAGAGAACTCCATGATCACCGATCATGTACAGACCATGTTATTTGAAGCAGCCTGCTTTGACGGAACCAATATCCGTAAATCCAGCAAAAAAGTCGGACTTCGTACCGATGCTTCCGGTAAGTTCGAAAAAGGCCTGGATCCGAACAACGCGCAGGCAGCGATCGACCGCGCGTGCCAGCTGGTTGAAGAGATGGGAGCAGGTGAGGTTGTCGGAGGAATGGTAGATGTTTACGGCAAGAAGAAAGAGCCGGTAAGAGTACCGTTTGACGCAGATGCCATCAATGCACTTCTGGGAACCGATATTCCGGAAGCAGATATGCTCGGATATTTTGACAAGATCGGATTGGAATATGACGCTGACGCGAAGGAAGTGATCGCACCGACATTCCGTCATGACTTGTTCCGTCTTGCCGATCTTGCAGAAGAAGTTGCAAGATTCTATGGATATGATAATATTCCGACCACACTTCCGAGCGGGGAAGCGACCACCGGTAAGCTTTCCTTCAAGAATCGTGTGGAAGACGTTGCAAAGGATATTGCCGAATTCTGCGGTTTCAGCCAGGGAATGACCTATTCCTTCGAGAGTCCGAAGGTATTTGACAAATTACTTCTTGACGAGAATGATGTACTTCGCCAGGCAATTCCGATCATGAATCCACTTGGAGAAGATTACAGCATTATGAGAACGATTTCTCTCAATGGTATGCTGACTTCACTGGCAACCAATTATAATAGAAGAAATAAAAATGTACGTTTGTATGAGATGGGCAATATTTATCTTCCGAAGAGCCTTCCGCTTACAGAACTTCCGGATGAGCGTATGCAGTTCACGCTTGGAATGTACGGAGAGGGCGATTTCTTCAGCATGAAGGGAATCGTAGAAGAGTTCTTCGAAAAAGTTGGTCTTCATAAGAAAGAGACTTATGATCCGAATGCCGGAAAGAATTTCCTGCACCCGGGACGTCAGGCTAACATCATTTACGAAGGAAGAGTCGTAGGATATCTGGGCGAGGTTCATCCGCAGGTTGCTGATAATTACGGAATCGGGGAACGTGCCTATGTTGCAGTCATTGATATGCCTGAAATCGTGGAACTTGCTACATTTGACAGAAAATACGAAGGCATCGCAAAATATCCGGCAGTAAGCCGTGATATCAGTATGGTAGTTCCGAAAACCATTCTGGTCGGACAGATTGAAGAAGTGATCGACAAGAAAGGCGGCGCTTATCTGGAAAGCTACAAACTCTTCGACCTCTATGAGGGAGCACAGATCAAGCCGGGATTCAAATCCGTTGCATATTCTATTACCTTCCGTGCGAAGGACAGAACACTTGAGGATGCCGATGTGTCCGCAGCTATGAAGAAGATTCTGAAAGCTCTGGAAGAAATGGGAATTGAATTGAGACAATAATAAAAGCAATAATCAGATGAATGAGGAGACCGTATCTTGTATACGGTCTCTTTAATGACGTATATTCAGAAAGGAAAACAGAATGAAAAAAGAGGATTTTTATTTTGATCTGCCGGAAGAACTGATCGCACAGGATCCGCTTGAAGATCGTTCCGGTTCAAGGCTTCTGGTTCTGGATAAGGAAACCGGTGAGACTGAGCATCATATTTTTCGGGAAATCGTAAATGAATTGAATCCGGGGGACTGTCTCGTGATCAATGATACGAAGGTCATTCCGGCGCGCCTGATCGGAGAAAAGGACGGAACCGGCGCGAAGGTGGAAGTACTTCTTCTGAAACGGAAAGAAAATGATATCTGGGAAACACTGGTGAAGCCGGGAAGAAAGATGAAACCGGGAGCAAGGCTGGTTTTCGGAAACGGGCTTCTGAAAGCGGAAGTGGTTGATGTGGTAGAAGAAGGAAACCGTCTGATCCGGTTTGAATATGAAGGGATTTTTGAGGAAATCCTGGATCAGCTTGGGCAGATGCCGCTTCCGCCCTATATTACGCACCAGCTGGAGGATAAAAACCGTTATCAGACCGTATACGCAAGGCATTCCGGTTCTGCGGCAGCTCCGACAGCGGGACTGCATTTTACACCGGAGCTTCTGGATGAGATCAAGGCAAAAGGTGTGGAGATTGCCCATGTGACCCTTCATGTGGGGCTTGGAACATTTCGGCCGGTAAAGGTTGAGAATATTCTGGAGCATCATATGCACTCTGAATTTTACAGGATCGAGCAGAGCGAAGCAGATAAGATCAATCGGGCAAAAGAGGAAGGACACCGGGTCATCTGCGTGGGAACGACGAGCTGCAGGACGGTGGAATCTGCTGCGGATGAGAATGGAAGGCTGCGTGAATGCAGTGGGTGGACGGAGATCTTTATTTATCCGGGATACAAATTTAAAGTTCTGGATGCGCTGATCACGAATTTCCACCTGCCGGAATCGACGCTGATCATGCTGGTTTCTGCACTGGCAGGAAGAGAACACGTTCTGGCTGCATATGAGGAAGCAATCCGGGAAAGATACCGTTTCTTCAGTTTCGGAGATGCGATGTTCATTAGATAAATGCGGTAAGGAAAAGGAATGGAAAAATGGTAAAGGATTTGACGGTCGGAAGACCGGAGAGTGTGCTTTGGAGGTTTTGCCTGCCATTGTTCGGAAGCGTTGTTTTTCAACAGCTTTATAATATTGCGGACAGCCTTGTGGCAGGAAAATTTGTCGGAGAGAATGCGTTGGCGGCAGTGGGGAACAGTTATGAGATCACTTTGATCTTCATCGCATTTGCGTTCGGATGTAACATTGGGTGTTCGGTGATTGCTTCTCAGCTTTTTGGGGCGAAAAAATATAATGATATGAAATCGGCAATCTATACGGCGCTGATTTCAAGTGGTGTATTATGTGCAATACTGATGCTTGGAGGACTCCTGTTAGGAGGGCAATTGTTGCAGCTTATCCATACACCGGAGAATATACTCGAAGATTCCAAACTCTATCTGGACATTTATATCTGGGGATTGCCATTCATGTTTTTCTATAATATTGCAAATGGTATTTTTTCGGCTTTGGGAGATTCGAAGACACCGTTTGTGTTTCTGGCTTTATCATCTACGTCCAATATTGCGGTTGATATTCTGTTTGTCACAGTATGGAAGATGGGAATTGCCGGAGTGGCATGGGCGACCTTTCTGTGCCAGGGTGTGAGCTGTGTGCTTGCAATGATCGTGGTGTTCCGGAGACTTGTCGGTATTCATACGGAAGGGAATCCGGATGTCTTTTCCTGGAAACTTTTTAAGAAAATTGCGGTTATCGCTGTGCCGAGTATTCTGCAGCAAAGCTTTGTTTCTGTAGGGAATATCATCATACAGAGTGTGATCAACAGTTTCGGAGCGGGAGTGATTGCCGGTTATTCTGCGGCAATCAAGCTCAACAATCTGGTCATCACATCGTTTACGACTCTGGGAAATGGAATTTCGAATTATACAGCCCAGAATCTCGGAGCCAGGAAACCGGACAGGATCCGGGAGGGAATGCGTGCAGGGATCAAAATGGTATGGAGCCTGTGCGTTCCACTGGTGTTATTGTACCTTCTGGCGGGCAGAATGCTTTTGCTCCTTTTTATGAATCAGGATTCGGTGACGGCACTGGCGACCGGGAATCAGTTTTTGAAAATCGTAGCACCGTTCTATTTTGTGGTATCGGTGAAACTGGTTGCTGACGGTATCCTGCGGGGAGCAGGAATGATGAAACAATTTATGATTGCCACTTTTGCGGATCTGATTCTCAGAGTAGCACTTTCAATCGTATTTTCAAAGGTGATCGGCCTTGGTTCCGTCGGAATCTGGCTGTCATGGCCGGTGGGATGGACTTCGGGAATGCTGCTTTCAGTCTTGTTTTACAGAAAGAGTCCGTGGATGAAGAAAACGAATATAGAAAAGAACAGCTTCTAAAGAAGAAGCTGTTCCAATTCCCGTATATTCTGAATCCGTACTTCGGCCTCCGGAACCTCACCAAAACCGTATTCCGCGAAGATGAAGGGAACGCCGGCTTTTTGGCAGGCATCGTAATCCCCCATGGTGTCGCCGATGTAGCAGACATCTTTTAAATGGTTTCTTTCCATTAAGATGCGGATGCTTTCATTCTTAGGACGCCCTGTTTGACCGAAGCAGAGTGTATCTTTTACGAAAGAACCCAGATTCGTTCCCTCAAGAAAGACTTCAATGTATCCACATTGACAATTGCTGACGATATAGAGATCAAATTTCCCGGACAGTGCCTGGAATGCTTCCCGCACACCGGGATAAAGGGTTCCTGGTTCGGTGGCGAGCAGCCGGTTTTCATATGCGAAACAGAGATCCCCGAGGCGACTGCGTTCTTCCTCTGAGAAAGAAGGGAAGAGTGCGGCGGTAATCTCATTCATGGTTTTGCCGAATAAAGATTTGATCTTTTCGGCGGTCAGATCGGCGGGAAGATCTGAATTTTCAATTATGGCCTGATTCCAGGAACGGGCGACGACTTCAGTCGAATCCCAAAGCGTTCCGTCTACATCAAAAATAATTCCATCCATTTTTAATATCCTCCGGAAATAGTTTGTAAAATTTGTACTATTATAACATAGAAGAAAACATGCGTCAAAATTTGAATCAAGATTGTTTCCGTAAAAATGTAAAAAATGAAGACGCATTTTAGAAAAAAATGAAGTTAAATTTGTGCATATTTCCTAATGCAACAAAATATAGTGTTTTTTCTATTGACAAACAGGAGGATTTGGTGTAAGATTTCAAACATAATTTTAAACAGAGTGCGCTCTGTTTGTTGGGAGGAAAAAGAATATGAGAAATGTGAAAAAATGGTTAGCTGTTGCCATGGTTGCCGCAATGACCGTATCGATGGCAGCAGGCTGTGGCTCAAAAAGTGAAGGAGAGCAGAGTGGCGGCTCAGACAGTGAAGTAATCAAGATCGGTGGAATCGGTCCGGTTACCGGTGGAGCAGCTGTTTACGGACAGGCAGTTAAAAATGGTGCCGAACTGGCAGTTGAAGAGATCAATGCAGCCGGCGGAATCAACGGAGTACAGGTTGAATTCAAATTCGAAGATGATGAGCATGATGCAGAGAAAGCAGTTAATGCATACAATAACCTGAAAGACTGGGGAATGCAGGCACTCCTCGGAACCGTTACTTCAGCACCGTGTGTTGCTGTAGGTGAGGTTGCAAATCAGGACAATATGTTCCTTCTTACACCATCCGGAACAGCAGTAGAATGTGTACAGTATGACAATGCATTCCGTGTATGCTTCTCTGACCCGATGCAGGGACTTGAGTCAGCAAAATATATCGGAGAAAACGGTCTTGCATCAAAAGTGGCTGTAATCTATGACAGCTCTGATGTTTACTCAACCGGTATCTACGAAGCATTCGTAAAAGAAGCAGCTAATCAGGATTTCGAAGTAGTTGCTGCAGAAGCATTTACATCAGAAAGCAAAACAGACTTCTCTGTTCAGCTTCAGAAAGCAAAAGATTCAGGAGCAGAACTTGTATTCCTGCCATTCTACTATTCAGAGGCTTCTCTGGTACTGAAACAGGCAGCAGGAATGAACTACAACCCGATTTTCTTCGGATGTGACGGTATGGACGGAATTCTTGCAGTAGAAGGATTTGATGCGAACCTGGCTAACAACCTGATGTTCTTAAGTCCGTTTACACCAACTTCTACAGATGAAGCAATTCAGAAATTTGTAACAGCTTTCAAAGATAAATACGGCGAAACTCCGAACCAGTTTGCAGCAGATGCTTACGATGGAATCTATGCAATGAAGGCTGCAATGGAAAAAGCAGATGTAAAACCGGGAATGGCTGCATCCGATGTATGTGAAGGTATGAAATCTGCAATGGTTGAAATCGAGATTGATGGCGTTACTGCAAAAGGTCTTACATGGGAAGCAAGCGGAGAACCGAGCAAGGAACCAATGGTTGTTAAGATTGAAAATGGTGACTACGCTGTTGTAGAATAGGATTAATTTTATGGAAGGCTATCTTATGGTAGCCTTCTGTTTTTGTACATGCTATAATATATTTCAAAAAAGGAAAGGAATGTGAGAATTATATGAGTTTTATATCTTATCTCATTAATGGTATCAGTCTGGGCAGCGTTTATGCAATCATAGCGCTTGGATATACAATGGTATATGGTATTGCTAAAATGCTTAACTTTGCCCACGGGGATGTCATTATGATCGGTGCTTATGTGGTGCTGACTGCGATTACAGGAGCGGGGCTTCCGCCTGCAGCAGCAGTTCTCATCGGAATTGTATTTTGTACAGCACTTGGTATTTTAATCGAGACGATCGCATATCGTCCGCTTTTAAATGCATCTTCTTCACTTGCGGTTCTGATCACAGCAATCGGTGTCAGCTATCTGCTGCAGAATATTGCGCTTCTTATTTTTGGAGCAAACACGAAGTCTTTTACATCTGTAGTTAAGGTACCTTCACTGGTGCTTGCCGACGGAAGACTGACGATTTCAGGAGAAACGATCGTTACGATTCTTTCTTGTATCGTGATTATGACCGGAATGCAGCTTTTTATCAAGAAGACAAAAGCAGGTCAGGCAATGAGAGCAGTTTCAGAGGATAAAGGGGCTGCACAGCTGATGGGCGTGAATGTAAACGGAACGATCGCGCTGACATTTGCAATCGGATCTGCACTTGCAGCAATCGCAGGTGTTCTTCTTTGTTCTGCATATCCGACTCTTACTCCGTATACCGGATCTATGCCTGGTATCAAGGCTTTCGTTGCGGCGGTATTTGGCGGAATCGGATCAATTCCGGGTGCTATGATCGGCGGTATTCTTCTTGGCGTGATCGAAATATTCGGTAAGGCATATATTTCTTCACAGATGGCAGATGCAATTGTGTTTGCAGTACTGATTGTGGTTCTGATTGTGAAACCTACAGGGCTTCTTGGCAAGAATATTCAGGAGAAAGTGTAGGTGGCTATGATGAAAAGCTTAAAGAAAATGAACAAAACGACAAAGAGCAATTTGCTTACATATTTGATGGTCATTGTGATTTATGCGGTTGTACAGATTTTGGTGGTTACGGGGAATGTCTCCAGTTTGCTTCAGGGACTTCTGGTACCGCTCTGTGCATATATTATTCTGGCTGTCTCTCTTAACCTTACGGTTGGTATACTGGGCGAGCTGAGTCTGGGGCATGCGGGATTTATGTGTGTCGGTGCATTTACCAGTGCGTTCTTTTCAAAATGTATGGTGGATGTGATTCCGTCTTCCGGAATAAGATATTTTCTGGCACTTTTGATCGGAGCGGCTACAGCGGGAATTTGTGGAATTCTAATTGGTATTCCGGTACTTCGTCTTAAGGGCGACTATCTTGCGATCGTAACATTGGCGTTTGGTGAGATTATTAAAAATATTGCCAATATTCTTTTCATCGGAAAGGATTCGAACGGACTTCATTTTTCTACGAAGGATTCGATGTCTCTTGGACTGGAAGAGGGCGGCAAGGTTATCATCAATGGTCCGCAGGGAATTACAGGAACACCGAAGGATTCTACGTTCACAATCGGTGTACTTTTGATTCTTCTGACTTTGTTTATTGTGCTGAATCTGATCAATTCACGCAGTGGTCGTGCGATCATGGCGATCCGTGATAACCGTATTGCAGCAGAATCAGTCGGAATCAATATTACAAAATATAAGTTGATGGCATTTTCGATTTCTGCCGCACTTGCGGGAGTGGCAGGAGTTATGTATTCCCACAACCTCGCAACGCTGACAGCTACAAGCAAGAACTTCGGTTACAACATGTCGATCATGATTCTTGTATTCGTTGTTCTCGGCGGTATCGGTAATATCAAAGGTTCAATCATTGCGGCAATCGTGCTGACACTTCTGCCGGAGCTTCTGAGAGGTCTGCAGGATTATCGTATGCTGATCTATGCGATCGTTATGATTGTGATGATGTTATTCAACTGGGCACCGAAAGCGATTGAAATGAGAGAAAAATTTGCGGCTAAACTTAGAGCCGGCAGGAAGAAAAATACAAAGGAGGCTGCATAGTTATGGCATTATTGGAAGTAAAGAATCTCGGAATCTCCTTTGGTGGTCTTCGTGCAGTAAATGAATTTCATATGGAAATTGAAAAAGGGTGCCTGTATGGACTGATCGGACCGAACGGAGCCGGAAAAACGACGGTATTCAACCTTCTTACCGGAGTATATAGGCCGACAGAAGGTATCATTACACTGGATGGAGAGAATATCGTAGGAAAGAAAACGATTGAAATCAACAAAGCCGGAATTGCCAGAACATTCCAGAATATCCGTTTGTTCAAGGGACTGTCTGTACTGGACAATGTTAAGGTAGGGCTTCATAATCACCATAAATATTCGACAGTTGAGGGAATCTTACGTCTGCCGAAATATTATAAGGTGGAAAAAGAAATGGATGAAAAAGCGTTGGAACTTCTGAGTGTGTTCGGACTTGATAAATATGCCGATACGCTTGCCGCAAACCTCCCATACGGCAAGCAGAGAGAGCTTGAGATCACAAGAGCACTTGCGACAGAGCCGAAGCTGCTTCTTCTGGATGAACCAGCGGCAGGTATGAACCCGAATGAGACCCAGGATCTGATGAACACGATCCGTTTTGTAAGAGATAAATTTGACATGACGATCCTTCTGATCGAACACGACATGAAGCTGGTATCCGGTATTTGTGAAAAACTGACTGTGCTGAACTTCGGAGAGGTGCTCGCTGAAGGCGAGACCAGCGAAGTGCTGAATAATCCGGAAGTTATCAAGGCATATCTGGGCGAATAGGAGGGATGACGGACATGGCAATGCTTGAAATTAAGGATATAGAAGTATACTACGGCATGATTCAGGCAATCAAGGGCATTTCCTTCGAGGTCAATGAAGGAGAAGTCATCGCTCTGATCGGTGCCAACGGTGCAGGAAAGACGACGACCCTGCACACGATTACAGGTCTTCTGTCACCAAAGAAAGGCTCTGTGATTTTTGAAGGAAAAGACATCACAAAGGTTCCGGCGCATAAGATCGTATCGCTGGGAATTGCGCATGTACCGGAAGGACGAAGAGTCTTTGCGGAACTGACCGTATATGAGAACCTGAAGATGGGTGCCTATACAAGAAAAGACAAGGACGAGATCGAGAAGACACTGGAAATGGTTTACAAGCGTTTCCCGCGACTGGAAGAGAGAAAGAATCAGCTGGCAGGGACACTGAGCGGCGGCGAGCAGCAGATGCTGGCGATGGGACGTGCACTGATGTCTCATCCGAAGATTATTGTAATGGATGAACCTTCCATGGGGCTTTCTCCGATTTTGGTAAATGAGATCTTTGATATTATCCAGGAAGTAAGCAAGGGCGGAACGACGGTACTTCTGGTTGAGCAGAATGCAAAAAAAGCACTTTCTATTGCGGACAGGGCATATGTACTTGAGACAGGTAAAATTGTTCTGGAGGGCGATGCAAAAGTATTGATGAACGATGATTCTATTAAAAAAGCATATCTTGGTGAATAGGAGGAGTGCAAATGGAAAACATTGTAATTACGGTTGCGAGACAGTATGGAAGCGGAGGAAAGACGATCGGAGAGATGTTTGCAAAGGAAATGGGGATTCCCTGCTATGGAAGCAATCTGCTTGAGATGGCTTCCGAAGAAAGCGGAATTGCAGAGCATCTGTTCCGGCAGTTGGATGAAAAGCTGCAGAACAGTCCGATTCTCCGTATGACGACGGATGTCTACACAGGCGATGTGATCCCGCCTAGCAGCAGTGATTTTGTTTCGGCAAAGAATCTGTTTAACTATCAGGCAAAGATCATGAAACGGCTGGCGGAAACCGAAAGCTGTGTGATCATCGGGCGTGCGGCGGATTTTGTCCTGAAGGACTATCCGAATGTAGTCAGTGTGTTCGTCCATGCATCGGAAGAATTCAATCTTGCGAGAGCGATGGAACGCAACAGCATGACAGAAAGTGAGATGCAGAAGTTCATTGCAAAGACCGATAAATATCGTGCGGATTACTACAAGCACTATACCGGACGGGAGTGGACGGATGCGAGAAACTACGATCTCTGTCTGAACAGCGGAAAGCTGGGATTTGAGAAATGTGTGGAAGAAATAAAAGCATACATTAAAGTCAGATTCGAATAAGGATATGGAAGAAGAACCCGGAGAGAATTATTGATGTGATCAGTAATTCTTTCCGGGTTTTATTAATAATTTCAATTAATTTCCAAAAAAATCTATAAGAATAACGGTTGCAATATACCCGATAGGGGTATATAATGAACGCAAAGAGAGGTGGGAAGAAGATGGAAGAGCGAAAAGAATGTACATGCCATAAGACGAAGGAACGTTCCGAAAAAGAGTATAAAGATCTGCTCAATCGTCTGAACCGGATTGAAGGGCAGGTACGCGGAATCAAAGGAATGGTGGAGCGTAATGCATATTGTACGGACATTCTGATACAGGTATCGGCAGTTAATGCTGCTCTGAACAGTTTTAACAAAGTGCTTCTTGCGAATCATATAAAGACTTGTGTGACAAACGACATCCGGGAAGGCAAAGAAGAGACGGTGGATGAACTGGTTGCGGTGCTCCAGAAGCTGATGAAGTAATGAGGTGTACTTGAATCTCTGAGAATGGTTTGGCTTTATGGAGTAAAGAATAAAAGAAAACGAAAAGGAGATATAGATGGAACAATATACGGTTACGGGAATGAGCTGCGCGGCGTGCAGCGCTCGTGTGGAGAAAGCTGTGTCGAAAGTGGAGGGAGTCACGTCCTGTTCGGTAAGTCTTCTGACGAATTCAATGGGCGTGGAAGGAACTGCTTCTTCTGATGCCATTATAAAGGCTGTGGAAGAAGCAGGTTATGGAGCATCCAGAAAAGGAGAGGCTGTGAAATCCGAAAACGGCAGGAGTATGGAAGCGGAGGAAATGCTGAGAGACCGTGAGACACCGGTCTTGAAAAAGAGATTATTCGCATCTATTGGATTTCTCATCGTGCTTATGTATTTTTCTATGGGGCATATGATGTGGAACTGGCCGCTGCCTCCATTTTTCGAGGGAAACCATGTCGCGATGGGGCTTTTGCAGATGCTTCTTGCGATCATCATTATGGTGATCAATCAAAAGTTTTTTATCAGTGGATTTAATAGTCTATGGCATAAGGCACCCAATATGGATACACTGGTGGCTCTTGGATCGGCGGCATCTTTTATTTACAGTACGTATGCGCTGTTTGCGATGACGGATGCGCAGGTTAGAGGCGATATGGAAGCAGTCATGTACTATATGGATGAGTTCTATTTCGAATCGGCGGCGATGATCTTAACCTTGATCACGGTTGGAAAAATGCTGGAGGCCCGTTCGAAAGGGAAGACGACGGATGCGCTGAAAAGCCTGATGAAGCTGGCACCGAAGACTGCTGTTGTGGAACGAAACGGAAAAGAAACAGAGGTTTCCATCGAACAAGTTAAAAAGGGAGATATCTTTGTGGTCAGACCGGGTGAGAATATACCGGTTGACGGTATCGTGCTGGAAGGAATGAGTGCAGTCAATGAGGCGGCGCTCACAGGAGAGAGTATTCCGGTCGATAAAGCGGAAGGGGATATGGTGTCTGCGGCTACTTTGAATCAGTCCGGTTTTATGAAATGCGAGGCCACGCGTGTAGGTGAGGATACGACACTGTCGCAGATCATACAGATGGTAAGTGATGCGGCAGCAACAAAGGCGCCGATCGCCAAAGTGGCAGATAAGGTTTCCGGTGTGTTTGTACCGGCGGTCATTACGATTGCTGTGATCACAACTATTGTCTGGCTGCTTGCAGGTGAAAGCATCGGATTTGCCCTTGCAAGGGGGATCTCAGTACTGGTAATCAGTTGCCCGTGTGCGTTGGGACTTGCCACTCCGGTTGCAATCATGGTCGGAAACGGTATGGGAGCGAAACACGGAATCATGTTTAAGACCGCTGTGTCGCTGGAAGAGACCGGGAAAATGGAGATCGTCGCACTGGATAAGACCGGAACGATCACGAATGGAGAACCGAGGGTAACGGATATCATACCGGCAGAGGGTATTACAGAGGATGATCTTCTTCGGATGGCATATGCATTGGAGAAATCAAGTGAGCACCCGCTGGCAAAAGCGATCATTGCATATGCTTCCCAGAAGGAAATTGAAGTGGAATCGGTTCAAGAATTTCAGGCACTTCCGGGGAATGGACTGACAGCTCTGTGTGGAGAAAACAGGTTAAATGGCGGTAACTATGAATTTATCCGGAGCAGAGCAGAAATTTCCGGAGAAATGAAAAGTAGGTCTGAGGCCCTGGCAGAGGAAGGAAAGACACCGCTGTTCTTTGCAAAGGATAAAAAGCTTGCCGGTATCATCGCCGTGGCAGATGTCATGAAAGAAGAGAGCCGGCAGGCAGTAAAAGAACTGCAGAATATGGGAATTCGCGTGGTTATGCTGACCGGAGACAACGAGCGGACGGCGAAGGCGATCGGAAGGCAGGCCGGTGTGGATGAAGTGATCGCAGGGGTACGTCCGGAAGGAAAAGAAGCTGTGATCCGCCGGCTTAAGAAGCAGGGGAAAGTTGCTATGGTCGGTGACGGAATCAACGACGCACCGGCACTGACCCGCGCAGATATGGGAATTGCCATCGGAGCAGGTACGGATATTGCGATTGATGCGGCGGATGTGGTTCTGATGAAGAGCCGCCTTACCGATGTACCGGCGGCAATCCGGTTAAGCCGTGCGACTCTGAAAAATATCCATGAAAATCTGTTCTGGGCATTTTTCTATAATACAGTCGGGATTCCGCTTGCAGCCGGAGTATGGATTCCGCTCTTCGGTCTGAAACTGAATCCGATGTTCGGTGCTGCGGCGATGAGTCTTTCCAGCTTCTGCGTCGTGACAAATGCATTGCGGCTGAACTTATTCCGTATGTACGATGCGGGAAAAGATAAAAAAATCAAAAAGAAAAAAACGAAAAAAGTGGAGGAAAAATCAATGGAAAAAACAATGAAAATCGAAGGTATGATGTGCGGACACTGCGAGGCGAGAGTGAAAAAATGTCTTGAGAAACTTCCGGAAGTGGATGTGGCAGAAGTCAGCCATGAGGCAGGAACGGCAGTGGTGAAGCTGAATGCAGAGATTTCTGATGACGTACTGAGAAAGACGGTGGAAGATCAGGACTATCAGGTGATCTCTGTGGAATAAAATGTAAGATTTGATATCTTTGAAACGGATGAGCGGGAAACCATTCATCCGTTTTTCTCTGGAAAATTATGAATCGTATATTGTTTTTGATTCTGTAATTATTTCTTGACAACTCAGCCAAATCTCTCTATAATAACCCCACTTCGAAGGAATTTAATTTTGATTAACCGAAAAGTTAATTGATCAGGTGTACACCAACAATGGCAGGAGATGAGGAAAAGTGGTATTGAATGAATTTAATGCGGAAGGGGTAAAGGTCAGCTTTGTATATATGCCTTCCTGGGAAATGTTCATGTCGATGCATGTTTTGGCTGTTCCGGAACACCACCTGGAGCGTCGGCGGTGGTATCAGCGGATTGAAAAAGAGCATGGGAACCTGGTTGAAAAAATCAGGAAAATGAATCGTCTGACTTGTGACTGGACAATGATCATTGATTCAGATGTCTGGATGGAAATATGCTTGAAGAGTATTCCGGAAACACTCGAATACTTAAAGAAGATGGACATTTTCAAATGGAATCGTATGATCCGTTTTTACCACAGTGGCATGAGTATTTCGGAAAGAAATGAGATTATATCTGCGGCAGAATGTTATTACAGGGAAGTATTCTGCCGTGAAGAAATCATTCTGCGAACATTTTTAAAAAGAGTGTTACAGGAAGAATATGAGAAATGCAGAAAGAGCGGGATATGGAACTGGTGCAAAAGTCTTCATACAAGACTTCAAGTAACCGGGGAGGATATCAGGTATTTGAAAAACAGAGATTATATTTTTCAAAAGAAAGAAATCCATACTGTATACGCAACAGTCAGTACGTTTCTAAGTCCGCATCTCTGGCTGTATGAACGAAATGGATACATACAGTTTATCAAATCGGTAGTGGTTGAACGCAAAGACGAAGGAATTCCGCAGGATTTTCTGAATGTGTTCCGTGCATTGGGGGATGAGACACGACTGAAAATTATACGCGAAATACTAAATGGAACACGGACAACGAAGGCTTTGGCAGGAAAGATCGAAGTGACGGAGGCGGCAGTTTCAAAACATCTTAAGATACTCTGGGAAGCGGGGCTTCTTGAGAAAAAGCGGTGCGGTAACTATGTAGAGTATTATGTCTGCAGAGATGTGATTGATTTTATTCCCTATCGTTTTTATGAACTGATGCAGTAAGAAAAGAGGGAAGAAAGATGTTTCAGGTAGTTGTATCAACATATCAAAAAAACCGGATTGGAATCCGGCGGGCTATGCCATGGTCTTTTATTGTTTCAAGGATCATAACCGGCGTGACTCAGATCGTATTTCCGTTTTTTATTTACCATTATTTCCTGAAAGGGAATTTGAACGCTCAGTATTATCAGTATACAGGAGGAGCGGATTACATGACCTATGTGGTTCTTGGATCGGCAATAAATGTTCTGGCGGTATCGACACTTATGAATGTCGGAAGAGCACTGATCACGGAATTGAGGGAAGGAACGCTGGAAGTGCTGCTTCTGTCTCCGATGTCCAGAATACAATATTATCTTGGATGTCTTGCAGAACAGACAGAACGAGCACTGTTGGAATTTGCTACAGTTCTCATTGTGGGAGGACTGCTGGGAGCAAGATTGGGAGCGGTGCTGAATCTGCAGGCATTTGCAGCGATCCTGTTTTCAATTTTTGGATTTTTCTGTATGGGACTTTCACTTTCTGCGATTATGCTGGAGACGCGGGATACATATATCACACAGAATACGCTGTTTATTACGATGAGCCTGAGCTGCGGAATTGCATTTCCGATCCAGTATCTTCCGAAATGGGTGCAGAGATTTGCGCAGATTTTTCCACTTACACCGGCTGTGGAGCTGTTCAGAAATGTGGTGATACATCAGAAAAGCTTGATAGATAATAGATACCTTATTTGGAGAATCCTTCTGCTGGGAGGAATTTATGCCGGACTTGGAAGCCTGTGGCTATGGAAAAAGGAACGGACAGTAGTGGAAAATATTTTCGGATAAGAGGAATAGATATGGAGAAAAAGTATGAGAACAAGATCGTAGCAGAACACTTAACAAAAGTGTATGAATTAAAGGAAAAGAAGGGGATGTTTCAAAAAAAAACTAAACAAGTGATTTACGCTGTTCAGGATATCACGCTGGAAATACCGAAAGGAAAAATCATCGGGCTCCTGGGAATTAATGGTGCCGGTAAGACGACTACGATCCGGATGCTTTCATCTGTAATCGAACCGACATCCGGAGCACTCTATATGAATGGAATGGATGCGATTCGGTATCATCGAAAAATGAAAGAAAAGATAAATGTGATTTCCGGAGGAGAGAGAAATCTGTACTGGCGTCTGACCGCGTCAGAAAATCTGAGGTATTTTGGAAGTTTGTATGGAATTAAAAAGGATTTGCTGGAAAAACGTATTCAGGAACTTCTTCTGTTGGTCGGACTCGAAAAGAAAGCGGATATTCCGGTTGAGAGGTATTCAAAAGGAATGAAGCAAAGGCTTCAGATTGCGCGAGGTCTGATTAACGATCCGGAATATTTATTT
>JBJENH010000184.1:0-1955 GCA_051880095.1 Bariatricus sp. | reverse complement strand
GATTTGAAGCTCGAAGATATTCTGATGTACCTGATTCAGAATTCCCGGGAGGCGGTGGTGATATGAGAAAGATATGGATTGTTTTTGCCGCAGAAATCCGAAAGCAGCAACAGCATAATTATCATTCGTATTTTGTGTGGTTTTCACTTCTGATATGGCCGATCCTGGGATTTCTTGAGGTATATTACACCTATAAACCATTTTCACTGGAAGGAAACATGGTGGGGATTCATGATAGTCGTGAATTGCTGGCTTTTCTGGCATCAGGATACATGGCATATAATTGTTTCTGGTCAATGGTACAGAATGCATGGTCTATGTCCTGCGATGAGCGTACAGGAGGAACATTGGAAATTGAATTCTTGTCCCCTGCGAATCGACTTGCTATGAATTATGGAAAAGCGATGGGAGCACTTTTACAGGAAGTATGGATGTTTTCGTGCTTTTGCGGGTTTGTGTTAATCTACACCGGACGGATCCGGATGAATAATTGGTACCTCCTTCCGGCCGTATTTGCCCTTCTAATGGTTGCATCTGCCATATGGGGCGGTATGCTGAATGCAGTCTTTTTGCTTTCAAGAGATGCGTCCATTGCAATGAACGTACTGGATACGCCCATGATTCTGTTTTCGGGAACAAGAATACCGGTGGATGGCTTCCCTTTATGGGCAAGAATGATTTCCGTGCTGTTTCCGCTTACATACTGTCTGAATATTATCCGTGCAGTACTGAATATTGCAGGCAGAAGTCAGGAATGGATGTGGGACTTGGGAAGACTACTGATTTGTCTTGGAATTATGATCGGGATTACAATATGGATCTTATCCCGCGCGGAAAAACGTAATAGGAGAACGGGAGAGTTATTATTTTATTAAATTGTAACTGTTCAGAGCCAACACGAAGTGTTTTCGAGGTTGGCTCTGAACAGTTACATTAAATTGAGAAGAAGAAGCACTTCGTATTTAATTCTTGCGATACAATGTTATTGCAATCTCGGTGAAAGGCGGGTGGGAAGTGCTTCTACTGGTTTAGGGATTCCTTTGATTTTGTGGATAAAACTTCTTTTATATAATCGATAGAATCGTTTGTAATATCGGCAATCTGAGCAATCCCGAAATTTTTGATATGCATGTTCCATATCAGAGCATCTTTTTCTTCTTTGCGCCCTTTTTCTATCAATGCATCTCCAAATCCAGTCATAGTGTGCACCTCCTTACAAAATGATTCTGTCCATTCGATATGTGAATATTTCTCAATTTTTTTGATATCACAGCTGAAAACTCCGTTCAAATAATCAAAAATGCTTTTGATATCGGTTTCTTTTCCTCTTCGGATTATGATAACGGTCATCAGGTCATAGTCTGATTCGGGCTCGTCTGTCTCAGAAAAAATGTCTCTCTTTTTGATTGCATATTCTGTCATTGTGTTCTGTAATCTTTTTGGTATATCATCATTACAGATCCAGATAGAATAACATTTTTCCAATTTTGAATAATCTGCTATGCCTGTGACTGCGCCAAGCTGTGCAGATAAACTTCTTGCAGCGTAGTATAACGCTCGTTTTATGATTGGGTATGACGGATTACTTGGCCGATAGCTTTTTTGACCTTCCAGATCAATGTGAAGATTAATCTGTAATGCGCTTGTTGACAACTTAGGATTCCGAATCTTGAATTTGGAATCATAGCGGATCAGTTTGTCAGAAACAGATGACAACTCACTGTTTTCTTCTTTCATTCTGTAGTCTGCGTCTGTGTCCAATGGCGTGTCGCTTATAATTGTCTCTGAGGTGATAGATGAAATGTCAAGGCAATTTGCAATCTGCTGTTGAGTACAATCCTGGAATTCCGGAACTACCATTTCCATAATAGGAACGATAATTTCAATACATCGGAACAGCGTTTTCATTCCCTCATCATATACAGAACCTATGTTTTTGGCTGCGTTTATATTTA
>JBJENH010000183.1:0-5839 GCA_051880095.1 Bariatricus sp. | reverse complement strand
GTGAGAATTATAGGAAACGCGGTAAATTAAAATTCTGGAAAAAGTAATACCGGAAGTAATATGAGAAACATATTAATGTAAAAACTAACGAAACGTTTACAGAAAGGTTTCAATACGAAATATAGGCTGTTGTGATTTCATTTGTTTTTTGATAGAATTTTATTAGCAGAGTCGACGCTGTATAAAAAGATGATTATCGGAGGTGCCCGTGAATATCGAAGGATTAGATCAGATGGATCAAACGATTCTGAAGGTTATCAGAGATAACGCCAGAATGAGTTATTCTGATATCGGAGCAATCGTGGGATTATCGAGAGTAGCAGTCAGAAAACGGATGGAAGCTTTGGAGAAAAAAGGAATCATTCAGGGATATAAGACTGTCATTGATGAAACGAAGGTTCCGGAAGGAATTTCTTTTATTCTTGATATCGAAGCAGTACCGGAAGAGTATCAGAATGTAGCAGAAGTTCTGACGAGAGACCGTTTTCTTCGAAAAATATACAGTACAACAGGAGAGTGCAGGCTGCATTGCCAGGGGTTTGCTCCTAATCACAGAACGCTGGAGAGCCACGTTAATCATCTTTTCAGAAGTACAAAAGGTATCAGAAAAATGGGGTGGCATATGCTGCTCAGTACGATCAAGGATATTGATGGAGGCGTCGAATATGAACAAAAGCAGGGAAGCACTGGTGCAGACGATCAATGATCAGCTGAAGGATACAACGATTGAAGAACTGAAAAGCAGGAAGGGTGGAGATTTCAGATTTCCTGTATTTCTGAACAGTGAGTTTATGGACAGGGATGTAACAGAGCTGGAGCTCTCCGTACGCTCTTATAATTGCCTGAGACGGGCCGGATTTCGCAGAATAGGCGATCTGGTTGATCATATAGACGGAAAAGAGGATCTGCTGAAAATCCGTAATCTGGGAAGAAAGAGCGCAGATGAAATTCTGATGAACCTGTTTCTGTTTCATTACTCCATTATGAGGCCGGAAAGGAAAGAGAATTATATTGAAAGAGTGAAAAAAATGAACCAGCAGCGGCAGGATTAGACTGCTGTATGGTTTACGGGTGCGTCTTTCGGATTAGTTTTTGCGAGAAGGAGATAGTATCCTATAGTTGTTATCGGTTTATGGCAGGAGGTGTCCGTGTGATCAAGATTCGCTGTGTGGTGGAGCGTATTACTTATCAGAATCCTGAAAACGGATATTCTGTTCTGAAGGTTGCGGTCAAGGGATATGATGATCTGGTTACGCTTGTGGGAAATCTGTTGGATGCCGCAGTTGGGTCTGTGCTTCTGGTGGAGGGGAACTGGAAGATGAATTATTTTGTCATGCTGCAGCGGAATCTTATTTATACAGGAATCACACGTGCGAAAAAGATCCTGGTGCTGGTCGGTACCAGGCGGGCATTGGCTTATGCTGTGAAAAATGTAACCGTCACCAGACGGAATACTTTTCTGAAGGAACGGCTTGCCGGGCTTGGATTCAGAAGCAGTTTTTCGGGAAATTAAAAATCAGTGATATATTATTTGCAGCGGCTGATGTATCTTTCTGCCCGGAGAACATCATCCGCTGTAAATGCGTATTGATCATTCAGCTTTAAAAGCTGTTTGTAAACAGGCGAGAGGAAGGACAGCCAGTAGTTAAAAACAATCCATGCGATGGCAGCGGCCAGGTCTGCTCCGGTGTAAAGCTGCTGCTCCCAGGTCTTTATAAGATAAAAAACGGAAACAGGAAGAAGGCCGAAGACTGCTGTAAGCAGTCCCGGGTTATAATAGTCCTTCAGGGCGATATTGAAGACAAATGCATGCATCAGCACTTCTGCAAATGCAAAGATGACTGCGGCCAGAGTCAGAAAACGGATGTCAGGCAGAAAGAGCGGCATAATATATACCAGAACCGCAAAGCAGAAATTTCCCCACATTGCCGCTGCCTGATTAAACGGCCAGTTCTTTGTGTCGGTGTCTTTAATACCGCGTTCTACCCTCATGCCTACCCAGGGGAAACCGCCCGGGAATCCAAATTCTTCAAAAAAATGCAGGAAAATTATGACCGCAGAGGCCAGAAGCGTTTTTTCTTTCAGATCCCAGCTGCCCAATGCCAGTATCAGACTTAGAGCGCCGGCGATAAAAACGGAAATATTGTACCAGTTCTTAATAATTCTTTTCATTATCCACACTCCTGTTTTTTCACTTGCTTTTATTTTAATCTTCGTATGTGAAATGGGCAACAAACAGATCATTTTGCATTGCTTTGAAATCGACAGAAAAGCTGCTACTGTTGTTTTCGTGTCAATCGGAGATTATCTGTTTGTTGTAAATAATATGGGTATTCCATATAATGTGAATAAAGCTGGAAATATAAAATCAAGCGGGAGGATTTTTTATGGTGAATTTGAAATCAGCTCCCTTTTTTCTGTCGGATGAGGATTGCCGATGGGGGACGGACACAATCGGCGCCATGAGTACGGAGGAAAAGGTGGGTCAGCTGTTTTTCGGTCTTTCTTCCTCTTTCGATGAGGAATATTTAAAAACACTTGCAGCGTCTTACCATCTGGGAGGCTGTCGGTACAATACCGCTCCGGGTCTTGCTGTACGGCGTCACAATGAGGTACTGCAGCAGTCTTCCAAAATTCCAATGTTTATTGCCTGCAATACGGAGGCCGGCGGTGATGCATGCTCTGATGGGATCTATCTGGGAGCCGGCATTAAGATTGGAGCTTCCGGGAAAGAGGAGTACGCTTATGCTCTGGGAAAGATGGCCAACGAAGAAGCGGCGGCCGTCGGCTGCAACATGGCTTTCGCGCCGGTGTGTGATATTACCTTTAACTGGCAGAATACGGAAATTATTTCCCGGGCTTTCGGTCGTGAGCCCGGGCTGGTGACTCAGATGAGTTCGGAATATATGAGGGGCGCTCATACGATTCCTGGATTTGTCTGTGCGGCCAAACATTTTCCGGGAAACGGAAGGGATTTTCGTGATGCCCATCTTTCCAATCATGTGAATGACTGTACGGTTTCGGAATGGGACGCTTCCTACGGACAGGTTTATAAAAGGCTTATCGGAGAGGGGCTGGAGGCGGTTATGGCAGGCCATATTATGCTGCCTGAGTATGAGAAAGCTCTGAATTCCGGATTATCAGAAGAAGATATGATGCCTGCTACTCTGAGTCCGGAGCTGATCAATGGCCTTCTGCGGAAAAAGCTGGGCTTTAATGGATTGGTGATTACTGACGCTACTCATATGGCAGCGATGACATGCCGTATGAAACGCAGTGATATGCTGCCGAGAGCCATCAATTCTGGCTGTGATATGCTGCTGTTTTTCAATGATCCGGATGAGGATTTCCATATTCTGCGGAGCGCTTATGCAGACGGAGTTATTTCCGAAGAACGGATGCGGGATGCTCTGATGCGAATTCTCGGTCTGAAGGCGCACATGGGACTGCACAGGAAGAAATCTCCTGTACCCACGGTAGAAACTGCGGAAAAGGTATTGAAGGATACCGCCGGCCGGCAAAAGACAGCCCGTAGGATCAGTGAAGACAGCATTACACTGGTAAAATATAAAGATGCAGATGTTCTTCCTGTCACACCGGAACGTTACCGAAGGATTATGCTGGTCCATATAAAGGGTGTGGAGAGCGGTATAACTGCGCTGATGAAAGCGGTGGGTATGAAGAGCGGAAATCCTGTGGAGATTCTGAGGAAAAAGCTGGAAGACAGAGGATTTGAGGTATCCGTTTACCAGAATCCGCTGGATGCGATGAAAAAACAGGCAGAATCAGGAGAAAAGCCGGATGTGAATGAGTTTTTTGCAGGCAAGAGCGCCATTTCAGATTTCACCGCTCAGATGGATCTGGTCATTACGGTATGTGATGTGGCTTCCGGACGTCCGAATTTCGGGCTGTCAAAGGGCGGAGGAGAAATCCCGTGGTATGTCTTTGAAGTGCCGGTTATTGTGCTGGGCTGCGGATCTCCTGTCATGCTGGCGGATATTCCGCAGGCCCGCACGTATATCAACCTTTATGACGCAAAAGAAGACACACTGGATGCTCTGGCGGACAAGCTGATGGAAGGTCCTGCGTCCTTTTTGGGAAAAGATCCTGTTGACAGCTTCTGCGGGCAGTTTGATACACGCCTGTAAAGATTAGGGAGGGTTTATGAATTTTTTAAGAAACAACTGGTATCGGGCAGGATTGATCTTTTTTGCTGCTTTGTCCTTTTTTATGATTTTTTGGGGCTGTGAGCTGTTGTCTGATGTCCAGAAAATATTGATGGCATCGCTTATGGCACTGCCGTTGCATCAGTATGAGGAGTATGTCATGCCGGGAGGCGGTCCCGTTGTAATTAACCGGGCGTTTTACGGGGAGCAGACGAAGTACAGGAGGTATCCGGGAAACTGGAACTCCATTATGATCGTGAATCTTTCCGCATATATTTTTTATATTGTTGCTCTGCTTTTTCCGCAGGTTATCTGGCTGGGGATTGCTACCATGCTGTTTAATCTGTTTCAGGTGCTCGGGCACGTTTTTGAGATGAATATAAAACTGAAGACCTGGTATAATCCCGGAATGGCAACATCGATTTTTCTGTTTCTCCCCATCAGCCTGTTTTATTTTATAAGAATGTGCGGCAGAAATCTGGTTTCCGGATCAGACTGGATTCTGGGAGCGGCGGCGTTGGCGGGAATTTTGGCAGTTACTGTGATTCTGCCGGTTCAGTGCCTGAAAAATGAGAATTCCCCTTATGAAATTCCGGAAGAGCAGGTGGAACGGTTTGAAAAGGTTCGGGGATTGACATCTGTATGGAAGAAAAAATGATAAAGAAATGAATGATTCGGAACGGGCGGTACATACGGAAGTGATGAATTAGAACGGTTAATATGAGCGATACAGTAAGCAGCCCATATAGGCAGGCAGGCGGCATAGATCAGCACTGGGAACGGGCTGGCCTATGCCGCCTGCTTGCGTTTTGGAGGGATGGGGTGCAGCTACACTTTTGTGGGCTGTACTGGCTTCCCGACAAAACAGGGGGTTCCAAAGGGGCTCCCTTTGGCACACGGCTTTGCTTGCAATGTGTAGTGTGTTATACCTGTTGTCACGGCTGGTGGGTAAAATGAGGGTTTTACCGGATGGAAACGCTCACTTTGCTCGACAGGAAAACGGACAGGTTTTTGCGAATGGGGATGAGCGAGAAGCTGTGTGGTTTCGGGAGTGGAGGCAATAATTAACAACTGCTTTGTCGTTGCTTGGGAAATATCGCTTGCCAAAATAGTTACTCCGTTATTTAACCACCAAAAATGCGGCAAAGGACAAACGCTCAGCTCACACGGATCATCCAGAAGATCGTATTGGACAAGGACGGTAATGTAGATATTTACCTCCGGTTGCTTGGAGATTTGGACTTGGATGAAAACGTTCTAATTAGTATGGATGAAACAGCCGTTCTTTTGCATATATGCCCGGCAGTGTCCGTTTCAGGAAAAATAGTGTTGAGGCTGCCGCGGGAATACGGTATACTATGCAGTGAAGTTAAACAAGTACCAGTTTTACTCATTGCCCATTCAATCTACTGTGATGTGATGCGAACGCGCCCCATAGGCGGTTCAACCTACATAAAACAAATGCTGCCAATGAAGAGCTGGTTAGCAGACTTGTTTACGGGCGCGAAGCCCAAGGAAAAGACCGCTATACCGATTGTTCTTATCATTCTAACAGCTTAAGCAACAAGATGGGTAATTCCTTACTGGCTGTAAAGGATATTAACCATAAATATATTGTAGTAGGAAAACAGAGATTATGAATCAGAGTGAAAATATCTGGGATAAGCTTCTGA
>JBJENH010000182.1:0-33355 GCA_051880095.1 Bariatricus sp. | reverse complement strand
GCTAAGTACCATTACTGCTGCAAGAAGAGCGCTGATCACTCTCTTTTTCATTTTTTGTTCTGTTCCTCCTTTTGTTGTAATTTATTTATTAAGCTCTGCATCTAAGAGTGCTGAACATTCTGTCTGAATCTGCTTCATCGCTTCTTCCGGAGTCATTTCGTCATGCACCATCTGATAAATCGTATTGTCGATTACAGTTGTGATTTCCCACCAGCATAAGCACTGTCCCTGTGTGTTCTGAGAATACGGAAGGTTATCTACACGAAGAGAATGGTGTTCCGGTCCTCCTTCAATGTTAAGTGCTTCGTCTGAATAAGCCACATCCTTACGAAGAGATGTAATAAGACCAGTTTCAGCCATAATCACCTGTGCATCGTAAGTTGTCATAAAATATGCAAATTCTTTCGCAAGTTCTGGATTCTTTGACTGTGCACCTACTGCATAACCACAGTAAAGTACCGGTGTATCTCCATCTTTCTGCATTGTTCCCGGCAATGGTGCGATATCCCACTCAAAGTCTTCAACATCAGCCAGCCATACAATATCATATACACCGCCAATATTAAATGCATGCTCACCAGCGCCAAATCCACCTGTCAGATAAGTCCAGTCATCTTCACTTGCCGTGAAACCACCTTCTTCTTTGTAATTATCTTTGATCCATGTCAGCATCTCAAGTGCTTCTGGTGATTCAAAGACAACTTCCTTTGGATCGTTCATATTATCCAGAACTTTTCCACCCATTGAATACAAAATGTTCATCCAGTTTCCTGTAACACTGCTGATACCTAACTGGGTAGGAACTCCGTCTGCATCACGAATCGTCAGCTTTTCACACATTTCTGCAAGTTCATCCCATGTTGTATCTGCGGTCGGATATTCGATTCCTGCTGCATCCAGCATATCTTTGTTGTAAAAAAGAACCGTTGTATCCGCACCAACCGGCGTTGCATAATAATCGCCATCGTAATAATAAGAATCATAGAGATTGGTAAAGAACACATCTTCATCAAATAACTCATCATGATGTTCTTCATACACATCTGTAATCGGCAGAAGCATATCTTCCTGAATCCACTTCAGCAAGGTTAATGGATTACCATAAATAACATCCGGTGATTCGCCGCCTATGATTCGTGTTTCAACCGCCGTCTGATAATCATCATTGATTGCCTCAAAATTAACTGTTGTTCCGGGATGCAATTCCATAAATTTTGCACATGCTTTTTCATCACATGCAATTTCCTGATCGGATCCCCAGGCAACAAACGTAATCTCGCCTGAAAGGCCACCCTCCTCCCCCTGTGTTTCGGTCTCGGTTTCAGCTTCCGGCTCCTTTGTCTCTTTTGATCCGCATGCTGTAAGGCTAAGTACCATTACCGCTGCAAGAAGAGCGCTGATCACTCTCTTTTTCATTCTTCTCTTTTTCCTCCTTGGTTGTACCTTAACATTTACTTGATACAATTAAATATATCATCTTCATTTTATCTGTTACTCCCGTCCACTGTCCAATTTTAAATTGTTATCGCCCCACCGCTGGTTATTCATAATTTAAATTATTGTTTTTTATCATATATAACCCACATTTATAGAATTTATCTATATAAGTTCAAAAATAAGCGTACAAAAAAACAGCTGATACACACAAAATCTAGTACATATCAGCTGTTTCAGCAAACAACATCTTCCATTTAGTGCACAATCGCCAGTTTCGTCTCCTCATCAAAAACATGAATCTGATTCACAGCAATCTGCAAGCGGATCGTGTCCCCGATTTCTACCGGTGCATAGGTGCGCGCCATCGCAACCAATTCTTCTTCATCCAGCATAAAATGCAGCTTTTTCTCAGCTCCCATCACATCGATTGCAGTGACTGTGACATCCATTGGCACCAGAGAGACATCCGGTATTGCGGTCCCTTCGCATTCCGGATAAATATCTTCTGCGCGGATTCCTGCAATCACCTTTTTCCCCACATAGTCTCGTTCTTCCAGCACTTTCCCTTTCCACTCCGGTATCGGCAGAATATTGCCTGCCACTTGAAGCGCTGGCTGTCCTTGATAGAGGATGCATTCTGCCCGGAACAGATTCATCGTTGAACCGCCTACAAACCGGGCAACAAACGTATTCTGAGGCTTGCAGTAGATATTCTGAGGAGTATCTACCTGCTGAATTTCTCCGTGATCCATCACAACAACGCGGTCCCCAAGCGTCATGGCTTCCGTCTGATCGTGCGTAACATACAAAGTTGTCACGTTCATACTTCGCTGGAGCTCTGCGATTTCTGTCCGAAGTTCTGTACGCATTGCTGTATCCAGATTGCTGAGCGGCTCATCCATGAGAAATACCTTCGGATGACATACCAGTGCACGCCCGATTGCGATTCTCTGACACTGACCTCCTGACAATTTCTTCGCCTTCCGCTTCAGAATATCTTCTACCCCCAGGATTTTCGCCATTTCTGCCACTTTTTCCCGCCGTTCTTTCTTCGGCATACGCTGCATTTTCAATGCAAATTCCATATTCTCCTCAACAGTCAGATTCGGGAAAAGCGCATAATTCTGAAAAACCATCGCAACATTTCTCTTCTTCGGATCAAAGTCATTCACGACCGTTCCGTCAATCTTAAGTTCACCTGTTGTAATTTCTTCCAGACCTGCGACCATCCGCAAAACGGTAGATTTTCCACATCCTGATGATCCCACAATCACCAGGAACTCTCCATCCTCTACTTCAAGATTGAAATTCTTTACCGCTTCTGTCCCTGACCTAAACACTTTACTGATATGGGAAAATTCAATATTTGCCATATTACCTCCTACTTGCTGTTGTCTTTACCGTTCACCTGAACCCGCCAACTTTTCTGTATTTGTTTCACACTATAATACTTCTGATTTTTTTTGTCAAATTCAAAACTGTTCACGCTTTCTTGACAATATTAATGCAATGTGATATTTTTGAATATATTGCACATTATTGTCAGAAAATTTACACTATTTACGAAAGAAGAAACTCTATGAAAAAATTAATTGACTATCTTGATCAGTTTGACCGTCGGCCGGTCTATGCCATCTACGATATCCCGAATGATTTCGGTTTTGGTTGCATGGATAAAGTATCCATCGCGGTCGATATGGGCTTCGAATCCGAGCCAAGCGGCGTTGTGATGGGCGTGGTACCTCATCCGTTTCAGAGTGTGGAAGAAGTAGAGGCTTTCCCGTGGAATATCAGCCTCAGCGGCAGCTATGCCCGGGCAGAGCTTCAGAATATCCGTACCTGGTGTGCCAATTCCAGGATTCATCAGGGAGGCGGCAGCTTCGGTCCACTGACTGTTACCGCATGTATTCTCGGAATCGAAGAATGTGTCCGCATGACTCACACCCATCCGGATGTTCTTCTTGCCGTGCTTCGGCATGTCACAGATTTTCTTCTTCTCCTTGCGCAAGAAGAAGAGAAGGAAGGAGCACAGTCTTATTGGATCGCAGAGCCGCTTGCTTCCCTGCTTTCGCCGAAACTCTGCCGCAAATTCTGCACACCGTACATCACAGAAATATTCCATGCTATTGATATTCCGGGAGTTCTGCACGTCTGCGGCAAAACAGACCGGCATACCCGCGTTCTTCTTGAGACCGGAGCACAGGCTCTCAGCATTGACTGGTGTACCGATCTTCCCGAATGTATTGCCCTTGCTCCGGATGATGTTGTGATCATGGGAAATATCAATCCGGTGTTGTTGTGGGACGGCACTCCGGATGAAATACGCGCCCAGACGCTTCTCCTTCTTGAGCAGACCCGAAATTACAAGAATTTTGTTTTTGCAACCGGATGTCAGGTACCCGCAGATGCTCCCCGCTGCAATGTTCAGCTTATGGTCGATCTTGCCCGTAATGCGCCGATCTGGAGCAATGACGAATATCGTACCATCAGGCGTCTTTCAGCCCTCTACTGCGAGGAAGGAGAGCAAGCATTCACCCTCGCCTGTACGGACCGGTCCGTAACGCCTGCACTTGCCGATGCCGCCCGTGACGTCGCCCTGAAACGCATTGCCGTCAATACGAAATACCCTGTAACCAAATAATTTCAATTATTTTCATGAAACAAAGATCAGGAGAATCGACATATGGAACTGAAAAAAGACCTGCCCGCCATTTTTGAAGAATTTGAGGAAGGGAGGAAATCCGGATTTTTAGAAGCAAAGAAAATCAAAGATGAGGGAAAGCCTCTCATCGGGGTATACTGTACCTTTTTCCCCACAGAAATCGCTGCTGCCATGGGAATCCATACTGTTTCACTTTGCGCATTTTCCCGTGAAACCATCCCGGAAGCGGAGACGGATCTTCCTTCCAATCTTTGTCCGCTGATCAAATCCAGCTACGGTTTTGCGAAATCCCAGAAATGCCCTTACTTCTATTTTGCAGATTTGGTTGTAGGTGAAACCACCTGTGACGGGAAGAAAAAAATGTATGAAATGCTCTCCAGATTCAAGGATGTCTATGTCATGGAACTGCCGAATTCCCAGAGTAAAAATGGTCGCATGCTATGGATTTCGGAGGTGAAACGCCTCGGGAAATACCTGGAAGAGAAATTTGAGCGCACACTTACCGACGAAAAGCTTCGCGAAGCAATCTGCGCAAAAAATAAAGAACGTGAGGCTATGAACCGCTTTTCTCATCTGATGGCTCTTGATCCTCCTCCGATGAAAAGCAGCGATTTATACCATGTTCTTTATGGTTCTTCCTATGAATTTGACAAAATGGATTTTCCGGATAAGATTGATGCCTTAATTAAAAAAATCATGGACGAATATCGCCCGGAAACGCTTCAGAAGAAACCACGTATTCTGATCACCGGCTGCCCGGTCGGCGGCGATACTGAAAAAGTGATTCAGGCTGTGGAAGATGCCGGCGGAATCGTTGTCGCCTTTGAGAACTGCGGCGGTGCAAAACCCATTGCCACACTGACAGATACTTCCTGCAAGGATCCTTACGAGGCACTTGCGGATAAATACTTAAGTATCGGATGTTCCTGTATGTCGCCAAATCCGAACCGCCTTTCACTCCTTAATGCGATGATCGATGAATACAAAGTGGACGGCGTTCTGGATGTGATTCTTCATGCATGCCACACATACAATGTAGAGACCCGGGCTATTCGGAAGTTCTGCACAGAAACAAAAGGAATCCCTTATCTGTCTGTGGAAACCGATTATTCCACCTCAGATATCGGTCAATTAAATACCCGTATCGGAGCATTCGTCGAAATGCTCCAATACTAATCCGGTACTAAATTGATTAAAAAGACTCTTCCGGAACCAGAAGGCTTTTCCTTAACTCCGTGACCAGAAGATTCTTCGCGAACTGCAGAACCTCGGATTCTTCCAGACGTTCTTTATTATAAACAACATAGTGTTTTTTCTCCAGGAGGCCCCGGCATCGATAGGCGAGGATTTTCCCCTCACGCCATTTTTTCTGCATACAGATACTGCTGATGAATCCGATTCCGAGACCGGCCTCCACAACCGCCAGCTGTTGATTATAATTATCAGTTCTGATAACCGTCTTGATATTATGCAGATCCTCTCCGATAACTTTTCCAAAGAAATCGTTCCACAGGAAATCACTGCCGCCGCCAAAATCATACCGCACATGCTTTTCCTCAATCAAAAGTTGTTTCAGCTGCTCACTGTTCAGATGACGATATTTATCCTCATTGGGCGTAATCAATACGATTTCTTCCGTAAATGCTTCTTCATACCCCAGATTATTATGGTCGATCATATAATTGGAAATTCCGAGTTCGATCTCTCCATTTAGAAGCAGACTTGGGATATCCGTATCCTCTTTCTGATTGATACGGCATACTACTTCCTCTCCCTTCTGGCGGATCATTTCCTTCACGAAACCATCCATCTGTTCATACATCGTCAAGTATGGAGCTCCCACGTCAAGAATTCCGTAAAAATCCCTTTCATTCTTTAAGCTGTTAAATATATCCTTTTCTGTTGCCAGGAGACGATTCGCATATTTATAAAATACTTTACCATCTTCTGTCAGAACAATTTTTTTCATTTTCCGTATGAATAACGTTCTTTCCAACTCTTCTTCCAGACTTTTGATCTGATTGCTGATCGCAGGCTGTGATATATATCTTTCTTTGGCCGCCTGTGAATAGCTTCCGGTTCTTGCGACACTCACAAACGATTTTATCTGTTCGAAATTCATTAATTTCACCTTTTCTCTAAAAATATTTCTTATAATCCATATTATTACAAATCTATGTTAAAGCATTAGCACGTAAAGAGCAAATTGTTTTTTCCTTTCACTTATTTAATATTTCTATAATCACCGAACTATGTTCTCCGTTTTTCACACATTTTAGAGTCCACTCTGTTTTCTTGCTATTTCTGAATGATTATGGTATACTCTAACATACGGAGACGGTCATTTTTGATCACGAAATAAGAAATAAGAGGTAATGAAATGAGCGATATTGAAAAGGAACCACTATCGAAGCAGCAGCTGAAATCCAAAGAAACAAAAGGCAGAATTTTCCGTGCCGCCAAAACAATACTCCAAAAACAAGGCTATGAACAATTGTCTATTAAAAATATCTGTGAAGAGGCAGGAGTTTCTAACGGAAGTTTCTATCATCATTTTAAGACAAAAGACGATTTGCTTTCATATTATATAGAAGAGCAGCCAAGCATCAATCCGGATCTTCTGGAACTCCCTGAAGATGCAGAAGAGGCGAAGATCGCCATTATTCATGTATATCTGAATTATGCCGAATACTGCCGCGAACTCGGTGTGGAATTCATGGCCAATTATTATACCCCGAAGAATCAGGCACTGAATCCGAGTATCCGCACCGAACGTCCTTATCCGATTATTACGGTGGAACACTATCTTCAAAAAGCAATGGATGCCGGTATTGTGAACACCAGCATTCCGCTTGAGGATATCTGTACCGATATCCGTATGCTGGTCATCGGAAATGTATTTGAATGGTGTCTTCATAACGGAGATACAGATTTTGAAGGAAATATCCGGCGTTCACTGGGGCATTATCTGGATGGGATTTTTTAAGAATGCTTTTTTATAAAAGACGTTACTGGGAGGCGTGCCCCATTCGGGTCACACCTCCTCCTTTCTAAGACTATCTCTTTTCCAACAGTCTCCTTCTTTATTCTTCTGCCCACACCAGCGCGCATTTCACAGCTTTCTTCCATCCCTTCACCAGTTTTTCTCTGGTTTCGCCCGTCATCTCAGGACAGAATGTTCTGGAAAGTGCCCAATTCTCGCGGATGTCGTCCGTATTTTTCCAATAGCCGACTGCAATCCCTGCCAGATACGCAGCACCCAGAGCGGTTGTCTCAACGCATTCCGGCCGCAGCACATCCACATCCAGTATATCGGACTGAAACTGCATCAGGAAATTATTCATGGAAGCACCGCCGTCCACTTTCAGGCTTGTGATCTTCACGCCGGATTCCTGTTCCATCACATCGAGAATGTCTTTTGTCTGATACGCCATAGATTCCAGGACCGCCCGGATAAAATGTTCTTTGCTGCATCCCCTTGTAACACCGACGATCGTTCCTCTGGCATACTGGTTCCAATACGGCGCTCCGATACCGGTAAACGCAGGCACGATATAGACCCCATTCGTATCTTCCACTGACATAGCATATTCTTCCGACTGCGCGGCATTTTTAATCATCCTCATCTCATCACGGAGCCACTGGATCCCAGCACCGGCTACGAACACACTGCCTTCCAGCGCATACTGGACTTTTCCTTCCACACTGGCTGCTATCGTTGTAAGAAGACCGTTCTGGGAAGCTGCCGCCTTTTCCCCGGTATTCATCAGGAGAAAGCATCCGGTCCCGTATGTATTCTTCACATCTCCCGCCTTGAAACAGCACTGTCCGAAAAGTGCCGCCTGCTGATCACCTGCTGCCCCTGCGATCGGGATACTGTCTCCCAATACGCTTCCTTCTGTATATCCGTAGATATGGCTGGACGGTTTCACATCCGGGAGCATGGATTTCGGAATCCGAAAATATTCCAGTATTTTTTCATCCCAGCAAAGATCATGAATATTGAACATCATCGTCCTGGAAGCGTTGGTATAATCAGTAACATGTACCGTCCCTTTCGTCAGGTTCCAAATCAGCCAGGTATCGATCGTACCGAACAGCAAATCTCCCGCCTCTGCTTCTTCCCTTGCCCCTTCGACATTGTCCAGAATCCATGCCACCTTTGAAGCACTGAAATACGCATCCGGTATTAAGCCGGTTGTCTCATGAATATAATCAGAAAGTCCGTCTTCCACCAGTCTTTCGATCCGGTCAGCCGTCCTTCTGCACTGCCACACGATTGCGTGATATACCGGTTTTCCGGTATGCCTGTTCCATACGACCGTTGTTTCTCTCTGATTTGTGATTCCGATCGAAGCAATCTCGGTCCCCGATGCCCCGATCTTGCTGATCGCTTCCGCTGCAACGGAGAGCTGCGATGCCCAGATCTCCATCGCATCATGTTCCACCCAACCGGGCTGAGGATAAATCTGCCTAAATTCTTTTTGTGCCATACTGCAGATATTGCCCTGCTTGTCAAATAAAATGCAGCGCGAACTTGTGGTACCCTGATCCAGTGCCATTACATATTTTTTCATTACCATTCCTCCATTTATTTTTATATGGCAAAAAACCTTTCAGGCAAGCGTTCCTGAAAGGCTCTTTTAATTTTAGAAGGGAATTTTGCAATTATTGGTATTGGCTACCTCTTTGTGTCTTTATTATATCTCGCCTTATCGCCAAAATCAAATCAGTAATTTTAATATAACCCCTCTATATATAGATCATATCTATAAGCTATTCAGCAGAAACTTTTTGCAATTTTAGAATAACACATTTTCTGTAAAAAAGATATTCTCTTGCATGCAAAAAACCTTTCAGGCAAGCGTTCCTGAAAGGTCTTTTAATTTTAGAAGGGAATTTTGCAATTATTGGTATTGGCTACCTCTTTGTGTCTTTATTGTATCTCGTATCAATACAAAAAGCAAATCAGTTATTTTGATATATAAAGCCAATATATAGATTATATCTATAACGTTACACAAATTTGTACATTGTAGTTGTCTTGTACGTTTCTCCCTTTCTGCAGATCGGTCCCGGGAAATTCTCTTTATGGATTGCATCCGGGAAATACTGAGTTTCAAAGCATGCCGCCTGACGTTTATGATAGATGGCTCCGCCTTTTCCCTTTTCTTCAATAATAAAGTTGCCGGTGTAAAGCTGCATTCCCGGAAGATCTGTGTAAACTTCCATCGTAATGCCGCTCTCATTCGAATGCATTTCCGCTACTTTAGCAAATTTGCCTTCATTATTCAGGACCCAGTTATGATCGTATCCCATACCATAGTTTAACGCCTCATAATCATCATAGATATCCCGTCCAAGTTTTTTCTTTGTACGGAAATCCATCGGAGTTCCCTCCACCGGAACAATCTCACCGGTCGGAATGGATTCCTTATCTGCACGGGTAAATGCATCCGCATCGATCCACACTTCCTGCTCCATCACGTCTCCTGATGCATGGCCATCCATGTTAAAATAACTGTGATTCGTCATATTGATCACGGTATCCTCATCCGATACACCATAATAAGAAATCTTTACTGCATTGTCCTCTGTCAACGTATACGTTACTTCCATCCGCAGATCCCCCGGATATCCCTGGTCGCCATCCGGACTCTCCAGAACAAAGGTAACATGATCATCTTCAGCTTCTTTAACATCCCATACTCTGTTATGGTAAAAATCCGGTCCACTGTGCAGATTATTCTCATTATCATTCTTTACAAGCTCATAGACCTTTCCGTTTATTTCAATGGAAGCACCTCCGATCCGGTTCGCACTTCTACCCACGGTTGCACCCAGGAAAAGGCCCCCCGCCTCGTAATCTGCCGCTTCATCATAGCCGAGAACCACATCACAAAGATGTCCTTCTTTGTCCGGTACGATGACCTGAGTAAGCGCAGCTCCGTAATCTGTCACGGAAATCTCCATATTATTACGATTGGTCAAAGTATAAAGCTTCGTCTCGTCTCCATTCACGGTCGCCCCAAAATCTGTAATTTTCATCATTCTATTCGCCCTTTCTTTCAATCTCCTTACACCGAGGATTATTTCTGCTTTTAGAATATCATATTTTATCAGAAAAAGATATGATTTAAATCCAATGAATTTCCACATTGTTATTTATTTATCTATCCTGACTATATTTTAACTTTTATTGCTTAATTGTATTTTTTTTAGTACAATAGGTTTATAGAATGTTCAGTTTTATGGTGCCTGTTTATTAAAATAATCTATAGCTATAACGAAGCAGGTACCATAGGCTTATGCCCCCAACATCATTTTATATTTAAAGGAGAAAAGAACTATGAGTAGACTTGAAATTTCTGCTCCGGATCGTGCCCAGCTTGTAATCGAAGGGCTTTACAAAGATCTGGAACGCAGAATCGAATCCAGTCCTCCGGGACTTTGCCCGGTGGATATGACACGTGCATTTCTTGAGATGTGTCATACACACACCTGTGGAAAATGTGTTCCGTGTCGTATCGGTCTGTGGCAGCTGAAGAATCTGCTGACAGATGTTATGAACGGCGATGCAACGATGGATACGCTCGACCTTATGGAAGAGCTTGCCGTATCGATCATGGAAGGTGCTGACTGTGCGATTGGTTATGAAGCCGCACACATGGTTTACAAGAGCTTGATCGGCTGCCGTGAAGATTATGAAGAACATGTGCATCAGGGGAGATGTACATGCCATTATTCACAGCCTGTTCCGTGTGTATCTCTTTGCCCGGCTCATGTTGATATCCCGGGATACATTGCTCTGGTTGGCGAAGGACGTTATGCAGACGCGATCCGCCTGATTCGTAAGGACAATCCGTTCCCGACCACCTGCGGATTTATCTGTGAACATCCATGTGAGGCACGTTGCCGCCGCAATATTGTGGATGATGCAATCAATATCCGTGGTCTTAAGAGAATGGCTGCTGATTATGCCGGTAAAGTACCGCCTCCGCAGTGCGGACCGTCAACCGGCAAACGTGTTGCTATCGTAGGCGGAGGCCCGGGAGGCTTAAGTGCAGCTTATTATCTGCAGCTTATGGGCCACCAGACAACCGTGTTCGAGATGCTTCCGAAGCTCGGCGGTATGCTCCGCTATGGTATTCCGAACTATCGTCTTCCGAAAGATCGTCTTGACGATGATATCAACGCAATCCTTGAGACCGGTGTAGAAGTAATCCACGGCAAGAGAATCGGCGAGGATATGACCATCCAGAGTCTTCGCGAAGAATATGATGCAGTACTCATCACAATCGGTGCAAGTACCGATAAGAAGCTTGGTATCGAAGGTGAACAGGCTGACGGTGTTCTTTCCGCAGTTCAGTTCCTTCGTGATGTCGGCAAAGAGCAGAATCCGGATCTTACAGGACAGGAAGTTGCTGTTATCGGTGGCGGTAACGTTTCTATGGATGCTGTACGTACCGCAAAACGTCTCGGTGCCAAGAAAGTTAGCATCGTTTATCGTCGTCGTGTTGCAGATATGACCGCTCTTCCGGCTGAAATCGAGGGTGCTGTTGCAGAGGGAATCGAAGTTCAGACCCTGATGGCTCCGTCACGTATCGAGACGGATGAGAACGGACATGTAACAGGTATTTATGTAACTCCTCAGATGATCAGCAAGATCAAAGACGGCCGTGCAAGTGTTCGCCCGACCGGAGAGCCGGATGTATTTATTCCGTGTCAGACACTGATCGTAGCAATCGGACAGGATATTGAATATCAGCATTTCGAAGAAGCCGGTGTGCCTGTACAGCGCGGTAAGATCAGTACCCAGAAATACGGTGGATTTGATAATATTCCGGGCGTTTTTGCCGGTGGTGACTGTGCATCAGGTCCTGCATCTGTAATCAAGGCAATCGCTGCTGCTAAAGTAGTAGCTGCAAATATTGACGAATATCTCGGATTCCACCACGTAATCAGCTGCGATGTTGAGATTCCGGAAGCTCGTCTTGACGACCGCCCGCCGTGCGGAAGAGTCAACATGACCGAACGCGAAGCATGCGAACGTGTCTGCGACTTCAACGGTGTAGAAAACTGTATGACCGAAGCAGAAGCAAAACAGGAAGCCAGCAGATGTCTGCGCTGCGACCACTTCGGCTACGGCAGCTTCAAAGGAGGCCGGGAAAAATTATGGTAAACATTACAATTGATAATAAACAAATATCTGTACCCGAGGGTACAACAATCATGGAAGCCGCAGCGAGTGCCGGCATCCCGATTCCGAAGCTCTGCTATTTGAAAGACATTAACGAAATCGCAGCATGCCGTGTCTGTCTTGTAGAGCTTGAAGGCATGGATAAGTTGATCACTTCTTGTAATAACGTTGTAAAAGAAGGCATGGTTCTTTATACCAACAGCCCAAAGGTTCGTAAAGCAAGACGCAGAAATGTGGAACTTATTCTTTCCCAGCATGACGGAACATGCTCTTCATGTGTCCGCAGCGGTAACTGTGCACTCCAGACTCTGGCAAATGACCTGAACATTCTGGATATTCCGTTCAAACAGCGTCTGGAAGATTTCCCATGGGAGAAAGATTTCCCGTTAATCCGTGATCCGAAGAAATGCATCAAGTGTATGCGTTGTATTCAGGTTTGCGACAAGATTCAGGATTTACATATCTGGGATGTAACAAGTACAGGTTCCAGAACCACGATCAACGTAACGAATAATAAAAAGATTACAGAAGTATCCTGTTCATTGTGCGGACAGTGTATCACCCATTGTCCGGTAGGTGCTCTTCGCGAACGTGATGACACAGAAAAAGTATGGGATGCTATTGCTGATAAGAAGAAGGTAGTTGTTGCACAGGTTGCTCCTGCAGTGCGTGCAGCATGGGGCGAGGCACTTGGTCTTCCGATTGAAGAGGCTACAGTCGGAAAGATTATGGATTCTCTTAAGAGACTTGGTGTTGATTATGTATTTGACACTTCTTTCTCAGCCGATCTTACAATTATGGAAGAAGGAACGGAGTTCCTTGAAAGATTTACCAAAGGCGAACTGAAGCTTCGTCCGATGTTCACATCATGCTGTCCGGGCTGGATTCGTTTCATCAAATCCCAGTACCCGCATCTGGTTCCGCAGTTATCTACTGCGAAATCTCCACAGCAGATGTTTGGTGCCGTTATGAAGACATACTTCGCAGATTCCATCGGAGTAGCTCCTGAAGATATCTTCACCGTTTCTATCATGCCGTGTGTGGCAAAGAAGGGTGAAAGCAATATGGAACTGTTCTACAAAGAATATGCAGGACATGATACGGATATCGTTCTTACAACCCGCGAACTGACGCGCATGATCCGTTCCGCTCACATTGATCCAAAGACTCTGGTTGACCGTGAGTGTGATCCACTTATGAAGGAATACTCAGGAGCCGGTGTTATCTTTGGTGCGACAGGCGGTGTAATGGAAGCAGCTCTTCGTTCCGCTCATTATCTGGTAACAGGACGTAATCCTGAACCAGACGCATTCAAGATTGTAAGAAGCCCTGCTTTCGGAACAGGTGTCATCGAAGCAGAAGTTAAACTCGGAGACGCAACCGTACGTGCGGCTGTTGTCAGTGGACTTGGCAATACCAGAAAACTGATCGAAGCAATCGAACACGGCGAAGTACATTATGACTTTGTAGAAGTTATGGCCTGTCCTGGCGGATGTGTAGGCGGCGGTGGCCAGCCGATCCACGACGGTGAAGAACTTGCACATGAGCGTGGAAAGAATCTGTACTTCCTGGATGAGCATTCCAAGATCCGTTTCTCACACGAGAACCCGGATGTTCTGAAGCTCTATGAAGATTATATGGAAAAACCATGTTCTCATAAAGCACATATGCTTCTCCATACAGACCACAATGCATGGGAGATGCCACGCGGGAATTAATTCCTGACACGCATGAAAAATTAACGTAAATAAGCCTTCCGGTTACGACCGGAAGGCTTTCTTTGTTGCCATGCATACACTAAAAAGATCCAATGGATCTTTTTTAGTCACTTGTTATCACATTCTGCTTTACACATCAATCCGGCAAGATTATAATAATACAAGACATTTAAACATGATTCAATGAGGTAATTACTATGCTGCATTTTATCATAAATCCACATTCAAGTACCAATAAAGGGAAAGAAATATGGGAAAGGCTGGAACTGATTCTTCGTACCAGGCAGGAAGAATACCTGGCACATTTTACAGAATATAAATGCCACGCAACACAGATTGCGCGCGAAATAACATCCGACGGTGCCCCGCACACTCTGGTGGTTCTCGGCGGTGACGGCAGCATCAATGAAGTAATCAATGGGATCTGCTTCCCTTCGAAAGTAACGCTGGGTTACATTCCTCTGGGTTCAGGAAATGACTTTGCCAGAAGTCTGCATATTCCTTCTGATCCTGAAAAAGCGCTGGATCTGATTCTTCACTCATCCCGCTTCCGACAGCTGAATCTCGGAATTTTGACAGACTCACAGGGTGAACATCGTTTTGCTGTCAGTTCCGGAATGGGTTACGATGCATCGATCTGTCATCAGGTCAGTGTTTCCCGGTTGAAACGAATTTTTAATTTTCTAAAACTGGGACAGCTTTCCTACGTTGCCCTTTCCATAAGCACGCTGCTGCGTTGGCATCCTAAAAAGATGAACCTTACCATCGATGGAACCAAAAGCCTGCATTTTAAGAAAGTATATTTTGCCGCGGCCATGAATCTTCCATATGAGGGAGGCGGCTGCAAATTCTGTCCATCCGCCAGACCGGATGATGGATTCCTGGATCTGATTGTGATCGCTGATGTGCCGAAGATCGCAGCTCTTGCTATTTTACCGGCTGTTTTCTCCGGTTCACACATTCATATGAAAGGAGTACATATATACCGTTTCAGACAGCTTACTGCTCATTCTGAAACACCTTTGGTGCTTCATACCGATGGTGAGCCGATTCCCCAAAGCTTCACTGCCAGGTGGTCGCTCACACCTGATTCCATTCGTCTTATTGTCCCATAGCGACTATGCATAGGAGGAACGATATGTTTTTCATTTTAATACTGGTATTGTTATTATTCATTTTGTCATATTTTGCTTTAATCATGCCGAACCTGTCCCGGCGTAAAGCCATGCAGCCATATCTGAATCTGGATTATGCCCATCGCGGACTTCATGACGCATCAAAACGGATTCCGGAGAATTCTATGGCCGCTTTCCACGAAGCACTGAAGAAAAATCTTGCGATCGAGCTGGATATCCATATTACACATGACAATCAAGTTGTCGTATTTCATGACGATACGTTAGATCGAATCTGTAATGTTCCTGGAACCATAGAAGAATCCGATTATCAGGATCTTGCCGGTCTTCGCCTTCAGAATACCGGTGAGCGTATTCCCCTGTTCTCTGAAGTGCTGCACTATGTTAACGGACGTGTCCCGCTCCTGATCGAACTGAAGCTGCCTTCCAGCGATACCCGTCTGTGTAATTATACTCTGGAACTTCTCCAGAACTACCATGGCCCGTATCTGATTCAGTCATTTAACAGCCTTGGCATTCGCTGGTTTTTCAAACATGCACCGCATATCTTGCGGGGACAGCTTTCTTCGGCGCTGACAAAAACAGATCCACAATGTCCGTTTCTCGCCCGTTTTTGTGTCCAGCATCTGCTGACGAATTTATACTGTCATCCGGACTTTATTTCTTACAAATTTGCCGACACCTCGAATCTTTCCGTATGGCTGAACCAGCATTTATTCCGCATACCGATCGCTGTCTGGACACTTCGGAACAGCCAGACTTACAGGCAGGCAAAAACGAAATTTGACATGTATATTTTCGAAGGATTTTCTAAAAAAATATGAAGGTTTTATGAAGAATATTGTAGACCGAAAAGAATAATGTTATAATGACCGCAGATTAAAGAAAGGAGGTTTTTCTGGTGAAACAGCTTAAGATGAATTTAAAAGAATTATTTTATAAATACAATCATGCCTGGGTTTTCTTATATGGCTTCATCTATATGTCCTGGTTTTCGTGGCTCGAGAAACATGTAACCTCCCATTATTTTGTGATTCATTCTGTTTTCGATGATTATATTCCTTTTCTGGAAGTATTCATCATTCCTTATCTGTTGTGGTTTGTTTATGTAGCCGGAACCGTGATCTACTTCTTTTTTACAGATAAGCAGGGGTTCTACAAAGTATGCACGCTTCTTATAACAGGTATGACGTTGTTCCTGATTATTTGCACCGTTTTTCCGAACGGGCTGAATTTACGGCCTACAACATTTGCAAGGGATAATATTTTTGTTGACCTGGTTAAGTTCATTTACCGCGCCGATACATCCACGAATGTGCTGCCGAGCCTGCACGTTTACAATTCGGTCGGCTGTTATATTGCAATACGGAACAGTGAAAAGCTGCGCCAGTACAAGTGGATCCAGAATGGTTCTCTGGTATTGACGATTTCAATCATTCTCTCTACCATGTTCTTAAAGCAGCATTCGGTAGTAGACGTCATTGCCGCAATTGTTATGATTTATTTCATTTATCAATTCGTATATGCACCGGAGCAGGTCAAAACACCTGCACTTGCACGTCAGACTATATAGCGACAAAGGGGCAGATGAAACCATCTGCCCCTTTTTTTGAGTTGCCATGCATACGCTAAAAAGATCCAGTGGATCTTTTTTAGTATAGGTACCTGCTTTATATTTCTATGACATATCCAGCATTTTCTCTACGATCCGTACAAAAGTGATTGCGCCTCTCCACATTACATCTTCATCGATACTAAATCTCGGGCTGTGATGAGGAACATCAGTCCCTTTTTCAGGATCTGACGAACTGAGGAAGAAGAAAACCCCCGGAACAACCTGCTGATAATTGGCAAAATCTTCACCGCCCATGGTCGGTATTTCAAAATCATCTACAATATCTTTCGGTTCAAACAGATCGCTCACCGCTTCAGCCGCAAGTTCCGACAGTGCTTCATCATTTACCACCGGAGGCGCACCCCAGATGATCTCGCATTCGCAGCTGCCTCCAAAAGATGCTGCAGTCGCTGTCGCAAGCCCTTTGATCCTTCTTGCAATATATTGCCGTATATGCTCATCCAATGCCCTGATTGAACCCTCAAGAACGATTTTATCGGGGATAACGTTATACTGTGCCCCTCCTTCGATTTTGCCGATCGTAATGACACTTGATGCAGTTCCGGATATTTCTCTTGTCTGAATCGTCTGAAGCGCCAGGATCAAATGTGCCGCAATATTGATCGGATCCACGCCTTTTTCCGGTGTCGACCCATGACAGGATTGTCCTTTAACTCTCACAACAAATTTATCAAAAGAAGCCATACATCTGGCTCTTGGAAATACGAGTGTTCCGCTTGGTATTTCTTTTCCAAGAAGATTGCCGATATGAAGTCCGAAGATGGCATCCACTCCGTCCAGGCATCCATTCTGGATCGCCCTCTCTGATCCTCTGGAATTTTCTTCCGCCGCCTGAAAGATCAGACGCACGTTTCCATTCATTTTTTCGCGTTCCTTATTTAATATACTGGCAGCGCCCAACAGGATCGCCATATGCGCATCATGGCCGCATGCATGCATATATCCCGGATGTCTTGACTCAAATTCCACACCGGTCTCCTCCTGCATCTCAAGTGCATCCATATCCGCACGAAGCGCGATCGTTTTCCCTTTTCTTTTTCCCCGGATCGTTGCCACAACAGCACTCCCGTCTTCATAGCACAAATACGGAATCCCCATCTTGTCAAGTTCACCGCATACATAACGTCTGGTCTTTGGCAGATCAAATCCGATCTCCGGTATCTGGTGCAGCCTTCTTCGATGTTTTAAAATATACTGTTGAAGGTCCTTATAATCCTTTTCCATCATTCTGCCGTTCCTTTCTCCTCTTCTCCAAACATAACGAATGAAAATAAAGGGTAGAAGCCCTTTTAATACTTCTGCCCTTTATTTTCTTTATATTGATTCTTGATTATTCATGAATCAATGCATGCTGTCCTTCCGGCGGAGCCTCTTTCAACATATCCAGTGCTTCTTCAACCAGTTCTTTACGGAATTTCACTTCCTGTGGTTTTGGAAGAGACGGATTACCAAATACATGAAGTACACTGTTTCCTCTTAAGATTCGATGTGCACCGATACCTTCGGAAATCTTTGTAAGGTTCGTGACATGGATAATCGGGATTCCTGCTCTCTCAATTTCTTTTACCATCACTGCACCGCAGCGAGAGCTGGTACCTCAAGTAGAGGTAAGGATAACTGCATCAACCTGATTCTCAAGCATATCTTTTGCAATTCCTTCTCCGAATTTCTTACCTACATCCATCGGTGTCATAACACCTGCGGTTGTGTAATAAGAATGATATGCCTCTCCGATCTTTCCCTCTTTTTCCAATTCAACCAATGCATCGACCGGAACAAGACGGTTCGGATCTTCCAGAACAAACGCGTTGTTATATCCCTGATGGCTGACTTCATAATTTGCCGGATCCAGAGCTGTAACATCACCGAAATCATACTTTTTAAAATATTTTGAGTTGGTCGGAACCATATTGTCCGGATTTCCTTTCGGAACAAGTCCACCATCGGTTACAAGTGCTACCTTGGCCTGTTCGATCGGTTTCTGGAGTACCGGAAGCGGAATATCCTCATGATTCGGCATCATAACCTCTGTGTGGAAATTCTTCTTATAATATTTATTCAAAAGCATATCCAGACCACGTTTTGCTGCCGGAGTCGTGTAATCAATTTCGATTGCCGGACCGGATCCATGATATCCTTCTTTCTTACCGTCTCCGATAAAGTCGCCTTCTACAAGACGTTTTGCAAATGCAGCAACATTTTTCATTGCAGCACGCATCTTAGCCGCATTATTTTCTGTCTGTAAAATATAAGCACGATCTTTATAAAGATCTGTTCCCGGATTCTCTGCATACAGTGCTGTCACTGCCGGAATCTTTAATTTTTCCGTAACTGCCGCAGTCGCCGCACCACATCCAAGTCCATAACGTCCCGCGTTAAATCCAGGACCGGCAACAAATAATCCTGCCTCATATTTCTTTACAATATCTACAAATTCTGCACACACCGCTTCCGTATTCTCTGCAATGAAGTTATCACCGCAGATAATCGTCGCAACGATTTCATAATTCTCACCCAGCAATTTCTGAAGCAAAGTACCCGGTCCAACCGGTTCTTCCTTCACGCTGATACCGACACTGGCTGTATCTTCTCCGCCCATTCCGGCGTAAAACTGATTGATATAATGAACAACTTTAATCTTCTCTGCCATGATTATTCCTCCTCTCCACAGTTTTCCGGAACAGGTGGTAAATCGTCATCTGTCGTAACATAGCAATCACCAAGCTGTGACCAGATTCCCTGATATGCAAAGTTTGTTGTATGTGTAAACGGTCCCTGCACATCATATCCCATAAGACTTGGTACATTGGTTCCTTCTCCGATCACGCGGTCAACTCTCGGATGATGAAGATCATAATTCCGTCCACTGTTGATTACTGCATCGATCTTGGAATCTGAAATAACAAGCATATCACCAGGTTTATCATTTGATACCGCTGACAGGTTCATAACACAAGGCATTCCCATTTTTTCTGCCCAGTTAAATGCAAGCGCCGAATCAAGCTGGCAATGTCCCATTCCTGATTTATTTACAATGACACAATCGGCTTTCAGTGTCTCTTTGCAGAGCGTTGCCGCCATCATACCCATTGTGTCTTTTCCGTCAATTTTCATAACATTGTTTGCCATAACCATTCCGACAAATTCAATGTCTTTTCCATGTCTGCGAAGAAGTTCTTTTAAATAAACTTCGTTCTGCAGGTAATAGTTCGGCTCCCAATAACGCCAGATCATGGCGCCGTCAAGAATTTCTGTAGGCTGAAGGATCGTTGGCAAAAATCCGATCGCGCTCTGGCCATATACAAGGAAATTCCAGGTGTCATGAGATGCCATATGTGTAACAAGGTATGCAACTTTCGGAAGCGGTTTTCCGTCCGGTCCCGGTCCGACAGGTCCCATCTCGAATGTCTCACTTTCATCCGGTTCCAATCCGATTCCCATCTTTGCGAGATATACATTAATCGTAAGTGACGCATATTTTAATGCTTCTGCATAGCTTGCATCATTAACTCCTTCTGCCGGTGTAGCATCCAGAATAATGTGATAATGTCTTGAGAAATTACTGTATTTCGCACACGGGCCGCCCATATCCAGATAATACTTAATATTACATTTCGCATAGTAAATATCGGATACAACTACACCTTTTAAAGCAACGGTACGTCCTTCTCCCATCGGAGCCAGCTTGCCCCAGATTCCCGGATAAGATGTCTCCGGAGCATCTGCTTTACAGCGTGGCTGCATGACATCATGAATACCAAGGATACGGCAGCTTTCACCCGGCACGGCAAGTTTGATATCCAATGTGCCGAACAGTTCGCTTTTAACCATATCCATTAACTCTTCTTTGTTAACGGTCAATATTCCGTCTTTTAAACTACTCTCCGCGCCAAATTGTACTTTTTTTACACGGATATAATCAATTTGTAGTCTTTTGCTCATTTCCCCTTCTCCTTTCTGAATAGGATTCTGCAATCCTAAGGATGTATGTTTCGTCAGAAATCTACTGTATCTATAGTTTAGAACCAATTATTTCCATTTTCAATACACACAAAAACAAATTGCTAAATTCTATTACATCTTGCACATATGTACAAATTCAGGTACAAAACGAAAGCAGAGCCGGGGTCAATCAGCATTCCCCGGCTCCCATTTTCTTATTCTTCCTATAATTCGAATTGCTCCGCATCTTCGAGTTCATCGTCGAACTCGTCCAGAACATAGTCTACCAGTTCCTGTGCAGCTTCCATATTCTCTTCATCTGCTTTAATAGAAATTTCTTCTTTTACAATATTCAGATCTTTGAATTTATCAAGTGCATATTGATATGTTTTTCCTAATTCCTCTACATCTGTAGCAGTCGGGCAAATATAAACAACCTTGTTTTCAGCACAATATGTCTTCAGTTCTTCCAGTTTTTCATAATTTTCATTGATCTTTCCACCGGTAACATAGATTACTGCCGGGCGGGGATTAGCTTTAACCGTCTGTTTACCGATCAGAATTACAGTTACGACTTTCGTATCACTTTCCGGGTCAACGATGTAACCGAGACCATCATATTCATAAAAATCTACATTCATAATCTGCACCTCTCCTTGAAACTACTTCTATTCGCCAAATTTCTTCTTGAATGCTGCTTTGTAATCTTCCACTACCCATGGACGACGGAGATCATATTTGAAACAGTCTTCAATATTGCTTTCAAAATTAATGGAAGCTCTTGTAGAATATTCGTTTGGTTCACCACAGTTCTTAATAACTGCCCAGATACCATTAGAGTGATGTCCACCACCGTATACATGATACTCTACAAATGAATGTGCCTTTAACAGCTTCGTATAGAATTCCACATTCTGAAGAATATCCGGGTCCATCTCAGTCTGATACATAAATGTCGGCGGGAATCCGATACAGTCTTCTACGGTTGCATGATTCGGAAGCGCTTCCGGACCTACTCTGTTGGAAGCAAAGTTTCTTCCCAGCCAGTTATAAAGGCCGTCATGCTGTTCTACTGCATCCCACATACCTGTGTACAGTGAATCTCCGTCTTTCTCACGGTCATCTGTCTGTGCACTGACAACAACGATTCCTCTTGGACTGTATCCGTATCTCTTAAGACGGAATGCAGATGCCAGACAGAGATGTCCTCCTGTAGAAGAACCACTCATAACGACTTTGTCGTTGTGGATTCCGAGTTCATCCGCATTGTCAAACATCCATTTGTAAGCTGCATGGATATCGTTGATTGCTGCCGGATACTGTGCCTGCCATGACAGACGGTAAATCGGAACGATACCTACACATTTGTGTTCTTCACACATACGCTCGATTGGATATGCGTTTGGATTTAATCCGGTAAGTCCACCTCCAACGATATAGAAAAGAACACGATTCTTTCTCTTCTTCAGGTTATGCGGTTTGATCACCCATACTTCAACCGGTGTATCCGGTTCTTCTTCGCATCCCGGAACCTCATATTTTTCCACATCACAAGTATGTTCGGTTGACCACCACTGCTCCATGTATGCTTTCTGTCTTGCAGTTCCTGCTGCAAGCTTTTCTTCCTGTGGTACTGATGGACTGTAAAGCATAGCAGTCGCTTCATTCAGCTTCGGATCCAGATCCCAGAAATCACGTCCGTCCGGATGTCCCCATTTCGGATCAGTAATATCAATCATACGACCGTCTTCTACGATAATACCGTCTTTATTACGATCTCCTTCAAATTTAGCCCACATATCATTTCCTCCTTTTTTTAAAAGCATTTTCAATAAAATATGGAGGATATCAGTTCCCTTTTCTGCTATCCTCCACTTTGTTGTATTTTATTTAGATGGAGAATTCCTCAGCGTCATCAACATCGGCATCACATTCATCAACAAGATAATCAACCACTTCCTGAGCAGCATCCATCAGGTCTGCATCGCCCATTACCGCGATCTCATCACGTTTTACATTCAGGACTTTGTATTTTGTCTGAACATATTTGAATGTTTCAGCAACCTCTTCCGGGTCTGTAGATGTCGGGCATACAATAACAACTTTATTCTCTTCTGCATAGGCTTTCAGATCTTCCAGTTTCTCATATCCCTCTACAACCTTTCCGCCTGCAATGTAAATAATTGTAGAACGTGGATTTGTTTTAACCGTTGTCATTGTCGGCGGTGAAGGAATGAATACCTGTTTGGTATCACTCTCCGGATCAATAATATTGCCTAATCCTTCATACTCATAAAATTCAACCATTGCTTATTTCCTCCTAGTCTGGTTCATTAAATTCTTCAACTGTCCATGGACGTCTAAGATCATATTCAAACATGTCGATCAGCTCTTTCTCGCATACTCTGTTGAAAAGCTGTGCATATTCTGCATTCGGATCATCCTTATCAAGTACGTTAGCTGAAGTACTCAGTGAGCAGTGCTGACTTCCGCCCCATGCATGCATTTCGCAATAAACACCTGCTGCAGCAAGTTTGCTGATATATTCAGATGTCTGGTCAAGACCGTTGTCATTGATCATTGCATGAATAAATGTCGGTGGAAGACCTACACATTCTTCAACTGTTGCACGTCCCGGGAATGCTTCTGCTGGAACATCAACAGAGTTGTTGAGTTTTCCAAGATACTGACGAGCTGAAGTTGCTGCATCAGATCCGCCCCAGAATGCAGAATTAATTCTCAGTGAACGATACTGTGGAAGCGGACGGTCGTCAATGATCGGAACCCAAACCATACATCCACGAGGTGTGATTCCACGTTTTTTCAGTCTGTGGCAAAGTGCCAGAGAAAGATGTCCGCCTGAGCTGTTTCCATGAAGGATAATCTTATTTGCACTGATATTCAGTTCTTTTGCGTGTTCTGCAAGGAAGTTATATGCTGCTTCACAGTCATTAACCGGTTCCGGATACTGTGCTCCCATGCAAAGTGTACGATAAGTAAGTGTTGCAACCGGAACTCCGAATTTATCTGCCCAGTTTTCAATGTCTGCTGTGAAACGGAAGCAGGTTGTAAGTCCGCCGCCCGGAATAATAAGGATACACGGGCTGTTTCTCTTATAACGCCACTGTCCTTTCGGTACTGCAACCAGCATCTTAACCGGCGGTGCATCCGGTTCATCAATACATCCCGGTGCTTCATACTCTGTTACACGAGACCAATCATAGTCCGGAAGATAATCCTTAAATCCATCTTCAGCGTGTGCTGCAAATTCCTGTCTCTCTTCGAAAGAAAGATCATCATTCAGCAATACTTCTGCATATCCAACTGAATTTCCCATCAATGAATAAGCAACCTCAAGTTCCGGATGTCCCCATTTTGCATCGTCACGAATTCTAAACTTATCAAGTCCCATAACTGTTCCTCCTTCTTGACTGTCAGTTTTGAATTTTGCGTTTACCATTTTGCAAGTTCTTCTGACTGGTAAAATCGACAATTTTTATACCTCAAATATGTCATGCTTTATCGAAAAAGTCAATACAAATATATTCAAAGTCAGACACATCAAAGTTTTTGTATTTATTTTAAACACATTTCAAATCTGTTCATTTTATGTAAAAAACAACTCTGCTCATAGTCTTTTAAATGAGCAGAGTTGTTTTATTTTCTCTATAAATTTATACCAAAATTCAGGACAATTCTGTTTGATCAATGAATTGTCCCTATATTTGTACAAATTATTTTTCCAAAACTACAAGATCTAATACTGTAAATATGACACTTTTTTCTTTTCTTGAACTTCAATCAAGGCATGCAGCGTTTCTTCAACAAGTGACTTCCGATATTCATATTCACACTTCTTAGAAAGCGATGGTTTTCCAAACGGATAACAGACATTGTTCCCTTTCACGGTGCGTCCGATACCAACATCCGCCGATATCTTCACAAGGTTTGTCACCTGCACGACAGGAATCCCTTTTTCTTCAATAGCTTTTCCAATATATGCACCACATCTGGTGCTTGTTCCACATGCAGATGTAAGGATGACAGCATCCACTCCAAGCGATAAAACATAATCAGCAATCCTTCTGCCAAGCCGTTTGCTCTTCTCAGTCGATGTCATAACTCCGGTCGTCGATACAAAACGATCACACAGCTTTCCGATTTTTTTCTTCTTTTCCATCTCGCGGAGTACATCCACAGGCAGGAGACGGTTCGGATCTGCTTCCACATATTCTGTGTCATATCCCTGATGGCTTACTTCATAATCATTTCTGGAAAGACGTCCCTTACCTGAAATATCATAAATACCATAGTGTCCTGCATTTGTCGAAGGAATCTTATCGGGATTTCCTTTCGGGACAAGGCCGCCATCTGTGATCAGCAAGATCCTTGCCTCCTCGAGCTTGCAGCGAAGTCTTGGAATCGGAGACCGCTCAGGTGTTAACATCATTACTTCACTCTGATAGGACTCACCTCTGTATTTCGCTAAAAGCATATCCAGGCACCTCTCAGGTGCCGGTTTCTCATAATTGATAAATGGGATCAGATTTTCTTTATTGTTCAATCTTTTGCTATCCGGATTTGAATATATGTATTCTACCTCATTTAACATGCTTTTAAGTTCTTCTTTCTTATAGGATTCTTATCAAAATTCTCGGCTCGGTTTTCCATCATTCGCTGATTTGATAATATAGAATAGCCGGCGGTTTCTGAATCCAGGATCTCGCGAATCTGTTCAAAGAACTTCATATAATTATCATGCATTCCATCCGCTACCCAATCCGTTATAATACCAACTAGTGCATGTGCTTTCAGTTTGGCCATCAGACTCAGTTCACTTTCTGACAGCTTAAAGCCGCACTCCGAATATCCCATATCAATATTGATCTTCCATAATTCATAGTAGATATCATACAAATACTCGAACAGAGAATTCTGACCCATATATTGAAAACATGCCAGATAAAAGCTTCTGTTCTCATATAAACACTTACATACTTTAACGAAGCTCTCTGTGAGTTTTGATGGATCATCAAAGGTGTTCACATTTGTCAGCATATCCGTGCGGAATATCCAGTTAATCAGCTCATACTTGTCCTTAAAATGGTAATAAAATGTATTTCTACTTATATTACAATAATCTGTAATATCTTTAACAGAAATTTTGGACAATGATTTTTGCTTTAAAAGATTTTTCAGAGCATTTGCCAGTGCCTCTTTGGTTATAGCATTGCTTGCCATACGTATCCCCTTCCGTCATTTTTTCGTTCTTTTTCACAATAAGAACGGTAATTAGATTACCACTTTTGTACTTTTTAATTATAATATAGAAATCTGTTATATGCAACATAGGTATTTTCAATATTGAACACTTTTTAATTTTGTACCATTTTTGAACACTTCACCACCTCCATTTTTTAGTTGAAAATGTCAATTACTTAACAGTTTTTTGCACTTGTTCATATTTGCTACATAACGCTTTTCCGCATAATGCAAATTCAATTCTCCTTTGATACGATTTTAAAAGAAAGTCAGAAAAGAAACTACTGTACGAAAAAGTTTCTAAAGGAGGAATTAAAATGTATGCATTAGTAGCTGCACTGCCGATCCTACTCACGGTAGTGTTCATGGTTGGATTCAACTGGCCCGCCAAGCGGGCACTCCCGGTATCATGGGCCGTTGCGTGTCTGGTAGCCGGTCTTGTCTGGAAAATGGGGGTTCTGGAAATCGGTGCCAGAACAATCGCCGGATTCTTAAGCGCTCTGGAAACCCTGTCAATTATCTTCGGAGCGATTCTTTTGATGAATATATTAAAACAGTCCGGTGCCATGGCTTCCATCAACAACATCTTTTCCGGAATCACACGAGATGCCCGTATCCAGGCTGTTCTTGTAGGTTATGTTTTTGCCGGATTTATTGAAGGTGCCGCAGGTTTTGGAACCCCGGCTGCTTTGGCCGCACCTATTCTGATCAGTCTTGGATTCCCGCCGCTTGCGGCAGCCGCAGTTTGTCTGATCTATAACTCTACGCCTGTTGTCCCGGGGCCGGTTGGCGTTCCAACATTAACTGCATCAGCCACTGTTCAGTCTGCAGTTGAAAATCTCGGCGGCGATCCGGAAAAATTTACATTACTTCTTACCAAATGGTCTTGTATTCCGCACATGATCGGCGGTGTGTTCATTATTATCATCGGCGTTTGTGTACTTACAAAAGTATTTGGTAAAAACAAAAGCTTTAAAGATGCGATTCCGGCAATTCCGTTTTGCCTGTTCTCTGCAGGAGTTATTGGTGTGATCTACATTTGCATGGCTATTTTTGCAGGTCCAGAACTTACTACCATGGTTGCATTCCTTGGTGCTTTACCTATTTTGATTCTTGCTGCCAGGAAAGGATTCCTTATGCCAAAAGACGTATGGACTTTCGATGGCGTCGAAGAATGGGGCGATAAAACCTGGATGTCAACACAGACCGTTGCCAAGGCAAAGGATAAAGGCATGTCAGCTGTGAAAGCCTGGCTTCCATATATTATCATCGGTATCATCCTTGTTATGACACGTGTTGCAGCATTCAATATCAAGCCTATATTAAATAATGAACCTTTTATTCTTCATATTAAAAATATACTTGGTTTCGAAAATATCAGTTGGGATTTCAAGTATTTATGGAATCCGGGAATTTTCCCATTCATGCTCATAGCAGTTTGTACAATCTTCATACATAAAATGTCGAAAGAGGAAGCTATCAGTGCATTCAAAGATTCATTAAAACAAATCTCCGGAGCAGCTATTGCACTTCTCTTTGGAGTTGCCATGGTAAATCTTTATCGGTTTACAAGCAATGCAGCAATCGGCGCAACCGTTGCGGCCGAAGGATTCGCAGGAGAATATACATTTGCAAATAGCAGTATGCTGTATGTCATGGCACACGCGCTTGCCAATATTTTCCACGGTGCATACTTCATAGTAGCCCCGATCATCGGTGTACTTGGATCTTTTATGTCCGGTTCCTGTACCGTATCCAATACGCTTTTCGCCTCACTTCAGTTCGAGACAGCAACATTACTCGCAATGCCTCAGGTATTAATTGTTGCTCTTCAAAATATGGGCGGAGCAATTGGAAATATGGTTTGTGTCAACAATATCGTATCTGTCTGTGCTACGACCGGAACAAATGGAAACGAAGGAAAGCTGATCAGAACCAATATTATTCCGGCACTGATTTATTGTATTGTTGTAGCAATCATCGTTGGTATCCTTATTGCAGCCGGTGTAAATCCAATGCCGGAACTGCTTCAATAACAGAATAAACTTAGAAGGGGATGCGGCATCGCCGCACCCCCTTATTCTTTAAGAAATACAAGTCAATTCAAAGACCTGTCTACGCTTCCATTCCCCTCTCTGAAACCGGTACAAAATTCTCAATCTTCCTATTTTCTTTGTTCTTCATTTCTTTCAGATGCAGCAGTGAAATGATCAGTCCATATGCAAGCAGCGTAATGACTGCGATAAACAGGAATCGAACCTCTGTTGTCACAATTCCGGCCAGCTCATAATTTATATACGGCACAGCGATCAGTGCTAAAAATACTGCAAAAAACGCAACCTTCCAAGTTTTATATGCTTTTGTCTTTTTCATAATCTATTCCTCACTTTCATAAAATGAAATGTTTTTTCTTTTCTTGATTTTATTATAGTACAAATCATCCATGAATGGAAATTCAGCTTTGGAATTAATAACGATTCCATTTCGTCATGGTTCTGTGCTATAATACTGAAAAAGGAGGGAATGGATATGGATGATAAAGATTATATTCTTCTGAATGTTCTCGGAGAAACAAAGAATATTACACATGCCGCGGAAATATTGTTCATGACGCAGTCCGCGCTGTCAAAAAGAATCAAGATCATAGAACAGGAATTTGGGAAAACTCTGTTGATTCGTTCTCATCAGGGTGTTCATTTTACATCTGCCGGAGAAAAAGTACTGGAATTTTGCCGCAGGACTGTTCAGGAACTGGATAAAGTAAAACAGGATCTGGAGCTGACAGAAGGTGAGATCTGCGGTACCCTAAATGCAGGATACTCCATCAGCTACGGAACGTACAGACTTGCCAGACAAATAAGTGAATATCACAGGACCTATCCCAAAGTGAATCTTCAGGTTACTTCCGATCAGAGCAGTCAACTATACCAGCAGATGCTGGACGGAGTTCTGGATATTGCGATCATTCGGGGTGAATACCCTTGGGACGGAGTCCGTCATCAGATTTCAGAGGAGAAAGTATACATGGTGTGCAGCAAGGAGAATCAAGATCTGAGTCTGTCCGATTACATGTACATCAGCCGCAAAACAGATGCCTTTCTTACCAGTCAGATGATGAAATGGCTTCGCGAGAACAATCTCACCGTTCACTCTTCCAATATATGTGTTGATAATATTACAACCTGCCGCGAGCTGGTACAAGCCGGGGCAGGCTGGGCAATTCTTCCGGAAATTGCGCTGGAAGATTTTGACGGTATCAAGAAACCTCTGTATTTTGCGGATGGGGAACCCTTCATACGCCGAACATACATATTCTGCCAGCGGGGTGCGGCATCTCTTCCCCAAGTCGATCGTTTTATAAAAATGATTCTGGAATAGAATACTTCTTCTGTCCAAGCTGAATATTCATATAGGAAGTGTAGGTCTCAAACGCTGCCGGCATGGAGTATTTTTCCTGCACTTCCTTCGGATCTAAAAAGATCATCGGTTCTGTACAGTTTTTTTCCAGTTCATCGACCTGAATACGATACCCGATCATTCTCCATTCTACATGGCTGAATACATGCTTTGCATCCGCAAGCTTCTGCACATGAACCGGCATGAGTCCGATCCTTTTGCTGTAGGCAACCACCTCATCCATCGAAAGCCATCCTTCCACATTCGGGAATTCATACATGCCTGCCAGCAGTCCCTTCTTTGGTCGTTTCCGGATCGCCACACTCTCCAGATCCTGAAAAATCAGGACAGTCCTTTTCTCGATCCTTCGTTCCTTCGCCTTCTTCCTGACCGGAATCCGGTCCTGGCATCCCGTTCTATAGGCCTGGCACAAAGACGCAAGCGGACACATGTCACATCGTGGATCCCCATTCGGTCCGCAGATTGTTGCCCCAAGCTCAATCAGCCCCTGATTAAAATCCGAAGCCGCATCAGCCGGAATCACCTCTTCCAGCATCTGCTCCATGTTTCTTCGAACGGAAGCCTTCATAATATCTTCTTCGCTCGCCATCATTCTGGATACGACCCGCAGGACATTTCCGTCAACCGCGGCTCTGGGCATACCGAATGCAAAGGAAGCGATCGCGCCTGCCGTGTAGCTGCCGATTCCCGGAAGGGCGCGTATCTGATCGTATTCAGCCGGGAAGATACCCTGATATTTATCCACAATCACCTTGGCTGCTTCCTGCATATTTCTGACCCGGTTATAGTATCCGAGTCCTTCCCACATCTTAAGAAGTGTGTCCTCTTCAGCCTCCGCCAGTTCCTTTACCGTCGGGAACGCCTTCAAAAACCGTTCAAAATATGGTTTTACAGCTTCCACGCGAGTCTGCTGCAGCATAATTTCCGAAACCCACACACGGTACGCACTGACATGCTGCCGCCAGGGTAGTTCTCTGTGATTCTTGCGATACCAGGAAATCAGTGGAACCGTCATCTCATACAACTCGGGATTCTCCAACACCACCGGAACTTCTTCGCCAATTTCAATCGAATCTGCTCCCACCCGGCAGTCATAGGCAAGTATCTGAACCCCTGCATTTTTTGCCCGCACCAGAGCATCCGCAAAAGCCGGATGCGTATCCCTATTTGGTGTGAAGTAACGAACGTTTTTCATTTGTATCACAAAAAAGACATATGCCTCATATCCTTCCTGAACAGCCTGTATCAGTTCCTCTACATGCTTTACCGCCCGTTCGCTTGGCGCGTCAGGAAACCGCACGACGCCATCTTCTTCCAGCGTCACGCCTTTCACTTCGACAAATGCCTTTTTATCTTCATATTCTATATATAAATCAAACCGGGAATTTCCATAGGTCGTCTCAGGGCGAACTATTTTCACATTTTCAAACAGATGTCCCTGTTCGATCCATTCCTGCACGACACGGTTCGGAATCTGTGAATCCACGTTTACCATTCTCCCGTCTTTCACAACCCCGATCAGATCCCAGCGTGTTTTACGCTGCGGATTATCCGTTTCCTGAACAAAGACTTCGCTCCCTTTACGGAACAATTCTGCACATCGCCCTGTGTTTTTGACATGCACGATTTCTTCACACCCGTTCATTTCCACATGAGCAATAAAGCGGTTCGGCCGTGCAAGAAATCTTCCCTTTTCTATTCTATCATACTTCATATTTCGTGCTCGCAACAACCAGCGGAATCTGCTCTCTTTCCGCTTTACGGACATATTCTTTTCCAATTTGCGCATCCGTAATAATCTTATATACCTGTTTAACCGGACAGATCACCGATACATATCCCCCTCCAAACTTACTGCTGTCAGCAAGTACATATACCTGGGAAGCAGCCTTTAAAATAGCCCGTTTCACCTGCATCTGAGGCGTCGCGATCGAGGTAAGCCCTACATCAAAATTGATACTGTGAACCCCGATAAATCCTTTATCCACATGGAACTGTTCCATATTCTGCAAGGCTGAATCTCCCATGGTTGCTGCCAGATGGCCTCCCACATGACCGCCGATCAAATACAACTCCACATGGCGCACCCCCGCAAGTTCATTACCCACCAGAAGCGAATTCGTAACAACTGCGATCCTTTTCTCCGGATGCTCCTTAATATGCAAAGCCAAATAAAAACTGCTGGATGCATCATCAATAATAATAGTATCCCTATCCTCGATATACTCATATGCACAGGCAGCAATCTGTCGTTTCTTTTCCGTGTTCCGGTAAATACTCTCCGCAGAATATTTTCTCTGCACTTTGTCATCCAGTCTGATCGCTCCTCCATGGGTCCTTTTCAGCAGCCCTTCCTTATCCATACTCTTAATATCATTCCGTATTGTTACTTCAGAGCATTCAAGCTTCTTACTCAAATCAGCAACTTTCACCTTACCATACTCATTCAGTTCCTGTAAAATGGCATTCCGCCTATCCTGCATCATCTTGCAAATCCACCTCTATATCTTCTATCTAAGCCGCACACATCCCGGACGCACATGCTGCGTTACCATCGTCATGATTGGCACGAACCGGTCTTTGAAATCCTCTTTCGGCACGATCAAAGCCTGATTCTCATCATAATAAAAACCAATCGTCTTTGGCGCTGCAACTACCCTGACAATCTTCTCCCAGGGGTAAGTCTGAACTTTACCTTTCCATTCAACCGTGATTCCTTCTTCATCAAAGGTAAACTCATTTGGTTCACGATACTGCTCAATCTCCTGCACCTGCTTTTTCGCCCTGAATCTCAGGAGCAGAGGTGTATATGCGATAAAAATCGCCGCCGCCACAAAATAAAACAGTACGTTCAAGCCTTTTGCTTTCCCCATGATCCACATGATAATCCCCATGAACGCGATTGCCGCTCCCAATACATTCGTCAGAAAACCGGCAAATTTTGAATACGTATGGTAAAGTGTAAAATCAAACAAATACTTGTCCGTCATTGTGACTGTTATTTTTTCTTTCATTTTCGTCCCTCCATATACCGGAAACTTTCGCATCTTAAACGTTCGTACCTTCCGGCAGAATTATGCTCTGACCAAAAAAGATCCGCCGGACCTTTTTGTCGTATGCATGGCAACGTCAGAAAGTCCTCTTGTATTGTAACACACAAGAGGACTTTTTTACCACCAATTATAACAAATATTTTCGTTTTCTATTCTGTAAGTTTCATTTAAAAACTATTCAGCTTTCACTGCCTTCTCGTGTGCCCAGCCTTCCGGTGAGTAGATACCAAGCTGTTTTTTCTGCATCAATTTATCAAAGAATGCGGTAATGAACGGTGCAAGGAACAGTGTAATGATAGAAGCGGTTGCGCACTGTGCAGTAGCCATATCTACATATCCAGCCATAGACGGGTCAGCTTCTGCAACTGCTGCCGGAGTCATCGCTGAGTTCAAAGCGGTTGTACCAACTGCTGCACCCATAGCATTTCTTTCCTTCTTCGGAAGAAGAAGATTGAATACGAAGAAGAAAATAACAGCTGTTGCAGCAGAGATAAGACCAAGTACGATACCGGAAGCTCCTGCTGTCAGGATCGTCTTAACATCGGTCTTTGCTCCGATGGAGATTGTCATAAAGAATGTAACGATCGGCTGTGCGGTTGCGCATGCTTTTCTGAATCCGGCATCAAGGTTACCCCAGATAAATCCGATCAGGATCGGGATCAGTGTTGCTACCAGAGACTTGAACGGAATAGATGCAAGTCCTGTTGCTCCCAGAGCTACCAGTGTGAAGAACGGTCCGTCGTTCAGAGACAGGATTGAGATAGCTCCTGTGTCTGTCGCATTACCAAACTGTGATGACAGTGAGATATAAAGGGAACCATTTGAGTTAGTAATTGCAGCAATCATAACAAATGGAGTAATGCCAAGGAATCCTGTAGGCCCGCAGATCTTA
>JBJENH010000181.1:0-33633 GCA_051880095.1 Bariatricus sp. | reverse complement strand
CTTCTGAAAGAGATTTACGGGGAAATGGATACGCTTGAAGAGCTTTGTTCTCTGGTCAAAGAAGCAATCATGGAAGATCCGCCGCTTGCGATGAAAGAAGGCGGTATTATCCGTGAAGGATACAATGAAGAAGTAGACCGCCTGCGCAGGGCTAAATCGGACGGAAAAAGCTGGCTTGCCGAGCTGGAAACGAAAGAGCGGGAGAAGACGGGAATCAAGAATCTGAGAATCCGCTATAACAAGGTGTTTGGCTATTATCTGGAAGTGACCAATTCCTTCAAAAATCTGGTTCCGGATTATTATGTGAGAAAGCAGACACTGGCCAATGCAGAACGTTATATCATTCCCGAGCTGAAGGAGCTGGAAGATACCATTCTCGGGGCGGAGGACAGGCTTTGTGCACTGGAATATGAGCTGTACTGCGAAGTGCGGAACAAGATCGCCGGGGAAATCCTTCGAATCCAGACGACAGCCAAAGCGATTGCTAAGCTGGATGTAATCGCATCCCTTGCGCTGGTTGCGGAGCGAAATAATTATGTTCGCCCGAAAATCAATGAAAAAGGGGTCATTGATATCAAGGACGGACGTCATCCGGTAGTAGAGAAAATGATCCCCAATGACATGTTTATCTGCAATGACACCTATCTGGACGATAAAAAGAATCGTATTTCGATTATCACCGGACCGAATATGGCGGGAAAATCAACATACATGCGTCAGACCGCACTGATTGTGCTGATGGCACAGATCGGTTCCTTTGTTCCGGCATCGTCCGCGAATATCGGCCTGGTGGACCGCATTTTCACGCGTGTGGGCGCTTCTGATGACCTTGCATCCGGACAGAGTACCTTTATGGTGGAAATGAATGAGGTGGCAAATATCCTGAGAAATGCAACCAGCAAGAGCCTTTTGATACTGGACGAGATCGGAAGAGGAACCAGTACCTTCGACGGCTTAAGTATCGCATGGGCGGTTGTGGAACATATCAGTAACAGCAAGCTTCTTGGGGCGAAGACTTTATTTGCCACGCATTATCATGAACTTACGGAGCTGGAAGGTAAAATCGATAATGTCAATAACTACTGTATCGCTGTAAAGGAAAAGGGAGATGATATCGTTTTCCTGAGAAAGATCGTGAAAGGCGGTGCGGATAAAAGTTACGGAATCCAGGTTGCCAAGTTGGCCGGTGTTCCGGATTCTGTTATCAACCGTGCAAAAGAGATCGTGGAGGAACTGGTCAATGCGGATATCACCGCGCGGGTGAAAGAGATTGCCGTGCAAGGAGAAGCACCGAAGAAAAAGCCGCAGAAGAAACTGGATGAAGTCGATCTGGCGCAGTTTTCGCTTTTCGATACGGTCAAAGATGATGATGTTCTAAAAGAATTAAAAGAACTGGATATCAGCCACATGACTCCGATCGATGCGATGAACAAATTATATCAGCTCCAGAATAAACTGAAGAATCGATGGTAAGATACCTGGAAAAAGGAGAATAATATGCCACATATTGAATTGTTGGATCAGATCACAATCGATAAAATAGCAGCCGGAGAAGTGATTGAAAGACCGGCTTCGGTGATCAAAGAACTGGTGGAAAATGCAATCGATGCCGGCGCCACGGCGGTTGTAGTAGAGATTGAGGATGGCGGAATCACATTCATGCGGATTACCGATAATGGATGTGGAATTGACAGAGATGATGTGAGAAAAGCGTTTCTTCGTCATTCAACGAGCAAGATCAGAAGTGCAGACGATTTAGTGCACATTTCTTCGCTTGGGTTCCGCGGCGAGGCGCTTTCCAGCATTGCCGCAGTTGCCCAGGTTGAACTGGTAACCAAAACCGCGGATGCTATATTCGGTACCAGATATGTGATAGAAGGAGGTCAGGAAAAGGTACTGGAAGAAACCGGAGCACCGGACGGAACCACGTTTCTGGTGCGCCAGCTCTTCTATAATACCCCTGCAAGAAGAAAATTTCTAAAAACACCCATGACAGAGGCAAGCCATATCAGCGATCTGCTGACACGGCTTGCACTTTCGCATCCGGAGGTTTCTTTCCAGTTCATCAATAACCATCAGCCGAAAATACATACATCCGGAAACGGACGACTGAAGGATGTCATTTACCATATTTACGGACGAGAGATCGCCAATAATCTGCTCCCTATGGATTTTGAATGGGAAGGAATGCAGGTAAATGGATTCCTTGGGAAACCGCTCATTTCCCGCGGGAACCGGAATTTTGAAAATTATTTTGTAAATGGACGCTATATCCGAAGCAACATCTTATCAAAAGGAATAGAAGATGCATACAAAGATTTTACGATGCAGCACAAATATCCATTTGTGGCGTTTCATATCCAGGTTGATCCGGAGAAGATTGATGTCAATGTACATCCCACGAAGATGGAACTTCGTTTCAGCAACCAGCAGGAAATATATAACCGGATTTACCAGGCTGTCAGTGACGGACTCCACGAGAAGAATCTGATTCCGGAAGTAGAGGTACCGGAGCCGCGGTCATTTGAAAATATGAAAAATGACAGAAGAGCAGAAGAGGTAAAAAATGCTGTATCGGTACACGATGCACCGAACCGCCCGTATGGGAAATCCGAACCGGCACCGATAAGAAAAGAAGAAAATAATGAAGAGAAAAATCTTGATTATTTCATGAAAAAAATGAAAGAGAGAGTGCAGGCGTATCATAATCAGGTTTCGCATGCGGAAGTGGAAAGCAAGGAGGATATCTCGAAAAAGGCAAAAGAAGCAGACCGTGTAAAAGAAGCCGTAAAAAGGCGTATTGATGCTGAAAAAACAGAGTACACTCTGGAAAATAACGGCACAAAAGTAGAGCGCACTCTGGAATATAATAAACATAAAACAGAGTGCGCTCCAATAAAAACAGATCGCACTCTGCAAAATGAAGATAAAATAGTGGCAAAAACAGAGCGAGATCCGCAAAATAATCCACAATTTCCACATAATAATCCACAAATCGCAGAAGAAAACAAACAATTGGATTTGTTTGAGGAAAATTTGCTTAAAAAAGAGACAAAACAGGAATATAAAATCATCGGTCAGGTATTTGATACGTATTGGTTAGTACAATTTCAGGATAGTCTCTATATTATCGATCAGCATGCTGCACATGAAAGAGTATTATATGAACGTACTCTTGCAGGAATGAAGAATCGGGAGTATACTTCTCAGTACCTGAGTCCTCCGATCATCCTGAGTCTTTCCATGCAAGAGATCGATGTGCTTGAGACACATAAAGATCGTTTCACATCAATCGGATTTGAGATTGAACCCTTCGGAGGTGATGAGTATGCCGTGCGGGCGGTTCCGGACAATCTGTTTGGAATTGCGAAGAAGGAACTGCTGCTTGAGATGCTCGATGGATTGTCTGACGGACTGGCTTCGAATCTCGAGCCTTCCCTGATCGATGAGAAAATTGCATCCATGTCCTGCAAAGCGGCGGTCAAGGGAAATTCCAGACTGTCTGCTGCAGAGGTAGACGCACTGATCGGTGAGCTTCTGACATTGGAAAATCCATATCATTGTCCGCACGGCAGACCTACGATCATTGCAATGACAAAGCGGGAACTGGAGAAAAAGTTTAAACGCATCATATAAATGTTAAGGAGGATTCCGCCATGAGAGAGAACCGGAAAACAATGGAAGGTTTCATGAAACCGCCGCTTATCATACTCACTGGACCAACTGCTGTCGGAAAAACCAAAGCTTCCATCGGTCTTGCGAAGGCGGTCGGGGGTGAGATTATTTCGGCAGATTCTATGCAGGTTTATCGCCATATGGATATAGGCTCTGCTAAAATACGCAAGGAAGAAATGGATGGGGTTCCACATTATCTGGTGGATGTGCTGGAGCCGGATGAAGAATTTCATGTAGCCAGATTTCAACAGATGGCAAAGCAGGCGATAGGACAGATTTATGCGAATGGACATATCCCGATCGTAGTAGGCGGAACCGGGTTTTATATCCAGGCACTTCTTTATGATATTGATTTTTCCGAAGGGGAAGAAAATACAGCGTATCGGCGCAAGCTGGAAGAATTTGCAAAGGAAAACGGTGCCGCATCACTGCATGAAAGGCTGCGTGCGGTGGACCCGAAAGCCGCTGATGAGATTCACGCAAACAATGTAAAACGCGTGATCAGAGCGTTGGAATTCTATCATCAGACGGGAACGCCGATTTCGAAGCATAATGAAGAGGAACGAAAGAAGGAATCTCCCTATTCGTTTGCTTATTTTGTTCTGAATGATGAGAGAAGCAGGCTTTATGAGCGGATCGATCAAAGAGTGGATCAGATGCTCGCAGAGGGGCTTGTTGAGGAAGTTGAGTCGCTGAAACGGCGTGGCTATAGAAGGAATATGGTGTCCATGCAGGGACTTGGTTATAAAGAAATTCTGGCTTATCTTGACGGAGAATGCACTCTTGAGGAGGCTGTATATATTTTAAAACGGGATACCAGACATTTCGCCAAGCGCCAGATCACCTGGTTCAAACGGGAACGCGATGTGATTTGGCTGCCAAAGGATGCGTACGATTATGATGAGACTGCCATTTTGGAGGCGATGCTGAGAATCTTAAGAGAAAGGAAGATAATAGAATCATGAGTTTAAATAAAGAAACGGAATCACTTTATATTCAGATGGGAATTGAACCGAACGTGCTGCAGTACGGGCTTAAAATAGAAGAAGGACTGAAAGACAGGTTTGTGGAGATCGACCGGATGGCTGAGTTTAATCAGCTCAAGGTTCTTAACGCTATGCAGGAAGCCAAAGTGAGCTCGGAATGTTTTAACTATGCATCCGGATACGGATACAGTGATTTCGGAAGAGATACGCTGGAAAAAGTGTATGCAAATGTATTTCACACGGAAGATGCGCTGGTGCGCCCGCAGATCACATGTGGGACCCATGCGCTTGCGCTTGCACTTTCTGCCAATCTGAGACCGGGAGATGAACTTCTTTCGATTGCCGGAAAGCCCTATGATACGCTGGAAGAAGTGATTGGAATCCGACCGTCCACCGGCTCGCTTGCCGAATACGGAATCACCTATCGTCAGGTGGATCTACTGCCGGACGGAAGTTTCGACTATGACAAAATCCGTGATGCGATTGGGGAAAGAACCAAACTGGTGACGATTCAGCGCTCGAAGGGATATCAGACAAGGCCGAGCTTTTCGGTGGATCAGATCGGGGAAGGGATTGCTTTCGTGAAAAAAATCAAGCCGGAACTGATCTGCATGGTTGACAACTGTTACGGTGAATTCGTGGAAGAGAAAGAGCCGAGTGATGTCGGTGCTGACATGGTTGTCGGATCTCTGATCAAGAACCCGGGCGGAGGACTTGCTCCGATCGGAGGGTATATTGCGGGAAGAAAGGACTTGATCGAACAGTGTGCATACCGCCTTACTTCACCGGGACTTGGCAAAGAGGTGGGCGCTTCTCTCGGCGTTATGCAGTCCTTCTATCAGGGACTCTTCCTCGCACCGACGGTAGTGGCCGGTGCATTAAAAGGCGCTATTTTCGCGGCAAATATTTACGAAAAACTGGGATATCCGGTGATTCCGAACGGTAGCGAACCGCGCCATGATATTATCCAGGCAGTGACACTTGGCACTCCGGAGGGCGTGATCGCATTCTGTCAGGGAATCCAGGCTGCCGCACCGGTGGAAAGTTATGTGACACCGGTTCCGTGGGCGATGCCAGGATATGACAGTGAGGTTATCATGGCTGCCGGGGCATTTGTACAGGGATCATCCATCGAACTTAGCGCTGACGGACCGATTAAACCGCCGTATGCGGTTTATTTCCAGGGAGGACTGACCTGGGAGCATGCCAAATTCGGAATCCTGATGTCACTTCAGAAACTCTATGAGGCGGGAATTGTAAAGGAGCTTCCATAATGGGAAAACAGATCGTGGTTGCAGGAGGAGGCGCCGCCGGGATGATGGCCGCACTTTCTGCTGCTAAAGAAGGGGCAAATGTTACAATAATCGAACATAATGACCGGGTCGGCAGGAAGATTCTTTCTACCGGGAACGGGCGGTGCAATTATACCAATCTGGTTCAAAGCCCGCAGTGTTACCGGAGTGACGGGGCGGATTTTCCATGGAAGATCATCAGCAGATATCCTGCCGAGTGGGTGATCCGGCAGTTTGAAGAGATGGGGGTCATGCCGAAAGATAAAAACGGGTACATTTACCCTTTTTCCGAACAGGCAAGCGCTGTGCAGGACGTGCTTCGTATGGAGCTGGAGCGGTGCAAGGTAAAGGTTGTGACATCGGCGCATGTATCGGATATCATGAGGACGAAAAAGGGTTGGCAGGTTGAAGTAATCCATGACGGTAAAAAGAAAGAAAAAATCAATTGTGATGCCGTGATTCTTGCCTGTGGTTCGAAAGCTGCGTCTAAGCTCGGGAATGACGGAAGCGGTTACGACCTGGCCAAGAAGCTGGGGCATAAGATCATTCCGGTGGTTCCGGCTCTTGTACAGCTTAAATGTCGTGAAAAATTCTATTCGTCTTTGGCGGGTGTGCGCGTGAACGGAAAGGTTTCTATATTGATCGACGGAAAGAAGCAAGGGGAGGATACGGGTGAGATCCAGTTGACTGCTTACGGGATTTCCGGAATTCCGGTATTCCAGATCAGCAGGATCGCGGCGAAAGGGCTGTATCGGAAACAAGCTGTCTTTGCAGAACTGGATTTTATGCCGCAGATGACGGAAGATATTTGGCTTGCAATGCTTAAGAAGCGGAAATCGCTTCATCCGGAAAAAGAGATGAGTGTATTTTTTACCGGGGTATTTCATAAAAAGCTCGCCGAAATCCTGCTCAAAAGGGCGGAGATTCCTCGGACAAAGAAGGCCGGAAAGCTTACAGAGGAAGAACTTACAAATCTGGTGAGAGAGGGAAAACATTTTCGGACAGAAGTAACGGATACGAACCCATTTGAACAGGCCCAGATTTGTGCCGGGGGCGTCGCGACAGCGGAACTCTCCGATCTGACGCTAGAGTCGCGCATCGCAAAAGGGATATTTTTTGCAGGAGAACTGGTCGACGTGGACGGAATCTGTGGAGGATATAATCTGCACTGGGCATGGGCAAGCGGATATCTGGCAGGGAAAGGAGCAGCGAATGCTTAGAATCAGTCAGTTAAAAATACAGGTAGAGCATACCGAAGAAGAATTGAAACAAAAGATCAGGAAGCGTCTCGGTATCCGGGATATGCAGCTTCTGGGTTTTACTATTCGCAAAAGATCGTTGGATGCCAGGCATAAGCCGGATCTTTATTATGTCTACACCATTGATGTGAAAGTAACCGATGAACAGGCTGTCTGGAAAAAGGTGTCTAAGAAAAAAGGCAATTCTGATGTCACCATATGCCGGGAGGAGCGGTATCATTTCCCGGAGGCAGGAACCGAATGTCTAAGGGAAAGGCCGGTCGTAGTGGGATGCGGTCCGGCAGGGCTTTTCTGCGCCTATTTCCTCGCCGAGTGCGGGATGCGTCCTGTTTTGATCGAGCGGGGAGCACCTGTGGAAGAACGGCAGGAGGATGTGAAGGCGTTCTGGGAAACCGGAGTGCTGAAGCCGGATTCCAATGTTCAGTTCGGAGAGGGAGGAGCGGGAACATTTTCCGACGGAAAGCTCAATACGCTGGTCAAGGATCCGAACGGAAGAATTCGAGCAGTGCTGGAAGTCTTTGTAAAACATGGTGCACCGGAAGAAATCCTGTATGACGCGAAACCGCATATCGGGACGGATATCCTGTGTACGGTGATTCGAAATATGAGGGAACAGATTCTTGCATGGGGAGGAGATGTCCATTTTCACACGAAAATGACGTCTCTGATTCTGGATGAGTCCGGGCAGAAACTGAAGGGAATTCAGGTGGAGAAAGCCACCGCAGAGGCGAGAACAGAGGAGGAATTACCGACAGAAGTGCTGGTTCTGGCACCGGGGCACAGCGCGAGAGATACATTTGGCATGCTCTATGAGTCAGGGATTCCGATGGAAGCGAAAGCATTTGCAGTCGGAGTGCGCGCGGAACATCCGCAGGAACTGATCAACCGTTCCCAGTATGGCATTGAATATCCGAATTCGCTTCCGGCCGCCGCCTATAAACTGACAGCGAAACTTCCGAATGGGCGAGGAGTATATTCATTTTGTATGTGTCCGGGCGGTTATGTGATCAATGCGTCTTCGGAGGAAGGACATCTGGCGGTAAATGGAATGAGCTATCATGCAAGAGACAGCCGGAATGCGAACAGTGCCATCGTGGTGACTGTTTCTCCTGAGGATTACGGATCGCAGCATCCGTTAGCCGGCGTGGAATTTCAGCGCAGGCTGGAAAAAGCGGCCTATGAGGCGGGAAATGGAAAGATTCCGGTTCAGCGTTATGGCGATTTTTACCAAAGTGTCATGGGGCAATCTGCAAAAAAGGAGATGCGTTCCGAGCCGGCAGAATTTGAGAACATGGTTCCGTGTATGAAAGGCGGATGGCAGAAAGCCAAGTTGAAACAGATCTTTCCGGAGCAGATTTCCAGATCTCTGGTGGAGGGAATGGAAGAATTTAACACGAAAATCCGAGGTTTTTCGCATCCGGATGCGATCCTTTCAGCTGTGGAAAGCAGGACATCATCTCCGGTCAGAATTCTCAGAAATGAAACGCTGGAGAGCCGGATCTGCGGACTTTATCCGTGCGGAGAAGGCGCAGGATATGCAGGTGGAATCACGTCGGCCGCAGTGGATGGAATAAAAATTGCAGAGACGATCCGCAAAAAATATGCTTCTTTCGACAAAAACGAAGATCGTTTAAGAAAAATTTAATGTCTAAAAAGGCTATACACGTTTTTTAAAATATGCTAAAATAATCACAGTTTGTGATTCAAAAAAGAGGAGGAGTACAGATGAAGGGAGCCGGAAGCAAGAATACATGGGCTCTGTTTCTGTTTATTTTGACGGGAATTGTGCTGGGAGGTTTTATTGCCATGATGACAGAGAATGTCCCCGCACTTAGCTGGCTGTCTTATGGACAGACATTCGGATTTGACAGTCCGATTATTCTAAATCTTGGTATGGTGGTAATTACCTTTGGGCTTAGCATCAAGATTACGATTGCAAGCATTATCGGTGTAGTGCTTGCCATATTTATTTATCGTTTCTTATAAGATGCCGTCAGGCATTTTTTGCGCTGTGGGAGAACGTCTTTTTGCGAATTATCGAATCCTGTATATAAGGATTATGAATCAGAACAAAACCATGAAAGACATGATAGCAGATGAACGCCCGTATGAAAAATGTGAGCGTTTTGGGGCGGGCAGTTTGACAGATATTGAATTGCTTGCCGTTCTGCTGCGTACAGGTACGAAGGGAGAGAACTCCCTTGAAGTGGCCAGAAAACTATTGTACCCGGATACCGGTGTACAGAATAAAGATGAGACTCATCTGCAGAACTGGACAAAAGAAGAATTAATGAAAGTGCAGGGGATCGGCAGAGTCAAAGCGATACAGATTCTTTGTCTCTGCGAGCTTTCCAAGAGGATGGCGCAGCTATCTGCCGGGAAAGAGCTGGATTTTTCCAAGCCCGGTACCATAGCGGAGTATTATATGGAAGATATGCGTCATCGCAGGCAGGAGCATATGAAGCTTCTTATGCTGAATACCCGGTCGAGGCTGATCGGTGAGAGTGAGATATCCAAGGGGACGATCAATATGTCTTTGGTTTCCCCGCGTGAGCTTTTTGTGGAAGCTCTTATGAAAAATGCAGTATACATCATACTTCTGCACAATCATCCCAGTGGCGATCCGTCACCGAGCCGGGATGATATTCTGGTGACCAGGAGGGTGAAGGAGGCAGGTGAGATTCTGGGAATTGAGCTCCTTGACCATATTATTATCGGAGACAACTGTTATGTCAGTCTTGCCCTTGAGGGGTATTTAGGGAATGCATAGCTGTGAAAGGAATATAGCAAATGGCAAGAAATGTTTACGGTATTGATCTTGGGACTTATGAGATCAAAGTTTATGATAAAAAAAAGGACACCATATGGAAGGAAAAGAATGTCATCGCAATTGCCAATCAGAAAACGATTTTTGCGGTCGGCGATGAGGCCTATGAAATGTATGAAAAAGCCCCGGGAAATATTCAGGTCGTGTTCCCGATGAAGGAAGGCGTCATCAGCCGGTTTAACGATATGCAGTATCTTCTTCAGAATCTGCTGAAGAAGGACCGGCAGTTTGCGAGGGGCGCTGAATATGTGATCGCTGTCCCGACCGATGTCACCGAGGTGGAGAAGCGGGCGTTCTTCGACCTTGTGATCCATTCAACCGCGAGGGCGCGGGAGGTCAATATCGTAGAGCGTGGAATTGCGCACTGCATTGGACTTGGAATGGATGTTCAGAGTACGAAAGGCGTTATGATCGCAGACTTCGGCGGGGAGACGACAGAGATCTCGGTCGTCGCATCCGGCGGTATGGTACTGAACAAGCTGATCAAGATCGGAGGCAATACCTTTGACAATTCCGTCGCAAATCTGGTGCGGCATAATTATGATTTTCTTATCGGCAGGCTCACGGCAGAGACGCTGAGACGGCGTTTCGGTGTATTTGGCGGAGAGAGCAGTGAGACGATGGTCGTCGCCGGAAGAAATCTGGTGACCGGAGTGCCGAAGCAGCAGGAGATTCCCATCAGTTTGGTGCGCGCCGCCATGAAGGAGCCGCTCTCGGAATGTATCATGCAGATCAATCTGCTTCTGGAGAGGACGCCTCCGGAAGTCCTGAAAGCCATACAGAAGAACGGGATTTTCCTGACGGGAGGACTTTCTTATCTTCCCGGTCTTTCCAGTTACATAGAAGGTGCTACAGGTTACCGCGTCCACACCGCGCGTCATCCGGATATCTGTGCGGTGGAGGGACTGAGTCAGATTATCCGGTCCAAAGAGCTTAGGAAACACGCATATTCAATGTTAGACGAGAATTATAGGTGGATGAGATAGATGAAAGCTAAAAACCAATTTTCACTTGCAAGCAAATACTGGCTGCTGATTCTGGCAATCGTTTGTATTATACTGATGGGGTTATCCGGTTTCGCGGATACTGGAAAAGGGCCGCTTTCGTGGGTGGCCGGATATACGGTGGTGCCGATGCAGAAGGGGATCAACCGTGTAGGTACATGGATCAGGGATGTGTCGGATAATTTTGCGACGCTTCAGGAAGTGAGAGAAGAGAATAAACAACTGAAAGACAAGGTCGCGGAACTGACCATCGAGAACAATCAACTTCAGCAGAATTCCGCAGAGCTGGAACGGCTTCAGGAGCTTTTTAAAATGCATCAGGATACGGCAGATTATCCGAAAGTCGGAGCGAATGTGATTGCCAGTGAGAACAGCAACTGGTTTTCCAAATTCACGATCGACAAGGGAAGTAACGACGGCATCGAAGTGGATATGAATGTGCTCTCGGGAGCCGGACTTGTCGGGATCGTGACGGAAGTAGGGCCGAACTATTCGATTGTAAGTTCTATTATTGATGATAAAAATGTGAGCGCCATGATGCTGGAGACTTTTGATAAATGTATCGTAAGCGGCGATCTGAAGCTGATTAATGAAGGCGTTGTCCGATTTGAACAGCTTGCAAATAATGAAAATGAAGTCAAGATCGGTACGCAGGTTGTCACGTCGAATATCAGTGATAAATATCTGCAGGGACTCCTGATCGGATATGTATCTGATGTTACGGTTGATGCGAACAATCTGACTCGTTCCGGATATATTATCCCGGCTACGGATTTTCATGAATTGAATGAAGTGCTGGTTATTACAACTACGAAGAAAGACTTGATTGATAAAAAGGAGTAAGCATGAAGAAATTAAAACGGATCGCAGTCTGTACCGTTATCATACTGATCTGTTTCCTGTTGGAGACAACAATATTTCAACATCTGGCACTGGCATCGGTCATTCCGAATCTGCTGATCGTAGTCACTTCTTCTTTTGGGTTTATGCGCGGAAGAAAGGAGGGACTTCTCATCGGGTTCTTCTGTGGACTGCTCAAAGATGTTCTGGGAGGAGACCTGATCGGTTTTTACGCTTTGGTGTACATGGTGATCGGATATTGCAACGGATTTTTCCGCAGAGTATTTTATGATGAAGACATCAAGCTTCCGCTGGCGCTGATTTCCGCAAGTGAACTGGTATACAGTCTGATCGTTTACATTTTCCTTTTTATGCTGAAAAGCGATTTTGATTTCTGGTATTATTTCAACCATATCATAATGCCGGAGCTTGTTTACACCATTCTGATCACGCTGGGCTTATATCAGGTGATCCTGCATACGAACCGACGACTGGAAGAGGAAGAAAAAAGGAGTGCAAGTAAATTTGTATAAATTATGGGAGCGCCTGAAGGCATGGACAATCGAGATAGTTAAATCCAGGGCTTTTGTTGTAATGATCGCATTCTGCGTGATGTCGGCAATTCTTGTGCAGAGAGTTTTTTATCTGCAGATCGTGAAAGGACAGGAGTATCTGGATGACTATAAATTACAGATTCAGAAGACAAAGGAAGTACAGGGAACCAGAGGCAGGATCCTGGACCGAAACGGTGTGGTTCTTGCCGACAATAAGCTTGCCTATTCTGTCACGATAGAAGACAATGGGGATTACAGTAACAGTACGACAGCCCAAAAGAATCAGATCATCAATGAGACGGTTTTGAAAGTCATTGATATTGTGGAATCCAACGGAGATTCCATCATTAATAATTTCAAGATCGTTCTGAATGATTATGGTGAATATCAGTATACGATGGATGAAGATTCGACTCAGAAGCTTCGTTTTCTTGCGGATATTTTCGGGTATGCCACAATTGACAAGCTTTCGGATGAGGAGAAATCATATACGGCCGATGACATCATCAATTATCTCTGTACGGACAAGCGATGGGGATACGGAATTGATCAGTCAGAATTTTCAAAAGAGATGGTGCTGAAAATGGTCAATATCCGTTACGCCATGAGTCTGAACCGGTATCAGAAATACGTTGCCACAACGGTGGCGAGTGATGTGAGTGAAGAAACAAAAGCAGCCATTATGGAGAATATTGATACCCTTCAGGGTGTGAATATCGCGGAGGATTCACTGAGAGTGTACGCGGACAGCAAATATTTTGCCTCCATCCTCGGTTATACCGGCACGATTTCACAGGAAGAGTACGATGCGATGGACAAGGAAACGCAGGAAAAATATTCTCTTACGGACATTGTCGGCAAAGCGGGACTGGAACAGGTGTTGGATGAGACACTTCAGGGCCCGAAGGGCGAGATCAAGCTTTATGTCAACAGTGTGGGAAAGATCATAGAAACAAATGAGGTCTCTGAGGCGAAAGCAGGAAATGACGTCTGGCTTTCGATCGACGCGAATCTGCAGAAGGCGGCCTATGACCTGCTGGAAGAAAAGATTGCCGGAATCGTTGTCGCAAAAATGGCAAATGTCATGAACTATGACCGGAGTGAACTCACGGATGAGAGTGACATTATCATCCCGATCGATGATGTCTACAATGCATTTATTTCAAATGAGATTCTGGACACCGGACATTTTGAAGAAACGGATGCACAGTCGACAGAACAGGCAGTGTACCAGGCCTATATTACAAGACATGAAGAAGTGATCGCGGAGGTTTTGGAACAACTTAGCAATCCGAATGCGCCGGCATATATAGACTGCTCCAAGGAGATGCAGGCGTATCTGAGCTATGTGATCAGCGATCTTCTGACGACCAGTGCGAAGATCGTGCAGACGGATAAAATCGATACGAAGGACAAGACATACCTCGCCTGGGAGGAAGATGAGACGATCAGTTTGTATACGTATCTGAATTATGCGATCTCGCAGAACTGGATCGATACGTCGAAGCTGAAGGAATACATGGATGACCAGAGCAGTTATTCCGATCTGGGGGAGACCTATCAGGGACTCGTGAACTTCATCGGGCAAAAGCTGGCGACGGATTCCGGTTTTGAAAAACTGATCTATAAATATATGATCAAGACCGGAAGGATCACCGGAACGCAGATCTGTCTTCTTCTGTATGAGCAGGGGATTCTTGAGTATGACGAGACTCAGTACAACAACCTTGCCAGCGGAGCGACCGGCCCTTATGACTTTATCCGGGGCAAGATTGAGACACTCGAGATCACTCCGGGACAGCTTGGACTGGAACCCTGTACGGGCTCTGTCGTTGTGACGGATGTCAATACCGGAGAGGTTCTTGCATGCGTCTCATATCCGGGATATGACAATAATCGTCTTGCAAACAGTATGGACTCGGATTACTACAGTCAGCTGAGACAGAATCAGGCGGCACCGCTTTATAACAATGCGACACAAGAGAGAACAGCGCCGGGTTCTACTTATAAGCCACTGGTTGCGACAGCAGGATTGACCGAGGGTGTGATCAGCACCGGTACATATCTGACCTGTAGCGGTGTTTATAAAAAAGTCTCACCGAATCCGAAGTGCTGGGTTTATCCGAACTCTCACGGATCACTGAATGTGTCCGGTGCGATCCAGAAATCATGCAACTTGTTCTTCTATGAGGTGGGATATCGACTGGGACTTACGAATGATGCACTCAATGAGAATGATCTGTCGGATACAAGTGGTGAGGCTACGGCTACAAGATATTCGTCCGATAAGGGTCTCGCTGTTTTGAAACAGTACGCTACTTTATTTGGTCTTGGACAGAAAACAGGCATTGAGATACCGGAATCGGAACCTCAGATTTCCGATCAGGATGCGGTCCGTTCTGCAATCGGACAAGGTACCAATAACTATACAACGACACAGCTTGCCAGATACATTACTGCAGTTGCCAACCGCGGAACCGTATATAATCTGACTTTGATTGATAAAGTGACGACTGTGGAAGGAGAAGTTCTTGAACAGTCCGAGCCGAGTATTCTGAATCAGATTGAAAATGTATCTGACGATACCTGGAATGCGGTACAGGCAGGAATGCGCGCCGTTGTTACCAGCAGCAGTACCTATTCGTCTCTGGACGGTTTTGCAATGTCCGGCAAAACAGGTACTGCCCAGCAGAGTAAATCCCATGCGAACCATGGCCTGTTCGTCGGTTATGCGCCGAGTAATGATCCGGAGATCGCATTTGCGATCCGTATCAAAAACGGATATGAATCGTTATATACATCTGAAATAGGCCGTGATCTGATGCGGTATTATTACGGACTTGCAGACCGTGATGAACTGATCACCGGTCATGCTGCAGAAGTTGCTGTGACAGGAGTTCACGGAGATTAAAAGGAGTGGGGGACTTGAATCAGAAAGTCGTAATTAAAAGTAATAAATACGGCCTGATCGTTCATATGGATCCTGATGCGGAGTATAGGCAGATTCTGGATGAACTCAGAACCAGTTTCACAGAGTCGTCAAAATTTTTCAGAGATGCAAGTATGGCGGTTACCTTTGAGGGGAGAGTACTGACAAAGCCGCAGGAACAGGAGATCATCGATCTGATCACGGACATCGCACATATTCATATTGTCTGTATTTTTGACAAAAACGAGAATACAGAAAGACTGTACAAAAGCGTGGTGGAAGAGTGTCTTGAAGATCTGCCCAGAAGAGAAGGACAGTTCTACCGGGGAACACTGAAGAAGAGGCAGGTACTGGAAACGGAGAAGAGCATTATTATATTAGGAGACGTGGAATTTGGAGCAACTGTTGTTTCGCGCGGTAATATTGTAGTGCTTGGTACGATCCGCGGTTCAGTACATGCGGGAGCGGCCGGAAATAAAAATGCGTTCGTCGTCGCGCTGGCTATGAAGCCTCAGATGCTGAAGATTGCAGGGGTTTCTGCAAATCGTGTCTATCTGCGCAAGGGTGAAAAGCCTGAAGCGAGGATCGCGCGCCTGGAAGAAGAACATATTTCTGTTTGTCCGCTTAAGAATCAAGTTTGGTAGGAGGACGCGTTATGGGCGAGATTATTGTTGTGACATCAGGAAAAGGCGGAGTCGGAAAAACGACCACTACGGCAAATATCGGAGCAGGGCTTGCGAGTCTTGGTCAGAAAGTACTTGTCATTGACACAGACCTGGGACTTAGGAACCTGGATGTGGTAATGGGACTGGAGAATCGGATCGTATATAACCTTGTAGATGTAATCGAAGGGAGCTGTCGGCTGAAGCAGGCTGTCATCAGGGACAAGCGGCATGAGAACCTTCATCTGCTTCCTTCAGCACAGACGAAGGATAAATCTGCAGTTTCTCCGGAGCAGATGGTCAAGCTGACTTCGGAGCTTCGGGAAGAATATGATTATGTGCTGCTGGACTGTCCGGCGGGAATCGAACAGGGATTTCAGAATGCGATTGCCGGTGCTGACCGGGCGATCGTTGTCACGACTCCGGAAGTTTCATCCATCCGCGATGCAGACCGGATTATCGGTCTTCTGGAAGCACATCGTATGGCGAGAATGAATCTGATTATCAATCGTATCCGGATCGATATGGTAAAACGGGGGGACATGATGTCTATCGAAGATGTGACGGAAATCCTTTCGATTGATCTTCTGGGAGCGATTCCGGACGATGAACAGGTGGTTGTCGGAACCAATCAGGGGGAGCCGGTCATTGACATGGATTCGATGGCAGGCGAAGCCTATATGAATATTTGCCGGAGAATTCTGGGAGAGGATGTTCCGTTCTTGGATTTTGATAAACAAAACAGTATGCTGCATAAGTTTATCCGAAGATTCCGAAAGAATTAGGAGGCCTGCTTATGCATGTATTTGAAACAAAGTACCGGAAACCATCCGTCTCGATCGCACGAGACAGGCTGAAGGCATTAATCGTCGCTGATCGTATGCAGTGTCAGCCGGATACATATGAGTTCCTGTGCCGGGAATTATTCCGCACAGTTTCAAAGTACATGAAAGTAACTGAAGAACAATTTGACGTGGATATCACACGGTCAAGGATTACTATAGATTTAACGGGAGACGAATCGTGAGATTACCAAAAAAAACGAAACCTTATCATTTAAAGGATTACAAATTTAATCTGGTCATTTCTGTTGTTGCACTGACAATTCTGGGGATTCTGGTTATCGGAAGTGCCCAGAAGTCTGTGCAAAACAAACAGATCATCGGGCTGGGGCTCGGACTTTGCGTTATGATCGTCGTATCACTGATCGATTATGTATGGGTTCTGAACTTGTACTGGCTGATCTATGCAGCCAATATTGTGATGCTGGTGATTACGCTGATCTTCGGTACGGAAGTAAATGGCGCAAAGAGGTGGATCAATCTGTATTTCACTAATTTCCAGCCGTCCGAACTTACCAAGATCTTAATGGTTCTGTTTTTTGCGAAATTTTTGATGAATCACGAAGAAGATCTCAACAGTTTCCGTACGATTGTGACAGCCGTGCTGCTTTTTGCCCCTACGGTACTTCTGATCGTCATGCAGCCGGACCTCTCGACTACGATCTCTGTTGTACTGGTGTTCTGTGTGATGATGTATATTGCGGGACTGAGTTATAAATTCATCGGTACGATGCTGGCGATTCTCGTACCGACGGCGGTCATATTTATCAGTATAGCCGTACAGCCGAACCAGCCATTTCTGAAAGATTATCAGCAGGAACGTATCCTGGCATGGCTGGAGCCGGAAAAATATGCCAGTGACCAGGCATTTCAGCAGAACAATTCTATCATGGCGATCGGTTCCGGACAGCTCACGGGGAAAGGGCTGAACAATAATACAACGACTTCTGTGAAGAATGGAAATTACATTCCGGAGCCCCAGACAGACTTTATTTTTGCAATTGTTGGTGAAGAATTAGGTTTTGTGGGTTGCTGTATTGTGATTGGTCTGTTATTATTAATAGTAATACAGTGTATTTTGATAGGGATTAAAGCGCAGGATATGGCGGGGCGTATCATCTGCTGCGGAATAGCCGCGCAGATAGCGGTGCAGTCGTTCATCAATATCAGCGTGGCTACTGGAATTTTCCCAAATACAGGTATTCCGTTACCTTTTGTAAGTTACGGACTGACATCACTTGTCAGTATGTTTATGGGAATCGGTTTTGTGTTAAATGTTGGCCTTCAGCCGAAAAAATACCAATAAAGGAGTGGTGAAAATGAACATAGGACTTATTGCTCATGATTCCAAAAAAACTTTAATGCAGAATTTCTGCATCGCTTACAGAGGAATTCTCAGTAAGCATGAATTATTTGCTACCGGCACAACCGGACGATTGATAGAAGAGGTTACGAATCTTTCTATCCATAAATATCTGGCCGGTCCGCTTGGCGGGAAACAGCAGCTGGGAGCACAGATTGGACAGAACGAGATCGATGCGTTGATTTTTCTTCGTGATCCATCGAATCCGAAGCCGCATGAACCGGATGTAAATGACGTTATCCGTTTATGCGATATGCACAATATTCCGATGGCTACGAATCTTGCAACGGCGGAGATCCTGATTTTAGCGATAGACAGAGGAGATTTAGACTGGCGTGAGATGTACAAGTAAAGGCAGAATTTGTTTAATTGGATGCATAGCTTTCTCATTGCTGTATATGGGCGGTTGTTCGGGGGAACCAAAATCGCTTGTGACAGAATATGAGAAAGCTCATTATAATGCAGATTTATATAAAAGTACCCTTTATGCGGAGGAGCTTTGTGTCGCAGAAGAAAATGTTGCACTTGAGGGATATGAAGGAGACACCGGGCTGCATGCATCGGCGCTCTTTGATCTGGGGGACAAAAGCCTGATTTATTCCTGGCAGTCCCATGACAGACTGTATCCGGCAAGCACGACAAAGATTATGACCGCCCTTCTGGCATTGGAAAAGGGAGATCCGGAGGACTTAGTTACAATCAGCAGGACAGCGGCAGCCGCCAGTTTTCCTTCCGATGCACAGGTGTGCGGTTTAAGAGAGGGAGACGTATGGTCATTGAAAGCTCTGCTCAATGCACTGCTTCTTCATTCAGGGAATGATGCTGCTTCCGCGATTGCTGAGTATATTGCGGGAAGCGAAGAATCATTTGTCAATATGATGAATGACCGTGCCGGAGAATTGATGGCGAACAATACGCATTTTACCAATCCGCATGGTCTGCATGATGACAACCATTACACCACTGCCTATGATTTATATTTGATCTTTAATGAGTGCATAAAAAATGAACATTTTGTGGAGATTATCAGCAGCGATTCTTACAGGGCGGTCTATACAGCAGCAGACGGCTCTACACAGGAGATGACGTTTGTTCCCACCAACCTTTACGCAAAGGGACTTGCCGAGGAACCGGAAAATGTGACGATCATCGGCGGAAAGACAGGGACAACAGACGAAGCGGGCTGTTGTCTGATCCTACTGGTAAATGATATGCAGGATCGTCCATATATATCGATTGTAATGGGAGCTCCTGACAAATCTACACTGTATGAGGATATGACATCTTTAATTGAGAAAATCGCATAAAAAGAGGGGCATCCATTTGGAGGGATACCCCTTTTTACTATGATTCAGATATACTGTTTATACGGCCGAACAAGCTGATCAGATAAAGACCGCAGAGGCCGACCAGCGTATAGATGATTCGTGACAGCCATGACAGGTTGCCAAAGATGTAGGCTACCAGGTCAAAGCGGAATATGCCCACGAGCAGCCAGTTAAGCGCACCAATAATTACAATTGTTAAAGCTGTGTTATCAAACCATTTCATGACAGTTTCCTCCTTATATGGTTTCTGTCAACTAGTATGCACAACAAAGAGTGCCGTTATACCATACAGTTGGAAATATTTCTATAAACAGTAATTACAGGAAAAAAGAGATGGAAAAGAAAAACAAGATGGAAAATGAAGGATTCTATTATCCCTATTCGGATTATTTAAAAGAAAAATATCATGAAAAAGTCTATAAGCTGCCCGTGAATCTTCCGGTTTCCTGCCCGAACCGTGTTGATGGACCGGGATGTGCATTTTGTGCGGGAGCCGGCACAGGATTTGAGGCGATGAGTGCTAAGATCCCTGTTATCCGGCAGCTTCAAAGTACCAAGGAACGAATTGAAGCAAAATACCACGCACATAAGTTTATTGCTTATTTTCAGAATTATACAAATACATTTCAGCCCCTGGAAAATTTCAATGCTTATCTTAGGGAGGCTGCCGCAGTTCCTGATATCGTGGAAATATCCGTTTCCACCAGACCGGACTGCCTGAACAAAGAATATCTGGATGTGATGGATGCGATCCGGCGTGAGACCGGGATTCAGATGAACATTGAACTGGGTCTGCAGACGGTGAATTATCATACACTGGATACGATCAGCAGAGGACATGGACTGGCAGAATTTCTTGATGCCGTACTGATGATACGCAAGTACCAGGATTTTACGATCTGTGCCCACGTGATCCTGAATCTTCCCGGAGATGACAGGCGGGATGCATGCGAAACAGCGCGCGTACTTGCGGCACTTGGAATTGACATTGTGAAACTGCATTCTTTATATATTGCCAAAAATACATTATTGTGTGATTGGTATGAAAATGGTAGAATAAGTTTGTGTTCCAAGGAAGAGTATCTGGAAAGAGTCATATCTTTCCTCGAACTGATTCCCGGAAATATGGCTGTGGAACGGCTCTTTTCAAGGATTCCCGAGAAAGATTCGGTTTTCTGCAACTGGGGGAGCAGCTGGTGGAAACTGAGGGACGAACTGTTCGCAAAAATGAAAGAAGAGGGAAGATATCAGGGAAGACTCTGCAATTATCTTAACGGAGCCGCCCTGAAGAAATTAGAGGATTAGCTTGACATTACGGTATTGAGGAGGCTGGAATATTGGCTGGAAGGAATAAAGATGTTATCAGTTTGAAACAATACAAGAGAAAAGGGACCTGGAATATCGGGACATTACTTTTTGGTGTTATTTTTATTTACCTTGTTGTCACGGTTCTGACTTATCTTACCAAAGACAGAATTGCTGTATATGAGGTGCGCGAAGGAAGTATTTTGAAAAATACTTCTTTTACATGTATCGCTCTCCGTGAGGAACAGCTGGTATATGCCGACCAGGAGGGATATGTGAATTATTTCGTTGAAGCAGGACAGAAAGTGGCTGTCGGAAACAATGTCTATACGATCAGCTCGAAGAAAATTGCTGATACAGCATCGGCAGAGTCAAATGATGAAGTGGATCTGTCGGCAGATGAATGGAACAGCATGCTGATGAAAATACAGACATTTCATGAAAACTTCCGATTGCAGAATTTTAAAGATGTCAGGACTCTCAAGGAGGAGACCACCGCGCTTCTTCAGAGTAATACGAACCAGAATAGAGTCACGCAGCTCAACACTCTGCTGGGCGAAGGAAGCACGGAAGGACTTCAGGTGTTCCAGACTCAGGATGACGGTATTATCGAGTATTCCTATGACGGTTACGAAGGACTGTCCATGGAGGATCTGACGGAAAATGAATTTTCCAAAGAGGGATATGCACAAACCGAGCTCCTGAATAACACCAAAATCAACGCGGGAACACCGGTTTACCGCCTGGTCACCGGTGAGGCGTGGAGTATTGTATTCAAGCTTAATAAAGAGACAGAAGAAATGCTATATAAGAAAATGGAAGACAAAGACACGCTCTATGTAAAGATCCGTTTTGACAAGGATAACAAGACGATGTGGGGAAACCTTCGAATCTTTAACCGGGGAGAAAATGATACCTACGGTTACATACAGTTTACTGATTCCATGATCCGGTATGCGCAGGACCGATATCTGGATATTGAATTGATCCTTGAAGATGAATCAGGTCTCAAGATCCCGAAATCCGCTGTTACAGAGAAGGAATGCTATCTGATTCCGGAGGATTATCTGACTACGGGAGGTGCTTCCAACAATTTAGGCGTCCTCAGGCAGTCGAAAAACAAAAAAGGAGATACCATAACAGAGTTTATTGAGGTAAATGTATGCTATCGTGACACCGAAAACGGTATGCTCTACATCGATCCGGGAGAGGTACAGAACGGGGATATTTTGGTGAGGCCGGAATCAACCGAGACATTTACACTTAGCAAGACCGGAACGCTGAAGGGGGTCTACAACGTCAATAAGGGTTATGCCGTATTTAAGCAGGTAGAGATCCTATGTGAAAGCGAAGAATATTATATTATAGAAGAAGGAAACAGCTACGGGCTGTCCAATTATGATCACATTGCTCTGGATGGTTCAGCCGTCCGGGAAAATGATATAGTAAGTCAGTAAGGAGTGACGAAACATGGTAGCAGAGAACTTAATGGATGTAGAACGTCGCGTATGTGAAGCATGTCGGCGTGCCGGCAGAAGCCGTGATGAGGTGACTTTGATCGCAGTGAGCAAAACAAAGCCGGTGGAAATGCTGGAAGAAGTATACGGTGCAGGCGCCAGATATTTCGGTGAGAATAAAGTCCAGGAACTGGTGGATAAATACGAAGTGATGCCAAAAGACATTCACTGGCAGATGATCGGCCATCTGCAGCGCAATAAAGTGAAATATATAATTGATAAAGCGGAGCTGATCCATTCGGTCGATTCAATCCGCCTCGCAGAAACCATTGATAAAGAGGCTGAGAAAAAAGGCATCACTGCAAACGTGCTTCTCGAGGTAAATATGGCAAAAGAAGAGACGAAATTCGGATTAATGCCGGAAGAGGTTCTGGACTTTGTTGGGCAAATTGCCGGATTTCAGCATATAAAAGTACAAGGTTTAATGACAATTGCTCCTTTTGTTCCTGATCCGGAAGAGAATCGTAAATATTTTGCAAACTTACGAAAATTAGCTGTTGACATTGGAAAGGAAAAAGTTGATAATGTGAATATGAGCATTCTTTCCATGGGTATGACAAATGATTTTGAAATTGCAATCGAAGAGGGAGCAACTATGGTACGAGTTGGTACTGCAATTTTTGGTGAAAGAAATTATGTTCATTAAGAAACCGATACAACAGATAGGAGTGTAAAAATGGGAGTTTTAGATAAGTTCTTGGAAGTAATGAAATTAGACGGTGACGACGATTACGATGAGGATGACTTCTTCGACGATGAGGATGATTACGAAGACGATTACGAAGAAGAGAAACCGAAGCGTGGAATTTTCAAGAAGGAAAAAGCAACTACTTCTTATGAAGAGGAAGAAGATTATGAACCTAGAAGATCTTCTCGTCCGACCAGTAATAAAGTAACTCCGATGCGTCAGCCATCAAGAAAAAGTGCACCTGCTATGGAAGTATGTGTGATTAAGCCGAACAACATGGAAGATACCCGGGAGATTACCGAGACACTGCTTGGCGGACGTACGGTCATTTTGAATCTTGAAGGTATGGATCTTGAGCTGGCTCAGAGAGTCATTGATTTTACATCAGGATCTGCATTTGCGATCGATGGAAATCTTCAGAAGATCTCGAACTTCATTTTCCTTGTTACACCGGCGAACGTAGATATATCCGGAGATCTGCAGGATATACTGAATACACCATCTTTTGATGTTCCGATTCAGAATCGCTATTAATACATAGGAATTACGGAAAATGGAAAAAGAAGAAGGATTACTTCGAAAACGTTTTTTGGAACTTTCCAATCAGGCATTTCAAAGGGGAATCGTGATGTATACCGATTTCCTGAACCTGAATGAATTGAATATTTTGCATACAACGCCAAAGAATTTGATGGCTGTTCCCTTCAGAACCTTTGGCGGATATGCATTTGCTGAGCGTCAGATGGCTGCATTTCTACCTGATGCTTTTTATTTGCATACTGAAGAAGAAGAAATCCTGGAACATTATCCCATGAGCGTGATACAGATTTCCCCATTAAACGGGAAATTTGCGGAAGAACTGGGACATCGTGATTATCTTGGGGCTTTGCTGAATCTCGGTATTGACCGATCAAAGCTTGGGGATATTCTGATCCAGGAGAAAAAAGCATATCTATTTACCTGTGACGGTATGGCAGATTTTATTTGCAATGAGCTGACACGTGTCAGACATACAACGGTTCAGGCTGTTCGGATCGGCAGAGAGGATTTTGATTATGAACCAAAGTACGAAGAAATCAGAGGTACCGTTGCCTCTGTCCGGCTGGATTCTCTGCTGAGTCTTGCCTGGAATTCTTCCAGGAGCAAAATGGCTCCGTTGATCGAGGCAGCCCGCGTCTATGTCAACGGCAAGCTGATCACGAGCAATGGGTATCATGTCAAAGAGAATGACATCATTTCTGTGAGGGGAATGGGAAGATTTCGTTACATGGGAATGATTTCGGAGACGAAAAAGGGCAGATGTTATGTCCTGGTATATAAATATATATAGCTGTATTTTGGTAATAGAAAAGGAGCATCATCATGAATAAAAGACTCAAAAAATATATCAGTGCCGTGGCCGGAGTTCTGGTACTTCTGCTTTTGGATCAATATGCAAAGATCCTGGCACTTCGATATTTGAAGGATCAGCCGGCGTTCGTCATCTGGAAAGGTGTTTTTGAACTGCAGTACCTGGAAAATAGAGGCTCGGCGTTTGGAATGATGCAGAACCGGAGATATTTCTTTCTGATTATGACGGTGATCGTACTTGGAATTATGGTGTATCTGTACAGTCTTACACCTGTCACACGGCGGTACCTTCCGCTCAGAATCTGTATGGTTTTCCTTGCAGCCGGTGCGGCCGGTAACTTTATCGACCGATTGATACGTGGATTTGTCGTGGATTTCTTTTATTTTTCACTGATCGATTTCCCGATCTTTAATGTCGCCGATATATATATTACTGTCACATTTTTTGTGCTGGTATTATTGATCTTTTTCTACTACAAAGAAGAAGATCTGATGATTTATTCAAGGCAATATCGGAAAGAACATCAGATGTAGTTATTGGTCAGAGAAAGAAAGCAGGATTTTCAGATGCGATTAGAAGAATTTCAAATTGAAACAGAAAACGGGGAAAGAATCGATAAATATCTCTCAAATGAGATGGACGGCTTTTCCCGTTCTTATATTCAGAAACTGATTAAAGACGGACATGTGTATATAAATCACAAAGCCGTCAAGGCAAATTATAAGCTTGCGTATGACGATATGATCTCTGTTGAAATTCCGGATCTTGTCGAGCCGGATATCGTACCCGAGAATATTCCGCTCGATATCCTTTACGAGGATGAAGATATTCTGATCGTCAATAAGCCCAAGGGTATGGTGGTTCATCCGGCCGCAGGGCACTACAGCGGAACACTGGTCAATGCGCTGATGTATCACTGCGGAGAAAGCCTTTCCGGAATCAACGGAGTGATGCGTCCCGGAATCGTACATCGGATCGATATGGATACAACCGGGTCCCTTCTTGTCTGTAAAAATGATCAGGCACATCAAAAGCTGGCAGAGCAATTGAAGGTCCATTCGATCAAACGGATCTACCACGCCATCGTGTGCGGAAATCTGAACGAAGACAGCGGTACCATCGATGCGCCGATCGGGAGACATCCGGTTGATCGTAAAAAAATGAGTATCAATTACCAAAACGGCCGGGAGGCGGTCACGCATTATCAGGTGCTTGAAAGGTTTGGAGAATATACCTATATTTCCTGCCGTCTGGAGACCGGAAGGACGCACCAGATCCGCGTCCATATGGCAAGTATCCGCCATCCGCTTCTTGGAGATGCCGTCTACGGCCCTCAGAAATGCCCGTTTAAATTGCAGGGACAGACGCTTCATGCTAAGATTCTTGGCATCACACATCCTTCAACCGGAGAATATATGGAATTTGATGCACCACTTCCGGAATATTTTGAAGGCTTACTTCGACGCTTGCGTCAAAATAGATAAAATGTCTATACAATATCTGCATTTTGTTATATAATATGCATAAGAAAAGGAGTGTGACTGATATGAATAATCTGAGTACAATTATTACAATCGGAAGACAGTTTGGAAGTGGCGGTAAAGAGATCGGTACACGTCTGGCAGAAGATCTCGGAGTAAAGTTATATGACAAAGAGATGCTGGATATTGCTGCAAAGGAAAGCGGAATCTGCCAGGAACTCTTTGAGACTCATGATGAAAAACCGACGAACAGTTTTTTGTATTCTCTGGTGATGGATACTTATTCCGGAGGCTATCCTGCAGGGGCATTTGCGGATATGCCGTTGAACCATAAAGTATTTTTGGCACAGTTCGACGCGATCAAGAAGATTGCAGATGAAGGTCCGTGTGTGCTTGTGGGAAGATGTGCAGATTATGCACTGGAAACTTATGATAATGTCATGAGCATTTTCATTCATGCAGATCTGACCAGCAGGGTTCACAGAATTGCCCGAATGTATGATATTACGGATGCAAAAGCGAAAGACATGATCCTGAAGGCCGATAAAAAGCGTGCAAGCTACTATAACTATTTTACAAATAAGAAGTGGGGAGATGCGGAAAGCTATGATATCAGTATCTGCAGCTCCGAACTGGGAATCGAAGGTAGTGTGAAGGCGATTGAAGCACTGATCGAAATTCGCGAATCTATAACGAATCCAAGAATCTGATTGGAATCGAATCTACATATAGGAGAGATAATGGAAACAGAAAATTTATTCAAAAATCTTTTACAAGAAAAATATCCGACCAGGCAGGCTGTTTGCCGTGAGATCATCAATCTGAATGCGATTATCAATCTTCCGAAGGGAACCGAGCATTTTATGAGCGATCTGCATGGAGAATATGAAGCTTTTCTTCATATTTTGAATAATTGCTCCGGGGTCATCCGTGAGAAGGTCGATGCACTTTGGGAGGATTCACTTAGTCTTAAAGAGCGCGATGAGATCTGTACATTGATCTATTATCCGCGTGAGAAGATGAACCGTATGAAACGTGAAGGAAGGATTACGGAAGACTGGTACCGCCTTATGCTGAATTATCTGATCGAACTGGCAAAAGTAGTCTCTTCCAAGTATACACGTTCAAAGGTGCGTAAAGCACTTCCGGAGGAATTCGGCTATATTATCGATGAGCTGCTTCATTTTATGCCGGATGAAGATAATAATCAGATTCTGTATCACAAGAAGATCCTGGATACCATAATCGGAATTGAGAGTTCGGAAGAATTCATTATCGCACTGGCAGAACTGATCAAACGTCTTGCGGTCGATCATCTGCACATTGTGGGAGATATTTTTGACAGAGGTGAAAATGCCGATAAGATTCTGGATCTTCTTATGACGTATCATTCTCTGGATCTGGAATGGGGCAATCATGATATTCTCTGGATGGGAGCTGCCTGCGGAAGCGATGCCTGCATAGCGTCGGTGGTCCGCAATAACATCAAATACAACTGTATAGAAACGTTGGAGAATGGGTATGGGATCAGCCTGAGATCTCTGACCTTATTTGCGGAGAAGACCTACCCTGAGCTTTCGCCGATGGATGCCGCACTGAAGGCGATTTCCGTGATCCTGTTCAAGCTGGAAGGGCAGATTATCAAGCGGCGTCCGGAATACGAGATGGAGGGCCGTCTCCTTCTTGATAAGATCAATTATGAGAACGGAACGATTGAGAGCGAAGGTACGGTTTATCCGATGAAGGATACGTTCTTCCCAACAGTCGATCCGAAGGATGCCTATGAACTTTCAGAAGCGGAACAGGAAGTTATGGATAATCTCCGGTTTGCCTTTGTGAACAGTCATCGTCTGCACGAGCATGTAAAATTCTTATATGACAAAGGATGCATGTATAAATGTTATAACGGAAACCTGCTCTATCATGGATGCATTCCGCTTGACGAGGAGGGGAATTTTGACGGTGTTAAATTCGGCGGCTGTATCTATACGGGCAAATCCTATCTGGATTACGCAGAGATGATCGCCAGAAAAGCATGGTCAGCGCAAGCATCCCAGTGGGATCTGGATTTCATGTGGTACCTGTGGTGCGGAAGGAAATCTCCACTTTCCGGAAGAAATGTTAAGACCTTTGAGAGAACTTTTATTTCCGATAAAGCAGCATGGCATGAGGAGACGAATCCGTATTATAAGCATTATTACAGTGAGAAGACCTGCAATATGATCCTGCGTGAATTTCATCTGTACTCCGATATTTCACATATCATTAACGGTCATACACCGGTCAAGACCGAAAAAGGTGAAAAACCGGTGCGGGCGAACGGCAAGCTGATCGTTATTGACGGAGGTTTCAGCAAGGCTTATCATAAGACGACCGGAATTGCCGGATATACTCTGATCTACAATTCCCACGGAATGCGGATAAAAGCGCATCAGCCGTTTGAAAGTGTAGAGAAGGTTCTGGAGGAAAATAAAGATATCGAGTCTACTTCAAAGATGTTTGAGACAGAACCGCACCGGCTCCTCGTGGGAGACACGGATGACGGAAAGAAGATCAAGGAAGATATTCAGGTTTTGACACATCTTCTGGAATCGTACAAAAAAGGAAAAAAAGAATTATTCTAATTATCTGCAAAGAGGAACATTTCACACGCTGTGAGAGGTTCCTCTTTAAAAATTAACGGGTATGCGGCGTACGCGGCGGCCACCCTTCGATATTTCCGTTTAAAATCGCTGTAAACATGCGGTTCTTCGCACCCGGATGAGCCTGATTCAGTTCTCGAACCAGATCTTTTGCATATTGACGCTTGGTAAATCCGTCAACCGGGCAGCGGCTTTTCACAACAGGAAGATTGTATTTGTGCTGGAATCCGATCACATCCATCTCATCTACGAACATCATCGGGCGGATGACGGTGAGATCCATCCGGTCCAGATAAGTCTTCGGAGAGAAGGAATGGAACCGTCCTTCGAAAATGAGGGAGAGCAGCATCGTCTCAATGATGTCATCCTTGTGATGAGCATAGGCAACTTTATTGCATCCCATTTTTTTAACCGCTTCGTTCAGAGCCCCCTTCCGCATTTTCGCACAGAGCGAACAGGGGTTGGATTCCTTGCGCTCGTCGAACAGAATACGGGCAATGTCTGTTTTCACGATCTGATATGGAACATCAAGTTCCTTGCATAGTTCAGTAACCTGCGAGAAATCGCATTTTTCATATCCAAGATCCACAGTAATTGCACTCAGTTCAAAATGCTTTGGATAGAATCTTCTAAGTCCCTGCATTGCGTAAAGGAGTGTGAGACTGTCCTTTCCGCCCGAAATCCCGACTGCAATGTGGTCGCCTTCCTGGATCATATCATATTCGTCAACAGCTTTCCTTGTATAACTCAGTAATTGTTGTAATTTCATTGTCAATCACCACCTTATTTCCATAAACATATCGCCATAATGTTACCGCATTTGCAAAAGAATTACAAGTAAAAATGCGTGTGAAATTCTTTGAGAATTCTTTAGAAAGAAGGATTGCCTGAATGAGTCAGGCGTGTTAAGATAGCTATAGACTGAAGTACTAAAAGTCAGTCAAGTACAAAAAAACGAAAGGATAGCAAGATGAAATTCGTAATTCAAAGAGTGACTGAAGCGAATGTAAAAGTGGATGGTGAGATCATCGGCGAGATCGGCAAAGGCTTCATGGTTCTGATCGGAGTTGGCGAAGATGATACCAAAGAGATCGCGGATAAAATGGTCAAGAAGATGACAGGGCTTCGTATTTTCGAGGACGAGAACGGGAAGACCAATTTGTCTCTGGCAGATGTAGGAGGACAGATGCTTCTCATTTCACAGTTTACATTGTATGCAAACTGCCGGAAAGGAAATCGTCCAAGCTTTATCGAGGCGGGTGCTCCGGATAAAGCGAATGCGATGTATGAATATATTATAGAAGAGTGCAAGAAAGTAGTTCCAGTCGTCGAGAGAGGACGTTTTGGAGCCGATATGAAAGTAAGCCTTGTAAATGATGGACCATTTACGATTATTTTGGACTCATCGCAGCTTGCGTAATATAAGAAATATGATAAAATAATTAAGTATGAAAGAGAGGGATATAACAATGAGTTATGAAACATTGAATGCAAAAATGTTGGAATTGAAGGATGATATGATTGCTTCCATCCAGCAGAACATGCGGATTGAGAGTGTGAGAGGGGAGGCAGCACCTGACGCTCCTTATGGAGTAGGTCCGAAAGCCGCTCTTGACGACATGCTGGCGCTTGGTGAAAAGCTGGGATTTAAGACAGGTAAGGCAGATAACCGAGTAGGCTGGATCGAGTACGGAGAAGGAGAAGAAATGGTTGGTATCCTCGGACATGTGGATGTCGTACCTGCCGGAGACGGATGGATTCATCCTGCATTTGGCGCAGAGATCCACGACGGTGTTCTTTGGGGGAGAGGATGTCTGGATGATAAAGGACCGGTCATCATGGCTGTCTATGCACTGAAAGCGATTCGTGATCTGAATCTTCCGATCGACCGCAGAATCCGCGTTTTGTTCGGTTCAGATGAAGAATGTGGTTCTTCCTGTGTCAAATATTATGTTGAAAACGGCTATGAGATGCCGACGATCGGTTTCACGCCGGATGCACAGTTCCCTGCAATTTTCTTTGAAAAAGGAACCTCCAATTTCCTGGCAGGAACAAAAATCTTCAATAAAGGCGATATCGATGTTGAGTATTTTGGCGGCGGAGTCGCTGCAAACGTTGTTCCGCCTGCATGTAAACTGATCGTAAATGGACCGCTGAAGGTGACACCGGGAGAAGGAATTACCGTCACAGAAGAAGAAGGAAAGACGATCGTTGAAGCAGAAGGCTTCAGTGCACATGGAAGTACACCTCAGCTTGGAGTCAATGCAGTCGTAAAACTCCTGAATGCAGTTAAAGATAACGAATTCGGCGGCGATTTCCAACAGCTTGTCAATTTCATTCTGGAAGAAATCGGAACCGAAACAAACGGCAAATCACTTGATATTCTGTATCAGGATGATGAGACCGGTGAGACGACGGTCAATCTCGGAGTTGTAAAATATGACGGAGAAGAAATGTCCTTTACTCTGGATATTCGTTATCCGAAAAACGGAGAGGCCGAAGTGATCGATGACAAAGTAATCAATCGGATCAACAGTTACAACTTTGACGTTCTGAAGAAAACAAACAACAAATCATTATATGTTCCGAAGGACTCAGAGCTTGTGTCAAAACTGGTGAAAGTCTATGAGGCAGAAACCGGAGATAAGAGAGAACCGATCGCCATTGGAGGCGGTACCTACGCGAAAGAATTTCCGAATATGGTTGCCTTTGGCCCAGTATTCCCGGGAGAGGCGGATGTGATTCATCAGCCGAACGAAAGAGTTGCCGTTGAGCAGCTGATCCGTGCGGCACAGGTTACAGCGGCTGCAATGTATGAACTGGCTAAGAAATAATCATCCATTCGTTATTTTGGATTATTGCGAACTCTGAAAAAAGGTCAGGAAGAATGTAAAATGCTTTTATTTCAACAAATGATTGTCCTTTTTATTTATATGCTGATTGGATTTATTTGCTGCAAAAAGAGATTCCTTGATAATGCTGCGAGTGAAAAAATATCATGGCTGGTTTTGAATATTTCCAATCCGTGCATGATTCTTTCTTCTGCTGTAAACAGTGACGGAAGTATTCGTGGGAAAGAACTTCTGATGACAGTTGGAATTGCTGTTGGTGTATATGCGTTTATGCTGGTACTTTCCCATGTTTTGCCGGTACTGCTTGGAATTCCGAAGCATGACAGGGGAATCTACAGTTTGATGACTGTTTTTAATAACATTGGATTTATGGGATTCCCGGTCATAGTGGCTATGTATGGAGAAGGTGCACTTCTTTACGCATCTGTATTCACCTTGCTGTATAATCTTCTGTTTTATACCTATGGTATTCAGCTTGTAAGCGAAGAGGGAAACAGCATAGGAAATCACTTGAAACTGCGTCAGATCATTAATACTGGTATCATTGCAAGTGTGATTGCCGTTGTTTTGTATCTGATGGAGATACCTACACCGGAATTCTTTAAAACGACTGTGAAAGGCCTGAGCAATCTGGCAGCACCGCTCAGTATGATTGTGATTGGTATATCTTTGGCAGGAATTCGTTTAAAAGAACTGTTTCTGGATGTCAAAATGCTTGTTTTTTCTTTTATAAAGCTTCTTGTGATACCGATAGCAGGAGTTTATGTGATCAGACTGATTGTGTCCAATGAGGTGATTCTCGGTGTGTGCATGGTTATGCTTGCAACACCGGCCGGAAGCATGACTGCCATGTTGGCACAGCAGTATCATAAAAATTATGAAATGACAGCAAAAGGGGTGGCACTTACCACGATTCTTTCGGTCATCACCATGCCGATTGTGTCGATGCTGGTGTTATAGGAACTCATAGAAACGCGATGAAAGTACGTTAGAAAGCACAATAGAGACCTTATCAGGTAAATACAGCATCAGTCTTGAAAAACAGGATTGGTGCTGTATTTTTCAGTTCATTGTGGTAAAACTATCTGTGGAATACAGTATTATGCTTATGGTTATGGTTCCCTGAGCTTCACGATATCTGCCGCACTTCGGCGACGGTCTTCGTCAATGGCCGCATAATGCTTTTTCGTCGTATTTACATCCTTATGGCCAAGTACATCGGCAACCAGATAAATATCGCCTGTTTCCTTATATAAAGCCGTTCCATAGGTACTTCTAAGCTTGTGAGGGGTAATCTTCTTATTCGGTGTTACCTGCCGGGCATACTTTTTGACCATATTCTCCACAGACTGTACCCCCATCCTTTTACGCTGAGTGGAGAGGAAGAGGGCATTCTCGTGTCCCGGCAGAGGATTCACAGCTTTCCTGCTGGATTCCATATAAGTACGCAGGGCTTTTTCCACCTCCTCGCCAAAATAAATTACCATCTGATTTCCGCCTTTTCGGGTTACCGTGATTCCATTATTTTTAAAATCCACATCACCAATATCAAGACCCACACATTCAGAAACACGTATTCCGGTACCTAACAATAAAGTAAGAATGGCAAGATCACGTTCCTTGGTCTTTTCATAATAAACCCTGGCCTGACCGGTCAGCTTCGCGCCGCAGGATTCCACATGATCCAGAAGGGACGCCACTTCATCTGTATCCAGACGAATGATTGCCTTTTCATGGAGCTTTGGCATATCGACTAATAGAGTCGGATTATTGCGTATCATTTGCCGCTTAAAATAATATCCGTAAAAACTCCGAAGCGCCGACATCTTGCGGGAAAGACCTTTCTCAGCGTTCGTGATGCGCCGTCCGTCTTTTGGACGATAGACTTTCAGATATTCCTGGTATTCCTCGATATCCATCGGTGTAAGCCGATCCAGATCACTAAGTGTAAAATCCTTCATGCCGTAATTCTTAAATGCCGGATTCTCGTCCAGAAGAAATTGAAAGAATACACGAATGTCATATGCATAAGAAATTCTTGTCTTGGAAGATGTGGTTGGTTCCACAGCACGGAAATAATCCTTTGCAAATTCCGGCATTGTCTGCAGAATTTCCCGCAGACGCAAGGTATTATCTATATAGAGTTGATCCTGGTATGTTTTTGGTTCTGATGCCATAAATGGGTTCCTCCTTATATTAATCTTTTGGAAAAATCGGTATTTGTCGTATAGATTGA
>JBJENH010000180.1:6459-34222 GCA_051880095.1 Bariatricus sp. | reverse complement strand
GGGGACAGGTTCCTTGACTCGCAAGTGAGTCAAGGAACCTGTCCCCGAATGACGAAGGGCGCTGGTCGTGGCAAAAGGAACGTCCCCAACACAAACCAAAGGGCGCTGCTCGTGGCAAAAGAAACGTCCCTACCGTACCCCTACCATACTGCCTCTATTTCTTCTTTTTCAGGCATGGAGCGTATCGCTCCTTTCTTCGTTGTGATCAAAGAAGCTGCCGCATTCGCAAATGTCAGCATTTCTTTCAGATCATCTTCCTTCAGGTCTTCCATTCCATGTTCCAGCACATAGTTCAGAACGCTTCCACAGAAGGTATCTCCTGCTCCTGTTGTGTCTACCACATGTTCCTGCACAAATCCCGGAACTTCCACGCGGAGATCTTTGTAGTAAGCGCGGCTTCCTTCTTTTCCGAGTGTCAGGCATACCAGCGGAATCTGGAATCTGTCGCGGATGATCTGGATTCCTTCATCGTAATCTTCTACTCCTGTGACAAACTGGATCTCATTATCAGAAATTTTCAGAATATCACAGTATTCCATCGCAGCCAGCATCTGTTCTTTTGCAAGTTCAAGTGAACTCCAGAGCGGCGGACGAAGATTCGGATCCAGCGAAATGAGAAGTCCGTTCTTTTTCGCAAGTTCTAGTGCTTTCATAGTTGCTTCTCTTACATCGTCATGTGTCATGGAAAGTGTTCCAAAATGGAAGATTCTTGCTTTGGCAATGGCCTCTTCATTGATCTCCTCTTTCTTCAGCATCATATCTGCTCCCGGTTTCCGGTAAAATGAGAATTCTCTATCGCCATCTGGGAAGGTATGTACGAACGCAAGTGTTGTATTGATTTCTTTGTCAACCAATAAGTTATCCGAATTGATTCCTGCCTCTTCGATGGTCTCCCGGAGCAGACGGCCAAACTGGTCATCCCCTACTTTTCCGATAAATGCCGTCTTCTTCCCGAGCTTACGCAGTATTGCCAGAACGTTGCATGGTGCTCCGCCCGGATTCGCCTCGAACAGATTATTTCCCTGCTCGCTCTTTCCATTCATCGTAAAATCGATCAATAATTCTCCCAGTGCAATTACGTCAAATTCTTTCTCCATCATCTTGTTCCTCCTGAAGTTTCTTTTTCATCGATTCGCTCTATTTTGAATACATTCAGCGTATCCACATCCGGGCAGGCAAACACAGCCGTCCCTTTCTCCTGCCCCGGTATTTCCCCGCCATACCGCAGAATATCAATATATGGAAATGCAACATGCATCGCCATCGGACACAGTTCCCCTCTCTGAGTGTCAAAATCAAAGCTTTCTCCGATCTGGTGTCCTCGATGGCATCCTTTAGGACCTTTTCGGTCAATCAAAGTGATTTTAATTCTCGGTCTGCCCATCAGTCCAATACCTCCAGACAGCTTTCGATCGGAATTCCTTTAAATTTGTCCTCATTGTTTTGATTCATAGAAATCATTGCTTTCGTGGCATCCATTGCTTTTTCGGTACTTTCGATCAGCGTTTTTCCTTCTAATAATTTCCCCATAAATACAGATGAGAAAATATCTCCTGTTCCCGGGAAGCGTACCGGAATGCTGGTAAATGGAAGAATGCTTCTTTCCTTCGTCTGATAATCATATACGATCACCGCTTCCTTGTGATCGACCACTGCACTCGTAACCACAATCGAATGAGCTCCCTGGTCAAGCAACTTCTCAATCAGACGGTCCGCTTCCTCCAGCGTCATGCCATCTTCTTTATACTGCTCCCCGGCAAGACATGCTGCTTCTGTATAATTCGGCACGATATAATCTGCCACCTTTACCAGCTCCTTCATATGGGATATGGTCTGCTCCGTCACCCCGTTATAAAGCTTTCCTTCGTCCCCCATGATCGGATCCACAAAGATTCTTGTTCCTTTCCTGCTCTGCTGTCTGCAGAACTCTGCCACAAGCTTCGCCTGTCTTTCCGATACGATAAATCCGGTAGATACTGCATCAAAAGAAAATCCCAGTTCATCCCAGATTTTCATTGTGTGCTCCATGTAATCCGTTGTTTCCAATATATCGAATTTTCCGTAATCAAGCGTATTTGACACCAACGCGGTCGGAAGATTATAGATATGGTGACGCATGTGGGAAAGTACCGGTATCATTGCAGATAAAGCAACTTTACCGTATCCGGCCATATCATTGATCAGTAGAATCTGTTTGCTCATATTTGTCCGCCTCTCCTTTTATCCAATTCATATACCTCGATTATAAAATACATTTTCGTCCGGTGCAAGCGTCAGGTTCCGTCAATCCCACTTAATTTGCACGGCTTCAACAAGTTTCCAGCAGAATCCTCTTCAATTTGTTCATATCCATTTCTTCCAGTACAAAATCAGCATCCGGCAATGCTTCTGACGGAGACAAATTGGAATGAACATAGCAGGTCGCCAAATCCGCCATTTTAGCGCCTTGTATATCGCATATCGCATCATTTCCTATCATAATTGCTTTTTCCCTGGAAATACTGGACGTCTGGATCAATTTTTCAAAAAATCGGGGATCCGGCTTTTTATATCCAAAATCAGAAGAAATAAAAATCTTTTCAAAATATTGATATATTTTCAATGCCCGCATTTCATATTCCGTAAAAATTCTTTGAGCATTGGATAATAGATATATTTTTTTATGTTCTCTGCGCAAAGCATCCAACATTTCTTCTGTCCCTTCATACAAATGAATATAATCCGTGGACATGGCTCGGAAGAACTGCCCCGCATGGATTGCAAGCGCCAAATCGGCATCCACACCTTTCTCTGCAAAAAGCTCCCAGAACACCTGCTCGATCCGAATCTCCGGGCACGCTTCATGTGCATCGCTGTTTCTTCCGCTATTGCCTTCCTCCATACAGCTGATGATCTCGAGATAAGTATGGTGCAGTTCTTCTGCCACGTATTCCGCTCCATAATATCCATAGAACAGCGCCAGTTTTTCCCAAATCTCCTCCCGGTTTTCATCTGTGTGAATATCAACCAGCGTTCCGTACAAATCAAATATATATGTGTCAAATTGCCTCATCAAGTTTTTCATATACTCTCAAAATCTCCCCCACACTCCAGGCCTGCGCAAAGCACCCTCTCGAAAATGTCGGATTCTCTCCGTCATATATCTCGGGAAGCTGTCCTATGCATCCCTCGCGCAGCGCGCTCTCGATTACTTCCAGTTGTTCTTTCACAGTCCGCTTCGCTTTGTCATCATAATTATGAACTTTTAAATAAGACAAATAGTAAGCGCCCAGAGGAAATACCCACACCGTCCCCTGATGATATGCCATATCCCGTTTTGCCATATCACCGCCATAGTAAGGATGAAATTCCGGATCATCCTTGTCCAGCGTCCGAAGTCCGTATGGTGTGTACAACTTTTCATATACGATCTCAATAACACGCTTCTCTTTCTCTTCATCCAGCATAGTAAACGGAAGGGAAACCGCCCAGATCTGATTGCATCGGAACTGTATGTCCGCTTTGGTTCCGGAAATCACATCTTTCAGATAACCTTTTTCTTCAATCCAGAATTGCTTCCGAAATGACTCTTTCACTCTTTCAGCAAGATTTGCATAAACACTTCCATCTTTTTCCACCAGAAATGCAAACCGAAGCATTATACACAGTGCATTATACCAGTAAGCATTGATTTCCACCGGCTTTCCGTGCCTTGGTGTCGGCAGGATATCGCCCATCCGGACATCCATCCATGTCACTTGATCCAGCCCTTCACCAGCCATAATAAGTCCATCCTGGTCCATATGTATTCCATACCCGGTTCCCTGCATATACCCTTTTATGATCCGCTCCATCACCGGATACATTTCTTTTACAAATTCCTCATCCCCCGTAGAACCATAATATAAATAAACACAATTAATAAAAAGCAGAGCTGCATCGGCTGTATTATACATGGGCACATTCTTTCCCTCGGGGAACAGATTCGGCATCAGTCCATCATTTTCATTGACGGCAAATGTCCGCAGAATACTCCTTGCCGCATCATACTGCTTTGTGGTAAGACAGATCCCCGGAAGTGCGATCATCGTATCTCTGCCCCAGTCCTCAAAAAACGGAAATCCTGCCAGAATCGTTTTCCCGCCTGTGGATTTTCTGGAAGAAAGGAACTGGGCTGCACTTTTCACCAGTACTTCCGGTACCGCCCCCTCTAAACCGGCTTTCTTAACAAGCCTCCTGCGATTATTCCTGACACTTTCGATAATGCTTTCTGCCGTATCCTGCGACTTTTTCAGTTCAAAAACAATCGAAAGCGTCTTCACCTCCCCCGGCTTCACCGTTATCTCAATCCTGTGATTTGCGTATGCTTTCCCCTCTGCCCGTCTTCCGTCACACGCATCATATGCATAGTAATAAATCTCTTCCTTTTCCGGAAAATCCGTCTTCTTCCCGTTTGTTCTCACAGACAGTTCGATCTGCCCTCCCGATATGCAGTTCCCGCTTTTTGTGATTCTCCATCCGGTATCCGTATTGCTCCCTTTTTTCCGGAATTGGAAATACGGTACAACTGTCAGCGAACAGGCTTCCATACTTCTATTTCTTATCTTATAACAGACAGCGGCCGTATTTTTCCCTTCTTTCAATCCCATTTCTTTCCGGATATCAATCCCACTCATCTGAAATCGCCAGACCGGCGTATCCTCATAAGAAAATTCTGAAAGATAGCGATATCCGTCTTCACAGTGCCCGTCTGCAAATTCCTGACTGGAAATCCAGTGCTTCTTCTCCCCCGTTGTAATCGTCTCTTCCAGCCGGTGCACGACATTATACCGATAATTCGGAGCCTTTGTACATGCCATCAGAACTGCATGGTCGCTTCGAGTCACAGATCCCAGCATCGTCATGGAAGAAAAACCGCCCAGCCCGTTTGTCATCAGCCAGCAGTTTTCCTGCCCTCTCTGCAAAGTATCAAAATCGCGTTTTCCATAGATCCATTTCATATTTTACCCTCCTCATTTTCTGCCCAGAACGGATACAGACCGCGGCTTGAGAATTATCATATTTTCCCGGATCATACTGCCGTCCATATCCATGATTTCCGTACCGTCTGTCAAAAGATGCCATGTTCCTTCCGGCAGCTCTTTTGCTTTTTCTTCTGTATATGGATTGTAAAATACGATCGCCTGTTTCCACTTCCCGGCATGTTTCGCATCCCCGATCCTGAATCCGATCACGGCATCATTTTCCTCAAAGAAAGACAATTCCCAAACCGACGCTGCATCTCTCCTTTCCAAAACCGGCAGCTCTTTTCTCAATGCGATCATAAACCGATAGTATTCAGTCAGATCCTGATATTCCAAAGCTCTTGACCAATCAAGCTGATTGACTGACGGCGGAGAATTATAACTATTATGAATTCCATCCTTCGTTCTTGCAAATTCCTCTCCTGCCATAAAAAACGGAATGCCCATACTCGTGAAAATAATCCCAGCTGCCATTCTGTTCATCTGTAAAACGTCTGTATATTTATTACGATAGTAATTCGTTTCTTTTGTTGAGTATACCAACTTATCCCATAGTGTCCGGTCATCGTGTGCAGAAACATAATTTATAATCTGTGAAGGTGCTTTCGCCTTTATTTCAGGATAATCTCCGCACCCTCCACACACGCTCGCCCGGATATCCGGCATGCATCTTTGCGCTTCTTCTTCCGTTGCTGCACTCACATATCCTCTCTCTTTATCCTTAAACGGACTCCCTTTGACTCCGTCACGCATTTTATCGTTAAACATTGCAATCTGTGAATCCAGAAGCCTGATATTTCCCGCCACTGCCTGTACAGCTTCATTTTCCATATTTGTGACATCCGCAGCCCATGGCTCTCCATACATCAGAATTTGCTCACCATCCGGGAGTGCATCCAGCCTCCTCCGGATGTAATTCATCGTTTCTGTATCATGAAGCCCCATCAAGTCAAACCGGAACCCGTCAATGTGATAATTTTCAGCCCAGAAGCAAACAGAATCTGCCATAAACCGCCGGAACATCGTCCGTTCACTTGCCGTATCATTTCCACAGGCAGAGCCATTGGAATAACTTCCATCTTCATTGATCCGATAATAATAATCCGGAACGATTCTCTGAAAAGAATTTTCCAGGTCGTATGTGTGATTAAATACCATATCCATGATCACTCCCATTCCTGCACGATGAAGTGCCTGGACCATCTCTTTGAATTCCCTGATCCTGACATGTCCGTCTGACGCATCCGTAGCATAAGATCCTTCCGGGACATTATAGTTGACCGGATCGTATCCCCAGTTAAACTGATTCTCTGAAGAAATACTCTCATCCACAGAGCCAAAATCAAAAGCCGGAAGTAAATGGACATATGTAATCCCCAACGTCTTTATATACTCCAGACATGTAGGAAATCGTTCCTGACTATCGTAAGAAGTTCCTTTTTGTGTAAATGCCAGATATTTTCCTCTCCACTCCGGTCTCACCCCACTGTGGATATCATTTGAAAAATCTTTAATATGAAGCTCATAAATGACAGGATGCTTTTCAATTCCTTGCGGTCTTACATCACTTTCCCAGCCCTCTGGATTGGTTCGTGCCATATCAATTACCATGCTCCGTTCTCCATTTACCCCACAGGCTCTTGCATACGGATCCGCACTTTCCCGGATAATACCGTCTGTATTTACCAGGAAAGTATAATACCGTCCGTCCTGATCTCCTGAAATCCGGGCACTCCATACCCCCTTCTCTCCCAATTTCATTTCTGTACTCTCGTATCTGTCTTCCGAATTATTCTCCGTTGCTTCCTTCCGACTTCCATAATCATATAATTTTAAAGTAATCGCTGAAGCTGTAGGTGCCCATACTTTAAAAGTAGTACTCTGTTTCTTACAGACCGCACCCAGATCTTCACCGTCATAATCAAAACTTTCGATAAATTCTTTGGACGAAAACCATCGCTTTCTCTCTAATGTCGTTCCTAATCTCTGTTCTGCCACTGCCTTATTTCCTTTCTTCATATAATGATGTAGTCACCCAGAGGTTCTCTTTATGATATCTGTCGATTTTCTACATTTCATGTCCCATGGATTCCATAAAATCACAAAAAGGTTCCGCAAGCGGAACCTTTCTCATGTTAACCCTTTACAGCACCGGACAAACCTTCCGTATAGTATCTCTGCATGAAAATAAACAAAATCGCAATCGGTATGGAAATACAAACCGCTCCGGCCGCAAAACATGTATACCAGTTGTCTATATATTCTTTTTCCAACATTCTCCAAAGCCCGATAGCCACTGTGTAATATTTAGCTTCTGCACGGCAGATAACCTTTGCAAAAATAAAGTCTACCCACGGTCCCATGAAAGAAGTAAGCACTGTATAAACGATGATCGGCTTACTCAACGGAATCGTTATTTTATAAAATACCTGCCATTTTGTACACCCGTCAATATATGCCGCCTCATCCAGCGCCTTCGGAATCGTATCAAAGAATCCCTTTGCTATATAAAATCCAAGACCCGAACTACCGGAATATACAAGAACCAGTGCAACTCTGATCATGGCACCTTCTGACAGACCGATGGACTTCAAAATATAATATACAGCAACCATTGACATAAATGCCGGGAAAAGTCCCAGGATCATGGCGATATTCATAAATGACTTTCTCATTTTAAAACGCAATCTTGACATACTATAAGATACTGCAAGTACAAAAAATGTAGATACCACACAAGAACAGATTGCAATAATCAATGTGTTCATAAACATTCTCGGGAAATCAAGCACCGATGTATTCGTGAACAATCGAATATAGTTATCAAACGTATAACTCTTCGGTAAAAATGTAGATACATAGGATCCCTTTTCCGCTCTGAAACTGGTGAGAATCACCCAGAAAATCGGAAACAGCCATACCAGCGCCATAACTGCAAGGAAAATATGCACTGCTGTATCTGCAATCATTCTTTTTGCTTTCATAGAAGATGTAACTTTGTTTGAACTCATTATTGGAATCCCTCCTCATTCTTATAGGAGCCGGTATTTCTATAAGTAACCAGCGATACAATAGCCAGGACAACGAACGTAAGAATACCGATAACCGCACCAATATTATAGTACTGCTGGTCGATCGTCAGTTTATACAGCCAGGTTACCAGAAGGTCAGTCTTACCTGCCGTTGCTCCAACCGGTGTCGGATCTCCACCTGATAACAGATAGATAACGTTAAAGTTATTTACATTTCCGGTAAATGTTGTGATCAGATAAGGTGTGGTTACAAACAGCATATACGGAAGCGTAATCTTGAAAAATGTTACCACCGCATTAGCACCATCCACCTTAGCCGCTTCGTAAAGCTCTTCTGGAATATTCTGAAGAATACCTGTTACCTGCAGCATTGTATACGGAATACCTACCCAAAGGTTGATCACGATTACCGTTACCCTCGCCCATGTCGCATTTGTAAAGAATGGAAGAGCCTTGTCGATGAGTCCCAGGTTCATCAGCAACGTATTGACTGCACCTGACGGCTGAAGCATCGTTCTCATGATCAGAAGAGAAACGAACATCGGAACTGCGATTGAAAGGATGAAGCAAAATCTCCAGAAGCTCTTGAATTTCGTTCCTTTTCGATTAATGATAATCGCCAGAATCATTCCGAAAACATAGTTAAGTCCGGTTGCAAATACAGCCCAGACAAGTGTCCAGCCAAGAACTGACCAGAATGTCTGTCCAATAGAATCTGAAATGCTAAGTACCTTCGCAAAATTGGCTAATCCTACCCAGTCAAAAAGAACCAGGTGTTCACCTTGTTTACTGTAGTTTGTAAAGGCCATGGAAATCATAAACATAAGCGGTAGAATATTAAGTATAATGATTCCCGCAAGCGGAAGTGTAAGCAATGTTTTGTGAAGGTTCACATGAAACAAATCTTTAATATCATCTTTAAAAGAATTGACATGCTTTCCTTCTTTATGGAGACACTCTGCTTTGTACGCACTCTTCAAAGATGCACGCCACATACATACAAACCACGCAATTATAAATAAAGTAGCAATTCCATACAGCAAGATCAACAATGAATTATCTCCGGCTGAATACTCATAGATTCCTTTTGCTTCATTCCATACTTCCTGCTGCTCTGCCTCTCCCAAAGTAATCAGCATTGCAAGATTATGTACTCCTGACATTGCCATAAAACCAACAAAAAGAATTTCAGACAATAAAAACAGCAGTCCTTTTACAATTTGTTTGTGAGCAAAATTTCCTGCTCCCATAATAATCATGGATATCTTTGTCAGCATTCCGCCTTTTTTCACTGCATTCGTAACAGTGTATGGAGTCGGAAATTCATTCACATGTTTTTTCTTCTTTACAGCCACTCCCTCTGCCTCCCGTTCTTTAAACAAATTCCTTATATTGTTTCAAAATATTTTTTTGTAACTGCTCAGAGCCAAGCACTTTTTTGTACAAATCTATTTGGCTCTGAACAGTTACATTTTTTTAAAGAAAGGTCTGCCAGGCAGACCTTTCTATATTTACACTTATTCGACAACAGAGCTGTTCATATTCTTGTTCCATGCTTCTGTAGCGTCTGCTGCATTATCATGGGTAACTTCACCATTTCTGAGAGATTTACCAAAGTTATCAGAAGGTGTCCAGTAATTTGCCATCGGAGCGATAAACGGCTGAAGGATGGAAGTATTTGCAACTGTGTCATTCTGTGCTTTTACAAGAAGATCATCGTCCATTGCCGGATCATTAAGAAGTTCTTCGTTACACGGAATGATGTTTCTGCTTTCATAATGAGTTTTCTGTGCTTCTGCGCTTCCAAGATATTTTGCAAGAGCAACTGCAATCTGCGGATATTCTGTAGTAGAACTTACACCGATCGCCTTAGTTCCTGCAAAAGAGTACATCTGTTTCTGCTCACCATTCAATGTATATGTAGGAAGCTGAGCTGCAGCAAAATTGTCACCGAGAGCTGATTTTACAGCTTCATAATCCCATGAACCGGAGAACATTGCTTTGATAGAACCATCACGGATTCCTGCAATACCTGATCCGTCAACGTCTACTGCAAAGTTAGGATTTGCAAGCAGATCTACAAGATAATTTGTAACAGCAACTCCTTTATCTCCTCCAAAGTCGATGCCGGCATCTGCATTGTTTCCATCTTCAAAGAAAGTACATCCATTTCCAATATAAAAGCTCGGCAGATACCATGAGTTTGTGATCGGGAAGGATACTACGCCTTTTGTGAGCATTGTATCAAGGTTCTTGATGTCTTCTTCTGAGAATACACTCTTGTCATAGTACATGAACCATGTGTTAGATGTAAATGGAACACCGTAAAGTGCGCCGTCCACAGTAAGAGAATCTACCATTGCCTCTGAGTTATTTTCTTTTACATATGTTTCAGTCTCACCACCGATTCTTGCAACTGCCTTTGCAGGAAGAAGATCTGTAAGCTGATCGTTTGTCATCATAAATACATCCGCAGCAGCATCCACATCCTGTGCGATTAATTTAGCCACTTCACCTTCAGCAGCAACACCATAAGAGAATGTAATATCCCATTCCGGATGTTCTGCATTAAATGCCTCACACTGAGTCTGAAGCCAACTGCCATACTCCGGTGACTGATCCTCAGAAGGTGACCAAACAAGCAGATCACAAGTGATCTGTTCACTGCTTCCCTCTTCATTTCCCTGCGGTGCCGCCTCTTCTCCTTTTGAGCCACACGCTGTGAGAGACACCGCCATAATTCCGGCTAGTGTCAATGCTGTAATTCTTTTCATACTATGTCCTCCTTTTCATCTCTTGGGCATATTTTTCGCCCGGTTTAGTTTATCGTTAAACTTTACTTGGATTTTATTCCCGTTTTTTCTCTTTGTCAAGATAGTTTATATTTTTCTCTATTTTTCATATTTATCGTGCGTAATAATTGGTAATTATCACAGTTTTTTCTTCATCCCTTGCTTCTTCCAATTATCCATTTTATAATTTATGTATATCGCTAAACCTTTTACAATTTTTTCTCTCTTGCAATATTTCAAAAACAACGGTAAGATGAAACATGGATACACTTTGTATCCTCAACACGTTAACTATAGAACAATGGGATTGAATTATGACTCTAAAAGATATTGCCAAAGAAGCCGGTGTTAGTACCATGACTGTATCTAACGTAATAAATGGTCGTTTCAGCCATGTGTCCGACCAGACGATACAACGTGTCACCGAAATTATTAAAAAATACAATTACTCACCTAATATGAGTGCCCGGAGCCTGTCTAGCAAGAATTCAAAGATTATTTTTCTGATCATTCCTGTGGCAGATACAGAGACAAATATGTTCTATTCCCCCTATATCAGTTCTCTGGTCGGGGCAATGGAATATCAGCTGCGCAATCAGGGTTACTATGCCATGATCCGTTCCGTCCATGACTTCGATGAACTGGATGCATTATTCAAAAACTGGCCGGCGGACGGAGCGATCTTCCTACTTCCGGATTTCGACCGTTTTCTGGACCGTATTTTACAAAACATAGAGATCCCTCTTGTATTTCTGGACAGCTGTGATACCCGAAGCGAACTTTTGAATGTGTCATGCGATGATGAAAAGGGCGGTTATATCGCCACCAAATACCTGATCAATCTGGAACACCGGAACATTGCTTTCATGGCTGATTATAAGAACAGCGATCTGCTGACTGCACGCTTCAATGGATATCGCCGCGCTCTTACCGAAAGCAAGATTCCTTTCCTAGAAGAACTGGTCTTTGAGGAATCACCTGATTATATGCACGGAATTCAGGTAGGACGTAAAATTGCCGCTAGTCCCGTCCCGATCAGTGCCGTTGTAACCACTTCTGATTACAGCGCTGTCGGAATTATGGAAGGCGCACGACTCGGAGGGCTTAGGCTTCCCACTCAGTTGTCGGTTATCGGATTTGATGACCTTCCTTTCGGTCAGTACTGCGTCCCCAAGCTGACTACCGTCAACCAGAATATAGAAAAGAAAGCACAGGCTGCCGTCGACCTGCTGATAAAAAAAATCAGCGGCAAACCTATGAAAGCAAACAAATGCGTCATAGATGTTCAGATTGTAGAACGCCAGTCCGTCGTTCCCCATATTTAAGAACAGGCTTCACTCCTTCCTTCCGGAAAGAATAAAGCCTGTTTCTTTATCTTGATAATTCTTCTTTTGACCGTCTTACTAATTTCCACTCTTCCTGTGGTATATACTCTCTGGAAATTCCATCGTCCGTATAGAGCACATACTCCGCATACTCATCCGCAAATCCAATCCATTCCAGACGATTTTCATCCACGTCGGAAACGGATTTTACATGTTCATCGAGAACCGCAAACGGAAGCATATGATTTTTCTTTACAAAAATAACGACCTCATCCAACGCAACATCCACATAATGATGTCCCTTTCCAAGAACCTGGCTGTTCCTGTCTTCCGGCGACTTCATACGCACCATCAGCATTTCTTCCGGGAGATATACGTAACGTCCCTTTGCATTCTGCGTATAGACCGGAGCGATCATGATGCTGTCACCGACCAGAAGCTGGTCTTCCACACGATAAGCCTGCGAATCTTCCGGATAGTCAAATGACAGCGGTCTGAAATACATCTCATCGCTCAGTACAGCCTTCATATATTCACTGTAAAGATACGGAACCAGGCTGTACCGGATACGGATAATATTGCGGAATTCCGGAATCCTGTCAAACTGGTAAACCTCCTGTTCTCTTGTTCCAAGTGCCGCATGATTTCTCATCAGAGGTGTAAACATACCGAATTCCAGCCAGCGCATGACCAGATCTTCCGTAGTATCGCTTCCAAACCCTCCGATGTCGGAACCGGTATACAGGATACCGATCATGTTCAGTGCCGGCATCTGCTGCATACTTGTCAGAATCTGACTCCACCAGGAATTGTTGTCGCCGGTCCAGATTCCTCCGTAGCGGTGCATTCCAATATAGGACGAACGAGAGAATAACAAAGTCCTCTTTTCCGGAGCAATTTTGTCAAATGCTTCTGCTGCCGCTCTTGTCATATTAAATCCAAAAAGGTTATGCACCTTCTCATGGCAGATCCATTTGCCATCCATATTATGGTAGAAGCTCCGGTAATCTTCCGGACTGTTGGACAATCCTGCAACCAGATCTTTGAGATGGAAAAATGAATAAATATCCAGATTTTCATCCTTCATGGAGATCAACTCTTCAAACACCTTTTTAATCCGGTCTTCCGAATAGAAAATAGCCGGTTCATTCATATCATTCCAGAACCCTTCGATTCCCTGTTCCATCAGCCATCTGTATTTTCCGCCGAACCACTCCCTGGCTTTCGAGTTCAGGACATCCGGAAAATGTACTTTTCCAGGCCATACTGCTGCCACGAAATCTTTTCCATTCTCATCCTTACAGAAATAATTTTCCTTCACACCTTCTTCGTAAATCGGATAATCTTTCTCAATTTTTACGCCGGCATCAATGATCGGCACAAGATGCACTCCCTCTGATTTCATCTCAGAGGTAAATCCCTCAAAATCAGGAAACTTTTCCGTGTCTACCGTAAAATCTTTAAATCTTTCCATATAGTCGATATCAAGATATACTGCATCCAGCGGAATTCCGTTTTCACGATGTCCTTCTACAACTTTCCGAATGTCACTTTCGCTTTGATAACCCCACCGTGACTGCTGATAGCCAAAAGCCCACTTCGGAGCAACATAACTTTGCCCGATCAGTTTACGGAACTGTTTCACAATATCCTTCAGGTTTTCACCTTCAATGACATAGATTACACAATTTTCTTCTGCCGTGATCACAAGCTCATCCAGATGTGTTTCCCCTACATCAAATACAACTTTTCCCGGATCATCCACAAAAATACCGAAAGATTTTTCTTTCTTTTCTGCACGGTTCTCTCTGCATAAAATCATAAAATTATGCGCACCATATAAAGAATGCTTATTTTCCGTATGTACCGGATCATCCGTGGCATCGCTGACATAAGCAAATCCTCTTTTGTTGATGCCGCGCACCTGTTCGCCAAGTCCATACACAATATCTTCTTCATCCATTCTGCAGCTGAGTCGGACCATATCATCTTTCACTTCCAGATCCATCACCGTAATCCCCTGCTCGCATTCCGGAAGCTCCATCACAACCGCTCCCGTCTCAATCGGCTCTCCGAATATATATTTCCTGATCATGTTCTTTCCCTCCTGAAATGACAGCTCATCATTTAATCTGCATTCATTATACACGGCACATAGGATGATTTCTTGTATTATTCGTTCTAAAAATAACACAATATTATCCTTTTTCTGTTTATCTCCGGAAAAACATTGTCTATTTAGGAACCCCGTACAAAATGAAATAAATCATCATTGATATGATGTCTATACCAACTAAAATACCGACTATCACAACAGCAGCCTTCAGCACCTTTTTTATTTTCCGCCTATTATCTGAAGTAAACACTCTGTCTTTCATGGTTTCCGCGGTATCCGAAGCTTTCATGGACTGATTTCCAGTCTCCGCCACTCTTCCCAATACAAGTTCGTCCAAAGAGATTTCAAATAAATCACTAATTGCAACTAATTTCTCCAAGTCCGGTGTGGATTCTCCGTTTTCCCATTTTGATATTGTCTGCCTTGAGGTATTCAAGCGATTTGCCAATTCCTCCTGTGAGAATCCCTTTTGTTTTCTCAATTGATACAGTCTGTTATGAAACTCCATATTCCCACCGCTTTCTCCCATAAACAAAAAGCCCTGCCGCAATTGCCGCACAGACTACCGTCGTCACAATGCTTGCTTCTATACCATAATTTCCACCATTGAATAAATTCGCCGAATCCATTTCAAAAGAAATTACGCCACCCGCATCCGAATACGCTCCACTCAATGCCATTCCTGACACTCCATAAAGAATAAAATTCCACATACTATGTAAGCCACAAGAAATCCAGACATTGGAGCGAAGCAGTGTCAGAAACGAAAAAATAGCTGAAATAAGATATAAATTAATAATTCCAATGACCCCAAACAAAAAATCCTCTTCAAAAAGTGAAGAAAAATGCGGAGCGGCAAACGCCGTTCCGCTAAGCATCACCGAAACCGGCACTGATATTTTTCTTAAAAGTGAATGCATCAGAAATCCACGGCACATCGCTTCCTCTGCTGCTCCCTGAATCATAAATCCCAGAAACAAGGCACAAATGATTTTTCCATCAATTTCATCCTTGATTCCAACGCATTTCACTGATCCAGACATACAGCAAACTCCTATAATCACACTCAGCATAATCGCCGCTATCATCGCTCCCAGAATGTAATCCCCTATTTTGCTGTTGAAGCCTATTTCCGGCAGCCTTTTTCCCTCAACAAATCTACAATACAAAATGGTAATCAGGAAAAAAACTGCAAATCCATAATAGGGCAGCAATCCCGCCGTGCTTCCTGTCGGCATATCTCCGCGCAAAGGATCGTATCCGGCAGCATAGAATCCACCTAATATAAGTCCTTCCCCTAAAACCGCTGAAATCCAGTATAGCAAGAAAAAAGCAAGAAGTTTTTTCAACACATACACTGCCGCCGGCATTTCACTCTGATTGTTCAGCGGATTGACATCTCTTAATATTCTTCTTATTTGTTTTCCCATTGACTTCTCCTCCAAATCTTTTGATAGATATTATTTTATAAATCCTGTTTCAAATGTCTACCAATATGACTTTACAATCCGTCAACGCAAACAAACAATTATGTAACCATTCAGAGCATCAGCATTTTATCTTTTCAGACTTCTTGCCGCCTTATACCCATATTTTTCTTCCGCCTCCAGAACCGCACGGTTTACCGCTTTTCCGACCACATGTGCCGCCAGGGTGCCCACCACATCCGGATTTGATTTTACCTTTCCGACCGAGAGCGCATAGATGGAATCCCCGTCCATGGAGGTATTCACCGGCCGAATGGTCCGGGCAAGTCCGTTGCTTGCCATAGCCGCCACTTTATTCATCTCTGCTTTGTCAAGCCCTGCATTCGTGATAACAGCGCCAATAGAAGTGTTAAACGTGAACTTACTTGCAATCTGAAGCAGTTTTACCATTTCCTCCTCACTGGAAAGCATCCCGTCTTTTTTGCTGTTGAGAAGCCCTGCAAGCTGTTTCTGGGAATCCATTTCAAACACATCTCCGATTGCGTTCACGACAACGATCGCTCCCACCTGAAGGCTGCCGACCTGCAGGCAATAACATCCAAGTCCGGACTTCATGGCAAATTTATCCCCATGGATCTTACCGACAGTTGCGCCCATTCCGGCACCTACATTTCCGTTGCGCTCAACATTTTTCTCACTGTCCAAACAGGCAGCATAGCCCATCGCAGCATCCGGACGCACTTTCCCGTTCGCACATCCAAGATCAAAAATGCAGGATCCGACAACGATCGGAACGATTTCACTGCCGACTTTTACGCCTTGTCCCTTCTCTTCGAGATATTTCATCACACCCCCTGCTGCATCCAGACCATAGGCACTTCCGCCGCTTAACAAAAGCCCGTTGATTCCATCGTTGCTCATAAGCGGATTCAAAAGCTCTGTCTCCCGGGAAGCAGGGCCTCCGCCGCGCACATCCACGCCGCAAGGTGCTTTTTTATCACAAATAATAACACTGCATCCCGTACCATGTTCTTCATCATGCGCATGACCGATGCGAATATTTTTTATACTGTTGAGACTTATTTCCTTCCACTGGCTCATATTAAATCCTCCTTAATCTGCCCTTTCCTCAAAATGTAAACTCTTCACTGATCTACTTCAAATCCATCTCTCTATTAATGTGATATTCCTTATATAATGCATTTCTGAATTTCAAATCACTCGTTGCCCTGCCAAGATCATCAATTCTAGAATCTTTGAGCAATTTCTCTGTTAATGTAGCAAAATAATTTTCTCCGGTTTTTATTCCAGTTTTAATTCCAGTTTTTATTCCGGTTTTAATTCCATCTTCCACACCATCTTCATACAATTCCTCCAATGCCTTGCACATATTCACAGTCTCCTCTCCCTTAGGCTTAGGCAGCATCTTCTTCAGCAATCTTTTCGAATGCAGAAGCTCCGCAAATGCCTGATATGTTTCTCTATCCACACTGCAAAAATAATTCTCATGCTTTTTCACAAAATTCATCATCTGTTCTTTCTGACTTCTATATTTTAACATGCCGAAAATCTCTTGTAAATCCGTTTTAAACCGCTCCAAATTCTCCATATTTCCGGCATCCACGAGATTCATATGATAGTTCGGGATGTAAGCTTTCATAGCTTTTCTTGCCTGTTCATCCTCTCCAAAGGCAAACATCCCATACAAATCTACACATCCATCCCATGATTCCAATCCATAATACAATACCAGGGTTAAGACCGGATAAATTCTGTCATCTTTTCCGAATCCTGACAAGAATTCTTCTGCCGTCACTTTTCCGCTTTTTTCCCGCCAAATCTGCCTTATCTGGTCTGTGTATGAAAGACTATCATACAGCATTGTCCGTACCGGCATTGCATAATTAACTTTCTTTTGATTCTCGCATGCCAAGACAATCAATTCCGGTCCTTTCTTCCATCCCATCACGATATCTCTATGACGACGGATCCCTTCTGCTTTTTTGTCTTTATCTTCGATAATAATATCCACTTCGCTGTCACGTTCTTCAAGGTCACCCGGCAATACAATTTGCTCCCCCTGAAAGACAACTCCGTTAAACAAATCCGCAAATCTCTGTTTGTTTCTTAAACATTGCCTTACGGCAATGCTTCCATTTCCCATACGCATGTACCTCCACACTTTTTATTTGTCTCATCAAAATTGAATATCCCGGCTGAAACGCCCTGAAAAAAGATATGCTTATTTGGACGACTGACTATTATGAAATATTGTCCAAGATTTTGATGTGAAAACAGTATAGCATGGAGGCCTATGCTCTTTCAAGGATTTTTTATTTCAACGAATCGGTAAATCTCACAATTGATTTACTCTTCTTTTTATCAGCCTTACGATTCTCGCCAGCGAGTAAGCAACACCGCACACTTCCGAAATCCAGATCGCGTACCACACTGCATCAATCCCGACATGTTTCGCCAAAATCCATGCCAGCGGTATCAACGGAACGAACTGCCTCAGCAGAGAACCGATCATATTCGTGATTCCATCCCCCAACCCTGAAGCAAAATATCCGGTGATCATGGTGACCGCTGCAAGCGGAAATGAGATAGAAATAATCTTCAGTGCCGGAACTCCAAGTCGGAGCATTTCCTCCCCCGCTGCAAATAATTTTAGCAGCTGTACCGGAAAGCATTGAAAGATCCCAGTTCCGATCAGTGCCATAATGATCGCAGCAGGATAAACAACTTTCAAAGCTTCTTTGATGCGCGTTTTATTCTTCGCCCCATAATTATATCCCACGATCGGAATTGCCGCCTGCCCCAGACCATTCAGCGGCATGAACAAAAAGTTCTGCAGTTTATAATAAACACCGAAAAACGCCACGGCTGTCGTAGAAAATGGCAGTAGGATCGCATTGAATGCCGTGACCATCATACTGTTCATGGCCTGCATAATGATGGTCGGAAGGCCAACTTTGTAAATATTGAAAACGATTTTTTTATCCATATGGAAGCCATTCCATTTGATCTTCACTTCCGGATTAAAGTGCGCCTGAAGGAAAAAACCTGTCAGCATGCTGACCCACTGTCCCACTACCGTCGCAATTGCAGCGCCGCGGATTCCCATCGACGGAAGCCCCAAATATCCAAAGATCAGAATCGGATCCAGAATTATATTCGTGATTGCGCCCGCTACCAATATAATCATACTCAAAAATGCTTTTCCGGAAGCCTGCATCAGTCTCTGATAGATCATACAGACAAAATTTCCCGTACAAAATACCATACAGATAAAAAGATAGGAGCTGCACTGCCGTGCGATTTCTGTCTCTGCTGTAAAAGTATGCGCAAGTTTATCCGCAAACAACAATCCACCAATTATAAAGACCAAAGAACTGATCACGGACAACATGACTCCCGTTGTCGCAACCTTTGATGCCTCGTCCATTTTACCGCTTCCCAGCGTCTTTGAAAGAATCGCGTTTAATCCAACTGCCGTACCGACACCCACCGCGATCATCAGCATCTGTACCGGAAATGCAAGCGAGGTAGCCGTCAGGGCCTGCTCGCTGAAACGCGCAACAAAAATACTGTCCACAATGTTATAAAGTGATTGTATCAACAGCGAAAATATCATTGGCAGCGACATATTAAATACAAGGGATCCCATTGGCATTACAGCCATCTTATTCTGTTTTTGATTATTCATATTTCCTCCTGAACTGTGTTATTATTTGCAATACAGAACGAGACAAGCGCTCATTTTCTGATATATTGCATCAAAAAAGCGCAGGCGCAAATCCATTTTATATCCGGACTTACGCTTGCGCTGCTTCGATAACACAAGTATAAAAGAAAAAAATTATTTTGTCAAAAGTATTTCTTTATTTTTCAGCTGTATATACAACCTCTCCGTCGATCATGGTCACCTGTACTTTTGCATCGGTATCCAGTCCCAGTCTTCCTTTGACCACGATGATATCCGCATCTTTTCCTGCCTCCAGGCTTCCCAGGCGATTTTCCAGGCCGAGCTGTCTGACCGGATTGATCGTTACCATGCGAAGGACACGCTCCGGTTCCACACCTTCTCTGACCGCTTCGCCCATGTGATGATACAGAGACTCTTCACTCAGGATCGGAGAATCCGTAATAAGTGCAACATTCACTCCGCAATCATCCAGCATTTTCACTGCTTCCACATCAATTTTACGGCGTTCTCCGGCCGCACGGTAGGTCGCGATTGGGCCATAACAGATATCACATCCACTCTCTACGATCTCATCCAGATAATCGGTGGCTCCCCATGCATGCTCCAGTGAAAACCGTACGCCATATGCGGTTGCGACCTCAATCGCCGTCAGCATATCGTACTGTGTACAGTGGATTTTACAAGGAATTTCTCCCCGAAGTGCCGGGATGATTGCTTCCATATTTGCATCATATTCCTGCTCTTCGCCTTTTTCCTGCTTTTCAAGATAGTCTTTTGCCTTGCGGAAAGTATCCCAAAGAACATTTGCCACACCCATTCTCGTCATCGGCAGACGGTTTAAGTCTCCAAACGTATTTTTCGGATTTCCTCCAAGAGCGATCTTTACAGCTGCCGGTGCTTTTACCGTCATATCAAAAATATTATTTCCATAAGTCTTTGCCACAAACGGCTGTCCGCAAAATACATCTCCGCTTCCCGGTGTAAATAACATGGATGTGATTCCGTGTTCATAAGCCACCTTGAGTTCTCTTGCCTGTGGATTCATACCGTAACGGGCATCCATCGCTGCTGATACCGGATTGGTCATCTCATTTGCATCATCCACCGCTCTGTCATGGTTAAAATCAAAAAGTCCGATATGCGTATGCGCATCAAAAAGTCCCGGCATGACATGGCATCCGTAGGCTTCGATTACATTTGCATCTGCCGCCTGAATTTCCGGAGCCACTTCCAGAATCTTTCCGTCCTCCACCAGGACATCTCCCTGAAAACTTTCCTGACCGTCGATCATAGTATGCAGGATTCCGCCTTTAATCAGTGTTCTGCTCATTAGAAAATCACCTCCCCGTTTACGATGCTATGCGCAACTTTTGCAGCATAGGTTGTGACCGGATGTCCGGTATAGATGGAAATGTCTGCATCTTTTCCTTCCTCCAGTGATCCGATCCTCTCTTCTGCTCCCAGCATCTGCGCCGGATAAATGGTCATCATCTTCACAACTTCCTCTGCCGGAACCCCCGCCCGGTACGCCTCAATCGCGGACCAGATAAACACTTCTCTTCCTTCAGAACGGCCACCACAAGAATTCGTAAACGCAATCCTGTTTCCATTCTGAACCAGTTCATTCAATTTACTCAGGTCCATTCCGTTTTTCGCAATCTGGGACATATTGTTCACATTTCCCAGGATAATTCCTACTTTCTGTTCTTTGATTTCTTTCAGTGAATCTGCAAAACAGAATCCGTCCACCAGATTGATCTGTACTTTTTCGTCCTTCATCATGTGAAGAATTCCGTCAATCTCATTTTTCGTGGAAGCAGCAGCAAATACCTGCATGCTCTGCTCGTCAAACACGCTGCAAATCACATTCTGCTTCTCGTTTCTCTTGTCTGCTTCCGTCGCGCGAGCCTTACGAAGTGCTTCCTGAAGAAGGAAGAAAATTCCCATTTTCGTCATCGGAATCTGACTGTTCTTACCATACGTCTCCTTCACACTTCCGGTCACACTGCATTTTAATCCCGCATGCTCTTTCAGCACGCGTTCTCTCATTTTCTGAGGTGCTGTTTTGCATACAGCAATCTGTCCGCCCATTACATTGCTGTTCGCCGGAGCAACTCCGATCGCGGTGATTCCGCTTCTGTAAAATTCCTGAGCATTGACCTCATCCGGATCAATACTGTACTTCAGATTCATTTCCGGTGTAATCGGATCGGAATGTTCATCGTTATCCAGATGGCGGGAAGGCATTCCCATTCCGCCTACCGCCGATACCGGATCGATAAATCCCGGAAATACTTCACAGCCGGACGCATCAATCACATCCGCATTCTCTTCAGTAAGTCCAGTACCAATTTTTTTAATGATTTTTCCATCAATAAGAATATCACATTCTGGTAAAACAGTTCCGTCACCAACATGAACTGTTCCGTTCTTAATCAAATACATTTTCTTTCTCCTTAAAAATGGGGAACAACCCAATCTGGATTGCTCCCCACAGTTCTTTAGTTGGGTTTTAAATATTTAAAATATTATTTGTTTACAGTTACCTTTGTCCAATCCTGTTGACCAAGTGTAGCTACGCAGTATCCTTCTACATAGTTTGCAATATATGAAGGACTCTGTCCAAGGTATTCCGGAGAAATGATTGCATTTCTAAGAAGAATTTCCTCTGCCTTCAGATAAATATCCGCTTTTTCCTGGTCATCGACCGTATTTGTTGCAGCATCGCAAAGTGCCTTAAACTCTGTAGCAGTCTCATCTGTCCAGCCAATCTTATCAGCATTAAAGTATCCGTTTACCGGATCAAACAGTGTTAAGACAGCACTTGGTTCGTTATAATACGGGCCCCATCCACCAACAGCGATGTCGAAGTCACCTGCATCGATTTTATCCCACATGATGTTCCATTCCATCATATCGATTTCAACATTGATTCCAAGATTTGTTTCCCATGTCTGTTTATACCATTCAGCCATCTTCTTTGAAAATTCATTGGTACCACGGCTGGCATAATTAATTGTTACCAGAGACGGATCTGCCGGTTTTCCAAGTTCTTCCAGACCTTCAATCAGAAGTGCCTTCGGATCTGTGTACTCTTCCTGCATCTGTTTAATAATATAATTCTTTCCATCTACCATTTCAGTATACGGTTTGTCACCAACCATCATAGTATCAGGCATGACAGAATAGATACCTACAGCCTGACCATCACGAAGGTCATCTACAAACGCCTGACGGTCAAAAGCGATTGACAAAGCCTGACGAATTTTGGTATTGCACAGATATTCATCCTGAAGGTTGAACATTAAGAATTCCGGAGCATTTCCAGGAACAGTTTCGATCGTAGACATATCGGATGATTCGATTGTCTGCTGCCAGTTCGGATCAGATGTACTTGTAACATCAATTTCACCATTGATGAATGCCTGTACTGCTGTTGCTGTTTCCTGAATAACCTTCTGAACGATCTTGTCCAGTTTAATGTTTTCTACGTTCCAGTAATTCTCATTCTTAACTACAACCATTTCTGTGTTCTGGTTCCAGCTTTCTACCTTAAATGGACCGCTGCAGATGATCTTCTCTGCTGAAGAACCATAGGAATCGCCCCATTCTTCGTACTTATCCTGTCTTACCGGATAGAGGCTTGATACCAGTTCCAGGAAGTAGGATGCCGGATGAGTCAATGTGATTTCCAGTGTGTAATCGTCTGTAGCTTTTACTGCGATTTCATCTGGTGTCTTACCATTTTCATACAGAGCCTCACCGAAGTTTACGATAACTCCATCGAACAGCCATGCATTTGCTGCTGCAGTTGCAGGATCTGCCATTAATTTCAGAGTGTATTCAAAATCGTTAGCAGTATATGGTTCGCCATCGCTCCATTTTGCTCCTTCATGCATGTGGAATGTATAAGTCATACCATCTTCACTTACATCCCAGCTCTCTGCTCCTGCCGGAACGATCTCTGTTGTATTGCCTTCTCTGGCAATGTTTCTTACCAGCGGTTCACAGATCAGACCGTGTGCTTCATTGTCCGGTGCTGTCGTATTAAGAATCGGGTTCAGACCAACAACTACGCTTCCTCCGTTATAAGTGAATACTTTTTCACTTCCGGAAGCTGAACTTCCACCTTCTCCGCCTTCTTTTTTGTCGCCTCCACAGCCAGCTAAAGTGCCGACTACGAGTACTGCTGCAAGAATACCTGCAAGCACTCTAGATCTCTTTCTCATAGATCTCTCCTCCTTTTTTTTATTTTCAACAGCTTTCGCTGTGAAATTCATATGTAAACTCTACAAATTATTTAATTCCTTCACACGATGACATGCCACAAAATGTCCCGGCTTTACCTCCGTAAGATCCGGAGTGTCCTTTTTACAAGCATCGGTTGCATAGCGGCATCTTGCTGCAAAACGGCAGCCCGGCTTCGGATTGATCGGGCTCGGGATCTCTCCCTCGATCGGAATTCTCTTCTTTGCCTTTTCCTCGTCCGGATCCGGAATCGGAATCGCTGACATCAGAGCCTTTGTATATGGGTGCAGTGGTTCGCTGTAAAGCTCATCACTGGTAGCAAATTCCACCATATTTCCCAGATACATAACACCAACACGGTCAGAAATATGCTTTACCATGGAAAGGTCATGGGCAATGAACAGATAAGTCAGATTCTTCTTCTTCTGCAGTTCTATCAGCAGGTTGACAACCTGCGCCTGGATAGATACATCCAAAGCGGAAATCGGCTCATCACATACAATAAACTCCGGTTCAATAGCCAATGCTCTGGCAATACCGATACGCTGTCTCTGTCCGCCGGAGAACTCATGCGGGAAACGGGATGCATGCTCTTTGTTCAGACCAACCAGCTCAAGCAGCTCATTGATTTTATTCTCGCGATCCGCCCCTTTATACAAACCATGAATATCAATTCCTTCTCCGATGATATCTCCAACCGTCATACGCGGATTCAAAGAAGAATACGGATCCTGGAAAATAATCTGTGCACGTTTGGTAAATTCCTTTTTTTCCTTCCGGTTCAATTTATGAATGTCTGTACCATCGAAAATCACCTGTCCGCCGGTTGCTTCATACAGCCCCATAACCGTCTTACCGCAAGTAGTCTTACCACATCCTGACTCTCCTACCAGACCAAGTGTTTCGCCTTTATATATTTTAAAATTAACACCGTCTACAGCCTTTAAGACAGCATTCTTGCCGACCTTAAAATATTTTTTCAGATCTTTGACTTCTATCAATACTTCTTTTTCAGCCATTTTACTTCACACTCCTTCTGATCATACCTTCCGGAAGGCCGCTGACATCAGCCTTCGGATGCTGCAACCAGCAGGAACATTCCTGCGAATCGCTGAATCTGGTTATATCCGGGTATTTCTGACGGCAGATTTTCATACCATATTCACATCTTGGTGCAAAAGAACATCCTACCGGCGGATTGATCAAATCCGGTGGTGTACCCTTCAGTGAATACAAGGTCTCTTTATTATTGGTATGGATCTTCGGAACAGAGCTGAGCAGTGCTCTTGTATACGGATGCGTAGATTTATAGAAAATCTCGTTTACATCACCACGCTCTACGATCTTACCTGCATACATTACCTGAATCCGATCTGCAACGCTTGCCACAACACCCAAGTCATGTGTTACAAGAATAACAGCCATATTCAATTCTTTCTGCAGATCCCCGATCAGGTCCATGATCTGCGCCTGGATCGTAACATCCAATGCCGTAGTCGGCTCATCGGCGATCAGAATCTCCGGTTTACATGCCAACGCAACAGCGATCATGGCTCTCTGTCTCATACCGCCGGAAAATTCGAACGGATACTGATTCATTCTTTCCTTTGCATTCGGAATCTTAACCAGCTCCAACATTTCCAGCGCCTGTTTTCTTGCTTCTTCTTTTGATATAGACTGGTGGATCAGAATACTTTCCATAATCTGATTACCAATCTTCATGGTCGGGTTCAAAGATGTCATTGGATCCTGGAAAATCATGGAAATTTTACTTCCACGAATCTGTGTCATTTTCTTTTCATCATAGTCCAGCAGATTTTCTCCGTGGAACAGAATAGCAGATCCGCCATCTCTTTTAATTTCTGTATTGTCTTCCGGAAGCAGGCCCATAATGGCCTTGGAAGTAACGGTCTTTCCACATCCGGACTCTCCTACGATTGCCAGCGTCTCTCCCTTGTTAAGGTAGAAGTCTACACCTCTTACAGCATGTGAAATGCCTGCATATGTACGGAAAGAAACATGCAAATCTTTAACTTCTAATATTTTTTCACTCATCTTTCTCGTCTCCTACTTTCTAAGTTTCGGGTCCAGCGCATCTGATAATCCGTCACCGATCAAATGGAATGACAGAATTGTCAAAACGATCAGAAGACACGGGAAGAATAACTGGTACGGATAGAACATCAGCTGCTGCTGTCCTGCACTCGCAAGAGCACCCCAGCTTGTCTCCGGCGGTCTTACACCCAGTCCGATATAACTTAAGAAAGCCTCACTGAAAATGAATCCCGGCAGTGACATGGTAATGTTTACCATGATGATTCCCATCGTGTTCGGAAGCAGATGCTTTAAAATAATTCTGGTCGTATCGGCTCCAAGTGCCTTCGCAGCCTGTACATAATCCATTTCCTTGATCTGCAGAATCTGTCCTCGTACCATACGTGTGGTACCTACCCACGACGTTATGGACATGGCAAATACCAACGAGAAAAGGCTTCGTCCCATAACCATTGAAAGAATTGTTACAATGATCAGGTATGGCAGGTTTCCGATAAATTCACAAAGACGCATAATAAAATCATCTACAATTCCACCCCGAAGTCCTGCCAAAGCTCCTAACAAAGATCCGATTGTAAACATAACCAGTGTACAGCAGATTGCAATGTAGATGGAAACTCGTCCGCCGACACAGACACGTGTGAAAATATCACGTCCCATATCATCGGTACCGAACCAGTACTCGCTGTTCGGCTTCGTATTTTTGATGGATGCATCAATAAACTGATAATCTTTTCCGGAAAGAATCGGTCCTACAAACAGCAATATAATGACCAGTACAAGAATCAACAATCCTAAAAGCGCCATTTTGTCAGACTTAAAACGTCTCCATACGTCAGCCCAGTATGTAAGTGATTTCTTGCCGAGTTCTTCACCTGACAATCCTTTGGTACCTACTCGTTCAAATAAGTCATCTGCAAGAGATGTGTCTTCCATATTATTTTTAATATTCTCGCTCATCTTTACACCTCACTTATTTCTTTCCTTTGGCAACACGGATTCTCGGATCTACAATACCGTACAGGATATCAACAACAATCAAAGAACCAACGTACAATATTGCAAAGAAGATCGTCAGACCGATAATCATTGTATAATCATTGTCTGATACGGCCTTTACATAATAAAAACCAAGTCCCGGAATAGAGAACATTTTCTCAATAATGAAGGAACCTGCAAAAATACCTGCCAGTGCCGGTCCAATCATGGTAACGATCGGGATCATGGAGTTTCGAAGCACATGTTTCTTAACAACACGTCCCTTTGAACAGCCTTTTGCCTTTGCCGTAATGATATAGTCTTCACTGATAACAGACAATGTACTGCTCCTCATGTATTTCGTATAGCTGGCAATACCACCGATAGCATAAATAGCTACCGGAAGAATGTAATGTTTCAGCTCGCCCCATCCAAATACCGGCACCAGCTTCCACTTAAATGCCAGGAAGTACTGCATCAGTGCGGCAAATACAAAGCTGGGCACACATATGGCCAGTACGACCATAAATCGTATGACATGGTCTACCGGCTTCTCCCGGTACAGTGCTGAGATAAGTCCCAGAAGAATACCAATTACAACCTGAAAGGCCATGGCAATCAAACCAATCTTGGCAGATACCCATGTGTTTGTCTTAATAATGTCATTTGCTGATTTTCCGGTGTAGATAATGGATTCCCCAAAATCCCCTGTTGTAATAAGGTTCTTCATATAGATGACATACCTCTGTACAACCGGTTTATCCAAACCGTACTTTTCCCTGATGATCTCCTGCGCCTGCTCCGGCATCTGCCCTACTTTGGCTGCAATCGGATCTCCCGGCGCACCTGCAACCAGGAAAAACGTTGCCGTCGCGATCAGAAACAATGTCAATACCGCATATGCAAGCCTCTTTCCAATAAATTTCAACATTTCCCTTTTTTCCTCCTTCGCAATAATCTATGCGTAATCCTTTAGCTTCGTGGCATTATAGAGAGTCTCCGGAACAACCATATAATGTTCACTGATTGCCTGTACAATCGTATCTACATCTTCCTGCTTCTCAAACTTTTCCAATAT
>JBJENH010000180.1:0-6359 GCA_051880095.1 Bariatricus sp. | reverse complement strand
CAGCCTCCTTTCTTTGCTATTTTTTCAACAATCTTGATAACATTATATCTTTAATATTGTAAACTGTCAATTGTTAACAATCTTGTAATAACGTTTTGAAGTGCATTTTTCATAATTTGCATAGAATTATAGCGTGAGATTTGTGCACATTTTCCCATTTATTGCACAACCCCCACGCTATTCCTACTATTTTACAAGGTTAAAAACTGTAAAAGCATCTCAATCTTAAGTCTGGTAATCCGATCTTCCAGTTCCACATCCAGCAGTTCCCTGATCTTGGCGATCCTTTTGCGGATCGTATTGATGTGAACATACATTTTCTCAGCTGTAATACTGAAGTTCATATTATTTTCCAAATAGATTTTTAAAGTTTTCAAAAGTTCTCTGTTCTTCTCATCTTCCATAAGAAGCCGATACTGGCTCAGCATTTCCTCCAGTTCTTCTTCCTCAATATCGATCCACGCGTACGGACCGAGCATCTCATAATCCCAAATCTGTTTTTCCGCGAACAGCTTCTTGCCCATCGTCATTACTTTCTGGCATTTCTGCACGCTCTTCTTGAGTGACAGCAGATCAACAGCGTCCCGGCATATTGCAAATTCCAGTTCCATATTGCTGCATTTTTCCCTGACCTTCAGCCGAAATTCTTCCAGCACATTTTCCAGATATTCCAGGCTGCACATATTCTTTTCCTGTGTATCCCAGAGGATAATTCCATTGTTTTCATCGAGAAAAGCAAATCTTCCGAATTTTGATACCGCGCAGTCCTGAAAAGCCCTCACAAAATTCTTACGTTCCTCTCTGGCATTGACAGCTGCATCTTTCGTCTGGGCAAACATCATACAGATATATTTCTTCGACATGGAAATGCCATGCTGGCTTGCCTGATAGATCAACCGGTCCTTGTCTTTCTCATCATAATTCAGAGCATACAAAATAAAGTTCTCAAATCCGATATTTCCGACACTTTGCGCAACCATGATCTGTTCGTACACCGATTGAAGTTCCAGGAACGCAATCCGAATCGAATACTCATCGCAATAATCTATAAATTCCTTTGACTCCATGACAACAAAGTAAGCCTGCACCACTTCATTCATGACAATGGGAATCAGAATCCAGCTGATCCTTGGACCATCCGGGCTTTGCGGATCGATCAAACGGTATCTCATCATATTAATATGTTCACAGAGAATATGTCTTGTGTGTTCCATGGAAGGATTCCAGTAATCCTCATCCTTCAGATGGAAATCATCCGATATTCTTCTGAAGTTTGCAGAACTGTAATATGCCTTTCCTTCGCTGATATCATAAAGAAACGCCGGGAAATGCATCTCCAACTCTACGGCCTGAAGAATCTTCTTGATTTTCCGTTCTTTAAAATCCAGATTCGACAACTGAAACACACTATCATTCTGAATTCGGAATCTTCGAAACGCCTGGTTCATCACAGTTACATTAATCTGATTAATGACATCCATGAATGCCATTTCAAATGGCATGCTGATAAGAGGTACATCGTGTTTTTCAAACAGTTCGATTAAATGCTCCGGAATCTCATCCATGTATCGCGCCCTCTTAATCATAAGTCCGGCTGTACGCTGCATGATACCGTTTTTAAATCCTTCATCCAAACAGTGGGGTTCTTTCGAAAGCGCATATCCCGACGTCATCGAAAGTTCCTTTCCCTTAACCCAGCGAAAGGCATCCGGGGAATCCATAACTACAATTCCCTGCACTTCTTTAGACAGCCCATTCTTTCCAGCTACTACATGAAAATCTTTAAAGAAATCCAATGCCAACAGTTGATACAATGCTATTCCCATATTTCTTCCCACCTTTTGTAAAACAAGCCAATCCAATTGTGTCCAAATATGAAACAAGTGTAACATTCGACTTGACTTGATGTCAAGAATACGATTGTTACACTTGTTTATGATTCAGGATTTTTTCAGACTAACCTTCATACATCGGAGTATATTCATCCTTCTTTTCTTCAAACTCTTTCAAAATATCTTCCCGAACTTCCGGCTTATTATAGAGATCATATGCAATACCTGCAATAACCTGCGCAGCACACAGCGCTCCTTTTTCTCCAAGGGAACTTCCGGCTGCTGCTGCAGACTGCCATGTATGCGGCGCGACTCCCGCCGGCCAGCATGAGGTGGATATCGCACACATCGGCATCATATGGCTGACATCTCCACTGTCAGAAGATGCAGTAAGCGGGTTGATTTCATACAGATTCCGCGAATTCAGTTTCCATGCCATCGGTTTTCCCTCTGTCTCATACAGTTTCTGCGCTTTCTCTTTATCTGCTTTTGAAACGGATTCAAGAAGTCGATTCGCAAATGCCATTTCTTCCTCATCAAATACAGGAAGCTCTGCCTCTTTCAGATTTTCATAAGCCAGATCTCCAAATGCATGATTTTCCTGCATTTCACAGCATCCATAATCCACTTTCATTTCCACTTGTGTTTCTGTCATAAGTGCTGCGCCTTCCGCCACTTTTCCGACTCTTGCAAGAATCTCTTTTACGTCAGAAATGTACGGTGCTCTCACAAAGTACCATGAACCTGCTCTCGGAGGAACGATATTTGGTGCAAATCCGCCGCTGTCTGTGGTGTAATGAATTCGTGCTTTGGATGTCACATGCTCTCTTAAATAGTTCACACCTACATTCATAAGTTCCACTGCATCCAGCGCACTTCTTCCAAGCTCCGGTGCAAATGCCGCATGAGAACTTCTTCCTTTAAATTCAAAATGTGCAGATGCGCTTGCCAGATATCCATTATCATAGACCATGTTAGCGCTCATCGGATGCCAGCTGATTGCGAAATCACATCCATCAAACATATGATAATATGCCATTTTCACTTTTCCACAGAGAAGTTCTTCTTCCGGACATCCATAGAAACGCACGGTTCCGCTGATACCTTCCGCTTCCAGGTAACGTTTTACTGCAATCGCACCGACTGCTGCCGCAGAACCGAGCAGGTTATGCCCGCATCCGTGCCCTGGTGCGCCGGCTGTAACCGGCTCCTTTTTGTCCGTTACTTTCTGTGAAAGTCCGGGAAGCGCATCATATTCCCCTAAAATTGCAATCACTGGTTTTCCGGAGCCGTACTCTGCACAAAATGCATGTTCCAGATGCTCTTCATTTGTAATATGAAATCCTTCTGCCTCCAAAAGCTTGCGGAAATAATCTGCCGAAGCTTTTTCAGTACCACCTACTTCCGGATTTTCCCAGATTGTTCTGCAGGAAGCCTGAAGAAGCGACTCCATTTTCTTCACCTCAAGATGAAGATCTTTCTTTTCCATTTTCATTTCATCCCTTCTAATACAATTCTAAAATCCTATTTTTTCTTTGTATTATTTGACAATGTAGCAAATCCAACTGCGATACTGATAAATACGCAGCCCAGAGTTCCAAGCCAGTTAGAAGCACCCGGAAGCCAGTTGAAAAGACCGATACCAATTGCAAAGTAAAGTGCAAATGCAACAACAAGCATGATCAGACTATGTTTAACCATCTTGATACCAAACTGAACCATAAGCGCACCAAAAAGTGCCGGAAGCAGATAATTAAGTGCCGTCTTAACAGTAGCAGGAAGCATAGACAATACGCTTGTTCCAAGAATGGCTCCAATTGTAAGAACCGATACATTAATAACAATAGAAACAGCCATACCTAACGTTGCGATAATCGATCCCTCCTCGGTACCCGGCTCAACATCTGCTGCCACCTGTGCCATACTTGCACACGGTACACGCATGTTTGAAATATTACCGGAAAGGAATGCCATATAGGTTCCTGCGGTTCCAAGTACCGGATAATAAGAAATCGGTTCCACAAACCACAGAACTCCAAATGCGCTGACACCGCTGATAAATGCGGTCAGAAGAGCTGCCGGTTTTGGAAGAATTCCGTAAACAACTGCAAGTGCAATTGCCGGTGAAAAAGCCAATATAACTCCCAGCACGCCGGTAAGCTTACCTATTTTATTTACCTTAGGCATATATTCGTCTTTATAGAAATTATTGCTCATCTTATCTTCCTCCTTAAACCAGTGCGGTGATGATCATTGCACCCAGAATCGTAATTGTCAGTGCCCATTCTTTCAGCCATCCGATATTTTTCTTATTGGCAACTGTATTCAGTACAAACATGATGACTGCTCCCAGAATACATGCCAGCATATTATGCCATGCAGAGGACATTGCCACTTCATCGGCTTTTAATACCATTGAATAGAATGGTTTGGAAATATGGCTTGCAACCATGGCTGCAAATACACCGATGATCGCGCAGTTTGCGATGGTTGAAAGTGTACCGGAGTTACCCTTTGAAAGCTTATGCTCGATCTTGTCCATCTTGTTTGCTGAGAAAGTTGAGAAAATTACCCAGCCAACAGAGCAGAGAACCATTGTCCATACTGCCATAGCAAGTGCTTCTTCAGTCATTGGATCTGTACCAAGCGTTACGCCTACTGCTGAAGTACCAAGTCCTGCTGCGATAGACTCAAACATAACAGAACCGATCATAGAAAGGCGCATCCAGCCTACCGGTCCTCCTACCGTTACTAATAATGAAAGCATTCCGCTAAGTACTACGATGGATGGCCCAATTGATGTGATGGCGCTGCTCTTCATTGCCTTCTTCATCTTGTCCTCGCCAAGTCCCATCTTCTTTCCTGCACCGTACGCTCCTCTCGCAAAAAGAACAGCCTGAACTACTACGAGTACTACCGGAATACCGCAGGCTATCCACATTGGGATTCCATTTGCAATCTGCATTACATCCATTTTTGTCTCCTCCTTTTAATAACTTTTGTCTATAAGTTGTATTGATAATCATAATGTTTTTATGTCCCGATAAAAATAAAGAAAATTTCACTTTTCCTTAACTTTCCTCTAACAGTGAAATTTTTTTCACTTTTTTATTCGAACATTGTGTAAAATCGTACAACAAAAAATATTGATACCATTTTAGAAAATATATTTCTTACACTTTGATAAATAAAAAGGTATTCTATTAAAAAAACATGGTAGCTGTTCAGAGACAATCCGTGCTTCGAGGCTTGCTCTGAATAAGAAAAGGAGGTCTATATGAAAAATCAGATTATGCTGGAAGCTGAAAAGATCAAAGACGAGATGATTGCATGGAGACGCGAACTTCATCAAATCCCGGAACTTGGTCTTACTCTTCCGAAAACGGTGGATTTTGTCACAAAGAAACTGGATGAAATGGGAATTGAATATACGGTATATGAAGAAAGCTCCAATATTGTTGCCACGATTGGGCACGGCGACACATGCTATATGATCCGCGGCGATATGGATGCACTTCCAATAGAAGAAAAATCCTGTGAGCCTTTTGCTTCCGCAAACGGCTGTATGCATGCCTGCGGACATGACCTGCACACAACCATGATGCTGGGAGCCGCAAAACTGATCAAAGCGCATGAGTCAGAATTGAATGGTGTTGCAAAACTTCTGTTCCAGTCAGCCGAAGAAATCTTCGCCGGAGCAAAAGCAGCCATTGCAGGCGGTGTGATGGAAAATCCGCATGTCGATGCCGCACTGGCTCTTCACGTATTTTCACAGAAACCGCTCGGAACACTCGGCGGGCACAAGGTTCCTGCTGCCGGCGTTTATGGTTTCCGTATCAAACTGACCGGACAGGGCGTACATGGCTCTTCGCCTGAGCACGGCGTTGATCCGATCAATACCGCGATCCATATCCATCTGGGACTGCAGGAACTGATGTCCAGGGAAGTTTCCGGATTTGACGAGGTTGCTCTGACCATCGGCAAATTCCATGCCGGAAGTGCCGCCAATATTATTCCTGAAACGGCAGAACTGGAAGGAACACTCCGCGTATTTGACCCTGTACTTCGCGAACGGATGATCCAGCGTATTCATACCATCACACAGAACATCGCCGAAGCCTACCGTACCAAAGCCGAGATCGAGGTTCTCAGTGATGTACCGCCTCTTGTATGTGACGAGCAGGAAAATGCATGGAGCCAGGAAGTAATCCATGAAGTCGATGACGCTCTTATAATAGATGATTTCCACGCAATGGGATCGGAGGATTTTGCATGTATCTCCGAGCTGGTACCCGCAACCTTCTATATGGTAGGTGCAGGTGTGGAGAATCCGGAAGAAAGACTTCCTCAGCATAATCCGAAGATCCGCTTCAATGAAGATGTTCTTCCGATCGGAGCCGCTGTTTATACGACAGCTGTTTTAAAAAAATTAAGCAGATAAACCATATTTGAGTACACAACCAGAGTCCTGCAAAATGTCACCCTTCTTACCGATCAGACATTTCACAGGACTCCTCCTCTTTTATT
>JBJENH010000179.1:71601-111201 GCA_051880095.1 Bariatricus sp. | reverse complement strand
GGTATTTCCTGAGATATATTGACCCGCATAATGAAAATGCACTGGCAGATATGGATAAGATGAAATACTGGATGCCGGTTGACTGGTATAATGGCGGTATGGAACATGTTACAAGACATATGATCTATTCCAGATTCTGGCATCATTTCCTGTATGATATTGGAGTAGTCAACACACCGGAGCCGTATGCAAAGCGTTCTATTCAGGGACTGATCCTCGGACCGGATGGCGATAAGATGAGTAAATCCAAAGGAAATGTAGTCGATCCTCTGGATATTGTTGAGGAATATGGCGCAGATACGCTTCGTACCTATGTGCTTTTCATGGGAGATTATGGGGCAGCAACACCGTGGAATGACAGCTCCGTAAAGGGCTGTAAGAAGTTCCTTGACCGTGTTGCGGGCCTGACCGATCTGGTTTCCGATGAACCGGTTTCAGATGAGCTGGAAATGAAGATTCATCGTACGATCAAGAAAGTATCTTCTGATATTGAGAGCTTGAAATTCAATACGGCCATCGCTAGTCTGATGACTTTGATCAACGATATCACGGCAGAAGGACACTTAAGTAAGGATGATCTGGTCATCTTTATCAAGTTGCTTAGTCCGTTTGCTCCGCATCTTTGTGAGGAGATCTGGGAAATGCTGGGTGGAGAAGGATTTGTCACAGTTTCTCCATGGCCGGAATATGATGAGGGCAAAACCGTTGCCAAGACCATCGAAATCGGTGTTCAGGTAAATGGTAAGGTGAGAGGTACCATCGTCATTCCGACAGACTGCGACAAGGAAGAGGCGTTTGCGATTGCAAAGGCGGATTCCAGAATTGCATCCTTCCTGGAAGGAAAGAATCTTGTGAAAGAGATTTATGTACCGAACAAAATTGTTAACTTTGTTGCAAAATAATAAGACAGAAAGAGAGACCGGATCACTTGGATGATCACGGTCTCTCTTAATACTTGAAAATATTTTGTCATATTGCATTCAGTTTTGCTGCAAAACTATTTATATGAAAGTTTGTGATTGAAATAAGTTATTTGCGCTCTGCGGTCACAATTACACCAATCCCTGCGGCATTGATCCCGACATGACAGGCGATGCTGCAGGATAAAGGTGCATAGTAAACAGAATGATCCGGAAATGCGGATTGTACCAGGTCCATCCAACGTTTTGCGTCCTCTTCTTTTTCAAAAGTTCCGGCAGTTGCGATTTGGAGCCTGTCTGACGGTATATCCAAAAAGCGAGACGCGATGTCTTCTTTCAGAGCTTCGATCAGTTTCTTTTCGCTCTGTCTGCTTCCTCTTACTTTGGCAAAGAGATCCAGTTTTTCACCTTGTATTGTAAGCAAAGGTTTGATATTGAGAATATTGGCAATGGCTGCAGCGGAGGATGTGATTCTTCCGCTTTTTTTCAGGTATTTCAGTGAATTTACCGTCAGAAAAATGCTTGCCTGATAGGCGGTTTCTTCCAGATATTCTCTGATTTCTGTGGCTGATTTTCCCTGGTCAGCAAGATATTTTGCATCGTAGACGGATTCCATTAATGTGACGGAGATCCGGTGATTGTCCACGACCTGGACTTTGGAATCATAGTCAAGAGCAAGCTGTTTTGCTGTCTGGCAGGAACCGCTGAGCCCGCTTGACATGGGAATGTGAACGATTTCATCGTATCCGTTTTCTAACACATTGTTCCACAAATCCATGACATCTCCCGGTGAGGGCTGTGAGGAAGAAAGATCCTTATCAGCGGTCATTGCCCGGTATAAATCTGCATTTGTGATATCGACTCCTTCCAAATAACAGTGTTCCTCTATAATGACAGGCATGGGAAGAACAAAAATACCGGATTTTCTGCCTTCTTCTACCGTGATTCCACTGTTGGTATCTGTTACGATTGCTGTTTTCATAAGTAGTTTCTCCTTGCTATTGACAAATCAAATTATATAGATAAAATAATATGAAACAACTGTATCACATCTGAAATGATTCAACAAGGGATAAAAGTGATGCAAAATGAAGAAAATTGTAACATGTTGATTCACGGAAATGATTTTAGACGGAATTGCAGGGTAGAAGTAGGAGTGGATATGGATAAACGAAAAGAAGCAAATATGCGTGTGAAGGAAAATATTACAAAGTCACTGTTTGATTTAATGCACAAGAAAAGTTTTTCGAATATTTCTATTACAGAGCTGATACAGACTGCCGGTGTGGCCCGGGTCTCATTTTACCGGAACTATGATTCAAAGGAGGACGTACTTGTGAAGCTGATCGATGATGTTCTGGAAGAGTATCGCGGTGAGATTGACTGGAGCGGCCCTGACTATTATACGGAACAAAATATCAGCAGAAGTTTTGCCTGCTTTAAAAAATACGGTGAATTTGTGCTGGATCTGTATGAGTTTGGCTATGGATCGATTCTGCTCGAAAAATTGAACCGGTTCCATGAAGAGATAGCGGGAAACATGTCAAACAGCTCGATTGAAAAATACCATCTTTATATGTTTATAGGAGCTTTGTTCAATACCTCGATCATCTGGCTGCAGAATGGAGCAAAAGAAGATGAGAATGAGATTGCAGGGATGTTCTGTAATGTGTGTGGAATATCTGTGAAAAAAAAGACCTGTTCATCTCACGATGAAGAGTATACAGTATAGAGTGGATGAAGTATTTCATACAACAAAATATTGAACAGTTGGAATCAATGTGAAACTGTATTTTCTTTATGTGAAAAAATGTGAATCACATTGACAAAGCGGTCTGGATTGTTGACAAAGATTTTTTTGGGGCGTATACTTTCGGAGTATGCTTTGTTTTGGATTTGAAATCAGAAGATCTTGTATAAATATGGCGTGAATACGATTTTATAATCTGATGAAGATATGAGGGTGTGGTAAAGCGCTGAGTTCAAATTGAATTTGCAATTTACTGATATTCTGATCAAATGAAAGTACGAAAGAGTGGGTAAGGAAATGAATTTAGAAACAACAGGATTAACAGGAAAAGCAAGTATCGACAAACCTTGGCTGAAGTATTATCCGGAAGAACTGCAGAATCTGAAAGTGCCGAAAATGACAGTAGAAGCATTTTTGAAAATGAAAAATCCGGATGAGAACAAAGACGCCTTTGAATATTATGGCACGAAGATAACATGGAAAAAGTTCTGGCAGGAAGTTGAAATTGCCGCTAAGGCATTAAAAGTACTCGGATTTGATGAGGGAGACAGAATTCCTGTATTCTTACAGGCAGTACCAGCGCATTTTATCCTGCTTCTGGCAGCAGAAAAAATCGGGGCGACCATGATCTGCCGTGATGATACTCCTGAGGAACTGTGTTTTGCAATACGTAAATCAAAAGCATCAACAGCTTTTGTTCATGACTATACATCAAAAGAAGACGAGAAGCTCTTCAGAGCAACGACACCTATGACACGTATGATCAAGGTTTCTCCTTTTGAATATGCGGATAAGAATTGTATACCGGACTATATCATGAAGGAAATTGAATCCCGTTATTCCGCTGAGACAGGATCAAGTGAAGGCGATCTTACATGGGATGAATTCATGAATCTGGGAAGAAACTATATCGGAGATTTTGCAGCATCCGTGAATCCGAACAGACCATTATTCGGTGCATATACCAGTGGATCTACTGGAATTTCAAAACTGGTTATTCATTCGGGAGCTAATATCGTGGCTGTTGCGTTCCAGATGTCAATCTTCCTTCCGCCAACAGAGGTACAGGAGACATGGTGGATTCCGATTCTGACACCGGCTCTGGTAGCGGTAACTGTTGCCATGGGAGTATTCCCGCTGTCCGCAGGACTTAGAGTAAATCTGGATCCGTTCTGTCCGGTCAATGATATCGATATCCGGTTTATGGAATTAAAACCGAACTACTGGGCACTGATTCCGATGATGTGCGAGATTATGATGAAGAGCACCAGAATTCCGGATGATTATGATATGTCACATCTGAGAACGATCGGACCGGGCGCAGAAGCTATGAACGAGAGAAAATGTCGTGAAGTTGAGGAATTCTTCCACAGACATAATTGTATGGCTACGTTAAGTGCCGGTTACGGTCAGAGTGAAGGCGGTTCCTGCTTTACACTTCCGAACCCGATGTTCCCGTTGAAAGACGGATGTGTAGGTATGCCGATGCCTGCAACAACCTTAGCGATCTTCGATTCAGAGACTTTGGAAGAGAAGGGATATGGAGAAATCGGAGAACTGTGCATGAACGGTCCGACAAAGATGCTCGGATACAGCGGCTATATGGGCGAGGAAATGACAGATCGTACACTGATCGCCCATCCGGACGGTGAAATCTGGCTGCACACAGGTGATATCGGATATATCACAGAGCAGGGTATCGTTCACGTTCTTGGTCGTGGGTTTACGGAACGTTTTGGAGGCGGATATCTGTTCATGATGAGAATGGAGAGCCGTGTAGTTGAGGCAGAAGGTGTGAAGGACGGCTTCTTCTGTTTCGTTCCGGATCAGGATCATGAAGGATATTTTGTACCGTATTTATTCGTTGAACTGGATGAAGGCAAGACATTGGATGAAGTAAGACCGGCGATCCTCGCAACACTGGAAGAATACGAATACCCGGTTGATATTACAGTCATCAAGGAAAGACCATATTTCCATTTTAAAACAAACAGAAAAGAATTAACCGCAGCCATCGTTGCAAGACTGGCAGAAAAAGGAACCGGAAAGATGAAGGTTGTCTGGACAGAGAACGAGATGGCTTCCGGATATCAGATTTGCTACAGTACAAACAGTGCGTTTAACGGAAGTAAATCCATCGATGTTCCGTCCACACAGAAGCTGCAGGAAGTGATCGGCGGACTGAAAAAGGGAGACCGTTATTATGTCAGAGTCCGTGCTTTCAATTCTGCCGGCTCTACAACCTACTATTCAGCATGGTCAGAGACCGAGTCCATCATTCATACTTCAATTGATCTGAAGAATGCAGCAGATGGTATTGAAGTTTCATGGACCAAAGTGAATGGGGCAAGCGAGTACCGTATTTATCGTAAGAAATTCGGTGACAGTAATTTCACCAGAATTGCAGTGATCAAAGACGACAATCTGTATCTTGACGATGAAGTAGAAAACGGATCACGTTATTGTTACTATGTGGTACCACAGGTTCAGGGCGTGAAAGCGACAACCAATATCGCAGCGCAGATGTATCTGGCAGCTCCGAAGATTGAAAAACTGTGGAATAATTAATAGAGAAAGTTGTTTAGAGGGAGCAGTGCTTTTGGCACTGTTCCTTTTCAGTGTAAGCAACGGATTATGTATTTTACCCATGACGAATCGGAAAGAATGTGTTATATTTTGATTAGGATTTTTATTTTGATAGGGGCAGGTGATAAAATGGATGTTCAAATGGAGACGATTCTGAAAGGCGGGCAGTTTAAGAAGCTGCTGGAGGAGCAGAGTCTTGAATTGCGCCAGAAATATGATATGAAAAAGGCGGAACTGGAGATCTTATATTTTCTTTCCCATAGTGGAATACATAATACTTCTACCGACATTCATCAGCAGCTGTTGATGAACAGAGGCCACATTTCCCAGGCGGTCGACAGCCTCTGCAGGCGCAGTTATATCATTGCGATTCCGGACAAGAATGATCGCAGATATGTTCATTATGAGATCGCAGATTCTGCCAGGGAGATCGTCGTTGAGATGACGAAAAGAAGAGAGGAGATGAACCAGAAGATTCTGGAAGGAATCTCGGAGGAAGAATTGAGGGTTTTCCGGGAAGTTTCTGAGAAGATCAGGAAAAATATCGAGAGTCTTTTGTAATGAAGAGGGAAAAACTTTTTGGTGAGTAGTATTTTGAAATAGAATAGGGAATACAGTATGAAAAATCAATATAATAAGACAGTGACTGCCTGCTTTGTCGGGTTTATCGTGCAGGCCATCGTCAATAATTTTGTGCCACTTTTGTTTTTAACGTTTCAGAGAACTTACCAGATTCCGCTTTCGCAGATTACGCTGCTTGTAACCTTCAATTTCGGAGTGCAGCTTCTGATTGATTTCTTGGCAATCGGATTTGTTGACAGGATCGGCTATCGTGCGTCGATGGTGATCGCACATGTGGTGTCGGCATCAGGACTGATTCTTCTGACGATTCTGCCGGAAGTATTTGCATCGCCGTTTGTCGGAATTCTGATCGCAGTCATGTTGTATGCGATCGGCGGCGGCCTTCTGGAAGTGCTGGTAAGTCCGGTGATGGAAGCCTGCCCTTCAGATAATAAGGAAAAGGCTATGAGTATGCTTCATTCATTTTACTGCTGGGGGCATGTGGGAGTTGTTCTGCTTTCGACGCTGTTCTTTCGGACCTTCGGAATTGATCACTGGAAAATCATGGCGCTGGTGTGGGCGATGATTCCGATTGCAAATGCGATTGCTTTTTTGAAAGTTCCAATCGCGAATCTGATCGAGGAAGGAGAGCAGGGACTTCGGGTTAAAGAGCTGTTTCAGATCAAGACCTTTTGGATCCTGCTGATCATGATGATCTGTGCAGGGGCAAGTGAGCAGGCTGTGAGCCAGTGGGCATCTACTTTTGCGGAGAAAGGTCTGGGGATTTCCAAAACAGCCGGAGATCTGGCCGGACCGATGGCGTTTGCAGTTCTCATGGGAGCAGCGAGAGCTTTTTACGGCAAATACGGTGACCGCATCAATCTGGACCGTTTCATGATTTTGAGCAGTTTCCTATGTATCATTTCCTATCTTGGAATTGCACTTTCGCCGCTCCCGCAGCTGAGTCTGGCAGCTTGTGCCGTATGTGGACTTTCTGTCGGTATCATGTGGCCCGGAACCTTCAGCAAAGCATCTGCTGCTTTGCCGAAGGGCGGAACTGCGATGTTTGCACTTCTGGCGCTTGGAGGCGATCTGGGATGTTCAGGAGGCCCCACTTTGGTTGGAATGGTGTCCAGCGCGATGGGAGATGATTTGAAAAAAGGAGTGCTGGCGGCAATTTTATTTCCAGTCCTTCTTCTTATGGGGATCGTTGCCGCGAAAAAACAAAAAAATGCACAATGCTGTGAGTAACATCCAGCATTGTGCAGGAGTATGGATTTATTCCATACTTTTTTTTATGAGTTCCATGCATGTCTCGTAACCGAGGATACTGCTGTTTATGCATAAAGCATAGTTGCGTGTATCGCCCCATTTCAGCTCTGTATGGTAGGCGTAGTTGATCGCTCTTTTCTTGTCCGTATCCTTCATCAGGGCAAGTGCTTCTTTTCTTGATTTCTCATAGAGTTTCATGATTCGCGCGCATTTTTCTTCTTCATTTCCATGGATAAATACATTCAGCACGTCGGTTCGGCCCTGCAGGATATAGTCGGCACATCTTCCGACGATGACACAGTTTCCTTTTTCAGCGATATCGCGGATAATATTGCGCTGTTTCTGGTAAATATAGTCGTCGATCGAGCCACCCTGTGCGTTTCTACCGACAAATGCATAGGAAAAACGGCTGTGGGTCGGAGCATATTCCCCACGCTCAGCGATGTATTCTTTGGAAAATCCGGTTTCTTTTGCCACCTGTTCGATGATATTCTTGTCATAAAATGTAAAATTCAGTTCTTTCGCCAGCGTTTCTCCGATGAAACGTCCGCCGCTTCCGAACTCGCGGCTGATTGTGATGATCGTTTTCATAGGCTTAGTCCTCCAGTTTTGAAATAACGTTATGGTTGATTTTTCTCATAAAAACGGTTGCGATGATGCAGGATAATGTCTCGGCAATGATAAATGTCAGCCACACGGTCCAGATCAGATCGGGTGATTTTCTCGCAAATAAGGAAAATACCCAGGCAACCGGCAGTACAAATAAAAATTGTCTCAGTACAGAAATGATCAAGGATTCCAGTCCACTGTCCAGGGCCTGGAAGATTCCCTGATATGCGATGTTCATTCCCGCGAAAATAAAACTGAGTGAGATGATCCGCATCGCACTGATGCAGATATCCTGTGTGGTTCCGGATAATCCGAAAAGGGATGAAAACGGTACGGCAAGTAGCTCGATCGCTGCAAGTCCGATGAGCATGATCAGGATCGTATAGAGCATTCCGTATTTGACTCCTTCTTTTACACGGCGTTTACTGCGCATACCATGGTTGAAAGAAACGATCGGAGTGATTGCATCTCTGAGGCCGAAGGCCGCAAAGAGAATAAACTGTTGTACTTTATAGTACAGACCATAGGCTGTAACAGCAGACTCGCTGATGCTTCCGAGAATAATGTTCATTCCGTATGTCATGACAGACATCAGTGCCTGCGCGATAATGGCCGGAAGACCGATGGAATAGATTGCCTTGATGATGCGCGGACTCGGCTTCATATATTTCAGACCGTTTGTAATCTCCTTGTTCTGAGTCAGATGGAAAATGAGTCCTAAAAGGGCGGAAGCGATCTGACCGAGGATGGTTGCGTACGCTGCACCTGCAACTCCCAACGCAGGAATACCAAAAAGTCCGTAGATCAGCACAGGGTCTAGCACGATATTAATGACAGCCCCTGCAATCTGTGCAATGGTCGAATACATAGAATGCCCCGCAGCCTGCAGCAGTTTCTCAAAAATTGAGAAAAAAACGATTCCCATCGAAGCGATACAGCAGATCCTGAGATAAGTGACCACCATTTCCTTGATTTCCGGATTGGAAGTCTGGCTGGATGCATAGACGCCAACGCCGAATATTCCGAATAAAAGAAACAGAATATAAATGACGAATCCCAGAAACAGAGAATTTCCCGCTACTTTGCTGGCTTTTTTATAGTCTCCCTGACCGATACTTTTGGACAGAAGGGCATTTGTGCCGACTCCGGTACCGATTCCGATCGCAACCATCAGCATCTGCACCGGGAAAGCCAGGGTCAGTGCGTTTAGTGCCATTTCTCCATTTACGGGCATGTTGGAAACGAAAGCGCTGTCAACGATATTATAAACTGCCTGAAGCATCATAGAAAGTATCATCGGAATACCCATTGACAGCATCAACTTGCTGATTTTCATCGTTCCTAATTTGTTCATAGATAGTTCTTCGTTCATGTGAACCTCCTTCGTGTTTTTTAGGAGACTTTTTTATATTAGGAAAGCTGCCATAACCTGTATTGTGTGCATGGCCGGGTTGCGAGATTGTATCACAGTTTCGCAAAAGAAAAAAGGCGTAAATCCAGCGATCTGGATTTACGCCTTTTACGGCCACACGACATGAAATATGATAGCAGTTTTTTGGAACAGATGTCAAGTCAAATGTTTCGTTGGAGGAGAAGAATGTCAAGTCTGAGCAATGAGCAGCCAAAGATTATAGGGATGAAAATAAGATTTGAAGTTGAGAAATGCCTCAAACAGTGATAAAATAAATGCAACGATACGGAGAATTTCGTGTATAATAGCTTCGCTCAGAAGAAGATGTCACAGAAGAAAATACTTCAAAAGAACACATTTGGAAACAAAGAGTTATTATGAAACACAGGAGGTTAGAAAAATGGAAGAACTGAAATACTCAGCAGCATTTCTCAGGAAGGCATCCGATTGCAAAACAGTGGAGGAAGTGCTGAAACTTGCAGAAAGCGAGAAGGTTGCGATGGATTTGAAGAGCGCTTCATCTCTGTTAAATAAATTGCAGTTTCAGTTTGAAGAGTTGTCGGAAGATATGCTGAAAATGGTTGCAGGAGGAATGCGGACCGATATTCCGGAAAACAGCGGTTCGGGAAATTCGGAATCTGAGGAAAATAATACTAATACAAATTCAGGTACGCCGCAGTCTTCCGGCGGCGGATGAAACGCCGGAGGCGATGAAGCATTTGCTGGAAGCTTATCGTGAATGGGAGAAAAATATGTCTGTTCCGGCACCGGTGATGGCAGCATGCTTCGCACTGGATTTTATCTGTATTCATCCGTTCCCGGACGGCAACGGCAGGATGTCGAGGATCCTGTTTGGATTTCTGATGCAGCGCCATGGTTATCCGGGAGCAAAGTTCCTGACGACAGAGGAATATATCATGAAGAACAAAGCTTCCTATATTTATGCAGAGCGGTGTTCCTCAGTCGACTGGTACAATGCAAAGAACCAATACCGGAATATGATTAGTTTTTGTTTACATATGTTGAAAGAATGTTATGAAATGTGTATCTCAAAAAAAGAATCCGAGGAATCTATGGGAAAAGTGACAGATAAGAATTTCTAAAATTTTGTACAAAATCGCCTTTGAAAGCTTGTGGAAAATTGTGTAAAATGAAAATACAACGTGTGGCATCAAACTGCGTAAATCCTGTTGATGTCACACATTTTTTGTTGTTGAGTAAGCGGAAGTTTGGAAAAGGAGGAAAAGAAAATATGAAACGAGTAAAAGCGGCATGTATTTGCCAGACACTTCATTTTATGCTGAAGGAAGATGCAGAACGTGATTACGCTTTGCGTTTGGTGCAGGAAGAAGTACAGCATTACAAAAAGAATCTGGAAAGAAGGGGTACACAGTTTAAAATCGTAGAAGAGGCTTTGCAGGAAGACGGCTCTGTTGTGATCAAGATTATCAAACAGTATAATCAGAGTCCGGTGGGGGATTATTTGAAATAAAACCGTATGGTATATAAAAGTAAATACATAAGCGAGCAGGCGGGTTCCGGAAGGAACCCGTTTTTGGGTGTTAGACATATGAGAAAAGGATCCGGTGGACCATTTTCAAATTTCATTCATAAGATATAAGGAAATCATATAATAATAAGGTACGCGGTAATATGAAAGAATATGTGAGATTATCTCTGGAAACGCATTTATTTTTTGGAAGAATCATGAAGGAGCACGCGCTGTTTCTGCTTGCCGGATTTCCGTGCGGGGAAACTGCATTTCGCAAAAGGGCGGACTGGTTCCGGGAGGAGTTCGAAGATGGACTTCGCAGGACGGTTATGCTGAGTAATGGAATGATCAGTGAAGCGGTACTGGATTCGGGAGAAATCGTGACAGAATTTACGCGAAAAGCGGAGAGTCAGACGAGCAGACTTGCCGGAGTTCCGATCGATCTTCAGATCACAGAGGCGGAGAAAAACTTAAGGGCGGGCTGCCCTTTGAATCTGAGCCGGGAGATGGTCCAGAATGTCAGGAATCTGAACAGGAGAATGCTTCAGCTTCTGAATGGACTGATTGAGTTTAACAAGGACTTTCGTATGCGGCAAAAAATTGGGTTGTCAAAGTACGCTCCAAAGGATACAATATAGGAAGTGAAAAGGGCTTTTTAGACGGGAGATAAGATTTATGGATGCATATACGAGTTTTGCCCGCGTTTACGATACATTCATGGACAATATTCCATACGAAGAGTGGGCGGTATACCTGACAGGGCTTTTAAATGAATACGGTGTAAACGACGGTCTGGTTCTTGATCTCGGTTGTGGGACCGGAAATATGACAGAGCTTCTGGCAGAGGAAGGGTATGATATGATCGGCGTGGATAATGCAGAGGAAATGCTGGAGATAGCGATGGAGAAGCGGGAGAAATCCGGCCATGACATTTTGTATCTTCTGCAGGATATGCGTGAATTCGAGCTTTACGGCACGGTGCGCGCAGTGGTCAGTATCTGTGATTCGGTAAATTATATTGATGACGAAGAGGAGCTGACGGAGGTGTTCCGTCTGGTAAATAATTATCTGGACCCGGGCGGTGTGTTTATTTTTGATTTCAATACACTTTATAAATACCGGGAGATCCTGGGAGACAGGACGATCGCTGAAAATCGCGAAGACTGCAGTTTCATCTGGGATAATTATTATTATGAAGAAGAACGGATCAATGAGTACGAGCTGAGTATTTTTATCCGTGAGAAAGAGAATCTGTTCCGCAGATACAAGGAGACACATTTTCAGAGAGCCTATACACTGGATGAGATGAGACGCATGATCAGCGATTCGGGACTGGAGTTCGTGACGGCCTATGACGCATTTACCCGCGAAGCGCCGAAGGAAGAAAGTGAAAGAATTTATGTGATTGCAAGAGAAAAAGGGAAAATCAAGAAATAAATTTCTGATTTCGTGGAAGAATATACAGACAGGAGAGTTGAGATATGAAGGATTATATTGTTAGAGCAACAGCAGGAGATGGGCAGGTGCGCGCGTTCGCAGCCACGACGGGAAATCTGGTTGAGGAGGCGAGAAGGCGCCACAATACCAGTCCGGTGGCAACGGCTGCGCTTGGACGTCTTCTTACGGCAGGCGCCATGATGGGAAGTATGATGAAGAACGACACCGATGTTCTGACACTGCAGATCAAGGGAGACGGGCCTCTCGGAGGGATCACTGTCACCGCGGACGCGAAGGCGAATGTGAAAGGATTTGTGGAAAATCCGGATGCCATGATGCCGCCGAAGAACGGGAAACTGGATGTAGGCGGAGCGGTTGGAATCGGTCTTTTGAATGTAATTAAAGATATGGGAATGAAGGAACCCTATGTGGGCCAGACAATCCTTCAGACAAGCGAGATCGCGGAGGACCTGACCTATTATTTCGCGACCAGTGAGCAGGTTCCTTCTTCTGTAGGACTTGGCGTACTGATGAACAAAGAAAATACGGTGCATTGTGCCGGAGGGTTTATTGTGCAGGTGATGCCGTTTGTGACGGACGAGGTGCTCAGCCGTTTGGAAGAAAATATTCAGAAAATCTCGTCTGTGACTCAGATGCTGGATAACGGCCATACACCGGAACAGATGCTGGAACAGGTTCTTGAAGGGCTGGACATCGAGATCACTGATACTATTCCGGCAAATTTCTCCTGCAACTGTTCACACGAGCGCATTGAAAAGGCTATCATCAGTATCGGGAAAAAGGACATTCAGAGTATGATCGATGAAGGAAAAGAAGTGGAGGTAAAATGCCATTTCTGCAACACGGCATATAAGTTCAGTGTGGAAGAACTGAAGGAGATTCTGAAGCACGCAAAGAGATAGGAGAAAAGACATGAAGCATGGATTTATCAAAGTGGCAGCAGTGACGCCGGATATCCGGGTGGCGGATGTGTGGCACAACTGTGAGGAAGTCTGCGGGAAGATCAAAGAGGCTGAGAAGGAAGGAGCCAGAATCATTGTATTTCCGGAGCTCTGTATTACCGGTTATACCTGCAGCGATCTGTTTACTCAGGATATTCTTCTTAAGGAAACAGAAAAAGCGATTCAGGTTATTGCAAACGAAACAAAAGAGGGGAACAGCCTTGTATTTGTAGGAATGCCGCTTGCGGTGGACGGGGAGCTTTATAATGTGGCTGCAGCGCTCAATAATGGGGAGATCCTGGGATTTACGACCAAGACGTTTCTTCCGAACTACGGAGAATTCTATGAAATGCGCCAGTTCCGCCCGGGACCGAAGACGGTACGCATGATTCCGTTTGGCGGGAAAGAAATTCCGTTTGGGCCGCAGATCCTTTACCAGGCATCGGAGATGAAGGAGCTTGTTGTATCCGCGGAAATCTGCGAGGACGTCTGGTCACTGATTCCGCCGAGTATTGATGCGGCAAGGGAAGGTGCGGTGATCCTGGTCAACTGTTCGGCAAGTGATGAGACCATCGGCAAAGACAGTTACCGGGAGGAATTGATCAAAGGCCAGTCCGCTCGCCTGATCGCAGGGTATGTCTATGCCAATGCGGGGGATGGAGAATCGACGACCGACGTCGTGTTTGGCGGTCACAATATCATTGCGGAAAACGGAACGATTCTAAAAGAAGCGAGACGTTTTGCGAATGAAATGATCATAAGTGAAATTGATATCTGCAGACTTTTAAGTGAGCGCAGAAAGAATACCACCTTCCTGACGAAGGAAGAACGCATCCTTCCAAGGATTCTATTTACGATTCCGGTGGAAGAGACGGATCTTACCAGAGAATTTTCACCGGCACCATTTGTGCCGCAGAACCAGTCTGAGAGAGACAGGCGCTGTGAGGAAATCCTGATGATCCAGGCGATGGGCCTGAAAAAGAGACTTGTGCACACCCATTCCAGAACGGCAGTTGTGGGAATATCCGGAGGACTGGATTCTACGCTGGCCCTTCTGGTAACTGCCAAGGCATTTGACATGGCGGGAAAGAAAAGGGAGGATATCATTGCGGTGACGATGCCCTGTTTTGGTACGACCGACAGAACTTATCAGAATGCATGCCGGATGTCAGTGAAACTGGGAGCGACATTGAAGGAAGTTCGAATCGCGGATGCGGTGCAGACCCATTTCCGGGATATCGGGCACGATGAAGAGGTGCATGATGTGACTTACGAGAATTCGCAGGCAAGGGAGAGAACCCAGGTCCTGATGGACATCGCCAATCAGGAATGGGGGATGGTCATCGGTACCGGAGATATGTCGGAGCTGGCACTTGGATGGGCGACCTACAATGGCGATCATATGTCCATGTACGGGGTAAATGCTTCTGTGCCGAAAACACTGGTGCGCCATCTGGTACAGTATTATGCGGATACCTGCCGGGATGAGGAATTAAAGGCGGTGCTTCTGGATGTGCTCGATACGCCGGTCAGCCCGGAACTTCTGCCGCCGAAAGACGGAGAGATCGCGCAGAAGACAGAAGATCTGGTGGGTCCGTATGAGTTGCATGATTTTTATCTTTACTATGTATTGCGATTCGGATTTGAACCGTCCAAGATCTACCGTCTGGCAAAACTGGCTTTTGCGGGTGTGTATGAGGATGAGATCATACTGAAATGGCTGAAGACGTTCTACAAACGGTTCTTTGCACAGCAGTTTAAACGCTCCTGTCTTCCGGACGGACCGAAGATCGGTACGGTGGCGCTTTCACCGAGAGGAGACTGGCGTATGCCAAGTGATGCCTGTGCCGCGGTATGGATGAAGGATCTGGAACGGCTGTAAAATAGAAAAATAGCGTATATTTTTGCTTTCTGCAGGGAAGAATGATTCCATATGGAGGAATTTCAATATGGAAGATTTAGTGGTAAGTAAGAAACTGGAGGATAACATCCGGAGGATTTCCGGCATTCTTCCCGTGCAGGAGAGTTTTGATATTATACAACGGAATATGGAAATCGGGGGACGGAAAGGAACGTTCTATTTTATTGACGGTTTTACAAAAGATGAATCGATGCTGAAAATCATGGATTCATTTTTTAATATTAAGCCGGAAGATATGCCTGATAATGCAACCGCATTTGCAGAGAAAAATGTGCCTTATGTGGAGGTAGACATACTCGGAAATTTTGATGAGATCGTGAAAAATATCCTGTCGGGGGTGACCTGCCTTTTTATTGATGGCTATGAGGCGTGCATCGCGATTGACTGCAGAACCTATCCGGCAAGGAGCGTGGAAGAGCCGGAGAAAGATAAATCCCTGCGTGGATCAAGAGACGGATTCGTGGAAACGATCGTGTTCAACACGGCGCTTATGCGGCGCAGGATCCGGGATGAGAATCTGATCATGGAAATGTCTGAAGTGGGCAAAAGCACCCGAACGGATGTAGCGCTTTGCTACATGGTGGATCGGGTGGATCAGGAAATGCTCCGGAATATCCGGCAGAAGCTTGCGGATATTCATGTGGATGATCTTCGCATGAATCAGCAGAGTCTGGCGGAAGCGCTGTTCAAGAGGAAATGGTTCAATCCTTTTCCGAAGTTCAAATTTACAGAGCGTCCCGATACGGCAGCAGCCTGTCTTCTGGAGGGGAAGATCATTCTTCTGGTTGACAATTCACCGTCTGCGCTGGTTGTTCCGACTTCAATCTTTGATATGATCGAGGAGGCAAATGATCACTATTTCCCGCCCATCACAAATATTTATCTGAAGGTCTCCAGGGCAATCATCACCGTGCTGACTATCTTTGTGGTGCCGTTGTTTCTTCTGTTGATGCAGAATCCTCAGTGGGTGCCGGAGGCCTTTGATTTCGTCGTGGTAAGGGATACGGTCAATGTCCCGCTGATCTACCAGATCTTGATCCTGGAACTGGCGATTGACGGATTGCGCCTCGCTGCGCTGAATACGCCAAGCATGCTAAGTACGCCGCTCAGCGTGATTGCAGGTATTGTCATGGGAGAATTTTCGGTGAAATCAGGATGGTTCAACTCCGAAGTAATGCTTTACATGGCGTTTGTTTCTGTGGCAAATTACACGCAGCCGAATTTTGAACTGGGTTACGCACTCAAATTCATGCGTCTTTTGCTTCTGGTCCTGACTGCAGTATTTAATCTGGTCGGATTTGTCATCGGATGCCTGATCGTAATCTGGTGTATCTGTGTCAATAAAACACTGTCAGGAAAAAGCTATCTGAATGTTAAATTACCGTAACTGTTCAGATCCAACCTCGAAAACACTTCGTGTTTCCTCAGTGTGGCGTATCCGCCAAATAGATTTGTACAAAAAAGTGCTTACGAATGCAAGCATTCAACGCCCTTTTTTGACAAATCTGCTTGGCTCTGAACAGTTACAAATTACCTAAAAAAGATGCTTGATTTCCCTTAAACTGTAAAAAGAATCTTAAGATAATCGGGGAACTCTTGTGAAAAACGAAAAAGCATATTATAATCTATCTGTTGAAAATAAGGGAAAGCGGGTTGTAATATGGAAAAAAAACAGGATGAAAGGCTGGGTACGGAGCCACTTGGAAGGTTGATTGTAAGTCTTGCGCTTCCGGCGGTTGCGGCCCAGCTGATTAATGTACTTTATAATATCATCGACCGGATTTACATCGGTCATATTGAGGGGTACGGCGATATGGCGCTGACGGGTGTGGGCGTGACATTTCCGATCATTATGATCATCTCGGCGTTCAGCGCATTTGCGGGGATGGGAGGTGCACCGCTTGCTTCGATCGAACTCGGCAAGAAGAATTACGAGCAGGCGGAAAAGATTCTGGGGACCTGTACGGCACTTCTTATTACGTTCTCAATCGCACTTACGGTTATTTTCCTGATTGTGAAGACGCCGGTGCTTTATATGTTCGGCGCGACGGAAAATACCATTACTTATGCCGGCGAGTACATTACCATTTATCTACTGGGAACGATATTTGTACAGTTTGCGCTGGGACTGAATACATTTATCAGCGGACAGGGGAATGCGAAGACAGCGATGCTGTCGGTTCTCATCGGGGCAGTGATCAATATTATCCTGGATCCGATCTTTATTTTTCTTTTGAAAATGGGAGTCAGGGGCGCAGCATTTGCCACGATCATTTCACAGGCGGCGAGCGCGGTATGGGTTGTCAGATTCCTGACTTCTAAAAAGAGTGTGGTTCGCATTCGCAAGGACTATGTGCGGCTGGACGGAAGAATGATCCGTCATATTGCGGCACTCGGTATTTCACCATTTATCATGCAGAGTACCGAATCGCTGGTGATGATCACACTGAACAGCAGGCTGAAAATATATGGCGGAGACCTCTATGTGGGCTCCATGTCGATCTTGACCAGTGTCATGCAGCTGATCTCTGTGCCGGTGCAGGGGCTGAATCAGGGAATGCAGCCGATCATCAGTTATAATTATGGAGCCGGCAATAAGGAAAGAGTGCTTGGTACTTTCAAACGTATGGTGACGATCTGCCTGACGGTGACGCTGGTGATGAGCGGAATTGCCATCCTGCGTCCGCAGACTTTCAGCTCGCTTTTCACAAATAAGCCAGAGCTTCTTGCGGTTACCAATCAGGTTATGCCGGTCTATTTCCTCGGGACAACGCTGTTCGGGATACAGATGGCATGCCAAAGTACATTTATCGCCCTGGGACAGGCAAAAGTTTCCCTGTTTATCGCTCTGCTGCGCAAGGTGATCCTGTTGATCCCGCTGGCTATGATTCTGCCGCGGTTTTTCGGTGTTATGGGCGTATATTATGCAGAACCGGTGGCAGACATTCTTTCGGTACTTACAACGATCATCCTTTTTACAATTACAATCAAAAAAGTTCTGAAGAACTGGGGCACAAATGAAACAAGATAGTATTACAGGAGGGTTTCAAATGAGCGAATATATGATTATGACAGACAGTACGGTGGATTTACCAAAAGAGTATCTTGTAGAAGAGTTGCAGGTACCTTATATCCCGCTGTCTTACATTATGGATGGTGTTACTTACGAAGATATGAGCGGACTTGACGGGAAAGAATTCTTTGACAAGATCAGGAACGGTTCCCTTCCGACCACATCCCAAATAAATCCGGAACAGGCAAAAAAAGCACTGGAACCGTATGTGAAGGAAGGCAAAGACATCTTGTTTATCGGATTCTCTTCCGCACTCAGCGGAACATTTAATAATATCCGGATGGCGGCAGAGGAACTGATGGAGGAATATCCGGAGCGGAAGATCATTGCGGTGGATTCCCTGTGTGCCTGCCTGGGCGAGGGGCTTCTGGTCTACAAGGCAGTCCAGTTAAAGCGCGCCGGAAAAAGTCTGGAAGAAGTGGCAAAATGGACAGAAGAGAACAAACTGCACATTTGTCACAATGTCGCGATCGATGACCTGAACCACCTTCACAGAGGAGGGAGAGTCTCCAAAACGGCGGCTATCATGGGAACGATGATTCAGATCAAGCCGATTATTCATATGAATGACAACGGAGAACTTCAGGTGATCGGAAAACAGCGGGGACGCAAAAAAGCGCTGCAGCATATTGTGGACATGGCAGTAGAGCAGTCTGAAGGATGGGAGAACGATATCATCATGATCACCCATGGAGACTGTGAAGAAGATGCCCAGTATGTGGCAAAACTGGTCAGAGAGAAGATGGGGATTGAGAATATACTGATCAACTGTATCGGAAGTGTGATCGGAAGCCATACCGGCCCGGGGGTGGTGGCAGTGTTCTGTATGGGAGAAAAGAGATAAATTTCGAAAGAATTATGAAAATAAGGGGCGTGACCTGCTGACAGGTTACGCCCTGCTTGTGCGGTTGCGCGCCATGGGGCGCGCTCCAGTACATGGAGTTACGGAGTATAATGAGAAATTTTCAAAATAGTCCGTAGTCGAAGCAGGGGATAACGGTGCATAATGAGAAGTTTTCAAAATGGGCCGTAGTTGATGCCGGGAATTACGGACTATAATGAGAAATGATTAAAATAGGCTGTAGTCGATGCTGGTAATTACTGACTATAATAAGAAATAATTAAAATAGGCGGTAGTCAATGCTGGTAATTACGGTGCATAATGAGAAGTTTTCAAAATAGGCCGTAATCGATACTGGAAATTACGGATTATAATAAGAAATAATTAAAATAGGCGGTAGTCGATACTGGAAATTACGGACTATAATGAAAAATGATTAAAATAGGCCGTAGTCGATGCTGGGAATTACGGTGCATAATGAGAAGTTTTCAAAATAGGCCGTAATCGATACTGGAAATTACGGACTATAATGAGAAATGATTAAAATAGGACGTAGTCAATGTTGGGAATTACGGACTATAATAAGAAATGATTAAAATAGGCCGTAGTCAATGTCGAGGATTACGGACTATAATAAGAATTAATTATAATAGGCTGTAGTTAATTCTGAGAATTACGGTGCATAATGAGATGTTTTCAAAACAAGCCGTATTTAGTGCGGATATTTACGGTCTATAATAAGATAACATTGAAATAACACGTAGAAAGCTCCAGTGATTATGGAGTATATTCATTATCCTTTTATATGGTACGTAGAAGGTTCCTACAATTACGAGTCATATAAAGAAATCAATAGAAAAGCACGTAGTCAGGCTTTCAACCTACAGGTTACTGTTTGAACGCCGGGGTGAAGCAGACTTTACAACATTGATATTGTGAGATTTGTAAGTAAATATCTGCCAAAAACAGGAATAACTACAGGGTATTCAAGAGAGCATTAATGAGCCCAAAACAAACAAGAAAAAATATGTAAAAACAAGCAAAAATAAAGAAATAACCATTGACACAGCATAAGAAATGTGTTAAATTAGTATCTGCGTGAAGCGAAAAAGAAAGCAGAGTGTCCACTCTCACCTTAGCGCAATCGGGCGACTAATGGTTTGATATTGATAACAGTATACCGTAAATGGGTGTTTTGTGCAATGAGAAGTGGATGGTCTGAGAACTATTCACTTATTTTTATTTATGGAGGTGCACAACAATTAGCGATTTAATGATCAACGAACAAATCCGCGACAGAGAGGTGCGTGTCGTTAGCGAGAGTGGGGAACAATTAGGAATTATGTCAGCAAAGGAAGCAATGAAGCTGGCACAGGAAGCGGAACTCGATCTGGTTAAGATCGCTCCGACAGCAAAGCCGCCTGTATGCAAGATCATCGATTACGGTAAATACCGTTACGAACAGGCGAGAAAAGAAAAAGAAGCAAAGAAAAAGCAAAGGACTGTCGAAGTTAAAGAAGTGCGTCTTTCACCGAATATTGATACGAATGATATGAATACCAAGATGAATAATGCGAAGAAGTTCATTTTAAAAGGTAATAAAGTCAAAGTTACACTTCGCTTCAGAGGTAGAGAAATGGCCCATATGCAGCAGAGTAAACATATCCTTGATGATTTTGCAGATATGCTGAAAGATGTTGCTGTTGTTGAAAAACCGGCCAAACTGGAAGGCAGAAGTCTGAGCATGGTTTTAACTGAAAAACGTTAAAAATAAACATTTTATATTAAGGAGGAAATCATCATGCCAAAAATTAAAACAAATAGAGCAGCTGCAAAGCGCTTCAAAAAAACTGCAACAGGTAAGTTAAAAAGAAATAAAGCTTACAAGAGCCATATCTTAACTAAGAAATCTACAAAGAGAAAAAGAAATCTTAGACAGTCAACTATCACAGATGCTACTAACGTAAAGAACATGAAGAAAGTATTACCATATCTCTAAGATAGGGTTAACGATAGAAGGAGGAGTAAGAAATGGCAAGAATTAAAGGCGGCATGAACGCTAAAAAGAGACATAATAGAACTTTAAAATTAGCGAAAGGATACAGAGGAGCACGTTCTAAACAGTACAGAGTTGCAAAACAGTCTGTTATGAGAGCTCTTACATCTTCTTACGCTGGAAGAAAGCAGAGAAAGCGCCAGATGCGTCAGTTATGGATCGCACGTATCAACGCTGCTGCAAGAATCAATGGTTTATCATACAGCAAGTTAATGCACGGCTTAAAAGTAGCTGGCGTTGACATGAACAGAAAGATGCTCGCTGAGCTCGCAGTAAACGATGCAGCAGGATTTGCAGCAATCGCTGATGTAGCAAAGAAAGCACTTGCATAAGATAAGACGATTTGCTTAACGCTTGAGAGAGAAGAGGGAAGCCCCGCGGAGAAATCTGCGGGGTTTTTTGATAATACCAGGGCACCAAAGACATGATTTTCATGCTCGCATGAAAAATCATGTCCTTGGTGCCCGCCCAATCATGAGAAAGGAGCCCGCCAGGGCGGATTTCGAATGATTGGAGGATTGTGGGAGCACGAAGTGCGGAACAATCCGTGGGTATTATCAAAAAACAAAACGACACACCCCACAAACTTCCATTCGAAACAGCCCGCCAGGGCGCCTTTCGAATGTCCCACCCCAAAAGAAAGGAGTTCCCCTTATGGATACCAAAAAAATCACCCCATCCCACCCGGAACAATCCCAACCAGAACATTCCCGACTGGATCAACAATTCGATTTCATCCGTGAAATTGATAAAGAAAAGTTCATCGGCCGCCAGACCTATCTCACAGGTGCCATCAGAAAGGAAAATGACGCAGAACATGCATGGCACATGGCGCTGATGACGATTCTCCTCAGTGAATATTCCAATGAGCCGATCGATGTGTTAAAAACAGTAACCATGCTTTTAATCCACGATATTGTGGAGATTGATGCCGGGGATACATATGCCTATGATGAAGCTGCGAAGGCGACCCAGAGTGAAAGAGAGCAAAAAGCTGCGGAACGCATTTTCGGACTACTGCCGGAGGATCAGGGACAGCGTCTGAGAGAGCTCTGGGAGGAATTTGAAGAGAGAAAGACGCCGGAAGCCAGATTCGCAAGAACCATGGACAATGTCCAGCCGATCATGCTGAATGCGGCGACGGACGGAAAAGCATGGGAAGAACATCAGGTGAAGCTTTCGCAGATTTTAAAGAGAAATGAACGGACGGCAGAAGGCTCAAAGGAGTTGTGGGAATACTCACGGAAGAATTTTATCGAGCCGAATCTGAACAAGGGCCGCATCATTGCGGAGTAAAATATTTTACATGGAAAGGCTTGATTTCCAATAGAGAAGAAGGTATCCTTGTATAGAAAGTAATGATATGGAACAGTAAATTCTCAAAGGAGGATATTTTTATGTCATCAGAAGAATATATCAAAGCATATAAAGCCGGAAAACGTGATTATCAGTCAAGGATGCTTCGGGGAGTCAGACCGACACTTCCTGTCCTTGATGATATACTCCCGACAAAGGGAACATTTTCAGAAGTTCCGCTTGGATTGGTTCAGATCCCGATGGATCGGATCGTGGGTACGAGACATGGTGGAAGAAGTAATGCATTTGCCGGAAATTTCATGCCGATTTTGAGGGAGAATACAGAATTTGCGCAAAAATGGGCAACTTTAAGTACAATCCATGAAAATGAGGGCTTAAGGGATCCGATCAAGGCGTATGAATTTATGAATAAATTCTATGTGGAAGAGGGAAATAAGCGTGTCAGCGTTATGAAATACTACGGTGTTACGTCTATCCCGGGAACGGTAACGAGGATCATACCAAAGCGTTCCGATGAAAAAGAAAATAAAATCTATTATGAGTTCCTGGATTTCTATGAACTGTCGAAAGTCAATTATATATGGTTCAGCCAGGAAGGCAGCTTTAAAGAACTTCAGGAGGCTGTAGGAAAAGCTCCGAATGAAGTGTGGAGTCAGGATGAAAAGTTGACATTCAGTTCGGCTTATTCAAGATTTGCGGCAGAATTTAAGGCGAGAGGCGGAGAAAAGCTTCCGGTTACTGCGGGAGACGCATTTCTTGCTTTCATTAAGCTTTACGGATACCAGACGCTGGAAGAAAAGACCAGCAGTGAGCTGAAGGAAATGATCGGCAAGAGCTGGGAGGAATTTGAACTGATCGGTGTCGACAAGGAAGTGGAGCTTAAGATGAACCCGACAAGCGAGAAGAAACCACTTCTGAGCCGTCTTCTCCCGTTGAGTTCGCCGAAGCTTAAGATTGCCTTTATATATGAAAAAACGCCGTCATCTTCCGCATGGACGTATGCACATGAGCTTGGAAGACTGCATCTGGAGCAGACGTTCCCGGACGAAGTTACGACCGTGTATTATGATAATGTCACGCCGGAGACGGTAGAAGGCGTGATAGGCGAGGCAATCCAAAACGGATGCAATATTGTATTTACGACGACACCGGCCTTTACACAGGCCAGTGTGAAAGCGGCAATCGCAAATCAGGATATTCGGATTTTGAACTGTTCTTTGAATACTTCTCATCGCTATATCCGGACTTACTATGCCCGTATGCATGAGGCGAAATTCCTGATGGGAGCAATTGCAGGCGCGATGGCTGAGAATAACAAGATCGCATACCTGGCCGATTACCCGATCTTTGGCGCCATTGCCAACATCAATGCATTTGCGCTGGGAGCGAAGATGATCAATCCGAGAGCGCAGGTCTATCTGGAATGGTACAAGAAAAAAGACAGTGATGCGATTGAAAATATCCGGAAATCAGGAGCAAACATCATTTCCGGTATGGATATGGTGATTCCCGAAGAGTCTTCCAGATATTTTGGTATTTACCGGCTGGAAAACGGATATCCGAGAAGTCTTGCCATGCCTCTGTGGCATTGGGGAAAATTTTACGAACAACTGATCCGCACGATCATGGACGGAACCTGGAAATACGATGATAAATCGACGGAACTGAAGGCAATCAATTACTGGTGGGGAATGTCATCCGGCGCGATCGATGTTATTTGCTCAGACAGCCTGCCGATCGGCACCAAACGTCTGGTTGAGCTTCTGAAGAAAACGATCTGTACCGGAGAGTTTAATCCGTTCTCTGGAGTGCTCTATTCTCAGACGGGAATTGTACAGTCCGACCCGTCCAGAGATCTGACTCCGGAAGAAATAGTGACGATGGACTGGCTGGCGGAGAATGTGATCGGAACGATTCCGAAAGCGGATGAGATGCTTGAAGAGACAAAGCCTACGATCCAGCAGCAGGGAATAGAGAAGAAAGGCTAAAGAAATTATGAGGATACTTGCGATTGCAGACGAAGAATCTGCATATTTATGGGATCATTTTGAAAAAAGTAAACTGCAGGGAATCGACCTGATCATTTCCTGCGGTGATCTGGATCCTCGTTATCTTTCGTTCCTTGCAACATTTACCTCGGCGCCGGTACTCTATGTGTGCGGAAATCACGATGATAAATATGAGCAGATCCCGCCGGAAGGGTGCATCTGCATCGACGATCAGATTTATGTGTACAAAGGGGTCCGGATCCTCGGGCTGGGAGGCTCTATGCGCTATAAACCGGGAGAGCATCAGTATACGGAGCGCGGCATGAAAAAACGCGTGCATAAGCTCTGGTTTCAGCTGCTCAGAAGGCGGGGATTTGATATCCTTGTGACGCATGCACCGGCTTATGAACTGAATGACGGAAGAGATCTTCCGCATCAGGGATTCAGGGTGTTCCTGGATTTGATGGAAAAATATCATCCGAAATATTTCCTGCACGGACATGTACATATGTCCTACGGGAGGCAGCATAAACGATACGACAAATACCAGGATACGCATGTGATCAATGCGTTTGAACGGTGTGTGTTCGATTTCGAGGATGAGAATCCCGGAGAACATATCAGATAGAAATGAGGACAGAACATGAAGACAGACATTTTAACAATCGGAAAAATCACGATCCACGGCTACGGGCTGATGATTGCGATCGGCATTTTGTGCTGCATTGCAATGGGCATGTACCGGGCTAAAAAATATAAGCTGAATCCGGAAGCGGTCATCGATATTGCACTCTACGGAGTACTTGCCGGTTTTCTCGGAGCGAAGCTTCTCTATGTGATCGTGGAATTTCCTGCATTTATCAAAGATCCTCTCAGCATTCTGGGATCAGAAGGATTTGTAGTGTACGGCGGAATTATTTTAGGAGTATTGGCAGCCATTATATACTGCAGGATCAAAGGACTCGTTTTTCTGGAATATTTTGATCTGTGTGCACCTTCTATTTCCCTGGCTCAGGGATTTGGACGGATCGGTTGTTTCCTGGCAGGCTGCTGTTACGGAAGAGAGACACAGTCCTTCCTGGGAGTGGTATTTCCGGCAAACAGTATGGCGCCGGCAGGTATCAAGGTATTGCCGACACAGCTCTTTTCGTCAGCGGGCGATTTCCTGATAACGGCAATTCTTCTTCTTTATTATAAAAAGATCAAGCATACCGGAGACGGCGGAGCATTATATATGATACTTTACGGTGTTGGAAGATTTTTGATGGAATTTTTGCGGGCAGATGACAGGGGAAATATAGGAATGCTTTCTACCTCGCAGATGATCTCGATCGTGATCGTGGCAGGGGCAGTGGTGTTGCTCTGGCAGAACCGGAAAAGAGACGGAGAGTTATCATGAACGAATTAGAAAAATGTATGGCTGGTGAGTGGTATGATTGTCATAATGCGATTTTTTTAGAATATAAAAATAATGCAAGAAATTTGCTGTCACAATATAACTCTTTTGCATATAACCAGAAAAGAGAAAAGACAGAAGTTTTGAAACAGCTCTTTGGAAGCATAGGGGAAAATGTATCAGTAGGAATTCCTTTCATTTGTGACTATGGAAAAAATATAATAATTGGCACAAATGTATCGATTAATATGAATTGCACATTTGTTGATTGCAATAAGATTGAAATAGGGAATAATGTGTTAATAGCTTCAAATGTGCAAATATATACTGCCACACATCCAGTCGAACTATCGGACAGGCTTACACCTGATTGGGATCCGGATAGCGGAGAATATTTTTGTCGTACATACGCTTTACCTGTAAAAATCGGCAACGGTTGTTGGATTGGTGGTGGTGCGATAATTCTTCCCGGAGTATCGATTGGAGATGGCACTGTAATAGGTGCAGGAAGTGTTGTTACAAAAGATATTCCGGCAAATTGTGTCGCAGTAGGAAATCCATGTCGAGTTATCAGAAAGATAAATGGAGAATGTGATGAGTAAAATTCTAAATTAATCCGTATTATCAGCAAGCAAGGAGAACAAAAAATGGGAAGCCCAAAATCAAGGCTTCCCATTCAATTAAAAATGCGGAAGATGGGACTTGAACCCACACGACTGCAATAGTCACAAGATCCTTAGTCTTGCTCGTCTGCCAGTTCCGACACTTCCGCATAAATCTGTTGGATAACTCCAACGCGATTACTTATCTATAATATCATAAGACATAAGATTTGTCAAAAACTTTTTTGTGATTTCCAAACTTATTCTTCAAAAAGAATCGGTACTCTGGGTGTTCTTCATTGTTACTATATTCTTCCTCTATTACTCTTTCCAGCCACGCTTTTCCTTTATCAATAAACTGGTCGTAGCGAATGATATGTATTTTGCCTTCTTTTTCAGCCAACAGTATTTCCTCATATGCATCTTCAATGAATTCACAGAAATCTACCTTTGTTTCCTTACTGGTAATATGTGCATTTGGAATCTTGATATCTATCGCATTTTCTTCAATGATTTCATTACAGTAGTAAATATAACCAGAAACCTCTTTATATGTTTCTTCCAAAGCATTAGGATAGTATTCTTCAAAGCATAGGATTCCATCCTTAAATCCATACGCTCCCCACTTATACCAAAATCCGTTATATTCAAAATTCTGCTCCTTACAGAATTTCTCAACAGCATTACTTAAGTATACTAAGACATTTTCACGCTTATCCGAAAAGTATATTAAAGGTATATTATGATTAGAAATTCGTGGTTCCAGAATTTCTATATTCTTTACTGGCGATGCATGATAATACATTGTTTCCTCCAACCTCTGATAATAGTTGTATGTTGACACGACTTCCAACACATATTTCGCTTCTCCCAAAAACTAAAAATTTACCTCGGCAAAGTTTTTGGGACAAAGGCAGTGTAACAAAAACTTCAGATTTGCAAAAGAAAAAGCCTTGAAAAATCAAGGCTTTTTCATAAAAAAATAATGCGGAAGATGGGACTTGAACCCACACGACTGCAATAGTCACAAGATCCTTAGTCTTGCTCGTCTGCCAGTTCCGACACTTCCGCATACCAGCTATTTTGTTTATGTTTTGCTGACAACAGTTATAATACATGATTATATGGGGAAAGTCAACACAATTTTCTTGAAAAAATATATTCGCAATATTAATAATTAAAATGGAAATAGAAACAAAATTCGATATTTAACAAATCCTCTTCCTAATTGAAAGAAAATATAGTAAAATAATAAATAATTGAGCGGTTTATTTATGCGTTTTTTCAATCAATGCCAGACGAATTGAGCTGAGAAGAAGAAAAAATGGCGGAAACGGATGTCAGGAGGTAGCCGTATGTTAGAAAAAGTGGATTTAACAAAGAAAATGAGCAAGGAAGAATACAAGGAGAAGATGGAGACACTGGAGTTGGAGCTTGGGCATTTGCAGCGGGAATGCAAGGAACAGAAGATTCCGGTAATGATCGCCTTTGAAGGGTACGGAGCTTCGGGAAAAGGCCTGCAGATCGGACGTCTGATCCAGGGATTGGATCCGAGAGGATTTGAGGTACATGCGGTTAAGAAAGAAACGGAAGAGGAACTGATGCACCCATTCATGTGGCGTTTCTGGACGAAGACACCGGAGAGAGGACGAATTGCAATCTACGATACGAGCTGGTACCGCAGAGTACAGATCGACCGGTTTGACGGTAAAGTGTCGGAAGAAGAACTGCCGGCAGACTATGAATCGATCCGTTCTTTTGAAAAGCAGCTTACAGATGACGGAATGGTCATTGTGAAATTGTTTCTTGCTATCGATCAGAAAGAACAGAAAAAGCGGTTCAAAAAGCTGATGGAATCGAAGGAGACGAAGTGGAGAGTCAGCGAGGGCGATCTGCAGAGAAATAAGGAATTTGCGCGGTATGAGCAGATGAATGAAGAGATGCTTCGGAAAACAGATACGGATTATGCACCGTGGACGATCATTGAAGCAACGGATAAGCGGTATGCAACAGCGAAGATCTACACGACAGTGATCCATGCAATGCAGATGGCGCTGGAGAAGGCGAAGATGCCGAAGGAAGCACAGGAAGAGAGAAGAAGCGGCGGGGAGAGAGAATTCCAGGAATCGCTGCTTGCGAAGGCGGATTTGTCCAAAAAGCTCAGCAAGAAGCAGTACAAAGAGCGGCTTAAGGAACTGCAGGGCAAGATGGAACGTCTCCACGGTGAACTGTACCGCAGAAGAATTCCGGTGGTGCTCGGCTTCGAGGGCTGGGATGCCGGAGGCAAGGGCGGAGCGATCAAGCGTCTGACGGAACACATGGATCCGAGAGGATATGTGGTAAATCCGACTGCATCCCCGAATGATATTGAGAAAGCGCATCATTACCTGTGGCGTTTCTGGAGAGCTATGCCGAAAGCTGGCCACATTGCAATCTTCGACAGAACCTGGTACGGTCGTGTGATGGTAGAACGAATCGAAGGATTCTGTACGACGAAAGAATGGCAGAGAGCCTACAAGGAAATCAATGATATGGAGCAGGATCTGGTGAATGCCGGCGCTATCGTGCTGAAATTCTGGATGCAGATCGACAAAGATGAGCAGGCAGCAAGGTTTAAGGCGCGCCAGGAAAATCCGGAAAAACAGTGGAAGATCACCGATGAAGACTGGAGAAACCGTGAAAAATGGGATCAGTATGAAGAAGCAGTAAACGAAATGCTGATTCGTACTTCCACACCGCATGCACCGTGGGTCGTAGTGGAAGGAAACTGCAAGTATTATGCAAGAATCAAAGTGCTTGAGACGGTGGTTAATGCCATTGAAGAACGTCTGAAAGAAGATGTTTAAGGCAATGTGAGGGAGGCGGGCAAGATGCCAAGAAATCATGAGGTAACAAAGAGGCAGCCGCTTCTGAAAGAAGATGGTTCCCTCAGGGAGCCCGGATGGTCGAAAAGGCCGGTGCAGATCTACCGGAGAAATCAGATCAAGGCTCCGAAGTTCCGGATCAAAGAATGGGATTATTATCTGGTCCTGAATGAGAAGTTCGCAGGAGCATTTACCATATCGGATGACGGATATATCGGGCTTCAGTCGGTCTCTCTTTTGAATTTTGAAGAGGGATGGGAGCACACGGAAACCATCCTGAATCCATTTCCGATGGGGAAGTACCGGCTTCCGCAGACTTCGGAGGAGGGAAATACCGTTTATCGTGACAAGCGGCTTCAGATGTGTTTTGTGAAGGAGAGCGGCAAGCGGCGGATCAGCTGCCATTTCGATCATTTCTGGAAAGGGAAGCCTTTCACCTGTGATATTGAGCTTTGTGAGCCGCCGATGGATACCATGGTAATTGCGACGCCGTGGAAAGAGAAAAAGACCGCATTTTATTATAATCAGAAGATCAACTGTATGAGGGCATCCGGGAAAATGGAATTTGCCGGAAAAACTTATACATTTGACCCGGAGACGGATTATGGCACGTTGGACTGGGGACGGGGCGTATGGACCTATGATAACAGATGGTACTGGGGATCCGGTAATACGACGGTTGACGGAAAACCATTTGGGTTCAATATCGGTTACGGCTTCGGGGATACCTCTGCGGCGACGGAAAATATCCTGTTTTATGACGGAACTTGCCATAAGCTGGACGATGTTGTATTTCACATACCGGAAGGCGATTATATGAAGCCGTGGAAATTCACATCCAGCGACGGACGTTTTGAAATGGATTTTGTGCCGGTGCTGGATCGCGCGGCGAGAACGGCGGCGGTCGTGATCGAGACGGATCAGCATCAGGTGTTCGGAAGAATGTCCGGAAGGGCGGTGCTGGATGACGGGACGGAGATCGCTCTGAAGGATATGATGTGTTTTGCGGAGGATGTGCACAACCGGTATTAAAGGATGAAAAATCGCTGAAAGGAAGCAAAAAACATGACGATCAGGGAGCAGATGGAACAGCGGGAAAAAGAATATTTAAGTGCGTATGCGACACTCAGCGTCAATACGAGGGGCAGAAAAAGAGAAGAGCCTCAGTGTGATATTCGGCCGGTTTTTCAAAGGGACAGAGACCGGATACTGCACTGTAAATCATTTCGCAGGCTGAAACAGAAGACGCAGGTATTTCTGCTTCCAAAAGGAGATCATTATCGCACAAGGCTTACCCATACCCTTGAGGTTTCGCAAAATGCGCGGACCATCGCGAAGGCACTGAGACTGAATGAGGATCTTGCAGAAGCGATCAGTCTGGGGCACGATCTGGGGCATACGCCCTTTGGCCATGCCGGGGAGCGGGCCCTGAACGGAGTGTGTTCAGGCGGATTCAAACACAACGAACAGAGTGTGCGCGTGGTGGAAGTGCTGGAAAAGGACGGTCAGGGACTGAACCTCACCTGGGAAGTCATTGACGGGATCCGCAATCACAAGAGTGTGGGAAAACCGGCGACTCTTGAGGGGCAGATCGTGAGGCTGTCGGATAAGATCGCCTATATCAACCATGATATCGACGATGCGATACGCGGAGGAATCCTCACCGAAGAGGATATACCGGTTCGGTTTCGCGAGGTGTTCGGAACCGGAATGCGTTCGCGGCTGAACACGATGATCCATGACGTGATCATAAGCAGCATGGATCAGCCGGAGATCAGGATGTCGGAGGAAATCGAAGAGGCGATGCGTGACCTGAGAAAATTCATGTTTGAGAATGTCTACCAGAACCCGCGTGCAAAGGGAGAGGAAACGAAGGCGATCCATATGATCGAGAATCTGTATTTTTATTATGAGGATCACCTGGAGCTCCTTCCGGAACAATATCGGATCCAGATGGAGAAGGGAGACTCTGCGGAGCAGGCAGTGTGTGATTATATAGCCGGTATGACGGATAATTATGCCGTTAAAAAATTTGAAGATATTTTTATTCCGGAAGCATGGAAAAATTAAAGGAAATCAAAAAGTTTTGTCGAATATATTAAATGTGGGAGCTTTTTACTACAGGGAACTTTTTGTTTTGCTTTCACACCAGGAAGGTGTAAAGATTTCATGTATTATTCGGATGAGATTATAGAAGAAGTTAGAATGAAAAATGATATTGTGGATGTGATATCGGGATATGTGAAGCTTCAGAAGAAGGGAAGCTCCTATTTCGGGCTGTGTCCGTTCCACAATGAGAAATCGCCGTCGTTTTCTGTGAGCCGGGATAAGCAGATGTACTATTGCTTTGGCTGCGGTGCGGGCGGCAATGTGTTTACATTTATTATGGAATATGAGAATTACTCTTTTACGGAGGCGCTGAAGTTTCTCGCTCAGAGAGCCGGGGTGGAGCTTCCGCAGGAGGAATATTCCAAAGAGGCGAAGGAGCGGGCGGATCTCAGGGCGACACTTCTTGAGATGAACAAGCTGGCTGCAAAGTATTTCTATGCCCAGCTGAAGGCGCCGGGAGGAAAGACTGCCCATGATTATCTGACGGGACGAAAGCTCAGCGAGGAGACGATCACCGCATTCGGGCTCGGGTATTCAAACAAGTACAGTAATGATCTGTATCAGTATCTGAGATCGAAAGGGTACAGTGATGATCTGATCATCAAGGCCGGGCTGGTAAATGTAGACGAGAAAAACGGAATTTATGACAAATTCTGGAATCGTGTCATGTTTCCGATCATGGATGTGAATAACCGTGTCATCGGTTTCGGCGGACGTGTGATGGGAGACGGAAAGCCCAAATATTTGAACTCTCCGGAGACGATGATATTTGACAAGAGCCGGAATCTCTACGGACTGCACCGGGCACGGACATCAAGAAAACCGTATTTTCTGATCTGTGAGGGATATATGGATGTGATTTCTTTGCATCAGGCAGGATTTACGAACGCGGTGGCATCGCTGGGAACGGCGTTGACGCCCGGACATGCCGCTTTGATCAAGCGGTATGTGAGTGAAGTGTACCTGACGTACGACAGTGATGAAGCAGGAACGAAGGCGGCGCTCAGGGCAGTGCCGATTCTGAAGGATGCCGGCGTCACGGCCAAAGTGATCCGTATGGAACCCTATAAGGATCCGGATGAATTTATCAAAAACCTCGGAGCGGAAGCATTTGAGGAGCGGATCGCAAAAGCCAGAAACGGATTCATGTTCAGCCTGGAGATGATGGAGAAGGATTTTGATATGACTTCCCCCGAAGGAAAGACGGAATTTCTGCGGATGGCATCCAGAAAACTTGCAGAATTTGAAGAAGAGATCGAAAGAAATAATTATATTGAAGCAGTTGCAAAAGCGTATCGTGTCGGATATGAGGAACTGAAGAAGCTGGTCGTAAAGACGGCGATCCAGAGCGGACAGGCCACTTTGGCAGCAAGACCGAAGCAGACTCAGGAAAAGGCTGCCGCCAAAGAGGACGGTCACATGAAATCGCAGAAGATCCTGCTCACCTGGCTGATCGATCATGAAGAATTGTTCCCGCAGATCAGCCGCTATATCACGCCCGAGGATTTTACGACGGATCTGTACCGGCAGGTGGCGGAGCTTTTGTTCGAGCAGTATGAACAGGGTGATGTGAATCCGGCAAAGATCATGAACCATTTTACAGAAGAGGCCGATCACAGAGAGGCAGCATCCCTTTTCCACACCAGGATCAAGGAGCTTACGACAAAGCAGGAACAGGAGAAAGCAGTTAAAGAGACGATCATCCGCGTGAAAGCGTACAGTATTGAGGTGGCAACGAAAAAGCTGGACCCCACGGACATCCAGGGGCTTCAGCAGCTGATGAATGCAAAGAAGGCTTTGCAGGATTTACAGAAACTGCATATTTCCATCAATTAGGGATAAAATATAAACAAGCAATGAGAGGAAGGACACGACATGGTAGAAAACGTGGCAAAATTTGAAGAAAAGTTAAAGAATCTGGTTGCGCTTGCCAAAAAGAAAAAGAACATTCTTGAAATCGGTGAGATCAACGAAGTGTTCCATGATATGGAACTGGAACCGGATCAGATGGAGAAGGTGTTCGAGTATCTGGAATCATCCGGAATCGACGTACTTCGCATCAGCGGAGACGTGGATGACACAGATGATGATCTGGAGATCATCCTGTCTGAAGAGGATGAAGTGGACATGGAGAAGATCGATCTTTCGGTTCCGGACGGAATCAGCATCGAAGATCCGGTCCGCATGTATCTGAAAGAGATCGGTAAGGTTCCGCTTCTGAGTGCAGAGGAAGAGATCGAACTGGCAAAGAGAATGGCGGAAGGTGATGAGGACGCAAAGAAACGTCTGGCTGAGGCAAACTTAAGGCTGGTTGTAAGTATTGCAAAGCGTTATGTGGGAAGAGGCATGCTGTTCCTGGATCTGATCCAGGAGGGAAATCTCGGACTGATCAAAGCGGTTGAGAAATTTGATTATCAGAAAGGCTTTAAATTCAGTACTTATGCAACCTGGTGGATTCGTCAGGCAATCACGAGAGCGATCGCGGATCAGGCAAGAACTATCCGTATTCCGGTCCATATGGTAGAAACCATCAATAAACTGATTCGAGTGTCCAGACAATTATTGCAGGAGCTGGGACGGGAACCCACGCCGGAAGAAATTGCGGAAGAACTGGACATGCCGGTTGAACGTGTGCGTGAGATCCTGAAGATTTCGCAGGAGCCCGTTTCTCTGGAAACTCCGATCGGTGAAGAGGAAGACAGCCATCTGGGTGATTTTATCCAGGACGACAATGTTCCGGTACCGGCGGAAGCGGCAGCACAGACGCTCTTGAAAGAGCAGCTGGATGAAGTTCTTGATACGCTGACCGAAAGAGAGCAGAAGGTACTCAGACTTAGATTTGGTATGAATGACGGAAGGGCGAGAACGCTGGAAGAAGTTGGTAAGGAATTCGATGTTACCCGTGAGCGTATTCGTCAGATCGAGGCAAAGGCACTTCGTAAACTCCGTCATCCGAGCAGAAGCAGAAAATTAAGAGATTATCTGGATTAGAGGACGAGATGGAATTATCAAAGAGACTTAAGGCTGTCGCGGATCTGGTAACGCCCGGAATGAGGCTGGCAGATGTGGGAACCGATCATGGGTATATACCTATTTATCTGACCGAAGCGGGTGTGATACCGTCAGCGATCGCCATGGATATTAATAAAGGTCCTCTTGAAAGGGCAAAGGAGCATATCCGGGAGCATGGTCTGGAAGGAAAGATTCAGACACGGTTGTCGGACGGGCTCAAGAATTTACAAATGAATGAAGCAGACTGTATGATCGCCGCCGGTATGGGCGGCGGTCTTGTCATACGGATTCTTTCCGAGGGAAGAGAAACGGCAGGATCGCTCAAAGAACTGATTCTGCAGCCGCAGTCGGAGATTGGCAGTGTCAGAAAATACCTGACCGAAGAAGGATATCGTATCGTGGCGGAAGACATGGTCTTTGAGGATGGGAAATACTATCCGATGATGAAGGCAGTGCCGTGGACGGCCGATGATGACGAAATGCCGTATGCCGAAGAGGAGCTGGAATTCGGCCGTGTACTTTTGCATCAGGCACATCCGGTGCTCCGGCAGTTCCTCAAGCGGGAAATCGAGATTCAGGACAGAATTCTTACTGCTCTTAAAGAGCAGGAATCCGTTCGCGCAAAAGAGCGCACGGAAGCGATTTTCCATAGAATCGAATGGATCAGGAAAATTCTGAATACGTATTATTAGGAGGTACATAGCGTGATTTGCAGGGAAATAATCGATACCATTGAAAAGCGTTATCCGAAAGAATGTGCGATGGAATGGGATAATGTCGGTCTGCTGGCCGGAAGATATGACAAAGAGGTCGAAAAGATCTATGTTGCGCTGGATGCGACCGACGAGGTGATTGAAGATGCCGCTTCGTGGGGGGCTGACATGCTGGTCACCCATCATCCCATGATCTTTAAGGCGTTAAAAAAAATCAATGATCAGAGTTTCATCGGGCGCAGGGTAATCCGTCTGATCCGGGAAGATATTGCATATTATGCTATGCATACAAATTATGATGTGATGGGAATGGCAGAGCTGGCCGGAGAGTTTCTTGAGATGAATCATCCTGAGATACTGGAGGAGACTTACCCGGATGAGGGAATCGGCAGAGTGGCGGACCTGAAGGAAGCGATGACTCTGGAAGCGTGCAGCCGTTTTGTCAAAGAACGTCTCGCACTGCCGAGTGTGAAAGTCTTCGGAGATCCGAAGAAAACGGTGAAGAGAATGGCTGTTTCTCCGGGAGCCGGAAAGAGCATGATCGGCCCTGCACTGGCCAAAGGTGCAGATGTACTTGTGACCGGCGATATCGATCATCATGAAGGAATCGATGCGCTGGCTCAGGGAATGGCGATCATTGATGCCGGACATTATGGAACTGAGTATATTTTTATAGCGGATATGGAACGTTTTTTGAAAGAAAATTTCCCGGAGGCCAAGGTCAGAACGGCTCCGGTGCAGCATCCTTTCTGGGTTATGTGACGGTCGGAAAACGGGTTTTTCAATAGGAGGTGCAAGGTGGAGACGAAGCGTTATCAGGTTGAAATTAACGGTGAGAAAAGGGCGTATCCTGAGGGAACGACATATCTTGAAATCGCGAAAGAATATCAGAATCAGTATGAGAATGACATCGTGCTGGTATTTGTAAATGAAAAACTTCAGGAGCTGCGCAAAAAGGTGACGAAGGACTGCAGACTTAAGTTTGTAACAACCGCTGAGGAACTCGGAAATATGGCTTACAGACGCGGAGTCAGTTTCCTGCTTGTCAAGGCGGTCTATGATGCGGCGGGCCACGAAAATGTGGAAAAAGTAAGGATTCATTATTCGGTCGACAAAGGATTTTATTTTACGCTCAAAGGGAACCTGCATCTGGATCAGGAACTGCTGGACAGAATCGAGAGCAGGATGCGCCAGATGGTGGAGATGGATCTGGCAATCGGAAAGCAGGGGATCCACACCGACGATGCGATCGAGAAATTCCGCGAGTACGGTATGAAGGATAAAGAGAAGCTGTTCCATTACCGCCGGGTATCAAGGGTCAATCTTTACAGCATCAACGAATTTGAAGACTATTTTTACGGATATATGGTGCCGTCTACGGGATATCTCAAATATTTCAAACTGTATTTGTATGACGAGGGATTCGTGGTACAGATGCCGGAAAAGGAAAATCCGAAGCTGGTTCCGCCATTTAACCCGCAGCACAAGCTTTTTCAGGTTCTGAAGGAATCGACACAGGGCGGAGACCGCATGGGGATTGAGACGATCGGAGATCTCAACCATTTTGTGACCAGAGGAGATCCTAAGGAGCTGATCCTAGTGCAGGAGGCGCTTCAGGAGAGACGGATCGCGCAGATTGCCGAGAAGATCGCTGCGCAGCCGGAGAAAAAGTTCATCCTGATCGCAGGTCCGTCTTCTTCCGGAAAGACTACATTCTCACACCGGCTCTCGGTGCAGCTTCGTGTCAACGGACTGGTGCCACATCCGATCGCGGTGGATAATTATTTTCTGAATCGATCAGACACCCCGCTGGACGAGGAAGGAAAACCGAATTACGAATGTCTTGAGGCAATCGATGTGGCGAAATTCAATCAGGATCTTCAGGCGCTTTTGAATGGGGAACGGGTGGAGATTCCACATTTTAATTTTAAGACCGGAAAAAGGGAATTTAAAGGAGACTTTAAGCAGCTGGGCGAAAATGATATTCTGGTTATCGAAGGGATTCACTGCCTGAACGATGCTCTTACCAGAGATCTTCCGAGGGAGCGTAAATTCAAGATCTATATCAGTGCGCTGACGCAGCTGAATATCGACGAGCACAACCGGATCCCTACGACCGACGGGCGGCTTCTTCGGAGAATGGTGCGGGATGCGAGAACCCGCGGCACTTCTGCAAAGAATACGATTGCGATGTGGAAATCGGTGCGCAGGGGCGAGGACAACAATATTTTCCCGTATCAGGAAGAGGCGGATGTGATGTTCAACTCGGCGCTTCTATATGAATTGGCGGTTCTGAAGGCTTATGCAGAGCCGATCCTGTTCGGAATTGATAAAAACTGTGAGGAATATCTGGAAGCCAAGCGTCTGCTGAAGTTCCTGGATTATGTTGTCGGGATCGGCAGCGAGAATATACCGAAGAACTCGATCTTAAGGGAGTTCATCGGAGGCGGATGCTTCGAAGTATAGAGAATAGAATCGAGAAAAAGAAACGGGAGGCGTATTGCATTTATTGATGCGATGCTGCCTCCCGAAATTCGTGACAGAGAACCATATCATCCGGGAGAGGGGATCGGAAATCCATCTTGGCCCCGGTGATAGGATGGAGAAAGGTGAGACGATAGGAATGGAGAGCCTGGCGGTCGATCACGGAAAAATCCGGATTGTACAGGAAATCACCGGGGAGTGGATGACCGATGTGCTTCATGTGTACCCGGATCTGGTGTGTCCGCCCGGTTTCCAGTGAGAGGGCGGCAAGTGAATAATCTTTCCCGGTTTCGGGAATGGTCGTATGGGCAAGCCGCTGAAAATGGGTGCGTGCAGGTTCACCGTTTTCATAATTCACTTCGCGTTCGATCGTGGAGCCGGCGCAGCGTCCGATTGGGGCATCAACGGTTCCGCACTCGGGAAGCAGTCCTTCCACAACCGCGCGGTATTCTCGGTGGATTTCCCGTTTGGCGACCATGGCGGACAGGAGCGAAGCACTGTACATATGGCGGGCCAGAATCAGCAGCCCGGTTGTATCACGGTCCAGCCGGTTGATGCAGCGGTAGGTGAAGGGTTCGTTTTTCTGAGAAAAATACCAGGCACAGGCATTTGCCAGCGTATTGTCGTAATTCCCCTGGGAGGGATGGATCGGCATGCCCGCGGGTTTGTCGATCACGAGCAGATCCTCATCTTCGTAAACAATGGAAAGCGGAAGTGGAGAAGGCACGATGTTCTGGGAAGAAGCGTCTTCCGTGAGCCGGATGGTCAGCACATCGCCCGGCATGATAGAATCGTAAATATGCGCCCAGGTCCCGTTTCTGCAGATTCCGTTTTCGGTCTCTTTCAGATGACGGATGACAGCAGAAGAATACCCATGGGCTTTTAAAAACCCATGGATATGATAGGAATTTTTTATCTGTAATTCAGTTTCTGTAATCTGATACTCGAAAATTCGTTTCCACATAGAGAAATGCTCCCCGTTATTTCTGATAGAACTCACTGATTTTATCCATCCGCGCGCACATATTGGTGAAAAGCAGATCAACGAGCGTGATGGCGGCCATAGCCTCTACCACAACGACGGCGCGCGGTACAATGACCGGATCGTGTCGGCCGGTTATGACGAGAGCGACATTTTCCCCATCTTTATTTACAGACTGCTGTTCGCGCGAAATCGAAGGGGTAGGCTTTACGGCAGCGCGGAAAACGATTTGGCTTCCGTCACTCATGCCGCCAAGTGTTCCGCCCGCGTGGTTGGTGAGCTTTGTGAGTGTTCCGTTTTCGTCATAACGGAACGAATCATTATTTATACTTCCGTTCGATCCGGAAACGGCGAAGCCGTCTCCAATCTCAAAGCCTCTGACGGCACCGATGGAGAGGATGCTCTTCGCAAGATTGGCCTCCAGCTTATCGAACACGGTGTCTCCGACTCCTGCAGGCATTCCTGTGATGGAGCATTCAATGATGCCTCCGGCAGAATCCTTATCTGCCATGCATTTGGAAAGATACTCAGAAGCTTTTGAAGCATAATCGGCATGGGGCATATAGAGCGGATTCTGGAAAACCTGGTCAAAATCATATTCCTCTTCCGGAATTTTATAAGGCCCGATTGCTTTCGTGTAAGCATGTACTTCGATACCAAGCGTTTTCAGAATTTTACAGGCTACAGCGCCTGCGGCCACACGTCCTGCGGTCTCGCGTCCGGAAGAACGTCCGCCGCCGCGGTAGTCGCGGAAACCGTATTTGGCATCGAAGGTGTAGTCCGCGTGTCCGGGACGGTATACGTTCATGATATTGCCGTAGTCACGGGAACGCTGGTCCTGATTACGGATCTCGATGGAGATCGGTGTTCCTGTCGTCTTTCCCTCGAATACTCCGGATAAAATCTCCGCGGTATCACCCTCGTTGCGTTTTGTTGTGAATTTGCTCTGTCCCGGTTTTCTTCTATCTAAATAAATCTGAATGTCTTCTTCGGAAAGCGGAAGTCCGGCCGGACATCCGTCGATCACGACGCCGATCCCCTTTCCGTGTGATTCACCCCAGGTGGAGATCTGAAATAATTTGCCATAAATGGAACCTGCCATTTGATACACCAAACCTTTCTATATTGTATATAATCGGGAAAATGGATGCTCCCGATATCTGATTTTTTATCGGACAGGCTATCGCCTGTCTACATGACAGTATAATAGAAGAAAAGTTGAGACGCAAGCAATCTTAATAC
>JBJENH010000179.1:0-71501 GCA_051880095.1 Bariatricus sp. | reverse complement strand
TTCATGAGTCATTTCCAGTTTCAGACCACGATTAACGGAACAGACCATGCACTGAAATCTGTCAGTGATGTGGAGAATTATATGAAGGATCAGGTGGCGGGCTACACGCTTACCTTGCATGAATCTGACGGAGATACGGAGACGATCAGCGGCAGCGAGATCGACCTTCTTTATAAAAAAGGTGAAGAGCTCGAGAAGCTTCTGAAGGAACAGAATGCATTCTTGTGGCCGATGAGCCTCTGGAAAGCGCCGGAGATCACCACTTCGATCGGAGTGGAGTATGACAGCGCGAAGCTGACCGGAGTGCTGGACGGACTTGCGTGCATGAAAGAGGAGAATCAGCAGGCGCCGGTTTCTGCGGTTCCGGAATACAACGGGACAGAATTTGTGGTTAAGAAAGAAGAAATAGGATCCCAGATCAACCGCGAAGTGTTCGAGGAAAAAGTCAGCGAATATATTGCCGGTTTCCTTCCGGAAATGGATATGACGGAAGAAGAGTGCTATGTGAAACCGCAGTTTACTGAGCAGTCCCAGGAAGTCATTGATGCATGTGCGGCGATGAATAAATATCTGACTGCCAGCATTACCTATACATTCGGTTCTTCAACCGAAGTGGTCGATAAAGAACTGATCTCACAGTGGGTGAAGGTGGATGAGAACATGGCCGTCACTTTTGACACGGATCAGGTGGCTGAATACATCAAAGGGCTTGCAAGTAAATATAATACGTATGGAAGACAGCGTACGTTTACGGCGGGAAATGGAAATACAGTCAATGTAGAAGGCGGAGATTACGGATGGTCGATTGACCGGGATGCGGAATATGAGGCACTTGTTGCCAGTATCCAGAACGGAGAGACTGTGACGAAGGAGCCTGCATACAGGACAACGGCGGCGACACACGACGGCCCTGACTGGGGGAATACGTATGTGGAAGTGGATCTCACAAACCAGTATTTGTATTTGTTCGTTAACGGAGCGGTCGTAACCCAGGGACCGATCGTAACCGGACTTCCGAGCAGGGGAGATGCGACGCCTCAGGGAGTATATTACATTAAGTATTGCCAGAGAAATGCGACGCTTCGAGGACCGAAGCAGCCGGACGGCACATACGAGTGGGAATCGCCGGTATCCTTCTGGATGCCATTTAACGGAGGAATCGGGCTGCATGATGCACCGTGGCAGGCAGCGTTCGGAGGAACCCGTTATCTGACACACGGTTCCAGGGGATGTGTAAATCTTCCGTACAGTGTGGCAGAGACCGTATTTAACAACGTGTCAGCCGGAACACCGGTTGTGTGTCACTATTAAAACAAAATGACAGGAAATGGATTCAGGACGACAGGAATGCCGTCCTGATACGTTGAAAGAGGGTATTTATGTACGAATTAATAAAAAGAGACGGGCTTGCAAAGAGAGGAAGACTTCACACAGTACACGGAGTGATCGAGACTCCGGTATTTATGAATGTCGGCACCGTGGCGGCTATCAAGGGAGCAGTATCTACAGAGGATCTTCAGGAGATCGGGACACAGGTGGAACTATCAAACACCTACCATCTGCATGTACGCCCGGGAGATCAGGTAATCCGGAAGCTGGGAGGACTGCATAAATTTATGGTATGGGACAAGCCGATCCTTACGGATTCCGGCGGATTTCAGGTGTTTTCGCTGGCAGGTCTTAGAAAGATCAAAGAAGAAGGCGTGTATTTCCAGTCCCATATCGATGGGAGAAAGATTTTCATGGGGCCGGAAGAGAGCATGCAGATCCAGTCGAATCTTGCATCTACGATCGCGATGGCATTTGACGAATGTCCGTCGAGCGTGGCGACAAGAGAATATATTCAGGCTTCTGTGGACCGGACAACGAGATGGCTTGCGCGCTGTAAGAAGGAGATGGAGCGCCTGAATTCCCTTGAGGATACGATCAACCGGCAGCAGATGCTGTTCGGGATCAATCAAGGGGCTATTTATGAAGATATCCGGGTGGAACATGCGCAGCAGATCGCTGAAATGAATCTGGACGGGTATGCAATCGGCGGGCTTGCGGTGGGTGAATCTCATGAGGAAATGTACCGCATCCTGGATGCAGTCGTTCCGCATCTTCCGCTTCACAAACCGACCTATCTGATGGGAGTGGGAACCCCGGCCAATATCCTGGAAGCGGTGGACAGAGGAGTGGACTTCTTTGACTGTGTGTATCCGAGCAGAAACGGAAGACACGGACATGTGTATACAAAACACGGCAAATTGAATCTGTTTAATGCGAAATACGAGCTGGATACCCGGCCGATTGAAGAGGGATGCCAGTGCCCGGCGTGCCGGAAGTATTCAAGAGCATACATCCGTCATCTGCTGAAAGCAAAAGAAATGCTTGGAATGCGGCTTTGCGTTCTGCACAATCTATATTACTATAATCACCTGATGGAACAGATCCGGGATGCGATCGACGAGGGAAGATACAGTCAGTTTAAAGCCGAAACGCTTCGTGCAATGGAAGAAAAAGAAGACTAAAAGAACGTAAAATCAGAAAAATCCTGATGAAATTGTGAAAATCACTTGATGAAATCCCAGTTATTGTGTATGATAGCAATAGTGTTTATGAAGATTTAGGAGGAAGTAGCATGAATAATTTAGTAATTATTGCAGTTTATGCGTTGTTCTTTGGCGGTCTCTGGTTCCTGTTGATCCGTCCTCAGAAGAAAGAGCAGAAGAGAGTACAGCTTATGCTTTCAGAACTTGAAGTGGGAGATACGATCCTTACAACAAGTGGATTTTACGGTGTTGTGATTGATATTACTGATAACGATGTGATCGTTGAATTCGGAAGCAACAAGAACTGCCGTATCCCGATGCAGAAGCAGGCTATTATGCAGGTTGAAAAGCCGGGAGCAGCTCAGTAGTGCTGTAAGGCTGAAAAAAGCATTGCACAAACATGCAATGCTTTTAAAATATTTAAAATGGAAACGTTACCGATAACGTTTCCGGAAAGTGTGAGAGGTGCAGATATGAGAGCAAGTGGTATATTGATGCCGGTGGCAAGCCTTCCATCAGAATATGGAATCGGGGCATTTTCAAAAGAAGCCTATAAGTTCGTTGATATGCTTAAGAAAGCCGGTCAGAGTTACTGGCAGATTCTTCCTTTGGGACCGACCGGATACGGGGATTCGCCGTACCAGTCCTTTTCAACGTTTGCAGGGAATCCGTATTTTATCGATCTGAATACGCTCGTGAAGAAGGGATGGCTTAAGAAGAAAGAATGCCGTGCCTGTGATTTCGGAAGTGACAGCCGCTATATTGATTATGAGAAGATCTATTTGAATCGTTTTGAGATCCTGAAAAAGGCATTTAAGAGAAGCGAGATCGAAAGCACTCCGGAGTTTCAGACATTTTGCAAAGAAAATGAGGAATGGCTGGACGACTATGCCCTGTATATGGAGCTGAAGCAGGCAAACGGCGGGAAGAGCTGGAGTGAATGGGCCGATCCGTATCGTTTGAGAGATGCCGAAGCATTGGCGGCGTTCAGAAAAGAGCATAAAAAAGGGATCCGTTTCCAGAAATTCCTTCAGTTCGAATTTCTGGAAGAGTGGAAAGCATTGAAAGAATATGCAAATCATAAAGGCATCGAGATCATCGGAGATATCCCGATCTATGTGGCATTTGACAGCGCGGACGCATGGGCACATCCAGAACTGTTCCAGTTTGATGAGAACAGAATGCCGGTGGGAGTTGCGGGATGTCCGCCGGACGCTTTCAGTGCGACGGGGCAGCTCTGGGGCAATCCTCTCTATGAATGGGCGTACCACAAAGAGACAGGATTTGAGTGGTGGATCAAGCGGATTGCACACTGTCAGAAGTTATATGACATTATACGAATCGACCATTTCCGCGGATTTGATGAGTATTACTGGATTCCGGCCGCAGATGAGACGGCTGAATTCGGACACTGGGAGAAAGGACCGGGCATGGATATTTTCCGGGCCGTGGAAGAGAAGCTTGGAAAGCTCAGGATTATTGCAGAAGATCTGGGATTTCTTACGGACTCGGTTCTGAAACTTGTGGCGGATTCCGGCTTCCCGGGAATGAAAGTTCTGGAATTCGCGTTCGATTCCAGAGAACCGAGCGATTATCTTCCGCATAATTATACCAGAAATTGTGTGGTTTATACGGGAACACATGACAATGAGACGCTTGCGGGATGGTATCGGGAACTGAATGAGAAGGACAAGAGCCTGGCGCTCAAATACATGGGATATAAGGAACTGGAAGAGCAGGATGCTGTCTGGGCAGTCATTCGGCTGGCGCAGGCAAGTGTGGCGGATACTTGTATTGTCCCGATCCAGGATTATCTGTGTCTGGGCAATGAAGCGCGGATCAATCAGCCTTCCACGCTTGGAGGCAACTGGATCTGGCGCCTTCAGAAAGGGGAGATCAGCAAGGAGCTGGTTAAGAAGATTCGGAAAATGACGAAACTCTACGGAAGATTTCCGGAATAAATAATGAGAGGACTGTTGCGTTTTGGGAATGACGATCAAGGATATCGCAAGGAAATGCGGGGTCGGCATCAGCACGGTGTCGCGTGCACTGAACGATCACCCGGATATCAATCCGGAGACGAAAGAACGGATTCTAAAGACTGTGGCGGAGTCGGATTTTGTGCCGAACAGCAGTGCCCGGAATCTGAAGCGGACGGACGCACAGGCGATCGCAGTTCTGGTTAAAGAGATCAATGATCCGTTTTTTGCCACGATGATGCAGGTGCTGGAACAGGAAATACGGAAGAGACATTATGCATTTTTCATCCGGCACATGACCCGGGGCAGGGATGAACTGGAGGAGGCGGCCGAACTGATCGCGGAAAAGCGTCTGAGAGGTCTGATCTTCCTCGGGGGAAGCTTTGAGAACAAAACGGATCGTCTGAAGAGGCTGAAGGTTCCTTTTGTAGTGTGTACGGCTTCCTTATCTGCGGTGCCGGAGGGATGTCTGGCGTCCTGGGTTGCCACAGATGACCGGGAGGCGAGCCGGAAAATCGTGGATTATCTCTGTGAAACGGGACACAGAAGCATCGCAATCCTGGCATCGGATAAGAACGACAGCAATGTGGGATTTCTTCGGATGAAAGGATATGAACAGGCACTTAAGGAGCATGGAATTGCTCTTAAGGATGAGCTGGTCTGTTATCTGGAGGAAACGGATACCGCTTATTCTATGGAAAACGGATACCGGATGATGCGGAAACTGCTTAAAAGAGACTGCAAGTTTACTGCTGTGTTTGCGATTTCGGACCTGATGGCGGTCGGGGCAATCCGGGCTCTTCGGGAAGCCGGAAAGCGAATTCCGCAGGATGTGGCGGTCGCGGGATTCGACGGACTTGCGTTTGGGGAGTATTTTGAGCCGCCGATTACGACGATGGTGCAGCCCGCCGAAGAGATTGCCAAAGAGTCTGTTGAAATCTTATTTCAAATGATCGAATCGCAGAAAAAATGCGAGGGGAAAATCTTGCCGGCGAAGCTGGCAATCAGAAAATCGACAGAAGGGGGACATATTTAGCAAATATGTCTCTTTTTCTATTGAATACGCACTAAAAACAGAGAGCACTCTGATTTTTTGCGCTTTTACGAATTAAAGGCTTGAAACTGTGAGGAAAATAGGATATTATAGTGTTTAACAGATTTTGAGGGGGACGATTGTCTGACCTCTGAACCGGAGATTAACGGAAGGAATGAATAAGATGAATCTGAATATTGGTGTGATTAAGGGAGACGGTATCGGTCCGGAGATCGTGACCGAGGCAATGAAAGTTCTGGATAAGACCGGAGAAATATATGATTTTCAGTGTACATATGAACAGCTTCTGATGGGAGGAGCATCGATCGATGTGCACGGCGTGCCCCTGACAGATGAGACGATTGCTAGAGCGAAGGCGAGTGACGCGGTTCTGATGGGATCGATCGGCGGAGATGCGAAGACATCACCGTGGTATAAGCTGGAACCTTCAAAAAGACCGGAAGCCGGTCTTCTTAAGATCCGCAAGGCGCTGAACCTTTTTGCAAATCTGCGCCCGGCAGTGCTGTATGAAGAGCTTGCCGCTGCGTGCCCGTTGAAAGAAGAGATTACAGACGGCGGATTTGATCTGATGATCATGCGTGAACTGACTGGCGGACTGTATTTCGGAGAGCGGAAAACGGTTGAAGAGGATGGAGTAGTAACTGCTTATGACTCTTTGACATATAATGAAAATGAAATACGCAGAATTGCAGTGCGAGCGTTTGACATCGCCATGAAGAGAAGAAAGAAAGTGACCAGTGTTGATAAAGCAAATGTGTTGGATTCTTCCAGACTCTGGAGAAAGGTTGTTGAGGAAGTTGCAGCGGATTATCCGGAAGTGACACTTGAGCATATGCTGGTTGATAATTGTGCGATGCAGCTTGTTAGAGATCCGAAGCAGTTTGACGTAATTCTGACCGAGAACATGTTCGGTGACATTTTATCGGATGAGGCAAGTATGGTGACCGGATCCATCGGAATGCTTGCGAGTGCAAGCCTGAATGAGACGAAGTTCGGTCTCTATGAGCCAAGCGGCGGATCTGCACCGGACATTGCAGGCAAAGGAATCGCGAATCCGATCGCGACGATCCTGTCGGCGGCAATGATGCTCCGCTTCAGCTTTGACCTTGATAAGGCGGCAGATGCGATCGAGGCAGCCGTTTCCCAGGTGCTTAAGGACGGGTACCGTACCGGAGACATTATGTCGGACGGATGTACGAAAGTCGGCACCGCCGAGATGGGAAATCTGATTTGCGAACGGATTCGTTAGGATGACTTACATGACTGGAATAAAGAACAATGTTTACATATAGGATATTCAGGAGGATACATAGAAATGAAGAGTGATAATGTTAAAAAAGGGATGCAGCAGGCGCCGCACCGTTCCTTGTTCAACGCATTAGGATATACAAAAGAAGAGCTGGATCGCCCGCTGGTCGGAATCGTCAGCTCTTACAATGAGATCGTTCCGGGGCATATGAACCTGGATAAGATCGTGAACGCGGTAAAGATGGGAGTTGCCATGGCAGGCGGAACACCGGTTATGTTCCCGGCAATCGCAGTCTGTGACGGAATTGCGATGGGCCACATCGGAATGAAATACTCTCTGGTAACCAGAGACCTGATTGCGGATTCCACTGAGGCAATGGCACTGGCACATCAATTTGACGCACTTGTTATGGTTCCGAACTGTGACAAGAATGTGCCTGGACTTTTGATGGCAGCAGCACGAATTAACGTGCCTACCGTATTTGTCAGTGGCGGCCCGATGCTTGCAGGACATGTTAAAGGCCAGAAGAGAAGCCTTTCCAGCATGTTTGAAGCGGTTGGATCTTATGCTGCAGGCACGATGACAGAAGAAGATGTATGTGAATTTGAAAATAAAGTATGCCCGACTTGTGGTTCCTGCTCCGGTATGTACACCGCGAACAGTATGAACTGTCTGACAGAAGTACTCGGTATGGGACTTCCGGGCAACGGAACGATCCCGGCTGTTTATTCTGAACGTATCCGCCTTGCAAAACATGCAGGTATGCAGGTTATGGAGCTTTACAGACGGAATATCCGCCCGAGAGATATTATGACGAAAGAAGCGATCCTGAATGCCCTCACCGTAGACATGGCATTGGGATGCTCTACCAACAGTATGCTGCATCTTCCGGCCATCGCCCATGAGATCGGCATGGATTTTGAAATTGATTTTGCTAACGGAATCAGTGCAAAGACTCCGAACCTCTGCCACCTTGCACCGGCAGGCCCGACTTATATGGAAGACCTGAATGAAGCAGGCGGTGTCTATGCAGTGATGAATGAATTGAATAAGAAGAACCTTCTGAATACAGAGTGTATGACTGTAACCGGCAAAACAGTGGGTGAAAATATTGCAGGATGTGTCAACAAGAATCCGGAGGTAATCCGTCCGATCGACAATCCGTACAGCCAGACCGGCGGTCTTGCAGTATTGAAAGGAAATATCGCGCCGGACGGAAGTGTTGTAAAACGTTCGGCTGTTGTAGAAGAAATGCTCGTCCACGAAGGACCGGCCAGAGTATTTGAATGTGAAGAGGATGCGATCACAGCCATTAAGGGCGGACAGATTCATCCGGGAGATGTTGTGGTAATCCGTTATGTGGGACCGAAGGGCGGACCGGGTATGCCGGAAATGCTGAATCCGACTTCAGCGATCGCAGGAATGGGTCTCGGCTCGTCAGTTGCTCTTATCACAGACGGACGTTTCAGCGGAGCTTCCAGAGGCGCATCCATCGGACATGTTTCGCCGGAGGCGGCAGTAGGCGGTCCGATCGCATTGATTGAAGAAGGAGATATCATTGAGATCGATATCCCGAATCTGAAACTGAATGTCAGAGTTTCTGATGAAGAACTGGCAGCAAGAAAAGAAAAATGGCAGCCGAGAGATCCGGAAGTTACAACCGGTTATCTGGCACGATACGCATCAATGGTAACATCCGGAAACCGCGGTGCGGTACTGGAGATACCACGTTAAGAATAAAGTACAAAGGGGAATGCACAACATGCGGTTAAATGGTTCTGAAATACTGATAGAATGTTTAAAAGAACAAGGCGTAGATACCGTTTTCGGATATCCGGGCGGGGCAATTTTGAATGTATATGACGAATTATATAAGCATAGTAATGAAATTAAGCACATTCTGACTTCTCACGAGCAGGGCGCATCCCATGCGGCAGACGGGTATGCCCGTGCGACCGGAAAAGTTGGAGTATGTTTTGCAACAAGCGGTCCGGGAGCCACCAATCTGGTAACCGGAATCGCAACAGCGTTTATGGATTCGATTCCGATTGTGGCCATCACATGTAATGTCGGCGTGCCGCTTCTCGGAAAAGACAGTTTCCAGGAAATCGACATCACCGGAATTACCATGCCGATCACAAAATATAATTTTATCGTGAAAGATGTCAATGATCTTGCAAAGACGATCAGAAGAGCATTTGCCATCGCGCAGTCAGGAAGACCGGGCCCGGTTCTGATCGATATTCCGAAAGATGTCACTGCAAACATGGCAGAGTACGAACCGGTCAAGATCGAGCCGGTGAAGAAGTACAAAAAGGACATCTGCATGGAGGATGTGGATCATGCGCTGCAGATGATTCAGGAAGCGAAAAAGCCCTATATATTCGTGGGTGGCGGAGCGATTCTTTCTGATGCAAATGAGGAATTAAGAGTGTTTGTAGATAAAGTTCAGGCACCGGTATGTGATACCTTGATGGGGAAGGGAGCATTTCCGGGTACAGATGAACTGTACACAGGAATGCTTGGCATGCACGGAACCAAAACATCGAATTTCGGTGTAAGCGGATGCGATCTTCTGATTGTAATCGGTGCGAGATTCTCGGATCGTGTCACAGGAAATGCAAAGCGATTTGCTGTAAATGCAAAAATACTTCAGATCGACATCGATGTTGCCGAGATGAACAAGAATGTCATGATCGATTGTGGTGTCGTAGGCGATATCAAGGAAGTGCTTGCTTTGATGAATGAGAGACTTCCGAAGCAGAATCATGATGAATGGATCCAGAAGATTCAGGAATACAAACAGAAATATCCACTGACTTATCATCCGGATATCCTGACAGGACCGTATGTTGTTGAAGAGATCTACAGACAGACCAAAGGGGATGCCCTGATCGTTACAGAGGTAGGGCAGCATCAGATGTGGGCAGCACAGTATTATAAATATACAAAGCCAAGAACACTGCTTACATCCGGTGGACTCGGAACCATGGGATATGGACTTGGGGCATCAATCGGTGCCAAGATGGGACGCCCTGAGAAGACGGTTGTCAATATTGCGGGAGACGGATGTTTCCGCATGAATATGAATGAGATTGCCACAGCGGCCAGACATCATATTCCGATCATCCAGGTGGTGATCAATAACCATGTACTCGGAATGGTACGTCAGTGGCAGAATCTGTTTTACGGTCAGCGCTATTCAGCAACGGTTCTGAATGATGCGGTTGATTTTGTAAAACTTTCAGAAGCTATGGGAGCGAAGGCGGTCCGCGCAACGACGAAGAAGGACTTTGAAGCCGCTTTTCAGTCGGCGCTTGCGTGTGACGGTCCGTTCGTAATAGATTGCCAGATTGATTGTGATGACAAGGTATGGCCGATGGTGGCACCCGGAGCTCCAATCAGTGAGGCGTTTGATGAAGGAGACCTGCAGGCAGAAAAACAAGAACAATAATTTAAAAGCAGGAATGGAGGAAAAACTATGAAAAGAGTATACAACTTTTCAGCAGGACCGGCAGTATTGCCGGAGGAAGTGCTTAAAGAAGCAGCAGAAGAAATGATGGATTATCAGGGAACAGGGATGTCTGTTATGGAGATGAGCCATCGTTCCAAAGCCTTTGAGAAGATCATCACAGAGGCAGAAAAGGATCTTCGTGATCTTATGAATATTCCGGACAATTATAAAGTATTATTCTTACAGGGCGGAGCAAGCCAGCAGTTTGCAATGATCCCGATGAACCTGATGAAGAATAAGGTGGCTGATTATATCATCACAGGTCAATGGGCGAAGAAGGCTGCCGCTGAAGCTGAGAAATACGGAAAAGTAAACCGTATTGCATCTTCTGCAGATAAGACATTCAGCTATATCCCGGACTGCTCTGATCTTCCGATCGACGACGATGCAGACTATGTATATATCTGTGAGAATAACACAATTTACGGAACAAAATACAAAGAGCTTCCGAACACTAAGGGAAAAATTTTGGTAGCGGATGTATCTTCCTGCTTCCTTTCTGAGCCGGTTGATGTGACAAAATACGGCATCATTTACGGCGGTGTTCAGAAGAATATCGGACCGGCAGGTACCGTAATTGTGATCATCCGCGAAGACCTGATCACAGAAGATGTTCTTCCGGGAACTCCGACCATGCTGCAGTATAAAACCCATGCAGATGCGAAATCACTTTACAACACACCTCCTGCATATGGTATTTACATTTGCGGAAAAGTATTCAAATGGCTGAAGAAGATGGGCGGTCTGGAAGTGATGAAAGAACGCAACGAGAAGAAAGCGAAACTTCTTTATGATTATCTGGATCAGAGCAAGCTTTTCAAGGGGACTGTTGAGAAGAAGGACCGTTCTCTTATGAATGTACCGTTCGTTACAGGTAGTGATGAACTGGATGCAAAATTTGTTAAAGAAGCAAAAGAAGCCGGTTTCGAGAACCTGAAAGGACATCGTACAGTCGGCGGTATGCGTGCAAGTATCTACAACGCAATGCCGTACGAAGGAGTGGAAGCACTGGTTGCATTTATGAAAAAATTTGAGGAGGAGAATCTGTAGTCATGTATAAATATTATTGCTTAAATCCAATCTCAAATGTAGGTCTTGATAAATTTACAGACGAATATGCACCGGCAAGCGATGCAAAGGGAGCAGACGCCATTCTGGTAAGAAGTGCGGCAATGCATGAAATGGAATTTGACAAAAGCCTGAAGGCAATCGGCCGTGCAGGAGCCGGTGTAAATAATATCCCGCTGGAAAAATGTGCAGAACAGGGAATCGTTGTATTTAATACACCGGGAGCAAATGCGAATGGTGTGAAGGAGCTTGTGATCGCTGGTCTTCTTCTTGCATCCCGTGATATCATCGGAGGTATCAACTGGGTTCAGGAGAATGAGGAAGACGGAAATATCGCAAAAGACGCTGAAAAAGCAAAGAAGGCTTTTGCAGGATGCGAGATCGAGGGCAAAAAGCTCGGTGTAATCGGACTTGGCGCGATCGGCGTTCTTGTCGCTAATGCGGCAACCAATCTCGGAATGGATGTTTACGGATATGATCCGTATGTTTCCGTAGATTCCGCATGGAGACTTTCCAGAAGTATTCATCATGCCAAGAGCGTGGATGAGCTTTATAAAGAATGTGATTATATTACGATCCATGTACCGGCACTTCCGGATACCAAAGGTATGATCGATAAGAATGCGATCGATCTGATGAAAGATGGCGTTGTCGTGCTGAATTTCGCAAGAGATGTTCTTGTGAACAGTGAGGCAATGGTAGATGCTTTGATCAGCGGTAAAGTAAAACGTTATGTGACAGATTTCCCGACACCGGAGATCGCAGGCGTGAAGAACGCAATCGTTATCCCGCATCTGGGTGCTTCTACAGAGGAATCTGAAGACAACTGTGCAAAGATGGCGGTTCAGGAATTGAGAGATTTCCTTGAAAATGGAAATATCAAAAACTCTGTCAATTATCCGGCATGTGATATGGGCGTGAAAGATAAGACCCGTATTACGATCATGCACAGAAATATTCCGAACATGATCGGTCAGTTCACCGCATTGCTGGCGAAAGATAATGTCAATATTGATGATATGACGAACAAGAACAGCGGTGCATATGCATATACCATGATGGATGTGGATTCTGAAGTCGGTGCAGAGGTTGTGGAAGGACTGGAAGCAATTGAAGGAGTACTCAGAGTCAGAGTGATCGAATAGAGAAATGCTATGAATAACGGAGGCTGCGCAGAATATGCGCAGCCTTTTAAAGTTGCCATGCATATTTCAAAAAGAAGGTGCGTTAAATTATTACAAATGTTAACAAAAAGTAGCTTTTTTTTAACATATCTTAAGAAAATCTTCCATTGTATACGGAGTTACTATGCCTTATAATGTAGATGAAAACAAGGGGAAAGCATAGATATTGTGGGGTAGTACGAATGAAGAAGAAAGATATGAGAAGGGCGCGCGCAAGAGCAAGAGCAGCCATAAAACGAAGAAATAAAAAGAAGCACGGCAGCATTTCTGCAATCAGTATTCTGGGGGTGCTGGCGGTATGTCTGGTATCTGCATTACTCCTCAGCCACGGAGCTGCTGCAGGAGGCCGTCAGGAGATACCGGTCAAATTGAAGGTGGATGATATTTCCGTTATTCAGGGAGAAGAGAGACCGCTTCTTACAGCGAAGGCCAGCTGTGACGGAGATGTGCAGACGATACTGGATGAAGATACGGGATATACAGTACAGGATCTTGTGGATGAGCTGAACCGTGGTACCGGCTTCACGCTGGAGTGCGACGGTGACGGAAGTGCCGAAGGAAAGTTTCCGATCAAGGCAGAGCTTACCAGTGAGATCACCACACCGCTTTATGCAGAGTGGTTCGGCAAAGTGAAGGTTGATGTGGAAGATGGCGTTTTTGAGGTCAAGAACCAGTACGGAGAGTGGGATGACAGCAGATTCAAGCGCTGGGACGGTACATATGTCACGAACGATTTTATCACCTATCACGGTAACACTTATTATTTCGGAGAGGACGGCAAGAAGGTAAGCGGATGGCAGGAAATTGCTTCAGCCCGTTATTATTTCGACAAAAAGGGTGTCATGCAGGTCGGATGGTATGAAGAAGACGGCGCAAAATATTATTTTGACGATACGGGAATGATGACGGTCGGATGGATGACGCTGGACGATAACAAGTATTATTTTGATCAGGATGGTAAGATGGTGACCGGAGAACAGAAGATCGGTTCAAGGAACTGCGTATTCTCCGAAGACGGCGTGCTGGAATCTGCGGAAGGCGGTGTGGATCCGAATGCACCGATGGTTGCGCTTACCTTTGATGACGGACCGGGGCCGAGAACTACGGAGCTTCTGGATGCCTTGGCGGAGTATGATGCGAGAGCGACATTTTTTATGCTGGGAACCCAGGTGAGCAAGTATCCGGATGCTGTGAAGAAAATGGCAGAGATCGGCTGTGAGCTGGGCAATCATTCCTATGATCACACGAATCTGACGAAGCTGGATGCAAATGGAATCCAGAAACAGATGAGTGATATGAACAATCTGCTCGTCGAGGCATGCGGGCAGAAAGCGACAGTCATGCGTCCTCCGTACGGTGCAATCAATGATACGGTCAAACAGAATGTTGGTATGCCGATGATCTTATGGTCTGTGGATACTTTGGACTGGAAGACGAGAAATACGCAGTCTACGATCGATGCGGTTATGAATAACGTTCAGGATGGATCCATTATCCTGATGCATGATATCCATACGCAGTCCATCGATGCGGCTATCGCATTGATTCCGAAACTTCAGGAAGCGGGCTATCAGATTGTTACCGTCAGTGAGATGGCGGAGGCGAAAGGAATCCGGATGGAAAATGGAGGAAAATATGGTTTCTTCCAAAAAAGTGAATAAAAGGTACTTGCAGTTTGCCAAAATTGTGGTATCATATACCATAGTAACGCTTTACAGTGTGAAACTATAGAACGAGAGGTACAAAGAAATGGCATATGAAATAACAGGGCATACTGTCCTTACCGGCTTACTTGGAAGTCCTGTGGCTCACAGCATTTCGCCGATGATGCACAACGAAGCATTCCGCCAGTTGGGGCTGGACTATGCATACCTGGCATTTGATGTCGGGACGGATCATTTGAAGACTGCTGTGGAAGGGCTTAAGGTCATGGGAGTCAGAGGCTTTAACCTTACCATGCCGGATAAGAACCTGATGTGCAGTTTGGTTGATAAGCTTTCACCGGCGTCTGAGATCGGCGGGGCAGTGAATACAGTGGTAAATGATGACGGCGTGTTGACCGGTTATACCACGGACGGAATCGGATTCATGCGTTCCGTGAAGGAAGCGGGAGTGGATATTATCGGGAAGAAGATGACGCTTCTCGGAGCAGGAGGAGCTGCGGCGGCGATCATGATCCAGGCGGCACTGGACAAAGTGGCTGAGATCTCCGTGTTCAATATCCGGGATGATTTCTTTACACGTGCGGAAGGCATAATGGAAAAATTGAGAACGCAGACAGAATGCAAGCTGAATCTTTATGATTTCTCAGATCCGGAAGTCCTGAAGAGAGAGATCGAAGAGAGTGCGATTCTTGTAAACGGAACTTCTATCGGTATGGCACCGCGCACAGACCGCTGCATTATCACCGATGACAGCGTATTCCGGAAGGATTTGTTTGTCTTTGATGTGATCTATAATCCGGAGGAAACTCTTCTTCTTAAGAAGGCGAAAGCTGCCGGGTGTCAGACTTCAAACGGTCTGAATATGCTTCTTTATCAGGGAGCGGCTTCTTTCGAACTTTGGACCGGGCGAGAGATGCCGGTTGACATTATCAAGGAAAAATATTTTAAACGTTAATTGACAAATCATTTTGATTTGTGTATTATGGATTATAAGTTGAAAATTGAATATTCTACTATCGAAATACGATGAAAAGAAGTAGTAGGTATAATGAAGTGTCACAGAGAGTCCTTGGCAGGTGCGATAAGGATACAACGAGTTATATTGAATTCCTCTTGGAGTAGAGTGCTGAATTGCTGTAACAGTATTAGTAGGCATCTCCGGAAGCAGCCGTTATCTGCAAGGGTATAACCGGAATTAAGGCGTACCTGTCGAGGCAGTTGCTGTGAAGTAACTGTGAATTGAGGTGGAACCACGAAGTATTTTTACTCTCGTCCTCTGTATCTGCAGAAGACGGGAGTTTTTTTAGCAAAATAGGAAACTTCGTTTCTGCAAAAGTACGTTCCCCGGTGGGAGAATGTTTTTCAAAATTTTATGAGACAGAAAGGAAAAAGACTATGATTATTGTATTAAAACCAAGAACAACAGAAGAAAATATTTTGCGAGTGGAGAATATGGTGCGTGCGAAAGGGCTCGAGACACATACAGTCCGTGGAGAAGAGCTTACCATTATCGGATGTATCGGTGATGCGGTCCGCATTGATCCGAAGCTTTTTGAAGTAGATAAAAGCGTGGAAAAAGTTATGCATGTACAGGAGCCGTACAAATTGGCAAACAGGGCATTTCACCCGGAAGATACCATCGTCGATGTTGCCGGTGTCAAAGTCGGCGGAGGACATATGGCGCTGATCGCCGGTCCCTGCTCCGTAGAAAGTGAAGAACAGGTGATTGAGATCGCGAAGGCGGCCAAAGAATCCGGTGCAAACATGCTCCGTGGCGGTGCGTTCAAACCGAGAACCAGTCCTTATTCTTTCCAGGGAATGGGAGTTGCAGGCCTGGATATCCTCTGCAAAGCGAGAGAAGTAACCGGCCTTCCGATCGTAACCGAACTGATGTCTGCGGAATATCTGGATTTATTCGACGAAAAGGTAGACCTGATTCAGATCGGTGCAAGAAATATGCAGAATTTTGATCTTTTGAAACAGCTTGGAAAAACACAGAAACCAATCCTTCTGAAGAGAGGGCTGAATGCAACGTATGAAGAGTGGATCATGTCTGCAGAATACATTATGTCATCCGGTAATCCGAATGTCATTCTCTGTGAGAGAGGTGTGCGTACATTCGAGAGCTATACCAGAAATACGCTGGATTTACAGGCGATTCCGGTAATCAAGAGACTGAGCCATCTTCCGATCATCGTGGATCCGAGCCATGCAGGCGGTAAATGGTGGCTGGTAGAACCGATGTCCAAAGCCGCGGTTGCAGCGGGGGCAGATGGTCTTATGATCGAAGTACACAATAATCCCGAATGTGCACTCTGTGACGGAGGACAGTCTCTGAAACCGGCGAAATACGACAGCCTGTTGAAAGAAATACGCCAGATTGCTGAAGTAGTCGGAAAGAAGATGTAATTGACAGGAGGAGAGAGTATGAGTGAACCAGGTATCAAAATGGTCGTTGATCTGAAGGAAAACAGTTATCCGATCTATATAGAGAGAGGGATCATAGGTCAGGCGGCCGAGCGGATCAAAGAAGTATATCATGGCAGCAAAGTGATGATCATTTCAGATGACAGCGTGTATTCATACTATGGAGACGCACTTAAGAAAGAGCTTTCCGGCAGTTTTGAATGTTATGAGACGATCATTCCCCACGGTGAACCTTCTAAAAGCTTTCAGACACTCCCGGGAGTCTACAGTTCTCTTTTGAAGGCGAAGATCACCAGAACGGATCTGATCGTGGCACTCGGCGGAGGGGTGACCGGTGATCTGGCAGGCTTTGTGGCGGCAACCTTCTTAAGAGGTATCAAATTTGTCCAGATACCGACTTCCATATTGGCGCAGGTGGATTCGTCTGTAGGAGGAAAGGTTGCAGTTGATCTTCCTGAGGGAAAGAATCTGGTCGGTGCATTTTACCAGCCGAAGATGGTTCTGATTGATCCGGATGTGCTGGACACCCTTCCGGAACGATATGTGACTGACGGAATGGGAGAGGTTATCAAATACGGATGCATCAAGGACGCAGAATTATTTGCCAAATTAGAAGAGTACGGCTCTTTCGAAAATCTGAAAACTCATCTGACGGATGTGATTGCGACTTGTGTGAACATCAAGAGAGTGGTCGTGGAAGAAGACGAATTTGACATGGGAGAACGGATTCTTCTGAATTTCGGCCATACGCTTGCACATACGATTGAGCAGTATTATCACTATGAGAGAGAAAGCCACGGGGAAGCGGTTGCCATCGGAATGTATCAGATTACGAAGATCGCGGAGGAGAAGGGGCTTACGAAGACGGGCGAGGCCGAGAGGATCAGAAAGGTTCTCGAAGCATACGGACTTCCGACAGAGGCGCATCTTCCGCTTCCGGAACTGATCGAGGCCATGAAGCTGGATAAGAAAACATTGGGAAATAAACTGAAGGTTGTGCTGCTTCACGAGATCGGAGATGCATATGCATATCCGACCACCGTAGATTTTTTCGCAGGAGAACGGCAAGTATAAAAAAAGAGTTCCGAAAGGAACTCTTTTTATTTGGCATTAATTCTGGTTCGGTACGCGTCCTGCAAGAAGATCGTGAATCTTGTCGGTCGGATTCAGTACGGAACTGATCGGAATGTCATGATTCAGAGAATCAATGATCAGTGCGAGGAACTTGCTCATGTCTGCTTTGATAAAATACGGTTTTGTGTAAAGTTCCGGCGGAAGGTAAGTCAGGTTGGTCGTGATCAGTCCATCCATATATCCCTTCTCATAGTATTCATCGAACTTTCCGAGACCTTCCGTGAAAAGACCAAAGGTGGTACATACATACACACGTGCGGCACCGCGGTCTTTGAGCTGCCTGGTTACATCCAGCATACTCTCTCCGGATGAGATCATATCATCGACGATGATGACCGTTCTTCCATGAACATCATCCCCGAGGAATTCGTGTGCTACGATCGGGTTCTTGCCATTTACAACGGTTGAATAATCACGTCTTTTGTAGAACATACCCATATCTACCCCGAGTACATTGGAAAAGTATACGGCTCTCGCCATCGCGCCTTCATCCGGGCTGATGATCATTAGATGTTCTTTGTCAACTGGAAGGTCAGGTACAGCCTTAAGAAGTGCTTTCATAAACTGGTAAGCAGGTGAGAAGTTGTCAAATCCCTTCAATGCGATCGCGTTCTGGACTCTCGGGTCATGTGCATCGAAGGTGATGATGTTGGATACGCCCATCTGAACCAGCTCATCCAGTGCCATGGCACAGTCAAGGGATTCCCTCTTGGTACGCTTATGCTGCCGGCTCTCATAGAGAAACGGCATGATCACATTTATACGGTGTGCTTTACCGGTACATGCGGCGATCACACGCTTCAGATCCTGGAAATGATCATCCGGTGACATGTGGTTCAGATGTCCGTTGACAGTGTAAGTCAGACTGTAGTTGCAGACATCGACCATAATAAATAAATCTTTTCCGCGAACACTTTCTCCGATGACGGCTTTGGCTTCCCCGGTTCCAAAGCGCGGACAGTTGTGCTTTGTCAGATACGTGTCAGCTTCGTAAGAAGAAAAAATCGTAGGATCCAGAAAATCATGAAGAGATTCCTTACGAAAAGAGACAATATAATTGTCCACCTTCTTTGCGAGCGGCTCGCAGCTCTTTAAAGCGATAATCTTAAGCGGTGCAATCGGCAGCGCTTTTTCCATAAATTCTATATTTGTCATATGTGCCTCCTGTATTCGAATGTCGCTCATTTCTCCTACTCATTTATACCATTATTTTAGAACTATGGCAAGAAAGAGCTGTAAAAAATTGCAATTTTCGTGGAAATCTAGTATGATAAGAAAGAATAGAAAAATGGGGAGCTTTTGATTTTATGAAGCATGAGCATATTATAAAGAGTGTAGAAGAGGGAAGCATTGCCTGGGAAATGGGGATTGAACCGGGAGACAGGCTGCTTCAGATTAACGGAAGTATCATAGAAGACGTATTTGATTATCACTATTATACGAACGATGAAGAACTTCTCGTTCTGATCCGGAAGGAAAATGGAGAGGAATGGGAACTTGAGATCGAAAAAGATTATGACGAAGATCTAGGTATTGAATTTGAACAGGGGCTGATGGATGAGTACCGTTCCTGCCGGAACAAGTGCATGTTCTGTTTTATTGACCAGATGCCGAAAGGGATGCGCGACACCCTGTATTTTAAAGATGATGATTCCAGACTTTCTTTCCTTCAGGGAAACTATATCACGCTGACGAATATGAGTGATCACGACATACAGCGTATCGTGGATTATCATCTGGAACCGATCAATGTTTCGATCCACACGACGAATCCAGAGCTTCGCTGCAAGATGCTGCACAACCGCTTTGCGGGAGATGCGCTGAAGAAGATCCAGACTTTATACGACGGCGGGATCACGATGAACGGGCAGATCGTATTATGTAAAGGGATCAACGATGGAGAGGAGCTTGAGAGAAGCATCAGGGATATGACGAAATGGCTTCCGAATCTTCAGAGCGTATCGGTCGTTCCGGTGGGACTTACGAAGTTCCGTGACGGGCTCTATCCGCTGGAGCCGTTTACAAAAGAAGATGCAAAGGAAGTACTTGGCATCATTCACAAGTGGCAGAAGAAGATTTTTGAAGAATACGGTATGCATTTTATCCATGCCGGAGACGAATGGTATCTTCTGGCGGAGGAGGAGCTTCCGGAAGAAGAACGATATGACGGATATCTGCAGTTGGAAAATGGTGTTGGGATGCTGCGCCTTCTTCTGAATGAATTTGAGGAGGCGTACGAGCCGCTGACTGGTGATGAGAGAGAGATTCATCTGTCCATGGCGACCGGCAAACTGGCCTACCCGTATCTGAAGGAGATGCTGGAGCGGCTTAAAGTCAAGTACCCGAATCTGAGTGTGAACCTGTTTGAAATCCGCAATGATTTCTTCGGTGAGCGGATTACCGTCGCAGGGCTGATTACCGGACAGGATCTGATTGCACAGCTTAAGGGAAAGGATCTGGGAGATGCGCTTCTGCTTCCGTGCAGTATGCTTCGGAGCGGAGAAGAAGTATTTCTGGACGATGTGACCGTGACCGAATTATCAGAAGCTTTACAAGTGCCGATAGATATTGTAAAATCAAGCGGTCAGGATTTTATAGAAGCAGTATTACAGTAAACGAAAGGGGCAAGATTATGAGTAAACCTGTAGTTGCCATTGTGGGGCGTCCGAATGTGGGAAAATCAACGCTGTTCAACGCATTGGCAGGAGAGAAGATAGCAATTGTGAAAGATACGCCGGGGGTGACCCGGGATCGTATTTACGCCGAGGTAAACTGGCTGGATAAAGATTTTACACTGATTGATACGGGAGGTATTGAACCGGAGAGCAGGGATGTGATCCTTTCCCAGATGCGGGAACAGGCGCAGATCGCGATCGACACGGCAGACGTGATTCTGTTCATGACCGATGTGAAGCAGGGACTGGTAGATGCGGATTCTAAGGTGGCAGACATGCTCAGACGGTCGCACAAGCCGGTGATCCTCGTTGTGAATAAAGTAGATAACTTCCAGAAAATGATGCCGGATGTCTATGAATTCTATAATCTGGGCATCGGTGATCCGATCCCGATCTCAGCGGCAGAGCGGATCGGAATCGGGGATATGCTGGATAAGGTGTTGGAGCATTTCCCGGAAGGAAGCACAGAAGAAGAGGAGGACGAGCGTCCGAGAATCGCGATCGTCGGGAAACCGAATGTAGGAAAGTCTTCTATTATTAATAAGCTGATCGGGGAAGACCGGGTGATCGTATCGGATATTGCAGGAACGACGCGTGACGCTATCGATACGGATATCGTGCATAACGGAAGAGAATATGTCTTTATCGACACCGCCGGACTTCGCAGAAAGAACAAGATCAAGGAAGAACTGGAGCGCTACAGTATCATCCGTACTGTGACTGCGGTAGAGAGGGCGGATGTGGTCCTCATTGTGATCGATGCGGTGGAAGGTGTGACCGAGCAGGACGCAAAGATCGCGGGAATCGCGCACGACCGCGGCAAGGGTGTTATCATCGTGGTAAATAAATGGGATGCCATCGAGAAAAATGACAAGACTGTGAAGGAATATGAGCAGAAGATCCGTCAGGTTCTCTCTTTCATGCCTTATGCTGAGATCATGTATGTCTCAGCAAAGACGGGCCAGAGACTTCCGAAACTGTTTGATATGATCGACATGGTTATCGAAAATCAGACACTCCGTATTGCAACCGGTGTCTTAAATGAGATTATGACCGAAGCCGTTGCACTTCAGCAGCCGCCGTCAGACAAGGGAAAACGTCTGAAACTGTATTACATCACCCAGGTTGCTGTAAAGCCGCCGACATTTGTCATCTTTGTAAACGATAAAGAACTGATGCATTTTTCGTACACACGTTATCTGGAAAACAGGATTCGCGAGGCTTTCGGTTTCAAGGGGACTTCGCTGAAATTCTTTATACGTGAGAGAAAGGAGAAGGATCAGTAAGATGGAACGGCTTATTTGTTTGGGAATAGGATATGTGTTTGGATTGTTCCAGACGGGATATATTTACGGTAGAATGCATGGAATGGATATCCGCAAGCACGGAAGCGGTAATGCGGGTTCCACAAATGCACTCAGAACGATGGGAATCAAGGCAGGGGCGATCACTTTTTTGGGGGACTGTTTTAAATGTGTGATCGCTGTGCTGGTCGTGCGGGGAATCTTCGCAAGCCGGTGTCCGGAAATCCTTCCGCTCCTTTCGCTGTATGCCGGATTCGGGGCGGTACTTGGACACAACTATCCGTTTTATCTTGGATTTAAGGGTGGAAAAGGAATCGCAGCCACGGCAGGCATGATCCTTGCGACGGATCTGAGAATGGCAGCGGTATGTCTTGTGGTTTTTGTGGTGATCGTTGCGGTTACCAGGTATGTTTCTCTGGGATCACTTGTGGTTACGGTGCTGTTTCTGGCAGGCCTTGTGATCAGCGGACAGATGGGAGCATTCGGAATGACACAGAATTTTCTGTTTGAAATGTACGGAGTGGGACTTTTATTTACGCTCTCCGCGTTTTTCAAGCACCGGGCGAATATCAAGAGGCTCAGAGAAGGAACAGAGAATAAGATAAGTCTGAAAAAGAAAGTGTCATAGAAGAAATAGAAAAACAGGAGGAGAATGGTAATGAAAAAAATTGGTATTATGGGTGCAGGAAGCTGGGGAACTGCCCTCGCAATTTTACTTTCGAACAATGGACATGATGTGACGGTCTGGTCGATCGATAAAAAGGAGGTCGAGATGCTGTCAGAAAAAAGAGAGCACGCATCCAAACTTCCGGGTGTCGTTATACCGGACAAGATTGTATTTACCAACGAGATTCAGGAGGCGATCCTTGAAAAGGATGTCGTGGTACTTGCGGTGCCGTCTCCGTTTACCAGAAGTACGGCGCGCAACATGAAACCATTTGTGAAGGAAGGTCAGATTCTCGTCAATGTGGCGAAAGGAATCGAAGAAAGCACGCTTATGACGTTAAGCGAGCAGATCGAAGAAGAAATACCGCAGGCAAATGTTGCGGTGCTTTCCGGACCGAGCCACGCGGAAGAGGTGGGACGCAGACTTCCTACCACGGTCGTTGTGGGTGCCAAGAAGAGAGAGACTGCAGAATATCTGCAGAGTATTTTCATGAGTGAAGTGTTCCGTGTCTATACCAGCCCGGATATTCTGGGAATTGAGCTGGGAGGTTCGCTGAAAAATGTAATCGCTCTGGCAGCCGGAATCGCGGACGGTCTCGGCTACGGAGATAATACAAAGGCAGCCCTGATCACCCGCGGAATTGCTGAGATATCAAGGCTTGGCGTGAAAATGGGCGGTAAGATCGAGTCCTTTACCGGTCTGACCGGAATCGGTGACCTGATCGTGACCTGTGCCAGCGTACACAGCCGTAACCGGAAGGCCGGCTATCTGATGGGGCAGGGCAAGACTATGCAGGAAGCGATGGACGAAGTTCAGATGGTTGTAGAAGGAGTATATTCTGCGAAGGCGGCGAAGCGGCTGGCAGAAAAATACGAAGTCTCCATGCCGATCGTCGAGGAAGTGAATAAAGTATTGTTTGAAGGAAAGAAAGCAGAGGAGGCAGTGCGGGAACTGATGCTTCGAGACGGAAGGATCGAGCATCCGGCACTTCCATGGGAAGAATAGAATAAGCAGATCTACAGGAGGCGTATGTTTACGAAAGACAGAAGCAGGGAAGAGGATGAGAGAGTACGCGGGGAGATCGTGAGAGTCAAACCGGATTATAGAGAGGGACTTACTGGGGAACAGGTAAGAGAGCGCGAAGAAAACGGATGGATGAACGAGGAAGTGGCTCCGCCTGCACTGACGACGAAAGAGATTATTCATAAGAATGTGTTTACGTATTTTAACTTGATCTTTCTGGTGCTGGCGGTTCTGCTTTGCATAGTCGGATCCTTTCGGAATCTGACATTTCTTCCGGTCATTATCGCAAATACATTGATTGGAATTATTCAGGAGATCCGTGCGAAACGGGTCCTTGAAAAACTGAACATGCTGAACGCCCCGCATGCGGAAGTAGTCCGAAACGGAAAAGTCCGGAAAATCGATGCGGTCAATCTGGTGATCGATGATATTGTTATTTTCGGTGCGGGCAATCAGATCTGCGCGGACGCTGTGGTGGAAGAGGGAGAAGTCAGGGTCAATGAATCCCTTCTTACCGGGGAATCGGATGAGATTACTAAGCGGCGGGGAGACACGCTGCTTTCCGGAAGCTTTATCGTATCAGGAAAATGCCATGCCAGACTTACCAGTGTGGGGGAGGATTCCTATATTTCCAGACTGACTCTGGAAGCCGGAGCCATGCCGGAAGGCGAACAGTCCGAGATGATGCGTTCTCTCGACCGGCTGGTCAAGATTGTGGGAATTGCCCTGATCCCGATCGGGATCGTGCTCTTCGTCCAGGGATTCTTCTTTAACGGGGAGAGCTTCCGGGAAAGTATCGTATCGATGGTTGCGGCCGTGATCGGAATGATTCCGGAAGGTCTGTATCTGCTCGCAAGCGTGGCGATGGTGGTAAGTGCCATGCGGCTTGCGAAGAAACAGGTACTGCTTCATGATATGAAGAGTATCGAGACACTTGCCAGAGTGGATGTGCTTTGTGTGGATAAGACCGGAACGATTACGGAAAACAGTATGTGCGTAAATAAAGTCGTAAGAGCGAAGGGATATGAGGAAGAGACGATGCCTCCACTTTCCGAGATGCTGGGTGATTTTGTGAAAGAGATGGAGGCGGACAATGCCACCATGGCTGCGCTCAAAGAATTCTTCAAAGAGAATTCCGGAAAGAAGCCGGATAAGGTCATCCCCTTTTCTTCAACGGTAAAATACAGCGGTGTCATCTACGGGGAGGATGCTTATGTGCTTGGTGCTCCGGAATTCGTCCTGAGAAAGATGTTCTCGGAGCATCAGGATAAAATCAATGAATTCGCGGAAAAAGGGTACCGCGTTCTGGTATTTGCCAAATATGACGGAGTCCCGGACGGCAATCCGCTGACCGGGGAGGCGAATCCTCTGGGATATATTCTGCTTCTGAACAAAGTTCGTAAAGAAGCGCCATCAACCTTTGCCTTCTTCGAAAAGCAGGGGGTTGAGATTAAGGTAATTTCCGGCGACAATCCTCTTACCGTCTCTGAGACGGCAAAGCAAGCCGGAATCCAGAATGCAGATCGCTATATTGATGCCAGGGAACTGAAGACCGAGGAAGAGATGGACGAAGCGGTCACAAAATATACGGTATTCGGAAGAGTCGTGCCGGAACAGAAGCGGCAGCTTGTGCACGCGCTGAAGCGTCAGGGACGCACGGTCGCGATGACCGGGGACGGGGTCAATGACGTGTTGGCTTTAAAGGATGCGGACTGTTCTGTTGCGATGGCCTCCGGAAGCGATGCGGCAGCGCAGGCTTCCCAGGTGGTTCTGCTGGAATCTGATTTTTCCAGAATGCCGGAAGTTGTGCTGGAAGGACGGAGAGTCGTCAACAATATTCAGAGATCGGCGAGTCTGTTCCTGGTGAAGAATATTTTCTCGTTCCTGTTATCGCTGTTCTCCCTTGCTTTCATGATCACCTACCCGTTGGAACCGTCCCAGGTTTCGCTGATTACCATGTACACCATCGGTATTCCGGCGTTTTTCCTGGCTCTTCAGCCGAATAAGGATATCATCACTGGGCATTTCCTGACGAATGTGATTCTGAAAGCCCTTCCGGCCGGACTGACGGATGTAATCGCAGTCGGTGCGCTGGTGGTGTTCGGGCAGACATTCCAAGTTCCGTCATCGGATATTTCCACGGCGGCAACGATGTTGCTTGCGATCGTCGGATTTATGATTCTTTACCGGATCTGCCAGCCGATGAACATTTTCAGGAAGGTGATCTGGATCGGATGTCTTATCGGAATGCTTGGATGCAGCATTTTCCTCCCGGATTTATTTGCGATCACAGGAATGTCTAAGAAATGTATCATGCTGTTTGTCGTCTTCTCCATTGCAACAGAGCCGGTGCTGCGCTATCTCACCCGATTTGTGGAGTGGGTCAGAGAAGGTTATATCCGGCTGTTTAAGAATTCGGAGAAAAAGAGGGTGTAATGCTTGAACTTGTGCTTCTGGCAGGAGTGGCGGCTTTTGCATCCGCCCATCTTTTCTTCATTGCAGGATACAGATTCCGGTATGGATTGGGATGGGATACGTTTATCTTTTTTGCAGCGGGATATATGCTGGTATGCTGATATATCGTTCCCGAAAATGAGATTGTGATAGAATATTGAGATTGTTTCAGGCATACACTGGTATCAGCCGGCAAAGGAGGATACCATATGAATACATTTGACTTATACAAGGACATTGAGACGAGGACAGGCGGGGAGATCTATATCGGAGTTGTGGGACCGGTCAGAACGGGAAAATCCACGTTTATTAAGCGGTTCATGGATGTGCTGGTACTTCCGGGAATGAAGGATGAACACATGAGAGCAAGAACGTTGGATGAACTTCCCCAGTCTGCATCCGGCAAGACGATCATGACGACCGAACCGAAATTTGTCCCGAAAGAAGCGGCTGTGGTCCGTCTGTCAGGGGATACCGATGTGAAGGTGAGACTGATCGACTGTGTCGGTTACATGGTGGAAGGAGCGGCAGGGCATATTGAAAATGGAGACGAGCGGCAGGTGAAAACGCCGTGGTTTGAGTATGAGATTCCATTTACCAAGGCGGCGGGAATCGGAACCAGAAAGGTGATCTGCGACCATTCTACAATCGGAATTGTGATCACGACTGACGGGAGCATCGGTGATATTCCAAGAGAGAACTATCGCCCGGCAGAGGAACAGACGATTCAGGAACTGAAGAGTCTGGGAAAACCGTTTATTGTTCTGGTAAACACCAGAAAGCCTTATAGCGAAGAGGCGAAGAAAGTCGCAAAGGAAATCGAAGAAACGCATAAGGTTACAGCGATGCCTGTGAACTGTGAGCAGCTGAAAGAGGAAGATATCCACCGTATTATGGAACGGATCCTGTTTGCATTTCCGGTTTCGGAAATTCAGTTTTTTATTCCCAAGTGGGTGGAAATGCTGCCTCGTGATCACAAGATCAAACGGGATATGCTGGAATATGTGCGCCAGGTTCTGGAGCATGTCGATGAAATACGGGATGCACAGGATGCGGTCGGGACGCCGCAAAGCTCTTACATAACCGAGGCAAAGGTTGGAAAGATTTCTATGGACACCGGATGTGTCGCCGTGGAGATCCGGGTGGATGACGCGTATTATTATGAGACATTGAGTGAACTTACCGGAACCGCGATTTCCAGTGAGTATGATCTGATCGGAACGATCAAGGAACTGTCCTCACTTCGAAAAGAGTATGAGAGTGTGAAGGACGCCATGGATTCTGTGAAGTTAAAAGGATATGGTGTGGTAAGTCCCGGAAAAGAGGAAATCCATCTGGACGAACCTGTCGTCATCAAGCAGGGAAATAAGTTCGGTGTGAAAATTCATTCCGAGGCGCCGTCCATTCACCTGATCCGGGCAAATATTGAGACTGAAATCGCGCCGATCGTAGGAGGGGAGCAGCAGGCGGAGGATTTGAAGAACTATATCAAAGCAGCTGCCCAGTCTCCGGAGGGGGTCTGGGGAACGAATATCTTCGGTAAATCCATTGAAGAGCTGGTTATGGACGGGATGCACAGCAAGATCGCGATGATCAACGATGAAAGTCAGGTGAAACTTCAGGATACCATGCAGAAAATCGTCAATGACAGTAATGGAGGGCTGGTCTGCATTATCATTTAACTAACAAGAATATGTGGTTGCACAGATGATTTGGGGTATGTTATACTTTTAGATATCAAATATGCCGGTACCGTTTTTTAGCAGGTATCGGCTTTGACTGTACGTAAGGAGAAGAAAAGAGGAGAGTGTAAATGAAAGCAGCAATTGTTTCAGTAGATACATTGATTTACCAGAAATTAAAAGAGGATGATTGTGCGCCGATCGTCAAAAGGATGCTGGGGCAGGTCAGCTTCCGTACGGAACTGATTCAGCCTGTTCCGAATGACAAAGAGGTGATCCGGAAGGTGCTTGCAAGGATCGCCGATGCGGAAATCGCCGATCTGGTATTGACTATCGGAGGAATCGGGTGCAGGGATGAAGACTGGACACCGGAGGCAACGAAGTCGATCCTGGACAAAGAAATACCGGGCATGGCAGAAGCGATGCGGCTGTATATGGAGAGAACGAGAAAGCGCGCCATGCTGACCAGGGGAGTTGCCGGAATCCGGAACCATACGTTGATCGTGAATCTTCCGGGAAGTCCGAAGATCATCAAAGAATGTCTGGAATACATTCTCCCGGAGATCGTTTATGCGACCGAAGTCGTACTGGGAGAACACGACGATATTAAGGAGTAGCAGATGAAAGTAAGGATATATACCGACGGCGCTGCAAGGGGGAATCCGGATGGACCGGGTGGATACGGGACGGTTCTGGAATATGTTGACACCAAAGGGCAGCTCCATGTAAAGGAATTGTCGCAGGGATATGTGAAGACGACCAATAACCGGATGGAGCTGATGGCGGTGATCGCCGGACTGGAGGCATTGAACCGTCCGTGTGAGGTCGAACTCTATTCGGATTCGCAGTATGTGGTCAACGCGTTCAACCAGCACTGGATCGAAGGGTGGATCCGCAAAGGCTGGAAGCGCGGGAAGAACGAACCGGTCAAGAATGTGGATCTTTGGAAACGCCTTCTGGAGGCGAAAAAGCCGCATCAGGTTCAGTTTATCTGGGTGAAAGGCCACGACGGGCATCCCCAGAATGAGCGGTGTGATCAGCTTGCGACGACAGCAGCCGACGGAAAGAACCTGATCGTTGACGAGGGACTTTAGACTTTACAAGATAGAAAAAATGTGTTAGAGTGTTTGAGGCAAGTAAGACAGACGTTCGCGGCTGCAGGTGCCGAAAGGCCGCAGGTGAGGAAAGTCCGGGCTTCACAGGGCAGGATGCCGGATAACGTCCGGTGGAGGTGACTCCAAGGAAAGTGCAACAGAAATAAACCGCCTGTCATTTGGCAGGTAAGGGTGGAAAGGCAGTGTAAGAGACTACCGCCCGTCTGGTAACAGAAGGGGCACATGTAAACCCCATCCGAAGCAAGACCGAATCAAAACGATGTGGCGGCCCGTCACGTTTTAGGTAGGTCGCTTGAACCTGCTGGCGACAGCAGGTCTGGATAGATGAACGTCCAACGACATAACCCGGCTTATCGTTTTGCTTGCCTGTTTTGTTTTTTTAGAAGAACTAAAGAGGTTCATTGAATCTTTTTGGCGTATGCATGATAATAAAAATAGATTGCGCATTGCGCAATCTATTTTTTTCTTCTCTTCTGTCTGTCATATTTTTCTTCGCAGTATTTGCAGCGGTACACTTCATTTTCCGGATCGGTCAGGACGAAGATATGATCCAGCCCCTGTTCGATGGAAGTGATGCAGCGTGGATTCTTGCATTTGATCACATTTTTGATCTCTTTCGGAAGTTTCAGCGTCTTTTTGTCAACGATTTCTTCATTTTCAATGATATTGATTGTAATGTTGTGATCGATGAATCCGAGGATATCCAGATCGATGATGTCAATCGGACATTCGATCTTGATGATGTCCTTCTTGCCCATCTTGTTGCTCTTGGCGTTCTTGATGATGGCCACGCAGCAGTCCAGCTTGTCCAGATTCAGATATTTGTAGATATCCATGCTTTTCCCGGCTTCAATGTGATCAAGAACAAAGCCTTCTGAAATCTTACCGATATTCAATGTATTCTTTACCATAATCCCTTACCTCCTAATCCACGTGGATATCCAGCAGTGTCAGAATGAGTGCCATACGGATGTATACACCGTACTGTACCTGTTTGAAATAAGCAGCTCTTGGATCATCATCCACCTCAACGGAGATCTCATTTACTCTCGGAAGCGGATGGAGCACCAGCATATCCGGCGGTGCAAGTTCCATTTTGGCTTTGTCGAGAATATAGAAATCCTTCATGCGGACGTAATCTTCTTCGTTAAAGAAACGTTCTTTCTGTACACGTGTCATATAGAGAAGATCGAGGTCCGGAAGCGCCTCTTCAAGACGTACTACTTCGGTATACGGAATGTGCTTCTTATCCAGAACATCATGTCTTACATAGCCTGGAAGGCGAAGTTCTTCCGGTGAGATCAGTACAAATTCTATATCATCATAGCGGGCAAGGGCATTGATAAGAGAATGAACGGTACGGCCGAATTTCAGGTCGCCGCAGAGACCGATTTTCAAATGGTTCAGTCGTCCTTTCAGAGAACGGATCGTAAGCAGGTCGGTTAAAGTCTGGGTCGGATGCTGATGTCCGCCGTCACCTGCGTTGATGACAGGAATAGTAGAATGCTGGCAGGCAACCATCGGAGCGCCCTCCTTCGGATGCCGGATCGCACAGATATCAGCGTAACAGGAAATCATGCGGATCGTGTCAGAAACACTTTCCCCTTTCGCAGCGGAACTGGAAGATGCTGAAGAAAATCCCATAATGCTGCCCCCGAGATTCAGCATTGCGGCTTCATGGCTGAGGCGGGTGCGGGTGCTTGGCTCATAGAATAATGTAGCAAGCTTCTTGCCGTCGCAAGCATGTGCGTATTTCTTTGGATTTGCCTCGATGTCGTTCGCGAGATCCATGAGTTTGTCAAGTTCTTCGACAGAAAAATCTAATGGACTCATTAAATGTCTCATGTAGGAAACCTCCTTTATTTTTGCCAGAATGACGACATGTCTTCTGGAATTAATCTTTATTCTTCACTATCATATAATAAAACAGACCACTTTTCAATAAGGATTTTATCTTTCGGTTTTGCGGAAGTATAACGATTTGGTTATTTGGCCAAAAGAAGCGGAATAAAGAACTGGATTTTATAAAAAAAATAGTATATAATGTCCACGCAGGCAATGAATGCCGAAAGAACGAGCGAATGATAGAAGATAGAACATACAGATAAGGAGAGAATCCATTATGGAAACATTACTGGAGATGAGGCAGAAACTGGATGAGATCGATACCCAGATTACGGAACTCTATGAGAAACGTATGGAAATATGCGGACAAGTGGCGGATTATAAGATTAAAAACGGGAAAAAGGTGCTGGACCGCACGCGAGAGAACGAGAAGCTGGCGTCCGTATCTGCAATGGCGACGAACGATTTTAATAAAAAGGGAATCAGAGAGCTGTTTGAGCAGTTGATGTCCATGAGCCGGAAACTCCAGTATCAGAAGCTGTCCCAGGAAGGCGTCCTCGGAAGACTTCCATTTATTGAACAGGATGAGCTGAATGTGGAAGGGGCGCGTGTGGTGTTCCAGGGGGTTGAGGGAGCCTACAGCCAGGCTGCTATGGAGAAGTTCTTCGGAGCAGGTCAGAAGAATTTCCATGTACCGACGTTCCGTGATGCAATGGTAGCGATCGAAGAAGGAACGGCGGATTATGCAGTCCTCCCGATCGAGAATTCTACCGCCGGAGCGGTGGATCAGGTCTATGATCTCTTGGTAGAATTTGAAAATTATATTGTCGGAGAAGTGATCCTGCCGGTTCGCCATCAGCTTGCCGGTCTCCCGGGTGTGAAGATTTCCCAGATCAAGAGAGTATATTCTCATCCGCAGGGATTGATGCAAAGTGCCAGATTTCTGGACAATTATGGTGACTGGGAGCAGATCAGTGTCGCGAATACGGCGGTTGCGGCGAAGAAGGTGCTGGAGGACAGGAATCCGGAGCAGGCGGCTGTGTGCAGTGAATATGCGGCAAAGCTTTATGGCCTGGAGATCCTGGAGCAGGATATCAATGCAGAATCCGATAATTCGACCAGGTTTATTGTTATTACGAACCAGAAGGTTTTTTTGAAACATGCGTCAAAAATCAGCATCTGCATGGAAGTCCCGCACGAAAGCGGATCCTTGTACCACATGCTTTCACATTTTATTTACAACGATCTGAATATGACCAAGATTGAATCACGCCCGATCGAAGGAAGAAGTTTTGAATACCGTTTCTTTGTTGATTTTGAGGGAAATCTTGCGGATCCGGCTGTCAAGAATGCAATCCGCGGCCTGAGAGAAGAGGCGCTGAATCTGAAGATACTCGGAAATTACTAATGCGCTGCCACGTCGAGATTCAGGACAGACATGTGCTTAGTTATTTACAATGGGAAAGGACGAATGAGATGAGAACGAATGAGCTGGTATTATATCGGTATATGGAGCATGAAGATTTACTGCGCGATATGACATTTCTGATCGAAAACGCAGATAATGAGTATTATAATAAAGAAGATCTGAAGGGCCTTTTATATGAATGCCTTAATGAAATGATTGAACTGGCGGGCAGCTACGGATTTGAAGGAAACCTGTGGCAGAATTTTCTCACCTTGCTTCTTGCCAACAGTGAGAATGCGTACAGTACTGCCTGTGAGATCGTAGGTGAGATCGAGGGAAGTGTCAATGCGGCCGCGCTTCACGATTTTGAGATTTTTAAAGAATTATTCGATTATGACCTTCACCAGATGGAGGAGAAGATCGGGACCACCTGTATTTACATGATCGAGGACTATCATCACACCAACGGGCACGGAAAAGTATTCAATAAGAGGATACGAGACCGTATCTGTGATCTTGCAGGGGCGCTTGCACAGGCAGGATCTGCGGAAGAATTCAAGCGGATCATCACCGGATTTTACAAAGAATTCGGAGTGGGCAAGCTGGGACTTCATAAGGCCTTCCGTGTGGAACACGATGAAGACGGCGTGCAGATCGTACCGATTACCAACATTGCCCATGTTCATCTGGACGATCTGGTGGGCTACGAGATGGCAAAACAGAAGCTCATCGACAATACGGAGGCATTTGTAAGCGGAAGACGCGCGAACAACTGTCTTCTCTTCGGAGATGCGGGGACCGGAAAATCCTCTTCGATCAAGGCAATCCTGAACCAGTATTATGACAGGGGGCTGAGAATGATCGAGGTCTACAAGCATCAGTTTCAGGATCTCAATGATGTGATCGCACAGATCAAAAACCGCAATTACAAATTTATCATCTACATGGATGATCTTTCTTTTGAAGAATTTGAAATTGAATATAAATATTTGAAAGCAGTGATCGAGGGAGGGCTGGAAAAGAAGCCGGACAATATTCTGATCTATGCCACATCCAACCGAAGGCACCTGATCCGCGAGACCTTCAAGGATAAGGCGGACCGCGATGAAGAACTGCACACCAACGATACCGTGCAGGAGAAATTGTCACTGGTGGCAAGATTCGGTGTTACGATCTATTTCGGAAAGCCGGATAAGAAGGAGTTCCAGAAAATTGTTAAAACACTGGCGGAACGGAACAATCTTGCGATGCCGGAAGACCAGCTCCTGCTGGAAGCAAATAAATGGGAATTGAATCACGGTGGCCTGAGCGGAAGAACGGCACAGCAGTTTATCGATTATCTGCTTGGAAAGAATTAGGATTACTTGCGCTTTCGAACAGGACTTGTTATACTTATACGATACTGGGATAATTAAATCAGATCAAGGAGATCAGGGTATGAAATGGAATAAATTCAGAATCGAGACGACGACGGAGGCGGAGGATCTTGTCAGCAGCATGCTCATGGATCTTGGAATCCAGGGGATTGAGATCGAAGACAATCTTCCGATGAGTCAGAAAGAAAAAGAGCAGATGTTTGTGGATATTCTTCCGGAAACGGGTGTGGACGACGGAGTTGCCTATATCAGCTTCTATCTGGAAGAAGAGGATGACAAAGAAGAGGTACTTGCAAGGGTTCGTGCCGAACTTGAGGATATGCGCGATTATGCGGAAGTGGGAAGCGGAGCGATTGAGGAATCGCAGACGGAAGATGTGGACTGGGTCAATAACTGGAAGCAGTATTTCCATCAGTTCTATGTGGATGACATTCTGATCATTCCGTCCTGGGAAGATGTAAAGCCTGAGGATGAGAACAAGATGATCGTGCACATCGATCCGGGAACGGCGTTCGGAACCGGTATGCATGAGACCACGCAGCTCTGTATCCGGCAGATCCGTAAATACACCACGGAGCATACGAGAATTCTGGATGTGGGATGCGGCAGTGGTATTCTCGGAATGCTCGCATTGATGTTCGGGGCCGAGTATTCTGTCGGAACGGATCTGGATCCGTGTGCCATCGATGCGACCCATGAGAATATGCAGGTGAATGGAATCACGGAAGACCGCTATGAGGTCATGATCGGCAATATCATTGATGATAAAGCGGTGCAGGATAAAGTGGGCTATGAGAAATATGACATTGTTGCAGCCAATATCCTTGCGGATGTGCTGGTGCCGCTTACTCCGGTCATTGTGAATCAGTTAAAACCGGGCGGAATCTATATCACCAGTGGAATTATTGATGACAAAGAAGAGACGGTAGTGAATGCTGTGAAGGCAGCGGGGCTTGAGGTCCTTGAGGTGAATTATCAGGGAGAATGGGTTTCCGTAACTGCCCGTAAGAATTAGATGGGATGAGTGAGTGATGCATCATTTTTTTGTGACACCTTCGCAGGTGGAAGAACCGTATATCTATGTAAAGGGGCAGGATGTCAACCACATGAAGAATGTCTTAAGAATGAAACCGGGGGAACAGGCCGGGATCAGCGACGGAAATAATCTCAAATACGTCTGTGAAGTGGTGTCTTACGAGGAAGGAAGGGCCACACTCCGTATTCTGGAAACCTTGCAGGCGGATACGGAGCTTGGCAATGAATTGTATCTGTTTCAGGGGCTTCCGAAGGGAGACAAGATGGAACTCATCGTCCAGAAGGCGGTGGAACTCGGAGCGGTGAAGATCATTCCGGTTGCGACGAAGCGTTCCGTTGTGAAGCTGGATGAGAAGAAAGCATCGAGAAAAGTAGAACGCTGGAACAGCATTGCAGAAAGCGCCGCGAAGCAGGCCGGAAGAAGCCGGATCCCGGAGGTGGAGATGCCGCTTACGTACAGCGAGGCACTTAAGAGGGCCGCAGAGCTGGATGTGGTTCTGATTCCCTATGAGCTTGCAAAAGGGATGGATGAGACAAAACGGATCATCCGTTCTATCCAAAGAGGGCAGTCTGTAGGAATCTTTATCGGGCCGGAAGGCGGTTTTGAGCAGGAGGAAGTGGAAGCGGCCATCCAAAGCGGGGCGAGAGAGATCACCCTGGGAAGACGGATACTAAGAACCGAGACAGCGGGACTTGCGATCCTGTCCGTGCTGATGTTCGAACTGGAAGATCAGCAGTAGGAGCATGAGAAAATGGCAGATGCCAGGAAACAGGAAACGGCATAAGATATAGTGAGGAAGAATTTAGGAGACGAAAAAAATGGAAGTTTATCTGGATAATTCAGCTACGACCAGAGCGTATGACAGTGTCAGGGATATCGTTGCGAAAACGATGTGTGAGGATTACGGCAATCCTTCTTCCATGCACAAAAAGGGTGTGGAGGCAGAGAAATATGTCCGCGGCGCAAGAGAAACGCTGGCAAAGCTGATGAAAGTGCAGGAGAAGGAAATATTCTTTACATCCGGGGGAACAGAAAGTGACAATCTGGCTCTGATCGGAGGTGCGCGCGCAAATCGTCGTGCCGGAAAGCATCTGATTACGACATCCATCGAACATCCTGCCATTTTAAATACGATGAAATATCTGGAAGAAGAGGAAGGTTACCGGATCACCTATCTTCCGGTTGACATGTACGGCCGGGTGCGTCTGGATGCCTTAAGAGAAGCACTCTGTCCGGAGACGATCCTGGTGTCGATCATGTATGTCAATAATGAGATCGGATCCGTACAGCCCATCGCGGAGGCTGCAGGGATCGTGAAGTCCTATAACCGGAATATTCTGTTTCATGTGGATGCCGTGCAGGGATTTGGAAAATACAGGATCTATCCGAAGAAAATGGGAATCGATATGCTTTCGGTAAGCGGTCATAAGATTCACGGCCCGAAGGGAATCGGGTTCCTATATATAAATGAAAGAGCAAAAGTAAAACCGATCATTTTCGGAGGAGAACAGCAGAAGAATATGCGCTCCGGTACGGAAAATGTTCCGGGTATTGCCGGAATTGCGCAGGCGGCCAAAGAGATTTATACGGGACTGGATGAAAAAGTTGCGCGTATGAGACGTCTTAAGCAGACATTTATTGAAGGTGTCAGTCAGATCGACCACGTAAAGGTTCATGGACTTACCGATGAGACGAGCGCACCGCATATTGTCAGTGTGGGAATTGCAGGGATCCGGAGTGAAGTCCTGCTGCACACACTGGAGAGCAAGGGAATTTATGTGTCTTCCGGTTCCGCATGTTCATCGAATCATCCGTCTGTGAGCGGAGTCTTAAGGGGAATCGGTACAGGCAAAGAATACCTCGATTCTACCGTCCGCTTCAGCATGTCGGAATTTACGACGGAAGAAGAAATTGATTATACACTGCAGACATTACACAGCTGTGTACCGATGCTGAGAAAGTACACACGTCATTAGGAGGAAAGCATGAAGTTTCAGACTTATTTGATAAAATATGGAGAGATCGGAATCAAGGGGAAAAACCGGTATATATTCGAAGACGCCCTTGTGCGTCAGGTGAAGTTCGCCTTAAAAGATGTGGAAGGGGACTTCCACGTATACAAGTCACAAGCCCGTGTTTATGTGGACTGTGAAGGATACTATGATTCCGATGAAGTGACGGAAGCACTTCAGAGAGTGTTCGGAATCGTGGGAATCTGTCCGGTAGTCCGGGTGTCCGACCGCGGATTTGATGAACTGAAAAAAGACGTGGTTGCGTACATGGATGAAATGTATCCGGACAAAAACATTACTTTTAAAGTGGAATCCAGAAGAGCAAAGAAGACTTATCCGAAAAAGTCGATGGAGATCAACTGTGATCTTGGAGAAGCGATTCTGGAGGCATTTCCGGAGATCCGGGTGGATGTCCACAAACCGGATGTACTCCTTCGAGTGGAGGTCCGTGAGGAAATCTATATTTATTCGGAAATCATTCCTGGTCCGGGAGGTATGCCGGTCGGTACGAACGGAAAAGCCATGCTTCTTCTTTCGGGGGGAATTGACAGCCCGGTGGCAGGCTATATGATCTCCAAAAGAGGAGTCGGTCTTGAAGCGACGTACTTCCATGCACCGCCGTATACCAGTGAACGAGCGAAACAGAAGGTGGTCGACCTTGCGAAGCTGGTTTCAAAGTATGCCGGACCGATCAAACTTCATGTCGTGAACTTTACCGATATCCAGCTCTATATCTATGAGAAATGTCCGCATGATGAGCTGACCATCATCATGAGAAGATATATGATGCGCATCGCGGAGCATTTTGCAAAACAGGATGATTGTCTGGGACTGATTACAGGAGAGAGCATCGGCCAGGTGGCGAGCCAGACGATGCAGAGCCTTGCGGCTACAAATGATGTATGTACCCTTCCGGTTTATCGCCCGCTGATCGGTTTTGACAAGCAGGAGATCGTGGAAGTGGCAGAGAAGATCAACACATATGAGACCTCGATCCTTCCATATGAAGACTGCTGTACCATTTTCGTGGCAAAACATCCGGTGACAAAGCCGAATGTGGAAGTGATCAGAAAGTCCGAAGAAAAACTGGCAGAGAAGATCGATCAGCTTTTTGAAGAAGCTGTTCGTTCGGTAGAGACGATTATCGTAAAATAAAGGAAACAAAGCCTGAAAAAAATAAGATGAAGGCTCCGAAAAACCTTCATCTTATTTTTAACTAAGTATTAAACTAAATATGGGTTCAGGATTTCAAGAATATGCTCAACTTCTTCACTGTCAGCGTGAATATTGAGATCAATCGGTTTTGAAAGATCCAGACTGAAGATACCCATGATAGATTTGGCATCGATAACGTATCTTCCTGATACAAGATCAAAATCATAATCAAATTTTGTGATTTCGTTTACGAAAGATTTAACTTTATCAATTGAGTTTAAAGAAATCTGTACTGTTTTCATGTGAAAGTTCCTCCTTGTTTTGAATTTATATAGATATATTATAGTTTGTATAAAGAATTGTCAAGGAATAAAGTGCCAAAGAAAATGTTATTTTTTTGTAAAATCTTATGAAAAATGAAGGTGGGAAATGTGATGAAAAAAGCAGCGTTACACAACTTGGGGTGTAAAGTGAATGCCTATGAGACGGAAGCGATGCAGGAACTTCTTGAGAAGAACGGATATCAGATCGTTCCGTTCCAGGATGAGGCGGATATATATATTATTAATACCTGCTCGGTCACGAATATTGCAGACCGGAAGTCCAGACAGATGATCCATCGTGCGAGAAAGCAGAATCCGGATGCGGTGATCGTGGCCGCGGGCTGCTATGTGCAGGCCAGAACAGATGCAGGGGAAAAGGATGAGAATATTGATATTGTCATTGGGAATAATAAGAAGCAGGAACTGATCGGGATCCTGGATGCTTATTTTGCGCAAAAAGAGAAGCATCAGCAGATCGAAGTGATCGATATCAACCATACGGCGGAATATGAGGAGCTCGCCCTCACCCGGACGGCAGAACACACCAGAGCATATCTGAAGGTGCAGGATGGATGCAATCAGTTTTGTACTTACTGCATTATTCCTTATGCAAGAGGAAGGGTAAGGAGCAGGAAGAAAGAGGAGGTTGTAAGAGAAGTCGAGACGCTGGCTGCAAACGGATACCGCGAGGTGGTGCTGACCGGAATTCATCTCAGTTCCTACGGGGTGGAACTCAAAGATGAGAACGGGCAGCAGCAAGAAGACCTGCTTTCACTGATCCGTGCCGTTCATGAAGTGGAGGGCATCGCAAGGATCCGTCTGGGATCTCTCGAACCAAGGATCATAACAGAAGAATTTGCGTGTGAACTGTCGAAGCTTACGAAGATCTGCCCGCATTTTCACCTGTCGCTCCAGAGTGGATGTAATGCGACGTTGAAACGGATGAACCGGCGCTATACTGCGGAAGAATACTATGATAAATGTCGGATTCTCCGGAAGTATTTTGAAAATCCGGCGCTTACGACCGATGTGATCACCGGTTTTCCAGGAGAGACGGAAGAAGAATTTGAAGAGTCCGTGCGATTCGTGGACAAGGTGGATTTTTACGAAACGCATATCTTTAAATATTCAAAACGCCGTGGGACAAAAGCGGCGGAGATGAAGGGCCAGATCACAGAACAGGAAAAAGCGAGAAGAAGTGCCGTTTTGCAGGAGTTGAATGAAAGAAAACAGGAAAAATATGAAAAACAGTGGGTCGGTAAGGAAGCAGAAGTCCTTTTTGAAGAGGTGACCGAGAAGGAAGGACAGAAGATGGTGACCGGACATACGAGGGAATATCTCAAAATTTCCGTGCCTTGTACAGCAGACGGAGAGGAAAAATGGACCAATCAGATAAAGAAAATCAAAATTGTGGATATTTCACAAATTACTCATTGAATTTTATTGCAGATTATATTAGAATGGGTATTGAAGTATTGGAGGTCGTAAGATGAAGAATTTATCGAATACACAATTTTTTCAGGTGGAGGCCGGACCACAGATTCAGGCAAAAGATATCCTTGAGATCGTATATAATGCTTTAGTGGAGAAGGGATACAATCCGGTGAATCAGATCGTAGGATACATTATGTCAGGTGATCCTACATACATCACCAGCTACAACGGCGCAAGAAGTCTTGTGATGAAGGTGGAACGGGATGAGATCGTAGAAGAACTGCTGAAGGCATATATTAAGAACGAGTTATAGGATGGTTCGGAATATGCGGATTATGGGATTGGATTACGGTACAAAGACGGTGGGCGTCGCAGTGAGCGATCCTCTGGGGATTACAGCCCAGGCCGTAGAGACGATTGTACGCAAGCAGGAGAACAAGCTCAGACAGACACTGGCAAGAATCGAATCACTTGCTGAAGAATATGAAGTAGAGAAGTTTGTGCTTGGTCTGCCAAAACATATGAACAATGATATCGGAGAACGGGCAGAGAAAGCGTTGGAATTTGGTGAGATGCTTCGTCGGCGGACCGGCCTTGAGGTCGTGATGTGGGACGAGCGTCTGACCACAGCATCAGCAGAGCGGACATTAATTGAAACAGGGATAAGAAGAGAAAACCGCAAGCAGTATGTGGATCAGATTGCGGCTGTTTTTATATTGCAGGGATATTTGGATTCGCTGGCGATGAAGCAGAACCCGGACGAGGGAGACGAATTGTATGAGTAGTGAGAAACTGGTTTTTACTTATGAAGACAGTGGAGAACAGGTAGAATTTTATATTCTTGAGCAGACGAAGCTGAATGGGAATACGTATCTTCTGGTTGCAGATTCTGAGGAGGATGACGCGGAATGTCTGATCCTTAAGGATACCAGTGCGCCTGAAGATGAGGACAGTCTCTACGAGATCACAGAAGATGAAGTGGAGCTTGAGGCTGTACTGAAAGTGTTTGAAGAATTACTGGAAGATGTGGATATCGAGATGTAACAGCACACCGCGCGCCGGAGTCCGGTGCGTAGACTCTTTATTTTACGATATGGATGTACGGACGATACATAAAAATATATGGAGGTGTGACGTTGAAACGAACGAACAATTCTAAATTGAAAATCATTCCGCTGGGAGGTCTGGAAAAAATCGGAATGAACATTACTGCCTTTGAGTACGAAGACAGTATTATTGTCGTGGATTGCGGTCTTTCATTTCCGGAAGATGATATGCTGGGAATCGACCTGGTAATTCCGGATATTTCTTATCTTAAGAATAATGTTGAAAAATTAAAAGGTTTTGTGATCACCCATGGACACGAAGACCATATCGGAGCTCTTTCTTATGTGCTTAAGGAGATCAATCTACCGATTTATACTACGAAGCTGACCATGGGAATCATTGAGAAAAAGCTGGCAGAGCATAATCTGCTTCGTTCCACCAGAAGAAAGGTGGTGCACCACGGACAGTCTATCAATCTTGGACAGTTCCGTATTGAATTTATTAAGACAAATCACAGTATCCAGGATGCATCCGCACTTGCCATCTATTCACCGGCAGGTATTGTAGTGCATACGGGAGACTTTAAAGTGGACTATACCCCGGTGTTTGGTGATGCGATCGATCTTCAGCGATTTGCGGAGATCGGAAAGAAGGGAGTACTTGCTCTTATGTCGGACAGTACCAATGCAGAACGGCCGGGATTTACTCAGTCTGAACGTACAGTGGGAGCTACGTTTGACCGTATTTTTGCGGAGCATACGAACAGTCGTATCATCATTGCAACTTTTGCGTCGAATGTGGACCGCGTTCAGCAGATCATCAATTCTTCCTATAAATTCGGAAGAAAGGTTGTTGTGGAAGGACGGAGCATGGTCAATATCATTTCCGTAGCTTCCGAGCTCGGGTATCTGAATGTTCCGGACAACACGCTGATCGAAGTGGATCAGCTGCGCAATTATCCGCCGGAGAAGACGACGATCATCACGACCGGAAGCCAGGGAGAATCTATGGCTGCGCTGTCCAGAATGTCGGCGGATATTCACAAGAAGATTACGATTATGCCGGGGGACACGATCATTTTCAGTTCAAATCCGATCCCTGGCAACGAAAAAGCGGTATCTCATGTGATCAATGAGCTTTCAGCCAAGGGGGCGGATGTTATTTTCCAGGATGCACATGTTTCCGGACATGCGTGCCAGGAGGAACTGAAGTTGATTTATTCCCTTGTGAAGCCGAAATATGCCATTCCGGTACACGGAGAATACCGCCATTTGAAAGCGAATGCGAATCTTGCAAAATCACTCGGAATTCCGAAGGAGAACGTATTTATCCTGAAGTCGGGCGATGTGCTTGCTCTGGATGAAAACAGCGCCGAGATCGTGGATAAAGTTCATACGGGAGAAATCCTCGTGGATGGCCTTGGTGTGGGGGATGTCGGAAATATTGTACTCCGGGATCGTCAGCATCTGGCAGAAGACGGTATTTTGATTGTGGTCCTTACTCTGGAAAAGGGAACCAACCAGCTTCTGGCAGGCCCGGATATCGTTTCCCGTGGTTTTGTCTATGTGCGTGAATCGGAAGGTCTGATGGAAGAGGCGAGATGTGTGGTTACAGATGCGGTGGAGCGGTGCCTGATGAGCCGCCACGCGGACTGGAGCAAGATCAAGCTTGTGATCCGCGATACGATGAATGATTTTATCTGGAAGAGAACAAAGAGAAAACCGATGATCTTACCGATCATTATGGATGTATAGAAGGATTCATGTGCCCCGCAGGTGCTGCGGGGCATCTGTATGAATGAGAATGCAGCGATATGAGCATACCGATGGTATGTGTTACAGGAAGTGAGGAACCACATGATAGTTGAAGAACGTCTGGTGACATACTTACATTCTCTGGAACAGGAGAACAGCAGGATTCTGGAAGAGATCGAACAGGAGGCTCTGAGGGATAACGTGCCGATCATACGCAAGGAGATGCAGAGTTTTCTGAAGGTACTTCTTGCGATCAAACGTCCCACCAGGATCCTGGAAGTGGGAACAGCGGTCGGCTTTTCGGCGCTGCTGATGAGCGAATATGCACCTGAAGAATGTACAATTACCACGATAGAAAATTACGAGAAAAGAATTCCCATAGCCCGGGAGAATTTTAAAAGAGCGGGGAAGGAACAGAAGATCACTTTGATCGAGGGAGATGCCATGGAAGTGCTCTCGGAGCTGAGCGGACCCTATGATTTCATATTTATGGATGCCGCGAAGGGGCAGTACATTGCATATCTCCCGGAAGTGCTGCGGATTCTGGAACCGGAAGGGGTTCTGGTATCAGACAATGTACTTCAGGACGGGAATATCATTGAATCCCGTTTCGCTGTGGAAAGACGGGACCGCACGATACACAGCAGAATGAGGGAGTATTTGTATACGCTGAAGCACCACCCGGATCTGGAGACATCGATCATCCCTCTGGGAGACGGCACGGCAGTCAGTGTGAAAAGAAATAAAGAGAGGTAGAAGCAGATGGCACGACATCCTGAATTATTGATTCCGGCAAGCAGCCTGGAAGTTTTAAAAACAGCAGTTATTTTCGGTGCAGACGCCGTATATATCGGCGGAGAAGCATTCGGACTTCGTGCAAAAGCGAAGAATTTCTCCATGGACGAAATGAGAGAAGGAATCGCTTTCGCTCATGAACACGGCGTAAAAGTGTATGTGACGGCCAATATTCTGGCTCATAATTATGATCTGGACGGTGTACGTGCTTATTTTGAAGAGCTTCGGGACATCAGGCCGGATGCACTGATCATTGCCGATCCGGGGGTGTTTGAGATTGCGAAAGAGGTGTGCCCCGAGATTGAGCGCCACATTAGTACGCAGGCAAATAATACGAATTACGGAACCTATCTGTTCTGGTATAAGCAGGGGGCAAGCCGCGTGGTTTCTGCCCGGGAGCTGTCGCTTAGGGAGATCAAAGAGATCCGCAGCCGTATTCCGGATGATCTTGAGATCGAGACCTTTGTGCACGGAGCAATGTGTATCTCCTACTCCGGAAGATGCCTTCTCAGCAACTATTTTACCGGGCGTGATGCCAACCACGGTGCCTGTACGCATCCGTGCAGATGGAAATATGCGGTCGTGGAGGAGACGAGGCCGGGAGAGTATATGCCGGTATACGAGAACGAGCGGGGAACCTATATCTTTAACTCCAAGGATCTCTGCATGATCGAGCATATACCGGAGCTGATCGATGCGGGAATCGACAGCTTCAAGATCGAGGGAAGAATGAAGACGGCGCTCTACGTGGCAACGGTGGCAAGAACCTACCGGAAGGCGATCGATGATTACCAGAAAGATCCGGAGCTTTACCGGAAGAATATGCCATGGTATCTGGAACAGATCGTGGGATGCACCTACAGACAGTTTACAACGGGCTTTTTCTTCGGAAAACCGGGAGATGAATCACAGATCTATGACAGCAACACTTATCTGCGCGATTATACGTATCTCGGTATGGCCGGAGAAGTGCGTGACGGCATGGTACGGATCGAACAGCGAAATAAGTTCAGTGTCGGAGAAGAGATCGAGATTATGAAGCCGGATGGAAGAAATGTGGAAGTGACGGTTGAGCGTATCGTAAATGAAGAAGGGGAAGATCAGGAGAGTGCGCCGCATCCGAAGCAGGTACTGTATGTCAAATTGACCGGTGAGGCTGAGACGTTTGACATATTGAGACGAAAAGAAATGGAACCAAATGGGGAAATATAAGAGAATCTATGTACAGGAGGACTACGGTCCTCCTTTTTGTCTCTGATCAGGAGCAGAAATAAGGACGGAGTTTTTCAATTGCGCCCTTTTCAATGCGGGAGACATAAGAGCGGGAAATGCCGAGCTGCTTAGCAACTTCACGCTGGGTATATTCATCTTCATTGTAGAGGCCGTACCGCATTTTCAAAACTTGCTGTTCCCTGGAAGTAAGAACGGATTCAAGTTTGCTGTAGAGAAGCAAAATGTCGTTCTTTTCTGAAATTCGCGTACACGCATCTTCTTCCCCGGCTTCCAGAATATCATAAATCCGGATCTCGTTGCCTTCACGATCCGTTCCGACAGGCTCATAGAGTGAGATCTCGCGATTGGTCTTGCGCTTACTCCTAAGCAGCATCAGGATCTCATTCTGAATGCATCTGCAGGCATATGTGGCCAGCCTTGCGTTTTTCTGAGGATTAAATGTTGTTACCGCCTTGATCAGGCCGATCGTCCCGACGGAGATCAGATCCTCCGGATCTTCTTCCAGATATTGATATTTTTTCATGACATGCGCGACAAGACGAAGATTTCGTTCGATCAGAATGTGCCGGGCGTTCTGGTCACCTTCCGCGTATTTGCGAAGATAACAGGCCTCTTCTTCGGCAGTGAGAGGTGGAGGAAAGGACTTCAAAAGCAGCACCTCACAGAGTAGTTATTATAGTGTATGCAGGGACAAATTCCGGTGTGCTTTTCCGAAATAAGATTTCCGGCATTGACAAAACGGATGATTTCCGATATGATGGGGATACATTTTCTAAAGGATTTCGGTTTTCTTTTAGCAAATCAACGTGACGATTCGTCACACCATTTTCAGAAAAGATTTTTGTACTTTTACCGTCAGGTAAAGGAGAATTTGCATGGGATTTTATACAATTTTATCGGCATCGATCCAGGGAATTGGCGTGGAGATGATTCAGGTTGAAGTGGATGTGGGAAATGGCCTGCCGGTATTTCACATGGTTGGCTTTCTTTCCTCTGAGGTGAAAGAGGCGGCAGAGCGGGTGCGCACGGCCCTTAAGAATACCGGATTTCTGCTTCCTGCGAGAAAGGTGGTTGTGAATCTGTCACCTGCCAGCGTGAGAAAACGTGGGACAGCTTTTGATCTTCCGATCGCACTGGGCGTACTTACGGCCCTTCAGATTCTTCCCGGCAACAGGCTGAAGCATGCGCTGGTGGTAGGAGAACTGGGACTGGACGGGAGTGTCCGCCGGACAGAAGGGATTCTCGCCATCGTTGCGGAGGCAAAGGAAAGAGGAATCGACCTGTGCATTGTCCCGAAAGATAATATGAAGGAAGCGGTATTGATCCAGGGGATCCACATTCTGGGCGTCAGGACGCTGGGCGAGGTGTGCGCGTGGGCGAAAGGGGAGGAATGTGCGGTGACAGAAGCGGATTTTCCGTTCGATTTTGTTCATGAGGAGCAAAAAGCGGACATAGATTATAGTGACATTCAGGGACAGGATGTCATGAAACGGGCCGCCCTAGTGGCGGTGGCTGGAAATCATAATCTGCTCTTCATAGGTCCGCCGGGAGCGGGGAAAACGATGGTTGCCAAACGGATCCCGACGATTCTGCCCAGTCTCACCAGAGAGGAAAGCCTGGAGATCACCAGAATTTACAGTATTGCCGGGCAGATTGAAGGAGAGGATCCACTGATCACGAGGCGTCCGTTCCGGGAGGTGCACCATTCGGTGACCCGGGCAGCGCTGATCGGCGGAGGGATGTTCCCGTCTCCGGGAGAAGTGACTCTGGCACATGGCGGTGTCCTCTTTCTGGATGAACTGCCGGAGTTTTCACGCACGGCGCTGGAATCACTTCGGCTGCCACTGGAGGATAAGTGCGTTCATATTGCCAGAAATCAGGGGATTTATTCGTTCCCTGCCGACTTTATGCTGGTTGCGGCGATGAATCCGTGCCCATGTGGTTTTTATCCGGATCTGGATCGATGCTCCTGCTCTCTGTCACAGGTGCAGAAATATCTCGGGAAGATCAGTCAGCCATTCCTGGATCGACTGGATGTCTGTGTGGAGGCAGCGAAGGTGGAGTATGACGTACTTGTGGGAAAGCAGGAGGAATGTACTTCGGAAAACATGAGGAAAAAGGTGGAAGAGGCGAGAGAGATACAGAAGGAGCGGTTTCGGGAACTTCCGATCGTCACAAATTCGCAGATGCGGAAAGAAGAGATAGAAAAGTTCTGCCGTCTGGACAGCAAGGGAGAATCCCTGATGCGTCAGGCATATGATGTGCTGCATCTGACGGCCAGGAGCTATTACAAGATCCTTAAGGTGGCACGCACGATCGCGGATCTGGAAGGATCGGAGACGGTTGAAGAAGGGCATATCGGAGAGGCGATCGGGTACAGGATGATAGATAAGAAATACTGGGGCTGTTAGGAGAAGAACGATGACAGAATTGTGGCAGGAATATTATCTGGCAAATATATCAGAAATCCGTCCGGCGAAAAAACGGAGCTGGGCGGATCGGGGAATATCTGCTGAATTTTTATATAATATAGAAGAAATCAGTGAAAAAGAACAGATCATGGCCGGAATTACAGAACAGGAAAGACAGATTCTCATCGAAAACAGAAAGAGAAAGGACTGGAAGAAAGAGCTGGAAAAACTGGAAGAAAGCGGAATGCATTTTCTGGCGTGGGAGAGTGTCGGTTATCCCGAACGGCTAAGGGAGCTTCCGGGCATGCCCTATGGGCTTTATGTAAAAGGGAAGCTTCCAGAAGAAGAACGCACCAGTGTCGCGATTGTCGGCGCGCGAAGATGCAGTGCCTACGGAGAGAAAATGACGCTCCAGTATTCCAAAATACTTGCAGAAGCGGGCGCGCAGATCATCAGCGGGATGGCACTTGGAATTGACGGAGCGGCACATAGAGGAGCACTCTTTGCAGGCGGAAGGACCTTTGCCGTGCTGGGATGCGGAGTGGATTTATGTTATCCAAAAGAACACAAAGGACTTTACACAGATCTGGCGGCAAAAGGCGGCATTCTGTCGGAATATCCGCCAGGAACGCCGCCGCTTGCGAGTCATTTCCCGGCGCGGAACCGTCTGATCAGCGGCCTTGCGGATGTGGTGCTTGTGATGGAGGCAAAAGAAAAAAGCGGATCACTGATCACGGCGGATATGGCTTTGGAGCAGGGAAGAGATGTATATGCGCTCCCGGGGCCGGCTGAAAGCGCCCTCAGCAGAGGCTGCCACCGGCTCATAGATCAGGGCGCCGGAATCCTTCTTGACCCGGATGAATTGTGCGAACGGCTTCACATTTTCCTGAAAAATCAGCAAAACGGAATGCCCCAAAATAACCACAAAAATAAAATAATGCTTGAAACTGAAGAGGATTTGGTGTATAGTAAGCTCGATTTGTTCCCGAAAAGCAGAGAGGAGATCCGAAGGCTCACCGGACTTGCTCCGGAAGAATTATCGAGGATTCTGCTCTCACTTGAATTAAAAGGGTACATATCAGAACGGTCGAAAAATTATTATTTCAGACGAATATAGATTGCAGTGACAGGCATGGAGGAGTATTATGGCACGTTATCTCGTAATTGTGGAATCACCTACAAAAGTGAAAACCATTAAGAAGTTCCTTGGCAGCAACTATGTGGTGGTTGCGTCTAACGGGCATGTAAGAGATTTACCGAAGAGTCAGATGGGGATTGACATTGAACATGATTTTGAACCGAAATATATCACCATTCGGGGAAAGGGTGAGATTCTGGCAAATCTTCGAAAGGAAGTAAAGAAGGCGGATAAGATCTATCTTGCAACCGACCCGGACCGCGAAGGAGAGGCGATTTCATGGCATTTGATGAAGGCATTGAAGCTGGAAGACAAGAAAGTATACCGGATCAGTTTTAATGAGATCACGAAAAGTGCAGTGAAGGCTTCATTGAAAAATGCGCGTGAGATCGATATGGATCTGGTGGATGCACAGCAGGCAAGACGTGTGCTGGACCGAATCGTGGGATACAAGATCAGTCCGCTTCTCTGGGCCAAGGTGAAACGGGGACTGAGTGCCGGACGTGTACAGTCTGTGGCGCTTCGTATCATCGCGGACCGTGAAGAAGAGATCGCTTCCTTCATTCCGGAAGAATACTGGACACTGGATGCGATCCTGAATGTCAAGGGCGAGAAGAAGCCCCTTGCAGCGAAGTTCTACGGAACGAAGGACGAGAAGATGGTGATCCATAATGAAGAGGAGCTGAATCAGATCCTTGCGGGACTGGAAGGTGTCCACTATGAAGTGACTGATGTGAAACGGGGAGAGCGGATCAAGAAAGCGCCGCTTCCGTTTACGACCAGTACCCTGCAGCAGGAGGCTTCCAAGGCACTGAATTTTGCCACATCCAAAACCATGCGGATCGCGCAGCAGCTGTACGAAGGTGTCGATATCAAGGGCAGCGGTACGACCGGTCTTATCACGTATCTGCGTACAGATTCTACCCGTATCTCAGAAGAGGCGGACGCAAGTGTGAAGGCATACATCGGTGAAGTATACGGAGAACAGTATGTCACACAGTCAGAAGACGCGAAGAAATCCGACACGAAGAATATTCAGGATGCGCATGAAGCGATTCGTCCTTCCGACGTGACCAGAACCCCTGCATCGGTGAAGGACTCTCTGTCCAGAGACCAGTTCCGGCTGTATCAGCTGATCTGGAAGCGGTTTGTGGCCAGCAGAATGCAGCCCGCCAGATATGAGACGACCTCGATCCGAATCGGGGCAGGAGACTATCGCTTTGCTGTGGCTGCGTCCAAAGTTGTTTTTGAAGGATTCCGCCTGGTTTATGTGGAAAGCGATGAAGAGAAAGAAGGAAGTAATATTCTCGTAAAAGGACTGGATGAGAATTCGGTTCTCACGCAGGAAGCATTTGATTATAAGCAGCATTTCACCCAGCCGCCTGCACATTTTACAGAGGCGGCTCTGGTAAAGACGCTGGAGGAGCTTGGAATCGGAAGACCAAGTACCTACGCTCCGACCATCTCCACGATCATTTCCAGAAGATATGTGGCGAAGGAGAACCGGAATCTGTACATGACAGAATTGGGAGAAGTAGTCAACAATATGATGAAAAAGTCTTTCAGCAGTATTGTGGATGTGAATTTCACAGCTTATATGGAAGGACTTCTGGATATGATTGCGGAAGGCAAGGTGGAATGGAAGACCGTAATCCGCAATTTCTATCCGGATCTGGAAGAAGCGGTGGAAAAGGCTGAAAAAGAACTGGATACCGTGAAGATCGAGGACGAGGTTACGGATGTTGTGTGTGAAGAATGCGGACGCAATATGGTGATCAAGTACGGACCTCACGGAAAGTTTCTGGCCTGCCCCGGATTCCCGGAATGCAAGAACACAAAGCCGTATCTTGAGAAGGTCGGTGTCACCTGTCCGAAATGCGGTAAAGACATCGTGCTCCGCAAGACCAAGAAAGGCAGAAAGTATTACGGATGTGAGAATAATCCGGAATGTGATTTCATGTCATGGCAGAAACCGTCCACGGAAAAATGTCCAAAATGCGGAAGTTATATGGTAGAAAAGGGAAATAAACTGGTGTGCGGCGACGAACATTGTGGATATGTAAAAAATAAATAGGAAATTCATTGAGTTATTGCGAATTGTATGATAATATAGTTTTGCACACAATTTTTTCGCTATTTGTGTGAATAATTTCTACAATAGCCGATGGAAAGGAAAAACCGGAGGTGCAAAGCTTTATGGAGGATAAAATGAGCGTACAATTATTGGATAAAACTAGAAAAATTAACAAATTGCTGCACAATAATAATTCCAGCAAAGTTGTGTTTAATGACATTTGTGAGGTGCTGACAGAAATTCTTCTGTCCAACGTGCTTGTGGTTAGTAAAAAAGGAAAAGTGCTGGGTGTCAGTACTTGTCCGGGCGTTCCGGAGATCAAAGAACTTCTGAAGGGAGAGGTCGGCGGACATATTGATGAGATGTTGAATGAGCGTCTTCTGAATATTCTGTCAACAAAGGAGAATGTCAATCTTCAGACACTTGGATTTACACCGGAGATCGTGAAAGGGTATCAGGCGATCATCACCCCGATCGATATTGCAGGAGAGAGACTGGGAAGCTTATTTATTTATAAGAAGGATGCTCTGTATGAGATTGACGACATTATCCTCAGTGAATACGGTACAACGGTCGTAGGACTTGAGATGCTGCGCTCTGTAAATGAAGAAAGTGCCGAGGAAACCAGAAAGGAACAGATCGTACAGTCTGCGATCAGCACTTTATCATTTTCGGAACTGGAAGCGATCATACACATTTTTGAAGAACTTGATGGTATGGAAGGAATCCTGGTTGCAAGCAAGATCGCTGACCGGGTGGGAATTACCCGTTCTGTTATTGTGAATGCGCTTCGCAAGTTTGAAAGTGCGGGAGTGATCGAATCCAGATCATCCGGCATGAAAGGTACTTATATCAAAGTCGTGAATGATTACGTTTTTAAAGAACTGGAAAAGATTAAAAGAGAAAAAATGAAATAAAAAAACAGAAGAGAAGGGTATCAGGGGGCTGATACCCTTTTTATCTCTGAATTACACAGATTGCGATGAAAGGGGAAAGAAGAATGTACGACGGAGACAGAGCGGTCATTTCGATGATTCACAATTATCTCGAAGACGGAAAACTGGACGAGACGGTCTATAAATGCACGGTGATCGAATATCAGAAAGAGATGGAACAGCTCCATCTGCGGATGAGCACGGGAGAGATCACGGACATTTCGCTGGATGCAGTCTATGAATGCCGGATCCAGACCCTGAAGGGGGAAGCCGTCTGCAAGGGTGTGATTAAAGAGCGTTATGAGAACAGAGCCGGAATGATATTGATCTTTCAGATCGTCAATGGGTTTTATGAAATAAATATAAAGTAATTATAAAATTAAAAAAGGCATGTTGACAAATAGGAATCTCAGTGCTATTTTATATCTAGACAGTTTTTAGCACTCAAATTTAATGAGTGCTAACAAAAATAGAAATCAAGGAGGAATTACAATGAGATTAGAACCTTTAGGTGACAGAGTTGTATTAAAACAGTTAGTAGCAGAAGAGACTACAAAGTCAGGTATCGTTTTGCCGGGCCAGTCAAAAGAGAAACCGCAGCAGGCAGAAGTAATCGCAGTAGGACCGGGCGGAATGGTTGACGGTAAGGAAGTGACGATGAATGTGGCAGTCGGCGATCAGGTCATCTATTCTAAATATTCCGGAACAGAAGTAGAACTGGACGATGTTGAATATATCATTGTAAAACAGAGTGACATTCTTGCAATCATCAAATAGTCAGACGCATGAAACCTTAAGAACAGAATTTATTGAAACAGGAGTGATTGAAAATGGCAAAAGAAATTAAATTCGGCGCAGAGGCCAGAAAAGCATTGGAAGCAGGTGTGAATCAGCTTGCTGATACAGTAAGAGTAACATTAGGACCAAAAGGAAGAAACGTAGTTCTGGATAAATCCTTCGGAGCACCGCTGATCACAAATGATGGTGTAACGATCGCGAAAGAAATCGAACTGGAAGATGCATTTGAGAATATGGGAGCACAGCTCATCCGTGAAGTTGCATCCAAGACCAACGATGTTGCCGGTGACGGAACTACAACAGCTACCGTACTTGCTCAGGCAATGGTTAATGAAGGAATGAAGAACCTTGCAGCAGGAGCAAACCCGATCGTTCTTCGTAAGGGAATGAAGAAAGCAACCGACTGTGCTGTTGAAGCAATCCAGAAGATGAGCAGCAAAGTAAACGGAAGAGATCAGATCGCCAGAGTAGCTGCTATTTCAGCCGGTGATGATGAAGTTGGTGAGATGGTAGCAAGCGCTATGGAGAAGGTTTCCAACGACGGCGTTATCACGATCGAAGAATCAAAGACCATGAAGACAGAACTTGATCTGGTAGAAGGTATGCAGTTTGACCGCGGATACATTTCCGCATATATGTGCACCGATATGGAGAAGATGGAAGCAAACCTTGACAATCCGTTCATTCTGATCACAGACAAGAAGATCTCCAACATTCAGGAAATCCTTCCGCTTCTGGAACAGATCGTTCAGTCCGGAGCAAAACTTCTTATCATCGCTGAAGACATTGAAGGTGAAGCTCTGACAACATTGATCGTGAACAAACTGCGCGGAACATTCAATGTCGTAGCAGTGAAAGCACCGGGATACGGTGACAGAAGAAAAGCAATGCTGGAAGACATCGCGATCCTGACTGGCGGACAGGTAATCTCAGAAGAACTTGGACTCGACCTGAAGGAAGTTACAATGGGCCAGCTTGGACGCGCTAAATCTGTAAAAGTTCAGAAAGAAAACACAGTGATCGTTGACGGATTCGGAGATAAAGATGCGATTTCCGCAAGAATCGGACAGATCAAAGCTCAGATCGAAGAGACAACTTCTGATTTTGACAAAGAAAAACTTCAGGAAAGACTTGCAAAACTGGCAGGCGGCGTAGCAGTGATCCGTGTTGGTGCAGCAACCGAGACTGAGATGAAAGAAGCAAAACTTCGTATGGAAGATGCGCTTGCAGCTACCAGAGCAGCAGTAGAAGAAGGAATCATCGCAGGCGGCGGATCTGCATACATCCATGCGGCAAAAGAAGTTGCAAAGATGGCTGAGTCACTGACAGGTGACGAGAAGACAGGTGCAGGCGTTGTGCTGAAAGCTCTGGAGGCTCCGCTTTTCCATATCGCAGCAAATGCAGGTCTGGAAGGCGCCGTTATCATTAATAAAGTAAGAGAAGCAGAACCTGGAAACGGATTCGATGCATATACCGAAGAATATGTTGACATGGTTAAAGCAGGAATTCTTGACCCGGCCAAGGTTACAAGAAGTGCGCTTCAGAACGCTACAAGCGTAGCATCTACATTGCTTACGACAGAATCTGTTGTTGCAAATATTAAAGAAGATGTTCCACCGATGCCGGCAGGAGGCGCAGGCGGAATGGGAATGATGTAATCCCGTTTTGAATATTTTGTGAATTTTGAAAACTCCTCGTAAAGAGGAGTTTTCTTTTTGTGGGAAAAGTGATACAATGATAGAAATATACAAAAGGAAATTTGGAGGTAAGACATGGGTGATTATTATACCGAACAACTTGTGAAGCGGAACGCCCCTGCAAGTACGATCTTTGCGAAAGCAGCATTGATTCTGCTGACGGTTGTTTCGTTTGGACTTGTTCTTGTCATTCCGGTTGCTATCATTGCACCAATAATTTTGATCTGTCTGGATATTTTCTTATTCCGCAGTATGGATGTGGAATTTGAGTATCTGTTTGTCAACGGTGCTCTTGATATTGACAAGATTATGGCAAAGTCCCGCAGAAAAAAGGTTTTCACAATGGAACTGAATGAGATGGAGGTTCTTGCACAGGCAGGTTCTGCAGAATTAAGACCATATCAGGGACTGAAGACGGTGGATTACAGTTCCGGAAACCGCGAAGCGAAGCTGTATGAGATGGTGATTGTTCAGAAGGGCGAGAAGAAGAGAGTTGTTTTTGAACCGAACCCGACCATCCTGGAAGGCATGAAAATGCTTGCGCCCAGAAAAGTTTTTTTATAGGGTTGACACAGGTGTAATATGTATTGTATGATAGCTGTTAAATCACAACAAAAGAAGCGAAAGAGAGGAAAAGGATAATGGGAAAGATTATCGGAGAAGGGATTACATTTGATGATGTGCTCTTAGTACCGGGGTATTCAGAAGTGATTCCGAATCAGGTCGATTTGTCAACCTATCTGACAAACAAGATTAAGCTGAACATACCAATGATGAGTGCCGGTATGGATACTGTTACGGAACACAGAATGGCGATTGCGATGGCGCGTCAGGGTGGTATTGGTATTATTCATAAGAATATGTCGATTGAACAGCAGGCAGAAGAAGTGGACAAAGTCAAGAGATCTGAATATGGAGTAATCACGGATCCATTTTATCTCTCACCGGAACATACACTTGCGGATGCCAATGATCTGATGGCGAAGTTCCGCATTTCAGGTGTGCCGATTACAGAAGGAAGAAAGCTGGTAGGTATCATTACCAACCGAGACCTCAAGTTTGAAGAGGATTTTACCAAGAAGATCAAGGAATCCATGACTTCAGAAGGTCTGATCACAGCACCGGAAGGCATTACACTGGAAGAGGCAAAGAAGATTCTTGCGAAAGCACGCAAGGAGAAGCTGCCGATCGTGGACAAGGATTTCAACCTCAAAGGTCTGATCACAATTAAAGATATTGAGAAGCAGATCAAGTATCCGCTTTCAGCAAAGGATGCCAAAGGACGTCTTGTCTGCGGAGCAGCGATCGGTATTACCGCGAACTGCCTGGAAAGAGCAGAGGCACTCGTGAAGGCACATGTCGATGTTGTCGTACTGGATTCTGCACATGGACATTCTGCAAACGTAATCCGTACAGTCAAGATGATCAAAGAGGCATTCCCGGATCTTCAGGTTATTGCAGGTAATGTGGCTACTGGGGAAGCTACAAGAGCGCTGATCGAAGCCGGAGCAGATGCTGTCAAGGTTGGTATCGGTCCCGGATCGATCTGTACCACACGTGTCGTTGCCGGTATCGGTGTACCACAGATCACAGCAGTTATGGACTGTTACGAAGCAGCTAAGGAATACGGAATTCCGATCATTGCCGACGGCGGTATCAAGTACTCAGGAGATATGACAAAGGCAATCGCAGCGGGTGCGAATGTATGTATGATGGGAAGCATCTTTGCCGGATGCGACGAAAGCCCGGGAACATTCGAATTATATCAGGGAAGAAAATACAAAGTATACCGCGGCATGGGTTCCATTGCTGCCATGGAAAACGGAAGCAAGGACAGATATTTCCAGACGGATGCGAAGAAGCTGGTTCCGGAAGGAGTAGAAGGACGTGTTGCATACAAGGGTTCTGTAGAAGATACTGTATTCCAGCTTATGGGCGGTCTCCGCTCCGGTATGGGATACTGCGGTGCCCAGGATATCGAGACGCTGAAGACGACCGGAAGATTTGTTAAGATTTCTTCCGCTTCATTAAAGGAAAGCCATCCGCATGATATCCATATTACAAAAGAAGCCCCGAACTACAGCGTAGATGAATAAAAACGAACGGGAGATGCCTCGGTGATACCGGGGCATCTTTTAATGATTTAAGAAAAAAATAATGAATTATTCCGGTTTTGTTCGAAGGAAATATGGTAAAGTAGAAGAAACGAAGCTTTAGAAAAGGTAGGGACAGGAATGTTCAGCAGAAGACGAAAGAGAAGGAGAAATAAATCAATAGACGGGAACAGGAGAAGAGGATATACAAGGAAACAGCAGCTCCGGCTGCGGAACTATCTGAAGGTGGGCGTAATTATCCTCGTTTTATTGATTTTGATTCTTTCTGTGATACGAATTGCAGGATGTATCCGCTCCGGAAAGTACTGGGAAAAAGAGGATGCGAAGATTGATGCGACAAAACCGGATATTGATGTGGAGCTTTTGACAGTAAATGAATACTCCAGGCCGGGGACAAATACCAGTGAGATTCAGGGGATCGTGATTCATTATACGGCAAATCCCGGGGCGACGGCCATGCAGAACAGGGATTATTTTGAGGGACTCAAAGACACGCATATCACGAAGGCGAGCAGCCATTTTATCGTCGGTCTAGAAGGAGAAATCGTGCAGTGTGTCCCAACCTGGGAAGTGGCGTATGCTTCGAATTCCAGGAATATAGATACGGTTTCGATCGAATGCTGCCATCCGGATGAAAGCGGGGAATTCAACGAAAAGACATATCGGTCCATGGTGCAGCTCACGGCGTGGCTCTGCGAGAAGTTCGGATTGGATGAAAACGATGTGATCCGCCACTATGATGTGACCGGGAAGATCTGCCCGAAATATTTCGTGGAAAATGAAGCTGCATGGGAACAGTTTAAGGACGATGTTAAGACGGCGCTTGAGACTCCGGTCGAAGAAAATTAATAGATTAAGGTTGATATGAAACAATAGATTCTGTTATACTGAATCCATACATAAGTACAGAAAACGAGGGAACATGAATGAAGGAGTTTGATAAAAAAAGCTTGGATTACAATATTGTTTTGATTGGATTTATGGGCGCAGGGAAGAGTACAGTCTCTGCTTATCTGAACCGGGAATACGGCATGGAAGTGATCGAGATGGACCAGGTGATCGCAGAACGTGAAAAGATGAGCATATCCGATATTTTTGCTGTACACGGAGAAGAGTATTTCCGCAATCTGGAGACGAACCTTCTGATTGAAATGCAGTCTCAGACGAACAAAGTGATTTCCTGCGGCGGCGGTGTTGCCATGAGAGAGCGCAATGTAAAAGAGATGAAGAAAAACGGCAGAGTTGTTCTTCTGACGGCCACTCCGAAGACGATTCTGGAGCGTGTGAAAGACAGCGATGAACGCCCCCTCTTAAACGGCCATAAAGATGTGGAATATATCAGCAGCCTGATGGAAGTAAGAAGACCAAAGTATGAAGCAGCCGCAGATATCGTAGTAAGCACGGATCAGAAGAGTGTCTCCGTGATCTGTGAGGAGATGATGCAGAAACTGCTGGAAATGGATGAGAACGATGTTTAATATGTTTTATCCGGATGACTATGTGGCATCCACTTATGTGATCGATTTTGACAAGTTATATACGGAAGGGTACCGGGGATTGATCTTCGACATTGACAATACACTGGTTCCCCACGGGGCGCCTGCTGATGAGCGAGCGATACGTTTATTTGAAAAACTGAGAAGGATCGGATTTGACACCTGCCTGATCTCAAACAACCAGGAGCCGCGCGTGAAGCCGTTTGCAGAGAAAGTGGACAGCAAATACGTCTACAACGCGCATAAACCTTCCACTAAAAATTATAAAAAAGCAATGGAACAGATGGGCACGGACGAGAGGACGACCATTTTTATCGGTGATCAGCTTTTCACGGATGTATGGGGAGCAAAGCGGACCGGAATTAGGAGCATTCTGGTGAAACCGATTCATCCAAAAGAAGAGATTCAGATCGTTCTGAAACGTTATCTGGAAAAAATCGTGCTCGCCTGTTATCAAAGGGACAAAAAAAGGAAAAAATAGAATAGAAATAACGAAAGGAGTCTGCGGGATGCAGGCTTTTTTTGTTTAAGAATCATCTGTATTTTGGCAGATTAAATATAGGTTAACCGGAGTGAAAATAACATAGACAAATTATATAAATATTATAGTATTTTTCTATGATTTATGTTATTGTAAAATAAAAAGGAAAGGTGGTAGGGTTTATGAATTTGAATCAGTTGTATTATTTTGCAACTCTGGCTCAGGTGGAGCATTATACCAAGGCAGCTGAGATGCTTTCCATCACACAGCCGAGTTTAAGCCATGCCATCAGTGTGCTGGAACAGGAACTGGGAACCACTCTTTTTGAAAAGCGCGGAAGAAATGTCGCCCTGACAAAATACGGAAAGGTATTTCTCGAATATGTGCAGGAATCACTTTCGGTACTGGATTCAGGAGTCAAAAAGATGAAGGCTCTCACAAGTGAAACGAGTGGAATGATTGATTTGGCGTACATTTATACACTTGGAAGTGTTTTTGTACCACAGCTGGTCGGAGGGTTTTTGAATCAACATGAGGGATGGAATGTGGAATTCCATTTTCATTCAGGCAGTACGACAGATATTATTAAGGGACTGAAAGAAGAAAAGTATGATCTTGCACTTTGTTCGGGACAGGAAGATGAACCGGAAGTCGTTTTCATACCTGTAGGCACAGAAAAATTAGTGGTTGTAGTACCAAAAGACCATGAGCTGGCGGGCAGGGGATCGGTTACGCTGGCGGAGACGATCAGATATCCGCATATCTGTTTCCCGAAATCCTGCGGACTTCGTCCGATCATCGATGATCTATTTGAAAAATCGGGCGGTATGCCGGATGTTGCTTATGAAATACTGGAAGATAATTCGATGGCCGGTCTGGTGGCACAGGGATTTGGAATTGCCGTGATGCCGGAAATACCGCTCTTAAAGGGGCTGGATGTGGATGTACTGGAAATAACAGAACCATCTTATGAACGGTTTGTCTATATGGCGGTCATGAAGAATAAGTATCTGGCCCCGGTTGTAAAGCATTTCGCAGACTATGTGGAGCAATGTTATAAAGAGAAGTTCTCTTTCTGAGCGAGAGTCCGGATCAGCCATGACCTACGGTACGGCAGGCAAATCATCGGCTCCCGGGCAGATGAAATCATCGGAACTGAGCAGAGTTTTGAAAATGCTGCATGAAAATATGTAAAAGTTTCAACTGTTCACAAAAATACAAAAGTTTCGGTTGAAAAATACAGAGATATATTATAAAATTATTTAAGTGAATGATTTATGATGAAAAAACGAATGCCGTAGGCATATATTAAGGAGGAAGTAGTAAATGGCAGTAAAATCAGCTGGTGAATTCAGAAATGGTATGACACTGGAAATTGAAGGAAATGTATATCAGGTACTTGAATTCTTACATGTTAAGCCGGGAAAAGGCGCAGCTTTCGTTCGTACGAAGCTCAAAAACATCATCAATGGCGGTGTGGTAGAAAGAACATTCAGACCGACTGAGACATTTGAGGAAGCATTTATCGAGAGAAAGAATATGCAGTATCTCTACAACGACGGAGATTTGTATTATTTTATGGACAATGAGACCTATGATCAGATCGCTATTAATGCAGACACAGTCGGCGATTCCATGAAGTTTGTGAAAGAGAATGAGAACGTTACGATCAGCTCTTATCAGGGAAGTCCGTTCGCAATCGAGCCGCCGTTCACTGTAGAGCTTGAGATCACAGAGACAGAGCCGGGCGTGAAGGGCAATACCGCTACAGGTGCTACGAAGCCGGCTACTGTTGAGACAGGCGCACAGGTTATGGTTCCGCTTTTTGTTGACCAGGGCGAAAAGATCAAGATCGATACTCGTACAGGAGAATATCTGTCCAGAGCATAGGATAAAGGATAGAAAGTACGGATATGAGTGTCTGGCATTTTTCACAAAAATTATAAGAAAGTATGTGCCGGAATTGCGGGGAAATCCCGTGATTCCGGCATTTTCTTGTGTCAAAGCGTCTGGCACGTGTGGAAAATAGTTCTTGAAAAATCAGGACAGGGAACGTATAATCAACTCACATACCTGTTGAACAGGTATTCTCATTCAGATCATGTTTTCTTTGACGGCTGCGCAGAGTTTCAGACTTTAGGAAAGGAGAACGTATGGAATATACGGATTTTGTAAAAGCGATGCACAGAGAAGTCAGAGGTCAGATGGAACCGAATGTGGTGGTGGAGATTCACACGGCTGTTAAGAATAACAGTGCTTTAAGAACCGGACTGGTTTTTGTGAAAAAAGATGTCAATATTGCTCCGACGATCTATCTGGAAGAATTCTATGAACAGTATCTCAAAGGTGCCTCAATCCAGGAGATGGCACAGACCATTCACTCAATCTATGAAAAGATCAGTTTGAAAAATTCCTATCCATATAATAATATTTTAAAATTCGAGAATATAAGAGACAGGATCGTTTATAAAGTGATTCATAAAGAATCCAATCAGGAACTGCTGCGGGAGATTCCTTATGAAGAATACCTGGATCTGGCAATTGTTTTTTATATTCTTTTGGATCATACCGGATTCGGTCCGGCGACGATCCTGATCCGCAGTGAGCATATGCATCGCTGGAATGTTACGAAGGAAGAGATCAGTACATTGGCCAAAGCAAATACACCGAGACTGCTCCCGATGGATCTTGCCATACTTGCAGATACCATGTATGTGGTGACGAACCAGACGCGCAATCTTGGAGCCGCAGTGATGCTGTATCCGGACACCTGGGAGAAGGTTGCATCTCTCATCGGGGAGGATTTCTATATTCTGCCGAGCAGTATCCATGAACTGATCGTAGTTCCGGAAAGCCTTGGGATGAACCGGCTTCAGCTTGAAAATATGGTAGAAGAGATCAATCGGACGGAAGTGGAACAGGAAGAGGTATTGTCAAATACAGTCTATCGGTATATTTGCCGGGAAAAAAGGGTCATTTTCTGACGAACTATTCGATGACTGTGAATCCGGTCAGAACGGATTGTAATTTTTACTTGATTTTTAGAGACAATAGTGTTATATTAAATATTGTCTCTGTAGCTCAGTGGATAGAGCACCGCCCTCCGGAGGCGGGTGCGTCAGTTCGATTCTGATCAGGGACGTATGAGAGAACGGCAGGAGTACATGATTTATTACATGTATTTCTGCTGTTTTTTGTAACAGTTACCCGCATTTTATACCCGACAAAACTTTCTTTTTTTCGCTATTGACGCAGAAAATCTGCTGCGTTATTATGGGGAAGAATAAGGAGGTTTCTGATATGGCGGAAAAATTGAGGAATCTCTGCCTGAGTTACTGGGAGCATCAGCGGGCGAATGTGATCGTCGGAATGCTGCTTCTTGGGCTTACAGGGATGATGACAGTGTTTTTTCTGACATATGAGGAGGAACCGCAGGTGATTCCGTCTCCTGAGATTGTGAAAAATCAGGGATGCGAGGAGATGGAGACGAATCCCCTCCGCGAAAGCAGGATGGAGGATGTGAATCAGGCGGTGGAAAAGTACTACGCCCGGCTTGGAGAGAATGCAGATTACGTTGAGAATTATGAAAATCTGTATCTTTATATGAAAAACGGGCAATATGAGAACACTTACGTGGTGTATGCGACATATGAGATGAAGATCCGGGATATCTACACTCCGGTTCCGGGACTGGGTACGCTCTATGTGGAGCGTGAGGAGGATGGAAGGATCAAGATCAGTGCAAGCGTGGATGAAGAGATCCAGACATATATCGCACATATCACGCAGCATGAAGATGCGCGGGGGCTGTTCACGCAGATTGAGGAAGCATATGCCCGTGCCGTACAGTCGGATGAAATGCTGGCACAGGCACTGGGGGATCTGCAAAGCGTGCTGAAATAAAAGATTGCGCGCGGGGGAAGATTCCCTTATAATAAAAACTGGTGTTGAAACAGATTTGAAAGACAGAGAGGAAGAAGAGTATGAAGAAAATCCTGGATCTTATAACAGAGGAACTGGAGCAGGCATTTGAGGCGGCCGGATATGAGAAGGAACTGGCGAAAGTGACACTGTCCAATCGCCCGGATCTTTGCGAATACCAGTGCAACGGAGCGATGGCCGGAGCGAAGAAGTATCACAAAGCGCCGATCATGATCGCGGAAGAGGTTGTGGCAAAGATTACTGGTGACGGAAGTATTCGCGAGGCAGAGGCTGTGAAGCCGGGATTTATTAATCTGAAGACGAATCCGGATTATATCGCCGGATATCTGAATGAGATGGCGAAAGATGAGAAGTTCGGCGTGGAAGAAGAGAAGAATCCGAAGACGATCCTGATCGACTACGGCGGACCGAATGTGGCAAAGCCGCTGCACGTAGGACATCTTCGTTCTGCGATCATCGGCGAAAGTATTAAGAGAATCACCCGTTTTATGGGAAATCATGTGACCGGTGATATCCATCTGGGGGACTGGGGATATCAGATGGGACTTATTATTACAGAACTTAAGAAGCGTCAGCCGGATCTTCCGTATTTCGATGAAGCATTTACCGGGGAATACCCGGAAGAACCGCCGTTCACGATCGGGGATCTGGAAGAGATCTATCCTGCGGCATCCGCTTATGCCAAGGAGCATGAAGACTACCGTGAGGAGGCTCTGGAGGCGACATTCCAGCTTCAGAACGGCAAGAGAGGCTACCGTGCGATCTGGAATCATATTATGAACGTGTCCGTGACGGATCTGAAGAAGAATTATGCGAATCTGAATGTGGAATTTGACCTGTGGAAGGGCGAGGCAGACGCGCAGAAATATATTCCGGATATGGTACAGCGCCTGAAGGACGAAGGCTATGCTCATCTGGACGAAGGCGCACTTGTGGTGGATGTGAAAGAAGAGACGGATACCAAGGAGATTCCGCCTTGTATGATCCTGAAGTCAGACGGGGCAGCCCTCTACGATACCACGGATCTTGCGACACTGGTTGAAAGAGAAGAACTCTATCGGCCGGATGAAGTGATCTATGTGGTGGACAAGCGCCAGGAACTGCATTTTATTCAGGTGTTCCGCTGTGCGAAGAAGACCGGCATCGTGCGCGAAGATACCAAGCTGACATTCCTCGGTTTTGGTACGATGAACGGAAAGGACGGCAAGCCGTTCAAGACCAGAGAAGGCGGCGTAATGCGTCTGGAACATCTGATCAAGGATATCACGGATAAGATGTATGAGAAGATCACGGACAATCGGACCGTTGCGGAGGAAGAGGCGGAGAAAACCGCGAAGATCGTCGGAATGTCTGCGATCAAATACGGGGATCTCTCCAACCAGGCTGCGAAGGATTATATTTTTGACGTGGACCGCTTCACTTCCTTTGAAGGAAATACCGGTCCGTACATTCTCTATACCATCGTGCGGATCAAGTCGATTTTAAATAAATACAAAGAGAATGGAAACACACTGGATGACACAAAGATCCTTGGCGCCGGAAGCGAAAGTGAGAAGGCTTTGATGCTGGAGGCTGCTAAATTCGGAACTGTGATGGAGACTGCGTACCAGGAACTGGCACCGCATAAGATCTGTGCTTATATTTATGATCTGGCAAATGCATTTAACCGTTTCTACCATGAAACAAAGATTCTGGCAGAAGAGGATAAGGAAAAACAGAAGAGTTATATCGGTCTTCTGAAGCTGACCAGGGACATTCTGAATACCTGTATCGATCTGCTGGGATTTGAAGCGCCGGAGAGAATGTAAAATAGTATCTCAATAGCGGAGAAGCACGATTTGTCGCGTGTTTTTGCGAATGTATGGTGAAAGGGTTCGAACAGATAATAAAGAAGGGACATGAGGATGATGACAGAGAGATTATACTATAAAGACAGCCATCTGGCTGAATTTGATGCGAAAGTCATTTCCTGCGAAAAGTCCGGGGAAAATTATGAGGTGGTTCTTGACAGAACTGCCTTTTTTCCTGAGGGAGGCGGGCAGGCTGCCGATACCGGATTTTTGGGAAATGTGAGAATATTGGATGTTCAGGAAAAAAACGGAAGGATTCTGCATAAAGCCGAAGGCTATCTTGAGCCGGGAATCGAAGTGAAGGGAAGGATCGACTGGGAGCAGAGATTTTCCAGAATGCAGCAGCATACGGGAGAACACATCTTGTCCGGTCTGATCCATGCAAGATTTGGATATGATAATGTGGGATTTCATCTCAGCGATGACATCTGCACGCTGGATCTGAACGGACCGATGACGAAGGAAGAAGTACGGGAGATTGAAAATGAGGCAAATGAGGCTGTATTTGCCTGCATTCCGGTTGAGGTGATATACCCGACGAAGGAAGAGCTTGAGACGCTGGAATACCGGAGCAAGATCGAGATCGAAGGTCAGGTCCGCATTGTGAAAATACCGGGATATGATGTGTGTGCCTGTTGCGCACCGCATCTGGATAACACCGGCGAGATCGGTCTGATCAAACTGGTCGGTGTTCAGAACTATAAGGGCGGAGTACGGCTTACGGTGGTATGCGGAAGACGTGCGCTGGCAGATTACCAGGCAAAGGAGGACAGTGTGAAAGCGATCATGTTCAGCCTCTCCTCCAAGGAAGAACTGATCGCGGATGCAGTTGAAAAGCTGAAAGAAGAGACGAATGCCTTGAAGAGTAAACTGGCGGAAGCAAGACGGGAGGTTCTTGCCGCGAAAGTAACCGGGATCGAAGCAGGGGAAGATATGGTCTGTCTGTTTGAAACCGGTCTGGAGGGCAGCGAACCGCGGGAGCTGATGAATCTGGTTCTGGACCGCAATGTGAGAGTCTGCGGCGTATTTGCCGGAACGGATGAATCAGGGTACCGCTATGTGATCGGAAGCCGCACGGAGGATGTCCGGTCGCTCGGAAAAGAGCTGAATCAGGCATTTGAAGGAAGAGGCGGAGGAAAACCGGAGATGGTTCAGGGGTCATTAAAAGGCACTGCTTCTGCGATAAAAGAATACTTTATGAAAGTGCAGTAATGAAATTATCATGAATTTCCTATTTACTTTTTGAAATAAATGTTGTATAGTGGAAAAATATAAAATGTAACCAGAAAAAGCAACATGATTTCAGAAAGGGCAGGATATATGAGTAGTCAAAAAATGAATATGCAGGATGGTTTGTATAGCCCGGATTTTGAGCATGACAACTGCGGAATCGGAGCGGTTGTGAATATCAAGGGAAAGAAAAGCCATGAGACAGTTGCGAATGCGCTGAAGATAGTTGAAAACCTAGAACATAGAGCTGGCAAGGATGCCGAAGGGAAGACCGGAGACGGAGTTGGAATTCTGTTACAGATTTCACACAAGTTTTTCTCCAAAGTCTGTGAACCCCTCGGCATCTTTTTAGGTTCTGAGAGAGATTACGGCGTGGGTATGTTTTTCTTCCCGCAGGATGAACTGAAGAGAAATCAGGCCAAGAATATTTTTGAAGTCATTGCAAGAAGAGAGGGCCTGAAGTTCCTGGGATGGAGAGAAGTTCCGATCCACCAGGAGATTCTCGGAAAGAAAGCGGTCGAATGTATGCCGTGTATTATGCAGGGATTCATCGAACGTCCGGAGAAGATTGCGAAAGGGCTGGATTTTGACAGACGTCTCTATGTGGTAAGGCGTGTGTTCGAACAGAGCAGTGATGATACTTATGTGGCTTCCCTTTCCAGCAGGACGATCGTCTACAAAGGAATGTTCCTGGTAAAACAGCTGCGGCGTTTCTTCGAGGATCTTCAGGATCCGGATTATGAATCCGCGATCGCGATGGTACATTCACGTTTCAGTACCAATACGAACCCGAGCTGGGAGAGAGCGCATCCGAACCGCTATATTGTACATAACGGAGAAATCAATACAATCCGTGGAAATGCAGATAAGATGCGTGCCAGAGAAGAGAACATGGAATCCGAGTATCTGAAAGGCGAGCTCTATAAAGTCCTTCCTGCGATCAATATCGCCGGATCCGATTCTGCCATGCTCGACAATGCACTGGAGTTCATGGTGATGAGCGGGATGCCGCTGCCACTGGCAGTCATGATCTCCATTCCCGAGCCATGGGCGAACAACCGGACGATGTCTCAGAAGAAGAAGGATTTCTATCAGTATTATGCGACCATGATGGAACCGTGGGACGGACCTGCATCCATTCTTTTCTCCGACGGAGACTGCATGGGTGCTGTTCTGGACAGAAACGGACTTCGTCCGTCACGTTATTATATTACCGATGATGATACCCTCATTCTTTCTTCAGAAGTCGGTGTACTGGATATTCCGCAGGAGAAGATCGTTGTCAAGGAGCGAATCCATCCCGGTAAAATGCTTCTTGTAGATATGGTTCAGGGGAAAGTGATCGATGATGATGAATTGAAAGAAGGATATGCGGCAGCCCAGCCTTACGGCGAATGGCTTGACAACAATCTTGTCTGCCTGAAGGATCTGAAGATTCCGAATCTGAAGGTGCCGGAGTATACGAAGGAAGAATGCCAGAAACTGCAGAAAGCATTCGGATATTCTTACGAAGAAGTGAATTCTTCCGTGCTGAATATGGCGAAAAACGGAAGTGAAAGCATCGGCGCGATGGGAATCGATGCCCCTCTTGCAGTACTTTCCGAAAAGCATCAGTCTCTGTTCGGATATTTTAAACAGATCTTTGCTCAGGTAACCAATCCGCCGATCGATGCGATTCGCGAAAAGGTAGTGACCTCGACCAGCGTATATGTAGGACGGGACGGAAATCTTCTGGAAGAGAAGGAAGAGAACTGCCATATGCTGAAGATCAATGATCCGATCCTTACGAATACGGATCTTTTGAAAATTAAAAATATGAAGGTGGAAGGTTTTAAAGTCGTGGAGATCTCAACCACATACTTTAAGAATTCCAGTCTGGAGAAAGCCATTGATTATCTGTTTATCCAGGTTGACCGTGCGATCCGCGACGGCGCCAATATCCTGATCCTGAGTGACCGAGGCGTGGATGAATATCACATTGCGATGCCGTCCCTACTGGCAACATCAGCCGTGCATCAGCATCTGGTACGCACGAAGAAGCGCACGAGCGTTGCCGTAATCATGGAAACCGGTGAACCGAGAGAAGTGCATCATTTTGCAACCCTGCTGGGATACGGAGCTTCTGCGATCAACCCGTATCTTGCTCATGAATCGATCCGGCAGCTGATCGATGAGGGAATGCTCCAGAAGGATTACTATGCTGCTGTAAATGATTATAATGAGGCAGTCATCAGTGGTATCATCAAGATTGCGTCCAAGATGGGAATCTCTACGATCCAGTCTTATCAGGGATCCATGATTTTTGAGGCGATCGGACTGAAAATGCAGTTTATCGAGAAATATTTTACGGGAACGGTAAGCCGGGTGGGCGGTATCGGAATCGAAGAGATAGCGAAAGACTATATGGCGAGACATTTTGCCGCATTTGATCCGCTGGGACTGGATGTGGATCTGACTCTCAACAGTGTGGGCCAGCACAAATCCAAGAGCGGAGGAGAGAAACATCTGTATAATCCGCGCACCATCCATATGCTGCAGCAGTCTACAAAACGTGGGGATTACCAGATGTTCAAGCAGTACACGGAGATGGTGGATGAGGAATCCCGCGGCATCACATTGCGTGGACAGATGGATTTCAATTTCCCAAAGAAGGGAGTGCCGATCGAGGAAGTAGAAAGTGTGGATGAGATCGTGAAACGGTTTAAGACCGGTGCGATGTCCTACGGATCCATTTCCAAGGAAGCACATGAGACATTGGCGCTTGCCATGAATGCCCTTCACGGCAAGTCAAACAGTGGAGAGGGCGGAGAAGATATCGAACGTCTGGACAGTGACAGGTGCTCAGCGATCAAACAGGTCGCAAGCGGAAGATTCGGGGTTACTTCCCGTTATCTGGTCAGTGCTAAGGAAATCCAGATCAAGATGGCACAGGGCGCAAAACCGGGAGAAGGCGGACATCTGCCTGGCGGAAAAGTGTATCCGTGGATTGCCAAAACCAGACATTCCACACCGGGAGTGGGTCTGATCTCACCGCCGCCGCATCATGATATCTATTCCATCGAAGACCTGGCACAGCTGATCTATGACTGTAAAAATGCAAATAAAGATGCGCGTATCTCCGTGAAGCTGGTATCCGAAGCAGGAGTGGGTACAGTCGCTGCCGGTGTTGCAAAAGCGGGGGCAGGGCTGATTCTGATTTCCGGGTATGACGGAGGTACCGGCGCCGCACCGAGAAGCTCCATTCACAATGCAGGGCTTCCGTGGGAACTGGGACTTGCAGAAACCCATCAGACACTGATCCAGAACGGGCTTCGCGAACGCGTACGGATCGAGACGGACGGTAAATTAATGAGCGGACGTGATGTGGCGATCGCGGCACTTCTGGGTGCAGAGGAATTCGGATTTGCAACGGCACCGCTGGTAACAATGGGCTGCGTTATGATGCGAGTATGTAATCTGGATACTTGTCCGGTCGGTATCGCAACCCAGAATCCGGAACTTCGGAAACGTTTCGCAGGCAAGCCGGAGTATGTGATCAATTTCATGCGATTCATTGCTGAGGAGCTTCGGGAATATATGGCAAAGCTGGGCGTGCGCAAGGTAGATGAACTGGTAGGGCGCACCGATCTTCTGAAAGTAAGAGATGTTCCGACCTCTGAGCGTGCGGCTACACTGGATCTGTCAAAGATTCTTTACAATCCGTATGCGAAAGAGAGGAGCGGCATGATCTTCAATCCGAAGAAGATGTATGACTTCGAACTGGAAAAGACGATAGATATGAAGGTACTTGTCAAAGAACTGCTTCCGTCTCTGGAAAAGAAGGAAAAGAGAACGCTGGAGCTGGAAGTATCCAATGTAAATCGTACCTTCGGAACCATTTTCGGGTCAGAGATCACCAGACGCTATCCGGATGGGCTTTTGGAAGACAGTTATGTGATCAAATGTCACGGTGCAGGAGGACAGTCATTCGGTGCATTTATACCGTCCGGACTGACGCTTCAGCTGTGCGGTGACAGCAACGATTACTTCGGAAAAGGCTTGTCCGGAGGTAAGCTGATCGTTTATCCGCCGAAAGAAGTGAAGTTCAAAGCAAATGAGAATATTATAATAGGTAACGTTGCACTTTACGGAGCCACCAGCGGCAAAGCATTTATATGCGGACTTGCGGGCGAACGCTTCTGCGTAAGAAATTCCGGAGCGACTGCGGTCGTGGAAGGTGTCGGGGATCATGGATGCGAATACATGACCGGAGGGCGTGTTGCCATCCTCGGACAGACCGGAAAGAATTTTGCGGCCGGTATGAGCGGCGGTGTGGCATACGTACTGGATGAAAACAGTGATCTGTATACCAAAGTGAATAAACAGATGGTAAATATTGAACATATTACTTCCAAAGCGGATGTTTCGGAACTGAAAGAAATGATCGAGGAACATGTGGCCAATACGAATTCCGAAATGGGTAGAGAGATTCTGGATCATTTTAAAGATTATCTCCCGAAATTCAAAAAAGTCATTCCTCATGATTATGAAAAGATGATGACCATGATCCTTCAGATGGAAGAAAAAGGATTCAGCAGCGAACAGGCGAAAATCGAAGCATTTTATGCAATTAAAAATGGAAGATAGGGGGCGAAAACAGTGGGAAAAGCAACAGGATTTATGGACTATGAAAGATGCGACCAGAAATGCGAGTCGCCGGAAAGCAGAATCAGACATTTTTGTGAGTTCCACACGCCTCTGTCTAAGGAGGAGCAGGAAATCCAGGGAGCACGATGCATGTCATGCGGCGTTCCTTTCTGCCAGTCAGGGCAGATGATCATGGGAATGGCGAGTGGATGCCCGCTTCACAATCTGGTACCGGAATGGAATGACCTGATTTATCACGGAAACTGGGAAAAGGCGTATTATCGTCTGGTGAAAACGAATAATTTCCCGGAATTTACATCCAGAGTGTGCCCGGCACTCTGTGAGGCGGCGTGTACCTGCGGCCTTCACGGAGATCCCGTGACGACAAAGGCAAATGAATATGGAATTATTGAAAATGCCTATGAAAAGGGATATGCAAAGGCATGTCCTCCGAAGGTGCGTACCGGAAAGAAGGTGGCCGTGATCGGTTCAGGACCGTCCGGACTTGCAGTTGCCGATCAGCTGAACCGGCGCGGGCATACGGTTACCGTATTTGAGAGAGAAGACAAAATAGGCGGGCTGCTCCGCTATGGAATTCCGAATATGAAGCTGGAAAAACAGGTGATCGACCGTAAGGTGGCAGTGATGGAAGAAGAAGGCGTTATTTTCAAGACGGGATGCGATGTGGGAAAGACGATGAAAGCATCCGAGATCCTGAAGAAATTCGACCGCGTCGTGCTGGCTTGCGGAGCATCCAATCCAAGAGATATCAAAGTGCCGGGAAGAGACGCAAAAGGAATCTATTTTGCAGTCGATTTCCTCAAATCCACAACAAAATGCCTGTGGAATCATGATATGAAGCTGAAAGAGGGAGACTACATTTCCGCAAAGGGTAAAAAAGTCATGGTCATCGGCGGCGGCGATACAGGAAATGACTGTGTCGGTACTTCGGTGCGCCACGGTGCCAAATCGGTTCTCCAGGTTGAAATGATGCCGAAACTTCCAGATGAGAGGGCAGAGAATAATCCGTGGCCGGAGTGGCCGAGAGTCTGCAAGACGGACTACGGTCAGGAAGAGGCTGCGACAGTCTGGGGAAATGACCCGAGAATCTACCAGACAACGGTCAAAGAGTTCATCAAAGATAAGAATGGAAATCTTTGTAAAGCTGTCCTTGTAAAACTGGAAAGCAAAAAGGATGAAAAGACCGGACGGATGATGATGGCCGAGGTTGCGGGCAGCGAATACACGGTTGAAGTAGATCTTGTTCTGATTGCCGCAGGTTTTCTGGGAAGTCAGGATTATGTAACAAAAGCATTTGGCGTAGAAGTTAATGAGAGAACCAATGTAAAGACTGCGCCGGGTGAATACAAAACGAATGTGAAAAATGTATTTACCGCAGGAGATATGCATCGCGGACAGTCACTGGTCGTCTGGGCGATCCGGGAAGGACGGGAAGCGGCGTGCCAGGTGGATCTGGATCTGATGCGCTATACAAATCTATATGTACAATAAAACAGCAGGGAGACTTGTGTAAAACAGGCCTCCCTGTTTTATTGATAAAAATGTTACATAAATGTTAAAAAATATTGCAAATCTTTGAGAATTGCTATATAATGGTTTTGATTAAAAGAATAATTAAGGAAGTATTAAGAAACTGAGTTACTCCGATACGAAAAACCTTGAAATTACACGTCATTTAGTGTATGCTTAATTCGTATGGGGTATAAATTTTGATTATAATAGAATAAGGTGGGTAACGTTATGAAGAATAAGTTTTTTCGTACGCTCGTAGCATCGCTTGTTGTGAGCTCTTTTATTGTAACAACCGCGGGGGCTGCTCCGGATGTGGATTCGATCAAAGAACAGAGAGATTCGGTACAGGATCAGGTCGATTCGCTCCAGAGTCAGTTAACAGAAGTGCTTACGGAGATTAATGATCTGGAACGCCAGTTGATCGCAACCGGTGAGCAGATCACACAGGCGACTGAAGACCTGGCGGAAGCTGAGGAGAAAGAGAAAGAGCAGTATGAAGCTATGAAGCTTCGTATCAAGTATATGTACGAAGAAGGCAATAATACGATGCTGGAGAAGATCCTTACTTCCGGAAGCATCGGTGAGATGCTGAGCCAGGCTGAGTATATCTCGACTGTACATAAATATGACAGAGATCAGCTCAATGAATATGTTGAGACAAAAGAAAAGATTGCTGATCTGAAGGAACAGCTTGAAGAAGAGCAGAAGGAACTTGAGGCGACGCAGGAAGAGTTTACAGCCAAGAAGGAATCCCTGAACGCGACTCTGGAAGAAAAGAAAGAAGAAGTTGCGGATCTGGATGCGCAGTTCCAGGCAGCGGTAGAAGCTGCAGCTAAGGAAGCAGAGGAGAAGGCGCGCAAAGAACGGGAGGCTGCAGAAGCAGCAGCTGCAGCTGCTGCGGAGAAGAATAACAGCAGTAACAATAATTCGAATAACAACAGCAATAACAATAATAACAACAATAATACTACGAAGCCAAGTACCCCGTCAGACAACGGCGGAAGCAGCACGAGTGGCGGTGGAACGGGTGA
>JBJENH010000178.1:0-6309 GCA_051880095.1 Bariatricus sp. | reverse complement strand
TCAGGTCATGATGGAATTCTGCGACCCGGAAACCTTTCAGATCATTCTGGCGACCGGCAAAGAACAGTATGAAATATTTACACTGAAAGAACTGCTTCCGCAGGGATTCGGCCCCGTGAATCTGGCGTAAGACAGGATGGATAAAAACATACCGCAGAGCAATTGGAACGAGAAAGATTAGGAGTGTAAAAGATGACAATCGATGAATTAAAGAAACTGCCTAAAATAGAGCTTCATTGCCATCTGGACGGATCGCTCGGCCGGGAATTTATTGAAACACGGCTTGGAAGAGCGGTTTCTGTACGGGAACTCAGTGTGGAGGAAGATTGCCGCAGCCTGGCAGAATATCTGGAGAAGTTCGACCTGCCCTGTTCTTGCCTCCGGGATGAGGAAGGACTGGAAGGAGCAGGATATGATGTGCTTCGCACGATGAGTCGGGAAAATGTCTGTTATGCGGAGATACGTTTTGCCCCGCTTTTATCCGTAACAGAAGAAATGGGAACCTCTCAGGTGATCGCTGCACTGCTGAGAGGTTTGGAAAAAGGCAAAAAAGATTTTGGGGTAGACTATAATGTGATTACCTGCGCTATGAGGCATCACAGTGAAGAGGAGAACTATCAGATGATCCGGGAGGCCCGGGAATTTCTGGGCAGGGGTGTCTGTGCCGCAGATCTGGCCGGCGCGGAAGCCATTTACCCGATGAGTGACTTTATGAATCTGTTCAGGCGGGTAAAAGAGCTGGGAATGCCGTTCACGCTGCATGCCGGTGAGTGCGGAAGCGTACAGAATATAGAAGATTCTGTGCTTGCGGGAGCCGGAAGAATCGGTCATGGAATCGCCATGCGGGGGAAAAAGGATGTCCAGGAGCTGGTGCGTAAGGCCGGTGTGGGGATTGAGATGTGTCCGATCAGTAATCTGCAGACGAAAGCTGTTCCGGGTACCGAAGAGTATCCGCTGAGAGAATTTCTGGATGCAGGATTAATGGTCACGATCAATACGGATAACCGGACCGTGAGCAGAACATCTCTGACGAAGGAACTGGATTTTATTCAGAGAACCTATGGCATTACAGACGAAGAGATCCTGGGGATGATGAAAAATGCGGCAAAGACAGCTTTTGTGGATGAAGAAATGAAGAGGCGGCTGCTTGAAAAACTGGACAGAAGGTAAGGAAACATAGATTGAGGTGAGCGTGAAATGAATGAATATAAGAGGATTTTTGTGATCGTTCTGGATTCGCTTGGGATCGGAGCCATGCCGGATTCGCCCAGGTTTGGGGATGATGGAGTCGATACGTTCGGACATATTCTGGAGAAAATGAAAACACTGGATATTCCGAATCTTAGAAAGCTCGGCATGCTGAATCTTCATACAGCCGGAGTCATGGAACCTGTCCCTGATCCGTCCGGGCGGTACCTGCGGCTTGGAGAGGCGAGCAACGGGAAGGATACCATGACCGGACACTGGGAAATGATGGGGATCAAAACCGAAAAACCGTTCAAGACTTTTACAGATACAGGATTTCCGCCGGAACTGATCGAAGAACTGGAAAAGCGATGCGGCAAGAGGGTGATCGGCAATAAGAGTGCCAGCGGTACAGAGATCATTGAAGAACTTGGTGAGGAAGAAATCAACACCGGTGCGATGATCGTCTATACTTCTGCGGATTCTGTGCTGCAGATCTGCGGAAATGAGGAAACCTTTGATCTGGAAAATCTATACCGCTGCTGTGAGATCGCAAGAGAGATTACGATGAAAGATGAATGGCGTGTGGGACGCGTCATTGCAAGACCGTATGTAGGTAAAAAGAAAGGTGAGTTTAAACGGACCAGCAACCGGCATGATTATGCGCTGAAGCCCACTGGTGCGACTGCGTTGAATGCTCTGAAGAATGCGGGTCTGGATGTCATCGGTGTGGGAAAGATCCATGATATTTTCTGCGGCGAAGGCATTACGGAAACTTATCATTCCAACAGCTCCGTGCATGGAATGGAGCAGACGATTGAATTGTGCAAAAAGGATTTTCAGGGGCTTTGCTTTGTCAATCTGGTTGATTTCGACGCACTTTGGGGACACCGCAGGGATGTGGAAGGATATGCAAAAGAGATTGAGAAATTTGACAAGAATCTGGGCATCCTTCTGGATGAACTAAGAGAGGATGACCTGCTGATGCTGACGGCTGATCACGGAAATGATCCGACCTACACCGGTACGGATCACACCAGGGAATATGTGCCGCTTATTGCCTATTCCGGGAAGATGGCAGGCGGAGGAGCACTGGAAAATGAGGATACGTTTGCGGTCATTGGGGCTTCGATCGCAGACAATTTCGGTGTAAACATGCCGGAAGGAACGATCGGCCATTCCATTTTGAAAAAACTGGTCTAAAAATGGCCGTATCAAAAGAAAGGAGGAAGATGCGTGAAACATAATTATTTGTATGATGCGCTTCCGTTTCTGAATGATGTGGAACAAGAACGGCAGGAACAATTTGAAGAATATTTTAAGAGCGCTCCTTTGTGGCTTATGGAGAACTTTCAGATAGAAGAACTGAAAAAGGGAACCGTTTTTGTAAGAGAAGGGGAACCGGCAGATACGATATTTTTTATAGGAAACGGTATTATCGAAGCGATCGATTACCGCGTTTACGGAACACCGTACGATTTCATGCAGTTTAACCGGGTCTATGCGTTCGGGGGAATGGAATTTTTGATGGATCTGGATAAATATATGACTACACTTCGTACCGTGACCGACTGTGTGGTGGTGAAGCTTCCGAGAAGCAAATTTGAAAAATGGATGTATTCGGATATTCAGTCGCTGAAGCATGAAGCGAAACTGGTCGGAGAGTATCTTCTTAAAGAGGGACGGAACAGCCGTCTGTTCCTTTTCATGCAGGGCTCTGACAGGCTGGCACTGCTTTTTGTTGAACGCTACGAAAGGTACAGCAGGAATGGGATTTTGCATGTGAAGGGAAACCGGCAGAACCTGGCCGATGAGACGGGGCTTTGTCTAAAGAGCGTGAGCCGGGGTGTGAAGAAATTTCAGGAAGAAGGGCTGATCACGAAGGAAGGCAATCAGATTCTGATCACCAAAGAGCAGTATGAGGGATTAAAGAAAATCGTTTCAGAGAAAATTGATTTAGGAGAAGGAGGTTTGCGATGAATGACATTTACAAAAAACTGGAAATGTGCTTAAAAAGTGTGAGGGCAAAAACGGATTTTCAGCCGGAGGTGGCGCTGATCCTGGGCTCGGGGCTCGGTGATTACGCAGATGGAATTCAGATCGAACAAACCGTAGATTATACAGAGATTGATGGATTTCCGGTCTCGACGGTGGCCGGACACAAAGGAAGATTTGTGTTCGGATATGTGGGTGAGGTTCCTGTCGTCATCATGCAGGGAAGAGTGCATTATTATGAAGGATATCCGATGTCCGATGTGGTGCTTCCGACCCGATTGATGGGGATGATGGGAGCGAAGAAGCTGATTCTCACCAACGCGGCAGGCGGAGTGAATTTTGACTATAAGCCGGGAGACTTCATGATGATCGCAGATCATATTACGACAGCAGTTCCGAGTCCGCTGATCGGGCCGAATATCGACGAGCTCGGAGTCCGTTTCCCGGACATGAGTGAGGTGTACAGTCTCCGGATCCGTGAGATCATAAGAGAAGAGGCAGGGAAGCTTGGAATCTCGCTTCAGGAAGGCGTTTATGCACAGCTCACCGGTCCGGCCTATGAGACTCCGGCAGAGATCCGAATGTGCAGGAGCTGGGGGGCGGACGCCGTGGGAATGAGTACGGCATGTGAGGCAATGGCCGCCCGTCACATGGGAATGGAAGTCTGCGGTATCTCTTGTATCACGAATTTGGCAGCAGGTATGTCAACGAAACAGCTTGATCACAAAGAGGTTCAGGAGACGGCGGACCGCGTGGCTGCGCAGTTTAAAGCATTGATTACTGCGATTGTGAGCAACATCTGATTTAAGATGTGCAAATCGTTTTTAAGGAAGAAACAGGAGGAAGCTTATTTATGAGGAAAAGAAACCAGGGTATAGTGTCACGAAGCTTTGTGACAGCTCTCGTTGCGATGATGTTATGTGGTAATATCAGTGTTCCTGAAGTAATGGCAGCTGAGCCGGAAGAGGGGATCCAAGAAGAGAACAGCGATTTGGCAGATGCAGTGATTGCCGAGGCGGAAATACCAGTTGAGGAACAGGAAACTTTGGATTATGAAGGATGGGATACCATTAAAGTATTCGAGACAACAGACGTTCACGGATACATTACTGACGTTTCAACTTATGAGGAAGAGACATTCCAGTATCGTATGGCCTATATTGCCAATATTGTCAATCAGGCACGTGCGGACGAAGCTTATGACGATGTCCTGCTTTTGGACAGCGGTGATATTTATCAGGGTACACCACACTCCAATCTAACCTATGGCGCAGCGCTACGTGCAGCATATGACGAGATGGGATATGATGCAGTAGGGCTTGGAAATCATGAATTTGATTGGGATGTAACAACATACGCAGCCGATGCCGAAGGTACTATGGCACCTTATGAGATCGGTGAGTTTAAAGGTGATTCCGATATACCTGTATTAATGAGTAACCTGTACTACGCAGGAACAGATACTCGTGTTAACTTCACACAGGATTACACGATCGTAGACAAAGCGGGGTATAAAGTGGCAATTATCGGATGGGCTGATGACTACAGAGCTGACATCAAGGCTTCTAAGATCGCTCCATATGAAATCGACGATGATATGGATGATCTGAAAGAATTAGCTGCAGATGTAAAAGAGAATGAAGATGCAGACATCGTAATCATTCTGGCACATGCTGATCCGGTTCCGGTTGCAGATGCCATGGATCCTGAAGTTGTTGATCTGGTAGCGGGAGGACATACTCATCAGAGAACGAACGGAACTTCTGAAGTAACAGGTATTGACTACATGCAGGGATACCGTTATGCATATGGATATTCTACAACTGAGATCATGATTAGCCCGGAAGGCGAAGTTGATGTAGTTACACCTACCTATGTAGATACTGCTTACGATAAGAGCCTTTGTGAAAATCTCTATTATAAAGATGGAACCAATACGGCATTGGATCCTGGGGTTGTAAAAATCAGTCAGGCCGCATGGGATGAAGTAAAAGATGAGATGTATGAGGTTCTGTGTACTGTTGACCAGAGCATTACCGGAAGTTGCATTGATCCTGAAAATGCCACAACATCAATTGCCGGTAACTGGATTGCAGATTTGATGCTGGCTGTAACGAAAGATCAAAAGACAATCGCTGCATTTACAAACCGTGGGGGAATCCGCGCAGATCTTGAAATAGAAGATGGGGAGACGACCAGAGATATTACAGTTGCTGATATCTATACAATTTCTCCGTTCGGCAACCGCATCCTGACGTATGCAATTACAGGCCGGCAGATGGCGAAACAGCTGGAAAATGCTTTGACAGGATTAAATCCGGAAATCGGCATTGAAGGAGGCTACAATGATTCGAACTATGGCGATCAGTTTTCGGGTATCACCATAACTTACAAAGTTGTGGATGGAGGTATTAAAGTAACTTCTATCATCACAGATGATGGCCAATACATTGATATTAACGATAATACGAAGACATATAATGTTTGTGTAAATGAATACTGCGCAACATTGGAAGGATCTGTATTTGAGAATTTGACTCCGATCGTATCAATGGATGATGCTCCGGTAGATAACCTTAGTACAATTGATGTACTTCGTGAACGCCGTGATACAGTAGGTCTTAAGATGGAACTGGATACTACGATTCATTCAATGACCATAGAAAACAAGATTCGGCAGATTGAAGAAACAGTTAATGAATATAAAGGAAAGACTGTAACCTCTGCAGATAAGGAAGCTATCGTACGCCTGGCAACTGAAATTGATGCATTAATTGCGTCAGGAAGTCTGTCAGAAGCAGAAATGGATACATTACGCTCTGTAAAATCAGATGTATCAGAAATGCTGGCTAAAATTGTTGAGGAAGAAAACAATGCCGACAATAAAGACAATGCTGGTAATAATAATACTGGTAACCAGGGTGATGCAAAACCGTCTGATAAGACAAACGGAAAGGGCAATGGCTCTGTAAAGACAGGAGATGCAAATGCAGTTATGCCGTGGATGATTCTGTTGTTTGTAAGTGGTGCCGGAATTATAGGTGCGGCAGAAGTATCCAGAAAAAAACAGAATAAATAAAAGAGGAGGAGTCCTGTGAAATGTCTGATCGGTAAGAAGGGTGACATTTT
>JBJENH010000177.1:0-6313 GCA_051880095.1 Bariatricus sp. | reverse complement strand
AAAAAAGAAATGCGAAAATTGGGCGATGTGCACAATAGCATTTCAAAGAAAAAAGGAGGATTTAAGTATGAAAAAAAAGAAAATTATGGCACTGTTTCTCGCCGGTACCATGGTGCTTTCTCTGGCAGCATGTGGAGGCAGCAAAAGCTCTGATGAGTCTTCAGAGGCAACAAGTGGTGATGAAAACACTTTGACAGTTGCAGCGTGGGATCCGTCATTCAACATCCCTGCTCTTCAGGCTGCAGCTGAGGATTACAAGGCGAATGTGAATCCTGATTTTGTTCTTGAAATCAAAGAACAGTCCGGCTCAGCTGACATTGAGACAGCGATCACAACCGCTGCTTCAGCAGGTAATTACGAGACATTGCCGGACATTGTCCTTTTCCAGGATCACTGGTTTGCAAACTATTATGCAAACTACCCGGATGCATGGCAGGACATCAACGATGCAGATGTAAACTGGGATGATTTCTCACAGGAAAAACTGGGTTACTCTACAATTGATGGTACACATTATGGTATGCCGGTAGATAACGGTGCAGTTATCACTGCTTATCGTGTAGATCTTCTGGAAGAATGCGGATATACCATCGATGACATGACAGGAATCACCTGGGATGAGTTCATCGAGATCGGTAAAGTTGTAAAAGAAAAGACCGGTAAATATCTGATGTGTATGGACGGCGACGGAAATGACCTTGTATATCTGATGCTTCAGGCAGAAGGTGTATCTCAGTTCAAAGACGGAAAACCGTACATCGTTGGAAATGATACTCTGAAGGAAGTTGTTCAGACAATCGTTAAGATGGCTCAGGAAGGTGTGCTCCTTCTTTCCAACAGCTGGTCAGATTACACAGACCAGGCAATCCAGGGCGATCAGGTTGCAGGTGTTATGAACGGTAACTGGATCATTCCGACCATGGAAAAGGTTGAGGCTAACAGCGGTAAATGGGAAATCACAACAATGCCGACTCTTACAGGTGCAGAAGGATATGCATCAAACGGTGGTTCTTCTCTTTACATTACAGCAAACTGCAAGAAGACTGATCTTGCAAAAGATTTCCTTGCATACACATTTGGCGGAAGCACCGCTACATATGACAAGGCTCTTACAGACGGCGGCGTAATTTCTTGTTATGCTCCGGCAGGTGAGTCTGACGTATACAATCAGGGCGTTGCATTCTTCAACGATCAGCCAATCTATGCAAAGATCGTAGAAATGGGAACCCATGTTCAGACAATTGAACAGAGTGATTATCACTATACCTGCCGTACCCAGATTGCAGCAGCGATCATTAACATTATTAATGGCGGAGACATTGATGAAGAACTTCAGCTTGCTGAGGATCAGCTGAATCATGAAATGGGCAACTAATTCAAAGATATTAGGATTGAGCTAAGACAAACGGGGAAAACGATTTCCGTTTTCCCCTCTTTTCTTACCGATAGGGGGACTTAAAGTGGAAAAGAAGAAAGGATTAACTTTACTTCAGAAACAATCCAGGGCAGGCTGGATTTTTCTTACGCCTGCGACTGTATTGATTGCAGTGATGAGTTTCTGGCCAATGATCAGTGCGTTTCTTATGTCACTGAAGACCGGTTCCAGCGCGAACATGCAGTGGAATCAGCCGTTATTTAACAACTATGTGAGAATGTTTTCAGATAAACTGTTTCTTCGTTCTGTAGGAAACACATTCTTATATCTGATCATCCAGGTTCCGATCATGCTGGTGCTTGCGATTCTTCTGGCACAGCTTTTGAACAACAGAGATCTGAAATTCAAAGGATTATTCCGTACATGCGTTTTCCTGCCATGTGCAACAGCGCTGGTATCTTACTCTTTGATTTTTAAATCTTTATTTGCAACAGAAGGTCTTATCAACACGATTCTTGTGAATCTGGGAATTCTGTCAGAGAATTACAATTTCCTGGGAAATCCAACCAGTGCCAAGGCGGTTATCATTATCGCGTTGATCTGGAGATGGACCGGATACAACATGGTATTCTATCTGGCAGGTCTGCAGAATATCGAATATTCTGTATATGAAGCGGCAAAGATCGACGGAGCAAACGGCTGGAAGACATTCTGGGGAATTACAGTTCCGCTTCTGAAGCCAACGATTATTATGACATTCATTATGTCAATCAATGGTACACTGCAGCTCTTCGATGAGTCTGTAAACCTTACAAACGGTGGTCCTGCAAATTCGACCATCACGATGTCACATTATATTTACAATAATACGTTCGGTACCGGTGTTGCCAACTTCGGTTATGCAACAGCTATGGCATTCTGCGTATTTATTATGGTAGGTATTCTGGCATTAATTAACATGAAAGTAGGTGATACACGTGACTGAGAAAAAGAACAGAAGCATGATTCAGCGCCGGTTGATTCCGACCTATATTTTCCTCATAATTGTATCATTTATTTCGGTGTTCCCGTTCTACTGGATGATTTCTGCGGCAACAAATACATCCTTCGATGTATCGCAGGGACGTCTGCTTCCGGGAACCTATCTTGCAACAAACTTTGCAAATCTTACAGCTGGGCGTGACCTTTGGGGAACGATGTGGAACTCCTTTATCTATGCATTTGTGCAGACGATCCTGGCGCTTCTCATCTGCTCACTGGCAGGATTTGGTTTTGAGTTATATCATGATAAGAAGAAAGATATTGTATTTACGATCCTTCTGCTTGCCATGATGATTCCGGGTGTGGCAACGATGATTCCATTATTCCGGATGGTTTCAAAAATGGGACTTTTGAACTCTGTATGGGGCTTCATCCTTCCGGCCATATCGACTCCGTTTTTGATCATGATGTTCCGAAATAACTCGCGTAACTTCCCGATCGATGTTATGGAGGCGGCCAGAATCGACGGCCTTAGAGAAATTCAGATTTTCTTCCGTATGTATATGCCGATGATGAAGTCAACTTACGCGGCAGCAGCAGTAGTAACATTCATGAATGCATGGAACTCCTATCTGTGGCCGAAGGTAATCATGACAGACACAAATGCGCAGACGATGCCGATGCTGATCGCAAACCTGGCATCCGGATATACGACCGATTACGGCGTGTTGATGCTCGGCGTATTGTTCTGCTCTGTTCCTACGATGGTAATCTTCTTCATTCTGCAGAAACAGTTCGCGGAAGGTTTGACTGGAGCGGTAAAATAAACCATGAAAAAATTCTTATTTTCAACATTTCGATTTAACTAGATTAGGAGGAGGGAGTAAAAATGGGTGAATTCATTCTGAATGTAATCCATAGGCCTGAGATGGTTCCGGAGTATTCCGCTACGGTGACCGGTCATGGAAAAGAAGAAGATATCGGGGATAAAAAGCTTTTGACAGAATCTCTGGATATTTTCAAGACTCAGCAGAGACTGGCACATGAAAATGGCCTGAAGGTTACGATCCACATGACTTATGCATCTCTTTTCAACGATGAAGCAGTTCAGATTGCCAAAGACGATCATGAGAAATATGGAGACGAGATCGCGCTCTCGCTGCTCGGACTTCCTTGTGAACAGTTCCGAGAAAAATATAAAACAAAGGATTTCTGTATCTGGATGTTTTCTATGGAAGACAAGAAGACGATCGTAGATGATGTATTTGCAAAATTCTACGAAAGATTCGGCTTCTATCCGGAATCAACAGGTTCTTATTACATGGATGCGGATCTTACAAATTACATTAAGGAAGCTTATCCTTCTGTAAAATGTGCGATCGCTACCTGCTGGGAAGAGGGACCGAAAGCATACCACACCTGTAACAATTCCTGGTACACACTGTTTGACGGCGGTCCGTGGGCACCATGGATTCCTTCCAAACAGAACACACATGCACCGGCAGCCAATGAGGCAGAGGACAGCGGAATCGTTGCGATCCCGCATCTTTCCAGAGACCTTCTGGCATGCTACGACGGAAACGGATCTAACTTCGGTACACATCCGCAGAACGTGCTGCGCGGCATGATCTATGATTCTAAGACATGGGAATATCCATATCTGTATAATCTGATCGATCAGTATCGTGCACAGGAAAAGTATAACAACGGTTATGCGTATAACATGATGTTCGTCGGACCGGGCTGGATGAATAAGATGGGAAGATGGGAAGCTCCGTATGAGTTGCTTCTGAAATCTTATTCCGACGGCTGTAAATATTATGGTGAGCTGAAAAAACAGGGCAAACTGATTGACATGACCATGTCAGAATTTGCTGACTATTATCGTGAGAAGAAGACCTACACTGAGCCGGAATGTGCTCTTTGGAGGGATATCCTTTATGGTTCTGACAAGCAGTTGTTCTGGTATACAGACCCATATATGCGAGTTGGTGTCAATATGGATCAGGGCGGGGCAATCGTGGATCTCAGACCGTATGCTGCCAAGCTGAAATGGGAAGTCGGCATCGGAACCAAGCATGTGCAGGATGCTTCTTATCCATTCCTGATCCAGGAAAAGTACCGTGCAGGTTACTTTACACATTATGCAGGAGAAGGAACGATCCGAAGCGCTAAGATCTGCTATCAGGGTGAAGAAGTAGACTTGTGTCTGTGCCGTACGAAAGCACATTTCACACAGGAAGGAAATACCAGAATTCTGACACTGGATCCGGTAGATATCGAATTCTATGATCTGTCACTGAAGCTTCAGAGCAGACTGTATTTCGAAGAAGGAACCGGAACTGTCCGGATCGAACGGGAGATCCTTGAAATGAGCAATCCGGATGCACAGGTAGAAATCAACGAATATATGGTAGCATGCTATGGAACGACCGAGTATCCGGAGGATATGAATGGAATCGTTCTTAGCTGTGAAGGCGAAGATCCGAAAGAAATCATCTATGCATATAAATGCAGAGAAGAAAGTCTTGCGGATGCAGATGCAGTATCTGCAGTGATTCCTGCAATTGAGACGAAGGTATCTATGGAGGCATCAAAAGGCGGAGAAGGTTATGTTCGTGAAGGATATGCTTTTTCTCCAATGTTTACTCTTGGTTATAAGAAGAAAGTTGCAGATAAGGAGGTCTTTACAACATGGCTCAAGCTGGAAAAGGCAAATTAAATTACAGATGTCCGTCTTGTTTCATGAGAGATCTGGATATTGATATGTTCTACGATAAAGAGAAGAATGAATATTATTGTCTGCGGTGTCAGTTTACCGGAAAAGAAGAAGATGTTCTCGCAGGAAATGAGATGGTCAGAACCAAATACAAAGCGATGAATAAAAGATTTACGAAATTTGATTTCGATTAATCATCTGCTGACTTGAGGAGGAAAGCTTTATTATGAAGAAAATGGTCTATGGAGTGGATCTCGGCTGGGCATCACAGTTGGAATCCATGGGATATCGATGGCTGGCTGAAAACGGTGAGGAAACCGATATTCTTACGGCTTCCAAAGAACTGGGGGTCAATGCCGTGCGCTTACGCGTGTTTGTGAACCCGCCGGAATCGGCATACTGGCAGAAAAAAGAAAATGAAACCTGTATGCTGGGATTCTGTGATGCGAAAAGTGTGCTTGATATGGCAAAGCGCGTAAAAGCCCAGGGCATGAAGCTCATGATCGATTTCCACTACAGCGACCATTTTGCAGATCCGGAAATTCAGGACTTGCCGAAAGAATGGGAAAACGATACAGATGAACAGCTTGTCGAACGCGTTGCAGCACATACAAGAGAAGTACTCACTTTATTTAAAGAGAATGGCGTGTATCCGGAATGGGTTGAAGTGGGAAATGAGATCAACAATGGGATCATGTGGCCGCACGGAAACCTGAAAAAAGCACCGGAACAACTGGTACGTTTCCTGAACGCGGGGTACGATGCCGTGAAAGAAGTATGTCCGGACAGCCAGGTTGTCACACATCTTGCAGCTGTCTGTGAAGAAGAACTGTGTGTTCCCTTCCTGGATAATTTCTTCGCTCAGAACGGAAAGACCGATATCCTCGGATTTTCCTATTACCCATACTGGCACAAAATCGAAAGCGACTCTGAAAAGCTTGCCGGATGGCTGAAAACGTATTCCGAGAAATATCACAAACCGGTTCTGATCGCCGAAGTCGGCGGTCTGGACCGGGATGATGAAGGAAGCTACAAAATCGTGAAAGACGCCATCGAAGCGATGAAAGAAATGGAAGACCAGGAAGAACTCTGCGTCTTCTACTGGGAACCGGAAGCAACCTCCGCGATCCTTCCGGATCACTATCCGCTGGGCGCAGCAAAGCTGGCTGGGGATAAGAGGCTTAAGTATAATAAAGCATTGACGGCTTATCGGGGCTAGAGAGACAGGGGGACAGGTT
>JBJENH010000176.1:0-6317 GCA_051880095.1 Bariatricus sp. | reverse complement strand
AGATTTTGTACACTTTTTCATGACTTCTTCTAGTCCATCAGATGTCGTTTCGGTTCCTTCTTTATCCGCAACATCAACAGCCGTAGGACCGATCAACAGATTTCCATGTACTGTCGGTGTCACAAGCACTCCTTTTCCTTTTGGAGTCGGGATCTGGAAAATCGTACGTTCAACCAGATTGCCCGCGTTTTTATCCAGCAGACAATACTCCCCTCTGCGTGGAGTAATATGGATTTTTTCCTTGCTGACCATGTTGTGAAATGTATCCGCATACACGCCTGCCGCATTGATCAGAAATCTGGTTTCGAACGTTCCTTTATCCGTCCGGACACGATATCCGTTCTCCATCTTTTCGATGTGCTTCACCTCTGTCTCCAGATGAAACCGAACTCCATTTTGCACTGCATTTTCTGCATATGCGAGATTCATTTCAAATGGGCATACGATTCCACTGGAGGGAATATGAATCGCTGCATATACGGTGTCGGCCAAATTCGGCTCCAGAAAAAGCCCCTGGCTGCGGCTCAGAATTTCCATTCCTTCAACCCCGTTCTTGCTGCCGCGCTCCATCAGCCCTTCCAATACAGCCATCTCTTCCTTATTCTGGCATACGACCATTGCCCCATTGCGCCGGAAAGGGAAATCCAGTTTTTCCGCCATCTCATCCATCATCTGATTGCCCAGCACATTCAGCTTCGCCTTCAGTGTTCCCGGTTTCGCGTCAAATCCCCCGTGCACGATACCGCTGTTGGCTTTGCTGGTGCCTTCACATACATCACTTTCCTTCTCCAGCACACAAATATCCAGTTCATATCTGGAGAGTTCTCTTGCCACTGCACATCCCGATACACCGGCTCCGATAATGATGACATCTTTCATTTTCTATCATCCTCCTTAGACGAATCCCGCTTTGTTTTCTCAGCTTTTATTCAGGAAAATCATTTCTCAGTAGGATATTTTCTTAAACTGTCCAATGTGGCAATGGTGAACAGAACAACCCCTGCCACAGAAAATATCTGAATGATCCACAAAGTCACATTGATGCCAAGGCGATCGATCAACTGCCCGCCGCCAAAGGACGAGATCAGACTTCCGACGGTAAATGCGCTCCCCGCCAGTGCCTGCCCTTTCAGAAATTCGCTTTCCGGAATCGCATGTGCAATATAACGGACTGCTGCCGGAACGTAAATCGCATAACTTACAAACTGCAGCAACTCCGCCGCATATACCAGATAGATGCTCGGTGCGATCATGATCAGAAAGTTCTTTGTCGCCCACATCCAGCCGGCAAAGCAGAGAAGTTTCCGGTTCCCCACCTTTTTGGAAGCAGATTTATAGAGCATCATGGCCGGCAGTTCCGTGATCGCCGAAATTGCAACAGCGGTTCCGATGTTTGAGCTTGTTCCTCCAATCCGCTGAATGATCTGAAGCAAATATGTTTCCGTAAACGTATGCGTCACCGCAAGACATACAATGCCCGCCAGGAACAGATAGAAATGTGGATACTGGCGAAGAAGCAGTGCTTTCTGCTGCGGAGTCACTTCACTTTTGTTCTCTTCCGCTACGTTCGGTGCATGGAACACAAGCAGCACTCCGATAATCAGAACTGCCGGCACCAGGTACATCGCCGGTATCGCGTCCGGCGTAAATCTCCTAAGCAAAAGTCCAGCTCCAAGACTGCTCAGCGAATACGCTGCCGAACCGAGCCCGCGTGCAAATCCGAAATTAATCTCCACTCCCTGGTTATGATATCCCCTGTACAGCGAATTTACAGACGGCTGCATGGCGGACACCAAAGCAAAAAGAATGACAACAACTGCGACAAACGCAATGCCTTTCAGCGGCAGGAAAAGAAGTGCAGCCGCACACAGCGAAATCACTGTAAATAAAGACGCCATCACATTTCCCAGAAGGATCCCGCTCTTCTTAACAAAGGAAGCAAGACCGGGCTGCAGAAAAACCGAGATAATGTTCACCAGCCCTAAAATCATTCCGATCTGACCGCTGCTGTAACCCCGATTCAGCAGATACGCCGAAGCATAGCAGAAAACCAATGCCAAAACACCAAAATACAAAAACTGTATCGCCGCGTAAATTACAGTTGCATTTTTATCATGTATACGTACTTTCATTTTCTCCTTCTCTCTTTCTTTAACTTCCTGCAATCAGTCTATCAATCCAAAATGTCGAAGCGCATTGGAAATTCCGTCTTCGTCAATACTGGTCGTCACATAATCCGCCGCCGCTTTTACCTGATCCGAAGCATTTCCCATGGCGACACCGATTCCGACATACTTCAGCATATCGATATCATTTTCTCCGTCCCCGAATGCCATCGTCTCACTTCTGTCAATTCCCTGTTCTTCAAGGAACTGCTCAATTCCTCTTGATTTGCCGCCGCCCTTTGGAATGATGTCAATTCCCGTATCATTCCACATGGTGATTGCACACTCGTCCAGGAATTCATCCAGAATCTTCTTCTCCCGCTCCGGAACAAAAGCAATGCACTGATAAATGTTTTCTCCGCTGTACTGACCAATATCCGGAACCGTTCCTTTTGTTTTTTCCTGCGTCTCAACCACAACATCGTTGACATAATTGATATACCGTTCATTCTGTCCGACCATAATGAAGGGAATTTTTTTCGCTTTAAACATTTCCGCCACAACTTCCATTTCCGCCTTATTGATCGGTGTTCCGGCGATCATCTTCTGCGTCCGGTCAAGGATCAGCTGACCGTTCAGCGTCAAGAAACCGTCAAAATCCAATTCCATAACCGGAAGCCTGGACAATTCTACCATATGGCGTCCCGTCGCGATCACCGTCTTTACACCTTTCGCGCGTACTCTGGCAAGCGCCTTGCGGGCACTGTCCGGCACCTTATTCTGCTTATGCGAGAGCAATGTCCCGTCCACATCAAAAAAGATTGCTTTGATCTCCATATTTTCTCTTCCTTCTACAATAGACTAAATAAATATTGAACCAGCGTCCATGTCGCATTTCCCCCTGCCCCGAGAATCAGCAAAATGATCATGTAAAGAATTATGCTTCCTTTACTCGCGGCACCATGCCTCATGGTAAAATAAAAATTGAAATGACCGTACAGATTTGTCTCACGCGACTGCTGCCACTGGTAGGTAATGGCATCTTCCGCCTGGTAATTGACAGGAAGAAAATCCCTGAAAAGTTCTTCCTCCATTCTTCGGATTCGATAACAGTTGGAGTCATTCAACTCATACTCTTCATTGACCGAGATCGTCACGATCGCTTTCTTCAGCTTCTGCATGCGGAACTCTTCTTTACGACTGATTTCCGCCGGAAGTACACGCGCTTCGTTAATCCGAATGGAATAACCGTATTTTTCCTCGACTACCGGAGATGTGAGCATCTCATGAAATCTCACAAAAAGACGCTTCTTCCGATTCCTTGGCTCAAATGTCTCATTCAGAGATTTATGCGGAACTCGGAATAATATGTAGATCTCATCATTTGCAAGATATTCCCGGAGCGTATCGAACGGAACCTGCAGCATCGTGCCATTTTCAAAAGGCTCCACGCTGTATTCCGTACATGATATATGCAGCAAATCTACATTTTTCTCATTATATGATATTTCCGAAGTACATTGATTCTTTTTATAATCAATCTGGCAGCTTGTCCCGAAAATCGCGCATAAAACCGACTCATCCTTTTGCAAAAGAGAAATATCGTCGATCTCATCCGCCGTGATGGGAAACGGAATATAGACATTCAGCATGTATGATGATTTTACGCCGTGAATATGAAGTCCGATATCCAGAAAACTCGTTTTCTTTGGATTCATCCATTCATTTAAATATACGGTACTTGTATCATCACCTTCAATCCAGATGGCCCACCCGTCATCTGCAAAACGCCGTTCACTTTTTGCCATTCGGTAAACACCCCCTATTTACCGGCAGAATACTGCTCATAGCGCTTCCGAAAACCGGCACAATCTATAGTTTTATTCTATCACGAAAAATTTTCCGGCACAATCAAAAAGCAACTAAATATGGCAAAAGGGTGGCTGGGGTAACTAGGGGACGGGTACATAGTCACTTTTCGTGACTATGTACCCGTCCCCTAGTTACCCTATTTTGTTTTCACATATTCATTGATCGGTCTCAACATATACTCGTTATATGGGAATTTATCTGTCGTCACATATCCTGCCGGCGCATCGATCAGCTGTGCGATACGGTTTACCAGGGTTGCACAGGTAAGTTCTACGGTTGCCGGACGATTTACGATACTTGTCGTATCCGGCTCTCCATATAATGTCCATTCATTCTTATCAAATTCTTCCGGTGCATATACTTTGCCGACACATTCCGTCTCAAGTGTGATGCCTTCTGCGGTTTCGGATGTTACGATTGCACGCATTCCGGTTGCATCACCGGCTTTGATCGTCATGCCAAGTGTCTTGGATTCCAGATCGGTCGGCCATGTACACGGTACACATTTCTGTGTCTGGGATGTGATCGTAAGCCCCAGCTTACTTGCAAGCCATCCATTCTGGTTCCACATATAAGACGGAACATATTCTCCGCTCTCTACCTTCTCCTTAATCTCATCAGATGACCAGTGGTTGCAGATACCGATCTTCTCCTCGAATTCATCCAGCGGGAGACCTGCTCCATGTCCCTCAGCCAGTGCGATTCCATAATCTTCTACATCATACCAGCTGCTTCCGACGATCTTTTTCACTTCAAAGGAAGATCCCATAAGGTTTGTAACCATCGTTCCCCAGAACAGATCACAATAGCCGACACCGGTCAGCGTACAGCCGCCCTCTTTTGCAAGTGCATCCAGCTTAGCGGTAAGCGCCGGTGAAGAATTCCATGGATAAAGTGCTTCCTCACAAGTCGTAATCGCGTTCACTCCGTTCTTTGCGCAAATCGTGAAAATATCTTCCAGCTCTGCCACTGTACTACGTGTTGCGATAATACATACATCCGGCTTCAGTTCCGCGATCATCTTCTCCGCATCTGCTGCAGGTGAAATGCGAACTCCAACTTCCGGATATCCGTTTCCGATAATCTCACTGACGTCCTTTCCGACTACTGCCGGGTTCATATCAAATGCAGCAAGCAGGTCACATCCCTTTGCCATTGCATAACGCATCAGCCAGCGGCTCATTCTTCCACATCCATACTGTACATACTTTACTTTACGATCCATACTTATACCTCCTGAAAATATCCGGGATAAAGAAAATGTGTATGTCCTTTTCAACTCTTCATCCCTCATCCGTTCTCTTGTTATATTTTTATCATAGTGGTTATTGTATGTATAAAGTCAAGTTATTTTTTATTTTATCTGAATTTTCTTGCACTTTCCCAGTTAGAAAACTCATTTTTCAAAAGCAACCGGAATTTGAATTTTACTGATAATATGTCGCTTCTTTTCTTCCAGAACAGGAAAATCAATAATGGCTTCACAAAGATAATCCCCTGCAATCCGGTATCCCATTTCCCTGATATATTTCAACAGTTTTGCCGCATTTTCCTTCTCTCTTGCGAAATCACTGAAGCACATACAGACATAGGTGGCCGCAGGAACGGTCTCGCAGCCATTGATCTCGCTTTTTTCATCTACAAACAGAAATACTTCCTTCGAGGACAGCGCGCCGCTCTCCAATGCTTCCCGGCGCACGATCGTCCCGATATTGCAGAAAAGAGACAACGGAATATCATTATTTACCAACTGGCTCTTCAGCTGTCTCAACATATATTCATAGCCAGCCTCATCCTGCTCGAAAAAATCCTGCTCACACATACAGCTGTAAATTCTGCGCTCCGGCTGATATTCCAGAAAAATCTGTTCATTTTTCGGCAGCACTTCATATTTTTTATAATTTTCCAGCACCCGTTTCAGTGTACTTCTGACCCGCGAAAGCTTCTGGATCTTCTCTTCTATCTCATTCGACTGTGCCTCAAGCTTCTTCCATATCATGTCCGCATCGTCCTTTTCCAGAAGATCCTTGATTTGCTTTAACGTAAGTCCATACATCTTCATATTCTGAATCAGATCGATCCTCGCAGACTGAAGAATATGATAATAGCGATATCCGCTCTCCGGATCCACCTCCTGCGCTTTCAGAATCCCTTCGCGGTCATAGAGCCGGAGCGTCTGCTCCGAAATATGATTCAATTGTGCCATTTGGCCGATAGTCAGTCTCTGTAAATCCATAATATAACCTTGTCCTTACTATAATGTTTCTCCTTTATCCTATCAATACTCTCTTTCCTTCAAATGCCAGACCATACTTCCGAATTCTTTCTGCCGCAATTCCT
>JBJENH010000175.1:0-6464 GCA_051880095.1 Bariatricus sp. | reverse complement strand
ATCACTGCAATCACTTTAAATGAATCATATGGCTTTATTATGAATAAAACTCCAATCAATACCGTCATGATTGCATTTATCCACATATCCAACTTTATTTTTTTCAATGCTTTCATGTTTTCACCTCTCGTCTCACATTATCTTTCCAAAATTTCCATAAATTCCTCTCCAGTTATTGTTTCTCTCTCGTACAGGAAGTTCGCCAGTTCATCCAACTTACTGCGATTATCTGTCAAAATCTGTATCGCCTTTTCGTGCTGAGACTTCACAAGTGCTATCACCTGCTCATCAATTTTTGCCTGCACCTGGGCTGAACATGCAAGAGAGGTATCTCCACCCAGATATTGATTAGATACCGTTTCCATTGCAACCATATCAAAGTCGTCACTCATACCATATCTCGTAATCATCGCACGAGCTAATTTCGTGGCCTGCTCGATATCATTGGAAGCACCGGTTGTAACAGAACCAAATACTATTTCTTCTGCAGCCCGTCCTCCGGTAAATGTCGCAATCTTATTCTCGATCTCTTCCTTTGTCATCAGGTAATGATTGCCCTCCTCCACCTGCATCGTATATCCAAGTGCACCAGATGTACGCGGAACAATGGTAATCTTCTGTACCGGTGCAGAATGCGTCTGTTTCGCCGCTACTAAAGCATGGCCAATCTCGTGATAGGAAACAATCAGTTTTTCCTTATCCGTAAGGATTGCATTCTTCTTCTGATAACCTGCAATAACCACTTCGATACTTTCTTCAAGATCTGCCTGGGTTGCATAGCTTTTTCCGTCCCTCACGGCATGTAACGCTGCCTCATTAACAATGTTTGCAAGCTCCGCACCAGATGCACCGGATGCCATGCGGGCAATTTTTGTGAAATCCACATCCTGTCCCAATTTTATCTTTTTCGCATGAACTTTTAGAATTTCTTCCCTGCCTTTTAAATCCGGCAATTCCACAGGGACACGCCTGTCAAATCTGCCAGGACGCAGCAATGCCGGATCCAATGATTCAGGTCTGTTGGTAGCAGCCAGAATAATAACACCATTATTCCCTTCAAAACCATCCATTTCTGTCAAAAGCTGATTTAATGTCTGTTCTCGTTCATCATTTCCGCCGAACTGTCCATCTCTCTTCTTTCCGATTGCGTCAATCTCATCAATAAATACAATACAGGGTGCTTTTTCTTTTGCTTGCTTAAACAGATCCCGGACTTTGGATGCTCCCATACCAACAAACATCTCTACAAACTCTGACCCAGACATGGAAAAGAACGGTACATTTGCTTCTCCAGCCACTGCTTTTGCCAACATCGTTTTTCCTGTTCCTGGAGGGCCTACCAGCAGAATCCCTTTTGGCATGGAAGCACCAATCTCTTTATATTTCCCAGGATTATGGAGGTATTCCACGATCTCCGTCAGGTTTTCTTTTGCTTCATCCTCGCCGGCAACATCAGAAAATCTGATTCCGTTGGAAGATTTCACATAAACTTTGGCATTGCTTTTTCCCATATTGAACATCATGGAGTTTCCCCCTCCAACATTCTTCATCATTCTTTTAGTCATGTATTGCCCAATACCAAAGAATATCAACAGGGGAAGAATCCATGTAAGAAGAAAGCTCAAAAACGGGGATGTGGGTTCAATAATCTGACTGGCAAATTTTGCACCGGATCTATACAGCCTCATCGTAAGCTCCGGATCATTCATAACACCGGTTTTATAGACCTTACTGTCTTCCTTATCCGTAAAAAGGATCTTGTTATCCTGGATTTCCACACGTCCGATATCTTTTTCTTCGATCATGGACATGAACATTCCATAATCTACTTCTTTCACTTGTGTCTGAAGCATATAGGGTATCAGCCAGAAATTGATAAGCATCAGAACCAGTAAAGCAATCACGTAATAAAAGATAATTGGTTTTTTCGGTGTTTTTATTTCATTCATATGAATCCCCCATTCTGTTCCCGTTTTCCATTTTCTTAATCCTTTTCATTAATTCTTCCTGGTTAGTCGAATAAATACTTTCGTTAATTCTACTGCGGCTAACGGGAGTACGGAATACAGTGCCACCACTCCCCATTCTTTTGCAGTAATCATTGTCAGACTAAACACAGTCCGGAAATATGGAACTAGCAAAACTATTGCCAGCACAAGGGCAGAACCTGCAATGGAATAAAACAAGTGTGGATTATGCCCATTTCCGGTCGAGAAAATAGATTCTGTATTCGAGCGCTGGTTCAGTGCGTGAAGCAGCTGTGAAATCGCCAGTACCAGGAATGCCATCGTCATTCCGACCTCATAGCCGTCCATATGTACTCCAGTCTGAAAAGCCCCTATTGTCGCTGCCGAAATGAACACCCCATGCAGGCATACCCTTACTATCAGACCATGCTCAAAAAGGGTTCCCGATCTGACCGGTTTATACTTCATGATATTCTTTTCAGCCGGGTCAACTCCCAAAGCCAATGCCGGAAGCGTATCTGTAATCAGATTGACCAACAAAACCTGAACCGCCAGGATTGGAGCGTCCCAGTTAAATAAAGTAGCAATAAACAGTGTTAGGATCTCAGCAATATTTCCGGCAAGCAGGAACTGGATCACTTTTTGAATATTACGGTAAATGCGCCTTCCTTCCCGGACTGCGTATTCAATCGTGGTAAAATTATCATCCATCAGGATCATGTCTGCGGCATCTTTGGCTACATCTGTTCCTGATTTTCCCATTGCAATGCCGATATCAGCAGCCTTCAGGGCTGGAGAATCGTTGACTCCATCTCCGGTCATGGCAGCCACTTCTTCATTATCCTGCAAAGCTTTAATGATACGGAGTTTATCAGAAGGGGAGACTCGCGCAAATACAGCCGCTGTTTTTACTGCTTCCTTTAACTGCTCATCCGTCATTTCGTCAAGTTCTGGCCCTGTAACCACTGTATTTCCTTCCTGAAAAATGTGAAGCTGTCTTGCGATCTCAAGGGCAGTCACCTTATGATCCCCTGTAATCATAATTACCCGGATGCCTGCCTCATGGCAAGTTTCCACTGCCTGGATCACTTCCTTACGTGGAGGATCGATCATTCCGGCCATTCCCACGAACGTCATATCCTCTTCCACATCTTCATTTTCATCCACAGGAATATATGGGAGTGTCCGTTTCGCAAATCCAAGAACCCGAAGTGCTTCTTCCGACATTTTCATACAGAGGGATAAAATTTGATTTCGATCCTTTTCTGTCATCCGTCGGACTCCTTGTTCAGTCACAATGTGGGAACACAGCGGAAGCATTTCCTCTACAGCGCCTTTTGTATAGGCTACGATCTCCTCACCATTTTTATGTACCGTAGTCATACGTTTTCGTACCGAGTCAAAGGGCTGCTCAAATACCCTCGGCATTCTTTCCACTAACAGATCTGGATCAAATCCATACTTACCCGCAAATGTAAGCAGAGCTCCCTCCGTCGGATCCCCTATGACCTCTCCCGGACAGTCCGGATTCATGGATGCGTTATTACACAAAGCAGCAATTCTGAGGAGTTCTGCATTTTGTCCCTGAAATTCCTGTATCATATCCACAGAAGAAGCTTTTCCCGCTTGATAGGATTTTTCAAACGCCACATGTGTAACCGTCATACGATTCTGCGTCAGTGTTCCGGTTTTATCACAGCAGACCACTGTGGCACTCCCCAGAGTCTCCACAGCCGGAAGTTTACGGATGATTGCGTTCTGTTTTGCCATGCGCTGCACTCCGAGAGCCATAACAATCGTAGCAGTGGCCGGAAGTCCCTCCGGAATAATGGAAATCGCAAGAGAAACAGCCGTCATTAACAACGGTATCCATGGACGGCCATAGAGGAAACCGATTGCAAAAATGACCACACAGACCACAAGGCCAACGAGACTCAGCATTTTACCCACTGCATCCAGCTTGCACTTTAACGGGGTATCCAGCTCATCCTGATTTTCCAGCATATTGGCAATTCGTCCAACTTCCGTGTCCATTCCGGTTCCAACGGCAATCCCTTCTGCATTGCCATACATAACAATGGAAGACATATATGCCATATTCGCTCTGCTTCCAATAGGTTCTCCGATTGGAAGAACGCTTTCGCTGTCTTTCTCTACTGGAATAGACTCCCCTGTCAGAGATGCCTCTTGTACCGCAAGCCTATTTTCGTGAATCAGCCGAAGGTCTGCCGGAACAATTGCCCCATCCTCTAGAATCACAATATCGCCCGGAACAATCTCACTGGCAGGAATAAGGCTTTCTTCTCCATTCCTCCTCACGCAGGCTGTGGGTGCACTCATCTGTTTTAATGCTTCAAGTGCATTGGATGCTTTGTTCTCCTGAATCACCCCAATGACTGCATCCACCACGATAATGGCGAGAATTACAACCGCTTCCGCCCATTCTCCCAGTATCATGGACAGAATTGCTGCTCCTGCAAGGATCAGAACCATAACATCCATGATCTGTTCCAGAATCATTTTCCCTACTGTTTTCTTCTTCTTTTTATGCAGCTCATTTCTTCCATACTTTTCCAAACGTCTTTGAGCTTCCTCGTCACTTAATCCATCTGTACTGCTCTTCAAAGTATCTAATGCCTGTTCCGCCGTCTTTGAATGCCATCGTATGTCACTTTGGTTATCAATCATAATAATTCCTCCTGTAAACCCATATAAATTATGTATATTAAGTGTTTTAACAAAATGAAAAGGCTCTCCACTTCACTTTTATTCTTTATCTTCCTTGTTTTAAAAACTCCTGTATCATTTGTGCGTCTTTATATCCTTTCTTATACAAGCGCTGCAAGGCTTTCTTATCTCTTGTCAAAGTATCTACACCGCAGGTATCGTCAGGAGCTATGATCAAAACACGACCCTCATCCCTGTACTGTTTCGCCAATGCAACCTCCTGGTTATATCGTTCTGCCCTTTGCCTGAGATTTTCTGCCGATACGGGATATTTTTTTTGAATCCACTTTGCAATTTTTACATCTTTCTTTGGATCCCGGATAAAATCTTCTGGCTTTGTCAAAATTACAACTACATTATCACAGCCACATTGAAATGCTTTTTCTACCGGAACCGGATCGCTCAATGCCCCATCATAATAAGGAACACCATTTATTTCATAAGGTCTGCATATGAACGGAATGGAACAGGATGCTTTGAAAATGCTATAATTATCCTGTTTTAAATCGTTTTTGTTAAAATATGTTGCTTTACCTGTCAGTGCATTCGATGCTACCACCAGCATTTCCGATGGATGCCGGATTATCTTCGTATAATCTAATGGATTTTCTCCTGTAGAATTGCTTAATGTTCCATATAGATAGTCCATATCAATATAGGATTTATTTAAAATAAGATTACGAAAGCTCATATATTCTTTCCGAAATGAATACTCAGAATAGAACTGGTAGTTCCGTCCTTTTTGTCCTGCCAGATAAGACGCAATGTTTGCACTTCCAGCAGAGACGCCGATGCAGATGTCAAACTGTATCCCAATATCCAGACAATTGTCAAAAACCCCAGCTGCATAAATGCCTCTCAATCCGCCTCCAACATCCACTACTCCTGTTTTCATTTTGTTCCTCCTGTTTTTCTTTCAAAGCAAATGTCGGAAAGGAATGATCACAATACGCAAGATTCCGTAAAAAATCATTTTCCCTGCCCTCTGCTCTTTCTGTCGATATTCTTCCCCATAGGTGATTGTTCCATCCGGAACCACCTGTCTGCTAGCCAGTTTCAAGCTTTCTGCCTGCTCACGTAGAGATTCGTTTAGTTCCCCACTTTCAATGAACAACATCATTTCCGTATCAAGATAAACACTCCTCATATCTAAATTACAGGAACCAACCATGCTAAGCGTATCCCCAGCCAATATAGTCTTTGTATGTAATGCCTGCGCTCCTAGATATTCATAAACATAACTTCCTGTCTGTCTCACATTTTTCTTCTGATTCAAATAATCCGTACAACCAAAAGGATTCGTGCCGCTCTCAACCGCATTGATAATTATTTCTGTTTTCACACTTCTTGAACATATCTCCGTCAAATCCTGATACATTTTCTGATTACATATAATATAAGGAGTCTGTATCAGAATATTGTCCACTTCATTCATTTCCTTTACCATCCTATCCCAGAGTTGTGGCTGTTTATTCTCCGGCTCCATAGGATTGGTACAAAGTTCAATGCTTTCTGTAGCTATCGTTTCTTTTAACCAATCAGTCTCATAAAAAGCTTCTGGATATTTTTTTCTGACTTCCTGATAATGCCCCCTTAATTTTCCATGAATATCCCCATGTTTCTCATACTTTCTGCAGCATGAAATATTCCATATTTTTTCAAAATATTCCTGCAGCTGGACATAGGACTTTCCTCCACCCGGTACCATTTCATAAACCAGAATATCCCTATCCTCATTATATGAGTCGATATAATTACCAAGAAATAAAT
>JBJENH010000174.1:20972-37425 GCA_051880095.1 Bariatricus sp. | reverse complement strand
CTTACGCTCCATGTATCAACCATGGTATCAAGAAAGGTATGAGCAAAGCTCAGACAGAAGAAGCTTTAGCAGTAGAATGCGGATACTGGAACAACTTCCGTTACAATCCGGCTGCAGAAGGCGCTAAGTTCACTCTTGACAGCAAAGAGCCTAAGATGGAAGGATACAAAGACTTCCTGAACGGAGAAGTTCGTTACAACGCATTAGCAAGATTCAATCCTGAAAAAGCAGAAGTAATGTTCGCTAAGAACGAAGCTGAAGCAAAAGCAAGATATGAATATCTGAAGAAACTGGTTACTCTGTACGGAGAAGACTAGGATAAATAAAGAATAAAAAGAACGGCATGGCCTTAGGGCTGTGCCGTTTTTGCGTAAAGGGAGTAATAGCATAATTGAATAAGGATTGACAAAGCGACAGTTGTGTCTTATAATAAATAAAAAAAGACATAAATGTCGCTTTTTGGTAGGAGAAATCGAAAATGGGAAATAAAGGAAATCAGACGAGAAATTATATTAAAGAAAAAGCTTATGATTTGTTTGCAAAAAAGGGTTTCAAAGATATTACAATGAAAGATATATGCGAGGCGACCGGGCTTAGCAGAGGAGGATTGTATCGGCATTTTTCCAGTACAGCGGAGATCTTTGAAGAAATATTTATGAAACTGACCAAAGATACGGAAGCTGAGATGGCGAGATGGATCGAAGAAAAATGCGATGCGCGTGAGATGCTGGAAGAGACCATGGCCAGATATAAAAGGGAAATTGAAGAAAAGGATAAGTCACTTAGTCTTGCGGTCTATGAATATTCGCAGGCAGTGAGTTCTGAGTTTTTCCGGGAGCTTAATCGGACATCGAAAGAAAAATGGAGCAGATTCATTGAATATGGGATTGAAAGCGGTGCATTTAACCGTGTTCCGGTAGCGCAGACAGTGGATTTGATTCTATATGCGTATCAAGGGGCCAGAATGTGGAGTTCCATCCTTCCGGTTGATGAAGGAATCAGTGAACATATAACTCAGAGCATTTGGGATATTCTTGTGGGTAAAAAGGAGGAATAAAAGAATGAAAACACCGATATTAGAAACAAAAAGATTACTACTAAGACCGATGAAAGCATCTGATGCCGAAGAAGTATTCCGTAACTGGACCAGCGATCCGGAAGTTGCGAAATTTATGCGTTGGAGTACACATGAGAATGTGGAAGTGACCAGAAAATGGCTGCAGTCGGAAGAGGATGAGCTGGAAAGTGATGAACTGTTTGACTGGGGATTTGTCTTGAAAAAGACCGGAGAACTGATCGGTTCGGGAGGGCTTAGTTATGTGGAGAGCAGAGGCGTGTATGAATTAGGATATAATATTATGAGAAAATACTGGAATCAGGGACTGACGACGGAAGCGGCAAAATGTATTGTAGAATTTGCTTTAAATGAACTTGGACAAAGTGAACTGTTTTGCTGCCATGCGAAAGAGAATCCGGCATCAGGAAGAGTCATGGAAAAAGTGGGATTTGTTTATCAAAAGGACGCGGTGTATGAAAGCTGGGATAAGACAAGGCGGTTTGAGTCAAAGGAGTATATGATGAAAAAAACAGGAAAAGTCTGTTAATAGACGGAAATACATTGACAAGACTTCATAAAAATGTTACAAGTATTACTATATGAATAAAGAGCTGGATAGAGGCGCGGAATTCATGAGTAGCAGATAGCGAATGCCGGGGGAGGTAATATCTGTGAAAGGGGAGACCGCCGAAGGAACTGTCATCCCCAAAGCAGTTTCTGGGACGGTACAGAATATGTATCGGACTGTCACGTTTGTGGAGCGCTATCAAGGATATGGACCGAATGATGAATTTACAGAAGAATTATGCCATGAATGCGCCTTACAGGAAAGCGTTATTCATGGCATTTTTTATGGAAAAGAGAGGATGAAAAATGAGAGACAAATTGAGAAAAATGCTTTATGCGTTCGCAGCGTTGCTGATTTCAGTAAGCTGTTGTCCGCTGGTGGCACTTGCAGCCGAAGAGGCGGAGGAATATGTGCCGTCAATGTACGCAAGCTTCTGGGCACTGGTTCCGCCGATCGTTGCGATTGCACTTGCACTGATCACAAAGGAAGTGTACAGTTCCCTGTTCATCGGAATTCTGGTAGGAGGTCTTTTCTATTCAGGATTCGGATTTGAAGGAACGATCACACACATTTTCCAGGACGGAATTATCGGAGTATTATCAGACAGCTACAATGTGGGAATCCTGGTGTTCCTTGTTATCCTGGGAACAATGGTCTGCCTGATGAACAAAGCGGGCGGTTCTGCGGCTTTCGGAAGATGGGCGAGTTCCCATATCAAGAGCAGAGTAGGCGCTCAGCTTGCAACCATTCTTCTGGGTGTGCTGATTTTCATTGATGATTATTTTAACTGCCTGACAGTAGGAAGCGTTATGCGTCCGGTTACAGACAAACAGAATGTATCCCGTGCAAAGCTTGCATATCTGATCGATGCTACGGCTGCACCGGTCTGCATTATTGCACCGATTTCTTCCTGGGCAGCGGCTGTCACCGGTTTTGTAGAAGGAGAAGACGGATTTTCTATTTTCATTCGTGCGATTCCTTATAACTTCTACGCACTCCTTACAATCGTAATGATGGTTGGAATGGTTCTGCTGAAAGTAGAATATGGACCGATGAAAGTTCACGAAACGAACGCGAAAAAGGGTGATCTTTATACCACACCGGATCGTCCTTATGCAAATGCGGAAGAGGATATGACTGATGGCGGAAAAGGAAAAGTGATCGATCTTCTGATTCCGATCCTTTCCCTGATCATTTGCTGCGTTATCGGAATGATCTATACCGGAGGTTTCTTTGACGGAGCCGGCTTTGTAGAAGCATTCTCCAACAGTGATGCTTCTGTTGGTCTGGTATTGGGAAGTTTCTTCGGATTTATTATCACGATCATTCTGTATGTGGTAAGAAAAGTTTTGAGCTTCAGCGACTGTATGTCCTGCATTCCGGACGGATTTAAGGCTATGGTTCCTGCAATTCTGATCCTGACCTTTGCATGGACACTGAAGGCAATGACAGACAGTCTTGGCGCAAAAGAATTTGTAGCTGCTATGATGGAAAGCAGCGCACAGGGACTTATGAATCTGCTTCCTGCAATCATTTTCCTTGTAGCATGCTTCCTCGCATTTGCGACCGGAACATCATGGGGTACTTTCGGTATCCTGATCCCGATTGTTGTTGCAGTATTTGCAGGAAGAAATGAAACAATGATGATCATTTCCATTTCCGCATGTATGGCTGGTGCAGTATGTGGTGACCACTGCTCACCGATTTCCGATACAACGATCATGGCTTCCGCAGGAGCCCAGAGCAACCACATCAACCATGTAAATACGCAGCTTCCATATGCGATCACTTGTGCGGCTGTATCCTTTGTAACTTACATCGTGGCAGGTTTTGTTCAGAGCGCATGGATCGCACTTCCTGTCGGAATCGTTCTGATGCTTGGAACATTGTTGGTAATCAAAAAACTGAATCCGGCTGAAGAGGCATAAACATAGGAAAACCGTTGCATTATAGGAAAATGCAGCGGTTTTTTTGTGTTGTTATGCAAATTAGAAAAGGGTACAGGGGGAGCGGTGATATGTTGCGGCTTCAGGGAAGAACAAATTCCGAACCCTTGTACATTTTGAACGGGTGTGTTAAACTGTTTCATATGCACTGTATGAAGTATCGTTCGTTATAAAGCAAATAACAACAGATATCATTATGAGATGAAAGAGTAAAACATTACATGATAGAATTGGGAGGAACAGGAACATGGATTTGACAAAACTGGCTGCATATGAGGTGATTGAGCAGCGCAAACTGGATGATCTGAAATCAGAAGGTGCACTTTTGAAGCATAAAAAGAGCGGGGCAAGGGTGCTGTTGATTTCCAACGATGATGATAACAAAGTATTTAACATTGCATTCCGCACACCGACGAAGAACAGTACCGGTGTGCCGCATATTATGGAGCATACGGTACTCTGCGGATCGGAGAAATTTCCGGCTAAGGACCCGTTTGTGGAGTTGGTCAAAGGATCTCTGAATACTTTTCTGAATGCCATGACGTATCCGGATAAGACGGTGTATCCGATCGCAAGCTGCAATGATAAGGATTTTCAGAATCTGATGGATGTCTATATGGATGCCGTGCTTCATCCGAATATTTATAAGCATGAAGAGATCTTCCGCCAGGAGGGATGGAGCTATCAGCTGGAAGACAAAGACGGGGAACTGTCTTATAATGGTGTTGTATATAATGAGATGAAAGGGGCATTTTCTTCACCGGACGGTGTGTTGGACCGGGTGATCCTGAATTCTCTTTTCCCGGATACGACTTATGCAAATGAGTCCGGCGGGGACCCGGATGTAATTCCGAATCTGACTTACGAAGAGTATCTGGATTTCCATAGAACTTACTATCATCCGTCAAACAGCTACATTTATCTGTACGGAGATATGGATATGGCCAAAAAGCTGGAATGGCTGGATCGGGAATACCTCTGTAAATATGATAAGATCGAGGTGGATTCCGAGATCCGTCTTCAGAAGCCGTTTGATTCAATGCATGAGCTTTCCATGAAGTATTCGGTTTCCAGCAATGAGCCTTTGGAAGATAACACCTATCTTTCTTATAATAAAGTAGTCGGAACGAGTTTGGACAGAGAGCTTTATCTGGCATTTCAGATCCTGGATTATGCACTCCTTTCTGCGCCGGGGGCACCGCTCAAGAAGGCTCTTATGGATGCCGGAATCGGAAAGGACATTACCGGTTCATACGATAACAGCATTTACCAGCCGATTTTCTCAGTAGTTGCGAAAAATGCCAATGAAGATCAAAAAGAAGAATTTATTAATATCATTGAGGGAACATTGAAGAAGATCGTGGAAGAAGGCATGGATTCCAAGGCGCTTGAGGCAGGGATAAATTATCATGAATTCCGTTATAGAGAAGCGGATTTCGGCGGATACCCGAAGGGACTCATGTACGGGCTCCAGATTTTTGACAGTTGGCTCTACGATGAGACAAAACCGTTCATCCATGTGGAGGCGTTGGATACGTTCGCGTTTATGAAAAAACAGGTGAAGAACGGATATTTTGAAGAATTGATCCAGAAATATCTGCTGGATAATCCGCATGGTTCGATTGTGATGGTACTGCCGGAACAGGGACGGACCGCACGTCTGGATGCAGAACTTCACGATAAGCTGCAGGAATATAAGGCTTCTTTAAGTGATGCAGAAATTGAGAAACTGGTAGAGGATACCAGACGCCTTCTGGAATATCAGGAGGAGCCGTCCAGTCAGGAAGAGCTGGAGAAGATCCCGATGCTGGAAAGGGAAGATATCTCAAAGGAAATTGCTCCGGTTTATAATGAAGAGATGAATCTGGCGGGAGTGCCGGTGGTTTTCCATGAGATCGAGACGAATGGAATCGGATATCTGGACCTGATGTTTGATCTGTCAGAAGTTCCGGCGGAGCAGCTTCCGTATGTCGGCGTGCTGCAGGCAGTGCTCGGAATCATCGATACGGAGCATTATGATTACGGCGAGCTGTTTAATGAAATCAATGTCAGTACCGGAGGAATCGGGACATCCCTCGAATTATACCCGGATGTGACAAAGGTAAAAGAAAAAGAATTTAAAGCGACATTTGAGGTCAAGACCAAGGCGCTTTATGATAAAATCCCATTTGCACTTGAGATGATGCAGGAGATTCTTATCTGTTCGAAGCTGGACGATGAGAAACGGCTGAAAGAGATCCTGTCCATGAATAAATCACGGATGCAGGCGCGTTTCCTGTCTTCGGGACATTCTGCGTCCGCGCTCAGGGCGATGTCTTACCGTTCTCCGATTTCCAGATTCAAGGATATGACAAGCGGTATTGAGTATTACCAGAATGTCAGCCGGATGGAAGAACATTTTGAAGAAGAGAAGAAAGAACTGGTTACGATACTGCAGTCGCTGGTAAAAACCTTGTTCAGAAAAGGAAATATGATGGTAAGCTACACGGCATCCAGAGAAGGACTTAATGGATTGGAGAGTGAGCTGGAGAAGCTGAACAAAGCATTGTTTGATGAGCAGGAAGCAAGAACGGCATGTGTGATCCGATGTGAGCAGAAAAACGAAGGTTTCAAGACCTCTTCCAAAGTGCAGTTTGCGGCAAAAGCCGGCAACTTTATCGATGCGGGAGAATCCTATACCGGAGCGCTTCAGATCCTGAAGGTGATCATGAGTTATGAATATCTCTGGGTCAACATTCGCGTGAAGGGCGGAGCTTACGGATGCATGAGTAATTTTAACCGGATCGGTGAGGGATATTTTGTATCTTACCGTGATCCGAATCTGAAAAAGACGCTGGAAGTCTATGACGGTGTTCCGGAATATCTGGAGAATTTCACCGTAAGTGAGCGTGACATGACAAAATATATCATCGGAACGATCAGCAATATTGATCAGCCGATGACACCGGCAGCAAAAGGAGACCGCTCCATGAATCTGTATATGAATCATGTGAGTGAAGAGATGATCCGTACAGAACGGCAGCAGATCCTTGAGGCTACGCAGGAGGATATTCGCGCACTGGCTCCTGTGGCGAGGGCGGTACTTGCCGGAAATCAGATCTGTGTGATCGGAAATGAAGCAAAGATCGAAGAAGAAAAAGAAGTCTTTATGGAAGTAAAGGATTTATTCTAGAAAAATAGGCTGCAATGGGCAGCAAGGAGAAGGAGATTACATGAGAGCAGATTATAAATCGGGATTTGTGACGCTCATCGGAAGACCGAACGTGGGAAAATCAACGTTGATGAATTATCTGATCGGGCAGAAGATTGCTATCACATCCAACAAACCGCAGACGACAAGGAACCGGATTCAGACGGTTCTGACAACGGAGGAAGGGCAGATCGTTTTCGTGGATACACCCGGAATTCATAAAGCCAAGAATAAGCTTGGTGAATATATGGTAAATGTTGCGGAACGGACCTTGAATGAAGTGGATGTGGTGCTCTGGCTGGTTGAGCCGACGACCTTTATCGGAGCCGGCGAGCAGCATATTGTACAGCAGCTGAAAAAGGTGAATACACCGGTCGTTCTGGTGATCAATAAAGTGGATTCTGTGAAAAAAGAAGATGTGCTTCCGTGTATCGCAAAATACAGTGAGAGCTTTGAGTTTGCGGATATCGTTCCGGTATCCGCAAGAACAGGAGACAATACGGAAGAGCTTCTGAAAGTCATTATGAAATACCTTCCGTATGGACCTCAGTTTTACGATGAGGATACCATCACGGACCAGCCGGAGAGGCAGATCGTTGCAGAAATCATACGGGAGAAGGCATTGCACTGTCTGAATGAAGAGATTCCACATGGGATTGCAGTTTCGATCGAAAAGATGAAAGCGCGCAAGAAAGTGATGGATATCGAGGCTACGATCATCTGTGAGCGGGATTCCCACAAGGGAATCATTATCGGGAAACAGGGCACAATGCTCAAGAAGATCGGCAGCACAGCGCGATTTGAGATCGAGAAAATGCTGGATATGAAGGTCAATCTTCAATTGTGGGTCAAGGTGAAGAAGGATTGGCGGGACAGTGATTTCCTGATTAAGAACTTCGGTTACCGGGAAGAGGAAGAATGATCATTTGTAAATAAATGAGAGGAAAGAGAACAAGGCAGACCTGAAAATATGCAGGAAGCAGGAGGCAGGAGAGATGAGTCAGATCGTCACTTTGACAGGGATGATACTTTCGGCATCGCCGGTCGGGGAATACGACAGGAGAGTCGTGATCCTGACAAAGGAAAGAGGAAAAATATCTGCATTTGCCAAGGGAGCCAGACGTCCGCAGAGCCATTTGGCGGGGGTCACGGCTCCCTGTTCTTTTGGTGTCTTTTCAGTCTTTGAAGGACGGACTTCTTATACGATCCAGTCCGCAGATATTTCCAATTATTTTGCGGAACTACGGACGGATGTGGAGGCGGCATATTATGCGTTTTATTTTCTGGAATTTGCGGATTATTATACCAGAGAGTCGAATGATGAGCGGGAAATGCTGAAATTACTCTATCAGAGCATGCGCTCACTTACGAAACGGCTGATTCCTCTGCGGCTGATCCGGTATATCTTCGAACTGAAAGCTGTAAGTATCAACGGAGAAGGACCGCAGGTATTCCAGTGTGTATCTTGTGGGAGTACAGAGAAAAGTCTGATTTTTAGTGCGAAGAAAGGCGGCATTGTCTGCAGTGCATGCAGCCGGAATGCGTATGATACAATGAAGCTGAACGGTTCGACGATTTATGCGATGCAGTATGTGGTAACTTCTCCGATTGAAAAACTGTTCGCTTTCACCCTGAGCGATGAAGTTCTGGATGAATTCGGAAAAGTAATGGAGCGGTATCTGGATATCTATGTGGACAGGCGGTTCAAATCGCTGGAAATCCTGGAGCAGATTGCAGGAATCTAAGAAAATTTGTCAAGGGTTCTGGCCGTAAAAAAGTTGCCAGATATTATACAGTATATCCCGAAGGTCAATGGATAACCTAATAATAAACATCGTTTTTGGGTGATGTGCAGCAGAAGAACAGGTGAGGTGACCGGGATGAAAGAGTGTTTTTGGGAAAAGTTTACGCAGACGGGGCGGGTAGAAGACTATCTCAGTTATAAAGGAATGGAAATCTGCCAGGACGTTATGGAGAAACATAAGAAAGAATGGGACGAGACCAGAGAAAAAAGACCGGACAGAGAACGGATGCAGGGATAAAATGACTGAATTTTCTTGAAGATATCTAATTTTGTACTTTTTTGAACGCAATATGTTAAAAAATTAGCAGGAAAGCTTGCAAAAAATGAATTCTCTCTGTATAATAGGATAATCACACAAAGATAAGTGTATTTTGAGTAGAAACAAATGTCTTTGTAAAAAAGAAGAGAATGCGAGGATTGGTATTATGGTAGAAAAGACAATGGACAAAATTGTAGCTTTAGCGAAGTCAAGAGGTTTTGTATATCCTGGGTCTGAAATCTACGGTGGGCTTGCCAACACATGGGATTATGGTAACCTCGGGGTGGAATTAAAGAATAATGTTAAGAAAGCATGGTGGAAAAAGTTTGTACAGGAGAATCCGTATAACGTTGGTGTTGACTGTGCAATTCTGATGAACCCGCAGACATGGGTAGCATCCGGACATCTGGGCGGATTCAGCGATCCGTTGATGGATTGTAAAGAATGTCATGAGCGTTTCCGTGCAGATAAATTGATTGAGAATTATGCAAAAGAAAATGGAATCGAGCTTCCGGACAGCATTGACGGCTGGTCACATGAACAGATGGAAGCATTCGTGAGAGAACATGAGATTCCGTGTCCGACTTGTGGAAAACACAATTTCACAGAGATCCGTGAATTCAACCTGATGTTCAAGACATTCCAGGGTGTAACAGAAGATGCTAAGAACGTTGTTTACCTTCGTCCGGAAACTGCACAGGGTATCTTCGTAAACTTCAAGAACGTACAGCGTACTTCAAGAAAGAAACTTCCGTTCGGTATCTGCCAGATCGGTAAATCATTCCGTAACGAGATCACACCGGGTAACTTTACATTCCGTACCCGTGAGTTCGAGCAGATGGAGCTTGAGTTCTTCTGTAAACCGGATACCGACCTTGAGTGGTTTGCATACTGGAAGAAATATTGTCTGGACTGGCTGTTTACACTTGGCTTAAAAGAAGACGAAGTTCGTTACAGAGATCATGACAAAGAAGAACTTTCTTTCTACAGCAAAGCTACTACTGACGTGGAATTCCTCTTCCCATTCGGATGGGGCGAGCTGTGGGGAATCGCAGACAGAACAGATTACGACCTGACCCAGCATCAGAACGTATCCGGACAGGATATGACCTATTTTGATGATGAGACAAATGAGAAATACATCCCTTACGTTATCGAGCCGTCACTCGGTGCAGACCGTATGGTGCTTGCTTTCCTTTGCGGTGCATATGATGAGGAAGATCTGGAAGACGGCACAAAACGTACAGTTCTTCATTTCCATCCGGCTCTTGCTCCGGTCAAGATCGGTGTACTTCCGCTTTCTAAGAAATTGAATGAAGGCGCAGAAAAGATTTACACAGAGCTGAGCAAATACTACAACTGTGAATTTGATGACAGAGGAAATATCGGTAAGAGATACCGTCGTCAGGATGAAATCGGAACTCCGTTCTGTATTACTTATGATTTCGAGTCAGAAGAAGACGGAGCAGTAACAGTTCGTGATCGTGATACTATGCAGCAGGAAAGAGTTAAGATCGAAGATCTGAAAGCTTATTTTGAGAAGAAATTTGAATGGTAAAATATGAGTGGAAAGAGTCCGGGAGACCGGGCTCTTTCTTTTCGCGTAAATTTGCATCTGATAAAGCTGTTTTTTTGATATAGATATACTCTATAAATGACGAGATTTATCAGAATTTTAAATTTGTATGTGCGGTTCGGGAAATTTATAATGGAAATTAAGATGAAACGCGGAGAAATCCGCAGGCATCAGGGAAAAATCTCATGATTTATTTACGGAGGAAAAGAAAATGGAAATTATCAAAGAATTACCAGAGGTTTTTGAAGAGTTTGCGGAGCAGCGCAAGAAGTCATTTTTGGCAATGAAGGAGATAAAAGATCAGAATATTCCGGTTGTCGGTTCCTATTGTACCTATTTTCCACAGGAGATCGCCATGGCAATGGGAGCAGTAACGGTTGGGCTTTGCTCGATGACGGATGAGACGATTCCGATCGCAGAGAGGGATCTGCCGAGGAACTTATGTCCGCTTATTAAAGCAAGTTACGGTTTTGCCGTCAGTGATAAATGTCCGTTCTTCTATTTCTCTGATGTAGTCGTAGGAGAAACTACCTGTGACGGAAAGAAAAAAATGTATGAATATATGTCTGAATTTAAAGAAATGTTCATCATGGAGCTTCCGAATACGCAGAAAGAGGAGAGCCTGAAGCTCTGGAAGAAGGAAATCATTCGGTTTAAGGAGTATCTGGAAGAAAAGTTTGAAGTGGAGATTACGGAGGAACAGATCCGGGAGGCCATCCGCATTCAGAATGAGGGAAGAAGAGCACTTAAGAGACTGTATGAGGTTATGAAAAATGATCCGACTCCGATCAGCGGAGAAAATCTGTTTAATGTTCTCTATGGAAGCACATTTAAATTCGACAGAAAGAAGCTTCCGGAGGAGGTCAATGCGCTGACGGACAAGATTCTGAAAGAGTATGCGGAAGGCAAGATGGAGCCGAAGAAGAAAAGGATTCTGGTTACGGGATGTCCGATTGGCGGTGCAACGGTAAAAGTCGTAAAATCAATTGAGAGCAACGGCGGTGTGGTTGTTGCGTTTGAAAACTGCTCCGGAGCGAAGTCCATTGACAAACTGGTGGATGAAGATAATCCGGATGTTTACGATGCACTTGCAAGAAGGTATCTGAATATCGGATGCTCTGTTATGACTCCGAACCCGAATCGTCTGGAGCTTCTGGGAAGACTGATCGATGAGTACAAGGTGGACGGTGTTGTGGAGATGGTTCTTCAGGCATGCCATACTTATAGTGTGGAAACAAGAAAGATCATGAAATATGTAAATGAAGAAAAAGGTATTCCGTATATTTCCGTGGAGACGGATTATTCTCAGTCTGATCTCGGACAGTTGAATACAAGAATTGCGGCATTTATTGAGATGCTTTAAAGAATCAAATAATTATTTAACGCTTGACTTTGCAGGGAGCTGTTTATATACTAGGATTTAACTTGTGCAAAGGTCTTGTGTGAAAAAAGAAAAAGCAGACAGAAGACTTTGAAGTGAAAGTTTTTTGCCTGCTTTTTGCAGAAAAGAACAGGAGGAGAAGGTCATGAATATGATTACAGATGTTATGGATTATATTAGTGAATATGACAAGGAGGTTGGTGATGCGCTCAATCTGGAGCTTGGACGTCAGAGAAGGAATCTGGAGCTGATCGCATCCGAGAATATCGTAAGCCCGGCTGTTATGTTGGCTATGGGAACCGTGCCTACCAATAAATACGCGGAAGGATATCCGGGAAAACGCTATTATGGCGGTTGTGAAGATGTGGATATTCTTGAAAATATTGCAATCGAGCGTGCAAAAAAGCTTTTCGGCTGTGATCATGTCTGTGTACAGCCACATTCGGGAGCAAGTGCCAATATGGCTGTTTACCAAGCTTTTATTAAGCCTGGAGATACAGTTATGGGGCTGAATCTGGCGCATGGAGGGCATCTTACCCATGGTTCACCGGTCAATATGTCCGGCCTTTTGTATCATTTCGTGCCGTATAATGTCAACGACGAGGGATTCCTTGATTATGATGAAATCCGCAAAATTGCCAGGGAATGCAAGCCGAAAATGATCGTTGCAGGAGCTTCTGCTTATCCAAGAGAAATCCGGTTCGATATTTTTGAGGAGATCGCGAAAGAAGTAGGAGCCTATTTGTTTGTCGATATGGCACATATTGCAGGTTTGGTGGCAGCAGGCCTTCACCAGAGTCCGGTTCCGTATGCAGACGTTGTGACGACGACCACACATAAGACACTCCGTGGACCGAGAGGCGGTATGATCCTGTGCAAAGAAGAACACGCAAAAGCGATTGATAAAGCTATTTTCCCGGGTACACAGGGAGGACCTCTGATGCACATCATTGCGGCAAAGGCAGTCTGCTTCGGTGAGGCATTGAAACCGGAATTCAAGGACTATCAGCAGCAGGTTGTGAAGAATGCAAAGGCGCTTGCAGAAGGAATGCTGGAAGAAGGCTTCAACCTTGTGAGCGGCGGAACCGATAATCATCTGATGCTGGTCGACCTGCAGAATATGGATGTTACGGGGAAAGAGATGCAGAAGCGTCTGGATGAAGTGTATATCACGGTCAATAAAAATGCTGTGCCGAATGACCCGGCAAGTCCATTTGTCACAAGCGGAATCCGTATCGGAACGCCGGCGGTCACAACCCGCGGCCTGAAAGAAGAGGATATGCGCGTGATTGCAAAACTGATCAAAATGACGGTTACAGATTTTGACAGCAAGTTTGATGAAATTCGCCGTGAAGTGACGAAAATTTGTGACAGATATCCACTGTATTAAAATCTCTTTTTTATTCCGGCAATGTGTGTTAGAATAAAAAGGACTGTTGGAAAACATCATTGGAAGGAAATAAATAATGTTATACGAAGAAGCAAGGGTATATTTGGATCATGTATCGAAATACGGAAGTGTACTTGGCTTAGATAGTATAAAGAGCTTACTTGGCGAGCTTGGAAATCCGCAAAACGATTTGAAATTTATACACATAGCAGGTACCAATGGGAAGGGGTCTGTTCTCGCCTGCCTTTCCTGTATTTTGCAGGAGGCAGGGCTTTGCGTGGGAAGATACATTTCACCGACGGTTATGGACTATATGGAGAGGTTTCAGATTAATGGTCGATGGATGGCGGAGGACGAGCTCGCTCTTTTTGTGCCTGAGGTAAAGCAGGCGGCAGAAGAGGTGGAAATAAAAACCGGTCTTACGCCTACCGTATTCGAGATCGAGACAGCAATCGCATTTCTGTATTTCAGAAAGTATGCATGTGATTATGTTGTGCTGGAGACCGGAATGGGAGGGCTTCTGGATGCGACAAATATTGTGGAAACTACAGAAGTCTGCGTATTTACTTCGATAAGTATGGATCATGTGGGAATCCTGGGAAATACGCTGGAGGAAATTGCGGAAACGAAAGCCGGAATCATAAAACCGGGGGCGGTGGTAGTAACGGGCGGACAAAAGGAAGAAGTTCTTATGGCTCTCGAAAAGAAATCGGAAGAATGTGGATGCAGGATGTATAAGGCCTCGCCGGAAAAGGCGGTTATACTGGAAGAGGGTATCCTGGGACAGATATTTTCTTATGGAAGGTATGAGAATCTGAGATTGAATCTGGCAGGAAGATATCAGATTGACAATGCTGTGACTGTGTTAGAAACGATAGAAGCATTGAAGGACACCGGACTGGAGATCAGTGACGAGGCTGTCCGGAATGGGATGGATCATGTGTACTGGCCGGGAAGATTCCAGGTTCTTGATGAGGAACCGCTTGTGATCGTTGACGGAGCACATAATCCAGATGCCGCAGAAAGGCTAGCCGAAAATGTCCGGTGTTATCTTGCGGGGAGAAGAATTACGGCGGTTATGGGCGTCTTTAAGGATAAAGAAGCAGAAGTGATGACCGGGATCATGGCACCTTATCTGGAAAAGGTGTATACGGTGGATTTGCCGAACCGTGAAAGAACGCTTGACAAAGAGAAGTTGTGCCAGTACTTGAAAGAAAAGGGTGTTTCGGCCGAACCGGCAGAAAGTATCCGTAAGGCGTTGGAACTGGCCAGGAAACATGCAGAGAAAGACGGAGTGGTACTGGCATTTGGTTCCCTCTCTTATCTGGGAGAGGTGATCCGCATATGTGCGGAAGGAAAGGAAGAAAAGTCATGGTAGATCGCAAGAAAGTGGAACAGGCAGTCCGGCTTCTGCTGGAAGGAATCGGAGAAGATCCGACGAGAGAAGGATTGGTGGAAACACCGGACCGTATCGCCAGAATGTACGAAGAAATCTGCGGTGGAATGGATGAAGATGCAGGAGAACATCTGAAGAAGACATTTACTGTCAAAAATAATGAAATGGTCATAGAGAAGGATATTACATTTTATTCCATGTGTGAGCATCACATGCTTCCGTTTTATGGAAAGGTCCATATTGCCTACATTCCGGACGGAAAAGTGGTGGGATTAAGCAAGCTTGCCAGAACCGTGGAAGTATATGCAAGAAGGCTTCAGCTTCAGGAACAGATGACGGCTCAGATTGCGGATTCACTGATGGAGCATCTGAAACCGAAAGGAGTCATGGTAATGGCAGAGGCGGAACATATGTGCATGACTATGCGCGGTGTGAAAAAGCCTGGAAGTAAGACGGTCAGCGTTGTGACGAGGGGAGCATTTGCGGAAGAAGAAAGACTGCAGAATATGTTCTTCCAGATGATCAGGGAGTAAGGCAGAATGTGTGTGGAGTAATTGATAACAATGGAACAGAGCAGGAAACAGGAAGAAATAATAAAAATGGAGCGGGTGCATCGGATCTGTACGCACCCGCTCTATGTCGAGTGTATGGAAAAGAACAGGCGGGAAGAAGTAAATCGGATTTTTTGCGGACATGATATGCAGCATTTCCTTGACGTGGCCAGACTGGCATATATATTTTCCATGGAAAGAGGATACGGTCTCTCAAAAGAATGGATCTATGCAGCTGCATTCCTGCATGATATTGGAAAATGGATGCAGTATACCCAGAAAATTCCGCATGAACAGGCGAGTGCGCAGATTGCGGAGCAGATTCTCGAGGATACGGGATTCAAAGACGACGAGAAAAAAATCATTTTACTTGCGATTCTGAGTCACAGAGAGCATTCGAAAGAAAACGGGAGAGGGAACAAGTTGGCAGAAGTACTGTATGATGCGGATAAAATGTCCCGGAACTGTTTTGCGTGCGCGGCAAAAGAAGCGTGTGACTGGGGAGAAGAGAAGAAGAATCTTCGGATCATCTGGTGATTTGTGCAAATAAGATTTATGGAAGGAAGATAGAGCAAATGAAAATCGGAAACAGAGTATTTGATGTGAAAAACCACACATATATTATGGGAATTCTAAACGTGACACCGGATTCTTTCTCTGATGGTGGAAAATGGAACAATTATGATGCGGCCATGCGCCACACAGAGGAACTCTTGAAAGGTGGATGTGATATTCTGGATATAGGGGGAGAGTCTACCCGTCCCGGACATCAGCAGATTACTGAGGAAGAGGAAATAGAAAGAGTTGCACCTCTTATCGAGGCGGTGAAAAAGAATTTTGATGTGCCGGTGTCAATCGATACCTACAAAAGCAGGGTGGCGGAGGCGGCACTTCAGGCCGGCGCGGATATGGTAAATGATATCTGGGGCTTTTTATATGATGAGAAGATGGCATCTCTGGTGAAAAAATATGATGTGGCATGCTGTCTGATGCATAACCGCAGTGAGGCGGTCTATGAAAATCTGATTGAAGATATGTGCTGTGATCTGCAGAAATGTATCCGTGCGGCAAAAGAGGCAGGTATAGAGGATGACAAGATCATGCTGGATCCGGGGGTAGGATTCGGAAAGACGTATGAAATGAATCTGGATGTAATGAAACATCTGGAGCGTTTTAATGAACTGGGCTATCCGATGCTCCTTGGTACTTCCCGAAAATCGATGATCGGGCTTACCTTGGATCTCCCGGTGACGGAACGGGAAGAGGGAACTCTTGTGACGACTGTGATGGCAGTGCAGTGCGGATATGGATTTGTTCGTGTGCATGATGCCGAGA
>JBJENH010000174.1:0-20872 GCA_051880095.1 Bariatricus sp. | reverse complement strand
ACTGTGATGGCAGTGCAGTGCGGATATGGATTTGTTCGTGTGCATGATGCCGAGAAAAACCGCAGAGCGATCCGAATGACGGAAGCAATCTTGAAGCGTCCATAAAGGCCGTAGAACAGCCGGGAAGAATAGGTGGGAAATGAAAATGGATAAGATTAAAATAAAAGACCTGGAAGTATTTGCCAATCACGGTGTCTTTCCCGAAGAAACAGTATTGGGACAGAAATTTCTGGTAAGCTGCGTGATTCATTTAAATACACGAAAAGCAGGGATAACGGACTTACTTGATGAATCTGTCAATTATGGAACTGTCTGTCATCTGATCAAGGACGAGATGGAAAAGAACACATTTAAACTGATCGAAGCGGTGGCAGAGCATCTGGCGGAGACGGTCCTTGAATCCGATCCCCGTATACGGCAGGTGGATCTGGAGATTAAAAAGCCCTGGGCTCCGATCGCCCTTCCTCTTGATACGGCATCTGTGGAGATAAGCAGAAAGTGGCATGAGGTATATGTGGCGGTTGGTTCCAACATAGGAGATAAGAAACGCTATATTGAATCAGCACTGGATGGACTTGCACATACAAAGGGCTGCCGGCTTCTGAAAGTATCCAAATTGATTGCGACAGAGCCTTATGGAGGAGTAGAGCAGGATGAATTCCTGAACGGTGCGGTGAAGCTGGATACTCTTTTGACACCGCATGAACTGCTGGACAGGCTTCATGAACTGGAAAAAGAGGCGGGAAGAGAGCGAACGATCCATTGGGGACCCAGAACGCTTGATCTGGATATTCTTCTCTACGATCATGAAATTATTGAGGATGATGACCTTTGTGTGCCGCATGCGGATATGCAGAACCGTACATTCGTGCTGGAGCCGATGGCGGAAATCGCACCCCACAAGCGTCATCCGGTTTCCGGGAAAACGATGCAGGAAATGCTTTCAGAATTGCTTGCCGATTTGACTTGATTTCTCGCCCGAAGATGCTTATACTGTTAGAGGATGGTCGGAAAACGGCTGATTTCAGAAAGAGAGGTATGAAATAAAATGGAAGAAAAGAATCTGTGGAATTCTTATGGCGAGGAGCAGCTGAAAGAGCTTCATGAGATTAGCGAAAAATACAAGGACTGCCTTGATAAAGGGAAGACAGAGCGTGAATGCATCACTCTGGCGGTAGAAATGGCAAAAGAAGCCGGATACCGCGATGTCAAAGACGTGATGGCTGAAGGAGCACAGCTCAAAGCCGGGGACAAGGTTTATGCAGTATGCATGGAGAAGATGATCGCTATGTTCCGCATCGGAGAAGAGCCGATCTCAAACGGTATGAATATTCTGGGGGCTCATATCGACTCACCGCGTATCGACGTAAAGCAGAATCCGCTTTATGAGAGCGAAGGATTGGCTTATCTGGATACCCATTATTATGGCGGAATTAAGAAATATCAGTGGGTAACAGGACCGATGGCACTTCACGGTGTAGTGGCAAAGACTGACGGTTCTGTTGTAAATATCAGTATCGGTGAGAAAGAGAGCGATCCGGTATTCGTAATTACCGATCTGCTTGTACATCTTTCCGCACAGCAGATGGAGAAAAAGGCCAATGCAGTGATTGAAGGTGAGAAACTGGATCTTCTGATCGGAAATCGCCCGATCGAACAGGCTGAGGATCTTGAAAAAGAAGAAAAAGATACCATCAAAGCGAATGTACTTAAGATTCTGGAAGAGACCTATGGCATTTCAGAAAAAGATTTCGCATCTGCAGAACTGGAAATCGTTCCTGCAGGAAAAGCAAGAGATCTCGGATTTGACCGCAGTATGATCCTTGCATACGGACAGGATGACAGAGTATGCGCATTTACCTCCCTGTTTGCAATGCTGGACGTTGAGTCAGCTTCCCGCACAGGATGCTGCCTGCTGGTAGATAAAGAAGAGATCGGAAGCGTCGGAGCAACCGGTATGCATTCCCGTTTCTTCGAAAATGTTGTTGCAGAACTGATCGCTCTTACAGAAGGAGAATCTGAACTGAAAGTACGCCGCGCACTGGCAAATTCCAGAATGCTTTCTTCCGATGTCAGCGCAGCTTATGATCCAATGTTTGCAGACGCATTCGAAAAACGCAGTTCCGCATTCTTCACCAAAGGACTTGCATTCAACAAATTTACCGGAAGCCGCGGAAAGAACGGTTCCAACGATGCAAACGCAGAATACCTTGCAAAGATCCGCAAAGTCATGGACGACGCAGAAGTTACATATCAGTTCGCCGAACTCGGTAAAGTAGATGTAGGCGGCGGCGGAACCATCGCTTACATCATGGCACAGTACGGAATGGAAGTCATCGACAGCGGTGTTGCCGTACTTTCCATGCACGCACCGTATGAAGTCAGCAGCAAGGCTGATGTATACGAGGCAGTAAAAGGATATAGAGCTTTCCTGAAAAATATGTAGGGACGTTTCTTTTGCCACGACCATAGCCCTTTGGCTTGTGAACATGGCTGATTGTGGATAAACGATATTAAAAAATGTTATGAGGCAACCCGGTAAGATAAGAATTTATCTTGCCGGGTTGTTTTTTATTATGGTTATACAGGTGACAGGCCAAAGGGCGCTGGTCGTGGCAGAAGAAACGTCCCTGCGGATTTTTGGACAAATTGTGTGGATAATTATGCAAGCGTAGCTAATGTATAAGGTCTATAATGAGTATACCTACTGAAACCGGTGGGAATTTATGATGATAGGAAGATGGGGGTCTTCCTGGAGCAGGAGGTATGGAAATGGTGAGAGAGAACTTATGGAAGATTTACGATGAGAGGCATCTGGGAGAACTGGAAAGGGTGAATAAGCAGTACCGGGAATGTCTGGATGCGGGGAAGACGGAGAGGGAATGTGTAAGAGAGACGATCCGTCTTGCAAAGGAAGCCGGATACAGGGATATGAAGGAACTCCGGAAAAACAAAGAATCGGTAAAAGCCGGTGATAAAGTGTATATGGATTATATGGGACGGGCAATCATCCTCTTCCAGGCAGGAACGGAACCGATTGAGAATGGTATGAATATTCTGGGGGCTCATATTGATTCTCCGAGAATTGATATCAAGCAGAATCCGCTTTATGAAGAGCAGGAAATTGCTTATCTGGATACTCATTATTATGGCGGTGTGAAGAAGTATCAGTGGGTTGCCATGCCGCTTGCAATCCATGGTGTTGTGATCCTTAAGGACGGAACGAAGACGGATATTGTGATCGGCGAGAAGGATGACGAGCCGGGATTCATCATCACGGACATTTTGCCGCATCTGGGGCGTAAGCAGATGGAGCAGAATGCCGGTAAATTTATCGACGGTGAGAAAATGGACCTGCTCATCGGAAATCGTCCGTTAAAAGGTGAAGAGAAGGATGCGGTAAAAGCGGAAATGCTGCGGCTTTTCCATGATTATTACGGAATTGAGGAGGAAGATTTCCTGTCAGCTGAGCTGGAAATCGTTCCGGCCGGGAAAGCGAAAGAGTGTGGACTGGATCGCAGCATGATCATGGCTTATGGACAGGACGACCGCGTGTGTGCATTTACATCTCTGATGGCAATGCTTGCAGAGAAAGAAGTGGAAAGAACTTCCTGCTGCATTCTGATCGATAAAGAGGAAATCGGAAGTGTCGGTGCAAGCGGGGCGACTTCCAGATTCTTTGAAAATACAGTCGCGGAACTGATTGCACTGATGGGAGAATATAATGAATTGACGTTGAGACGAGCGCTTGCCAACTCGAAGATGCTTTCTTCTGATGTAAGTGCTGCTTACGATCCGATGTTCGAAGAAGCCTATGAGAAGAAGAATTGTGCTTATTTCGCACACGGACCGGTATTCAATAAATACACAGGAAGCGGCGGAAAGAGCGGATCGAATGATTCAAATCCGGAATATATCGCACAGCTTCGAAGAGTCATGGAGGAAAACAACGTCAATTTCCAGACTTCTGAGATGGGCAGAGTCGATGTAGGCGGAGGCGGAACGATTGCTTATCTGATGGCAGTCTATGGTATGGAAGTGATCGACAGCGGTGTTGCTGTTATGTGCATGCATGCACCGTGGGAGCTGACCAGCAAGGCAGACATTTATGAAGCTGTGAGATGCTATGAGGCATTTTTAAAGGCGGACTTTAAATAAAATAATGAACTGCATTCCAAGCAGAAGGAAAATTTAATAAGGCTTTACACTGTTTCAAAAAATCCCTATAATATAGATATATCAATATCGGATAGAAAAGAAGGTGTAGGCAGCATGGGAATGTATCTGAATATAGGAAATGAAGGATTTGAGTCCATACGAAAAGGACTTTATGTCGACAAATCCGGATTAATTTCGTTTATAAACAGTACACTCGGTACAAAAGATAAATTGACATGTGTCAGCAGACCGAGGCGGTTCGGAAAATCTTTCGCAACGCAGATGCTGTGTGCATACTATGATAAAAGCTGTGATTCGAAGAAATTATTTTCTGATTTGAAAATTGCAAAGGATCCCGAGTATGAAAAATATTTAAATAAATATGATGTGATCTATCTTGATATAACCTGGTTTATATCTACGGTAAAAAACAGGAAAAATGTGGTGGAATATTTGCAACAGCAGTTGATTCGGGAATTATGTGATACGTATTGTTTTGTTGAACAAGAGGAATCGCTGCCGGTGATGTTGGCAAGAATTGCCGAATTGACAGGAAGCAAATTTATTATCATAATTGACGAATGGGATGCATTGTTCCGCGAAGCCAAGGAAGATACGGATCTGCAGAAGGAGTACCTGCAACTGCTCCGGGGAATGTTTAAGAGCAGCATCACCGACAAAATGATAGAAGCAGCCTATATGACAGGAATACTGCCGATTAAAAAATACGGAACACAGTCCGCCTTGACAGATTTTCGAGAATATACGATGCTTCAGCCTAAAAAGCTGGCCGAGTATGTTGGATTTACAGAAGATGAGGTAGAAAAACTCTGCAAAGAATATCATATGGATTTCGGAGAAGCAAAAAAATGGTATGATGGCTATTCGGTAGGCAGAGTTGGATCTGTGTATAGTCCGAACTCCGTGATACAGGCAGTCACTAATGAAGAATTTGCGGATTATTGGACCGAGACAGAGACATATGAGTCTTTAAAGTTTTACATTGGCCTGAATGAAGACGGGCTGAAAGATGCCATCATCCTGATGCTTGGTGGAGAGAGATACAGAATTAATACAAGAACATTTCAGAATGATATGGCCAATATCAAGACGAAAGATGATGCATTGACACTGCTGGTTCATCTTGGATATCTTGCTTATGATTCGGATAAAAAAGAAGTATATATTCCCAATCAGGAAGTGGCAGATGAATTTAGAAATGCAGTAGAGTTCAGTGATTGGGGAGAAATTTCCAAGGCGTTGGCTTCATCAGAGACATTATTAGAGGCTACACTTAAGGGGGATGCAGAAACGGTAGCCTCTCAAATTGATAAGATTCATTCAGCCAATGTTTCGGTACTTTCGTATAATAATGAAAATGCATTAAGTTGTATTATTACGATTGCGTATTATGTCGCTCAGAAAGATTATGTTTTGATCAGGGAAATGCCGACAGGAAAAGGATTAGCAGATATTGTGTTTTTGCCGAGAAAACAGACGTGTAAGCCTGCAATGCTGATAGAACTGAAGTGGGATCAGACAGCACAGGGAGCGATGTCGCAGATTAAGGAGAAGAAGTATCCGGAGGCAGTTCAGAATTATACAGGTGATATTCTGCTTGTGGGAATTAATTATAATACAAAAGACAAGAAGCATGAATGCGTGATCGAGAGAGTTCAGATCAGCGGATGAAATATAAGGGCCCGGAGGGAACAATCCTTCCGGGCTCGATTTTATTCTTCTGATTTCCGCAGCGCTTCTGTGATCCCTTTTACAGAATTGGAGTACTGCAGCGGTGACATGCCGGTCTCTTTCTTGAACTGCTTGGAGAAGTATGGCAGAGAACTGTAAGAGAGATAATAGGCAATCTCGGTCAGGTTCATATTGCCGTCGCGGATAATGTCTTTCGCGCGGTCGATTTTCATCTTATTAAAATGCTCGATCACACCGCAGCCCAGCTTCTCGTGGAACAGGGCCTGAAGGGCAGAACGGCTGACAGAGAAGGAACTGCATATCTGGGCAACGGACAGGGACTCGCAGATATGGAATTCCAGAAATTGCATGACATGCTGAAACAGGATATTTTTACTGGAATCCTTTTCGTCGGGATCTTCAAGATTCTCTGCGGCAACCGTATCCAGCTGGAAATGCCTGGCAGGCCTTAAGCGTTCCGGAAATGCCTCCAGAGCGTGCGTACTTTGATGATTCCGGTGAACTGTGATCAAAAAGAGCTCCAGATAAAGCAGAATCAGCTGCTGTGAGGCAAAGGGAGTCTTCTCGCGCAAGAGCACCTGCTCGACCGAAGGAATGTGAATTGGTGTGGAAAATGTGTCTTTGGCTTCCGTGATGATCTGTGAGATCAGATAACGTTCATTTTTATCCAGTGTACAGCTCATATTTTCAAAATATTTCATGGCTTCTGAATAGCTGATAAAGGAAATGGCTACCAGATTCGGTGCGTTTTTTCCTATGGATTTGATTGCATGAAATTCATTTGGCTTGTGAAAAATGATATCTCCCGTGTTCAGTGTCAGCCAGCGTTCATCGGAACGAACGGATACGGTTCCCTTATCAACATATAATAATTCCCAAAAATCATGTGCCTCTCCGCGAAATACGAAATCTTTCATATATTCAAAATAATGAAGCGTGATGATAGAATCAATGACGATTTCACGGTGCAGTTTTGTCTTGATATAAGTCATTTTTACCATCTCCTGAGCTTAAAAAGCCTTTTATTTGGTCAATATTATATCAGATTAAGGACAATATGACAATAAGGGCAGACAATTACATAAGCAAGGTTGTGCAAAATGAATTATAATGAATTCATAGAAATGATGAATATAGGCATAATTGCCAAAGGAAAGGAACAATATGACAAGCGTAAATGTAAACAATCTGGAGATTCAAGTGAACGAGAGCGGACATGTCACATTTACCAAGGATGGTGTGACATGGAAATTCAGAGAAGGGTTCCAGTCCAGAATGGAGTGTGAAGAAGGAATTCTGAATTTTGAAGATGCGCTTTCTATCAGCCGCGATGTCATTACATCCGGAGTCGGGGAAGGAATCCGAAGCCATTATGAGGGATTTAAAGTCGGAAATCAGAATGTGCCATATTCCTTCGACACGGTTGTGTGGATTGAAGCTGCGAGCGGTGATGTGTTCTTTGAATGGGTTCCACTTAACGAGGAAGGGCTTACGGTTCGAAAGATCTACTGGCCTGGTGAGATGGAATTTGAGGAAAAGAACGAGAAGTGGTATACACTTCTGAATCATCAGCAGGGACTTCTGATACCGAACACATGGGAGACCGAGACGGCTCCTATCCCGTTTGACGGATTTTTCGGGACAGCGGGCGGATATATGCCATGGTACGGCCAGATCAAAGACTGCGCAGGATATATCGCTATTTGCGTAACACCGTGGAATGCGGGATATTATGCAGAGCATCCGGCATGCGGACCGTACACGCATGTGGGGACATGGCATGAGCCGAGCCTTGGAAAAATGGAGTATCGCAGAATTCTGAGATACAGTTTCCTGAATGACTGTGACTACAACGATCTCTGCAAGGTGTACAGAACCTATGTGAAAGAACAGGGAAGGCTTAAGACTCTGGCTGAAAAAGCAGCAAAGAATCCGTCGGTAGATGATCTGATCGGATGTGCATTTGTACATAAAGGAATCAAGACGGCTGTCCAGGAAAATTCCGATTTCTTCGATCCGGCAGATCCGGAGAAGAATAACCGCGTTGTTACTTTTGCAGAGCGTGAGAAGGAGATGCGCCAGCTTCATGAGCTGGGTGTGGAGAAGCTCTATCTGCATCTTGACGGATGGGCTCAGCCGGGATATGATAATCAGCATCCGGATTACACGCCGGCATGTGCGGAAGCAGGAGGCTGGGAAGGAATGAAATCCCTCGCTGATGCGATGCAGGAACTGGGATACATGTTTGGAATCCATGACCAGTACCGGGATTATTATCTGACCGCACCGAGTTATGACGAACATTATGCGTGCATGCTTGCGGACGGTACAGTACCGGGGCATAAGAGATGGGCGGGCGGACCGCAGACATATCTTTGCGGAACACAGGCACCGTACTATGTAAAGCGGAATTTCAGCAGCCTGGAAGAGCATGACATTCATCTGGACTGTGCGTATCTGGATGTATTTACCTGCAATGAAGGCGATGAATGTGCAAATCCGTATCACAGAATGACACGAAAAGACTGCTACGATTACAGAAACCGCTGTTTCGAATATCTGTTATCCAAAAATATTCTTCCGAGTTCGGAAGAAGTGAGTGACTGGAGCGTACCGAGCCTGGTGTTCTGCCATTACGCACCGTATGATTTTATGATGCGTGCGCCGGGAACTCCGAAGGAAGGAATTCCGGTTCCACTCTATAATCTGGTTTATCATGACTGTGTGATCGAACCTTGGATGATGGACAGAGTGAGTGCAAATGAAGATTATATGCTGTATGCACTTCTAAACGGCGGAGCACCGTACCTGATCCGTGAAGGAGCATATCCGAATACAGACGGATCTTTCGAGTCAGATGTGAAAGGAACAATCGAAGAAGACATCAGAAGAAGCAAAGTGGTAAGTGATCTTCACGAGAAAGTGGCCAAATGCGAGATGATCCGCCATGAACTGGTAAACGGGGATGCCAATGTTCAGAGGACTACATTTGCTGATGGGACGACGGTCACGGTTGATTTTGAAAAACAGACTTATGAGATTGCATAATAGAAATGTGTAATTACACATAAAGGAGAGAATGAAAATGGGAAGATGTATCACAGTTGCGATTGCGGGACTGGGCAGCAGAGGAAGAGATACATATGCCAAAGCTGCAAAGATTTTCCCGGAGAAAATGAAAATAGTCGCAATTGCCGATGTGGATCCGGAAAAGGTCAGACTTACAGCCGAAGAGTATGACATTCCGGAGGAGAAATGTTTTTCTTCCGCAGAGGAAATGCTGAAACAAGAGAAACTGGCGGATGTTATGTTTATCGCAACGCAGGACAGACAGCACGTAGGACATGCGATACCGGCTCTCAGGAAAGGTTATCATCTGCTTCTGGAGAAGCCGATTTCACCGGAGCTTGAAGAATGCAGAGAATTAGTAAGAGTAGCACGGGAATGTGACCGGAAAGTTGTGGTCTGCCATGTACTTCGCTACACACCGATCTACAGAAAAGTAAAAGAGCTTCTGGATGCCGGGAAAATCGGGGATGTGGTATCCATTATGGCTGTGGAAAATGTAGGATGGTATCATATGGCGCACAGCTTTGTGAGAGGAAACTGGTCGAATTCCAATGAGACGAGTCCGATGATCCTGCAAAAATGCTGCCACGATATGGATCTATATCTGTGGCTGGCAGGAAAGCAATGTGATTCCTTAAGTTCTTTCGGAAGTACTTATCTTTTTAAAGAAGAAAAGGCACCGGAGGGATGTGCGATGCGGTGTATGGACGGATGTAAGGCGAAAGAAACATGTCCGTTCGATGCAGAGGCGATTTATCTGAATAATAAGGCAGCCGGATATCGCAAAGGAAACAGAAACTGGCCGCTAGATGTGCTGGTTCCGGATGGAGTGACAGAAGAGAAGCTGTACGATGCAATCCGGGAAGGACGCTACGGCAGATGTGTATATCATTGTGACAATAATGTAGTTGATCATCAGGTCGTGAATCTGAACATGACAGACGGAACGACGATGAGCTTTACGATGTGTGGTTTCACAGCAGAAATCGCCAGATATGCCAAATTCATGGGCACCGAGGGTGAGATGATCGTGAATATGGCAGGAGAAATAGAAGATAATGAAATTGTAATCCGCAGATTCAATGCAGATGTCATCGAAGAAAGAATTGACGTGGCAAGCCTTTCGGATGATTTCTCGGGACATGGCGGCGGAGATGTGAAGATGATCGAAGAGTTCCTGGATGTACTTGGCGGAGAAAAGGAAGAAAGCCCGTATGTGACATCTCTGGAACAGTCGATGGAGAGTCATTATTGTGCGCTTGCAGCGGAAGAATCACGGCTGCATGGCGGAAGAGTGGTGGAACTGGATACGTTCCGCAATTAAGATATGCGGCTTCTTGAGGTAATAAGAAGCATCATATAAATCACTGTCTTCTGAACGGCCAGGTTCAGTAAGATAAAACAAAGCAACCTAGAAGAAAAGGAGTGTGTAAAATTATGAAAAAGAATTTCAAAAAACTGGCAGCAGCAGGACTGGTAGCAGTTATGGGCGTATCTCTTTTAGCAGGATGCGGCGGCAGCAAAGAAGAAGGCGGATCAGCAAGCTCCGGCGGAAAGACAGAATTAACCTTCGGTATCTGGGATGAGAATCAGAGACCGGCTATGGAAGCTATGGTAGAAGCTTACGAAAAAGAACATGAAGATGTAACCATCGAGATTCAGCTTACACCATACAAAGGCGGAGAATACTGGACCAAACTGGAAGCAGCAGCAACCGGCGGAAAAGCTCCGGACGTATTCTGGCTGAACGTACTGCATCTTGACTCTTATGTAGAAGGTGGAATTCTCGCAGATATGACAGAGGCGATTGCAGCTTCTGATATCAATGACACCTTCCCGGCAGCTCTGGTAAACAACTATGTTCGTGACGGCGTAAACTACGCAGTACCGAAAGATTTCGATACCAACGCTTTATGGTATAACAAAGAAATCTTTGACAAAGCAGGTGTGGCATATCCTACAGACGATATGACCTATGAAGATCTGGTTGCTCTGGCAGAAGAATTACAGGCAGCAGGACTGGATGACGGTGTATATCCGTTCGCATGCCCGGTTGACTTCCAGACATGGTACTATCAGACCGTATACGCTAACGGCGGATACATTTTAAATGAAGACAAGACAGAAACAGGATACACAGATCCGAAGACAATGGAAGGTATCCAGTGCTGGATCGACTTCATCGACAAAGGACTTTCACCGAGTGCAGCATCTCTTGCAGAAACATCTGCTGATGCAATGTTCGAAGGAAACCAGCTTGCTATGAACTTCGCAGGTTCTTACATGGTTCCGGAATACGCAAGCAACGATGCAATCGCTGACAAGATCGACTGTGTAGAAATTCCGACCTTCAACGGTGTAGAAGACAACTGTATCAACGGTCTTGGATATGCAGTATACGAAGGAAGCAAGAACAAAGACGCAGCAATCGAATTCGCAATCTGGCTTGGAAGCGCTGAAGCTCAGAAAATCCAGGGCGAAACAGGTGTAGTTATCTCTGCAAGATCTGATGCGCAGGAATATTTCGCAAAAGCAAACGAAGCTTACAACCTTGCAGCATACACCAACCATTCAGAAGAAGCTTATCCGCTTCCGGTTTGCTCTGTAGCAGCAGAACTTTATGATATGGAAGCAAACTACCTGAAACAGGCTTACAGCGGAGAACTGACTCTGGCAGATGCTTGTGCACAGCTTAAGGAAGAAGCAGACGCTCTCCTTGCAAAATAGTAGATGAAGTAGGTGAGAATATGACTGGTGGTAAAGTGAAAACGACCGTGCCGAAGAAAAAAGCAACGAGCCGCCAGAAAAAAGACTGGTTTGCGGCGTATGTATTTATTGCGCCGGTTACCATTGGACTTCTGGTGTTCTATATCTGGCCCTTTATTCAGAACGTGTGGTTCAGTTTTAATGATGTAAATAAATTTAATGTATCAACATTTATCGGACTTCAGAATTATGTTGAGTTGTTCCAGGATAAAGAGGTGTGGAGAACCTTCGGTAATACGCTGAAATATGTAATCATCACTGTACCGGTAGGATTATTCCTGTCAATCTGCATTGCAGCACTTATGAATTCCAAAATTAAAGGAACATCCATTTACAGAACATTGTATTTCCTTCCGTCCGTAACGATGGCGGCAGCAGTTTCCATGGTATGGAAATGGATCTACAATGAACAGATGGGTATCCTTAACAGCGCAATTCGTGCCCTTGGTGGAGAAGGGCACGGATGGCTGACAGACCCGAAGACAGCACTCTATTGCATCATGATAGTTGGTCTGTGGATGACTGTCGGATATAATATGATCATTCTTCTGGCAGGTATGCAGGGAATTTCAAAATCTTATTATGAAGCGGCGGCAATTGACGGAGCTGGTCCTTTCGCTCAGTTCTTCAAGATTACGATTCCGATGCTGTCACCAACGATTTTCTTCGTTATGATTACTTCTATTATCGGTGGATTCCAGGTGTTCGATGTAATCTACATGATGGTAGGAAAGACAAATCCGGCGTATGAATCTACCCAGACGGTAGTAATGCTGTTCTACCGCAAGGCATTCGACTACGGATATAAAGGATATGCAGCAGCTATTTCAATCTTTATCTTCGCGATCATCATGCTGATTACAGTATTCCAGCTGATCGGTCAGAAGAAATGGGTTAATTACGACTAGGAAGGAGAAAAAAGATGAAAAACAAAGCAAATGTAAGACATTTTTTCGTGCATCTGATTCTTCTTGCCGGAGTTGGAATTATGGTGTTCCCATTCATCTGGATGGTACTTACATCATTTAAGAGCGTTGGTGAGGCAATGCAGATCCCGCCGACAATCTTTCCGAAGCAGTTTCTGACTGATGCATATTCACAGATTGTTACGGCACTCCCATTTGCAAGAGTGTACCTGAACACAATCATTTCAACGGTAGTCACAACTGTGGTACAGGTATCTTTCTGTTCCATGGCGGCATATGGATTTGCCAGAATCGACTTCCCGTTCAAAAACATTATTTTTGTAATTATCTTATCAGTACTTATGGTACCGGGACAGATTTTCCTGATTCCTCAGTATCTGATTATCCAGAAGATGGGTCTTCTGGACACGATTCCGGCTCTGTTTATTCCGAACCTGTTCAGTGCGTTTGGTACTTTCCTTCTGAGACAGTTCTTCATGTCTCTGCCGAAAGAACTGGAAGAGGCAGCACTGCTTGACGGATGTAATCGTTTCCAGATTTTTGGAAAGATCATGCTTCCGCTTGTAAAACCGGGTATTGTTTCACTGGTAATCTTTACAGCGAAGTTTGCATGGAATGACTTTATGTGGCCGTTGATCGTAAATACATCACCGAAGATGATGACACTTGGTCCTGCCCTTTCTACATTGCAGGGACAGTACACAACCAAGTACCCGATGCAGATGGCCGGAGCAGTTATGGCGGTTATCCCGATCATCGTACTGTTCTTCATTTTCCAGAAGCAGTTCATCGAAGGTGTTGCGCAGTCTGGAATTAAAGGCTAAATAAAATAATTCCAAAGTTGAGGCGGTTTTCCTAAAGGGAAGCCGCCTTTTTTGGCAGGAGGTATATATCAGATGGGAGAATTAGAGAATAATAAAAAAGTGACAGAGATTCCCGAAGACGGAGAACTCTATAACAGTACGGATCCGGCTCTGTACGAAAAACAATGGAAAATGAATGATCTGATGTATGAGTTCAATCATACCAGGCCTTCTGACCGGGAAAGATTAAAAGAAATTCTGAAAGAGCTTCTGGGTTCTATCGGAGAAGACTGTGTAATTGAACCGCCGCTCCGTGTGAACTGGGGATGCAATTGTTATCTGGGGAGAAATGTTTATGCGAACTTTAACCTGACCGTTGTAGACGATGCGGATGTGATCATTGGAGATGACGTGATGATCGGGCCGAATGTCACCATCGCTACGGTGGAACATCCGCTTGATGCCGGTCTTCGCCGCCAGGGTATGCAGTATAACCGGGCGGTCCGCATTGGAAACGGAGTCTGGCTTGGCGCCGGTGTGATCGTATTGCCGGGCGTGACGATTGGAGACAATACAACCATCGGCGCGGGAAGCGTTGTGACGAAAGATATTCCGGCAAATGCAGTGGCATACGGAGTACCCTGCAGAGTACAGAAAATGCTGTAGGCCAAGTTGGAAAAGTGCGGTAATTTCATAATGAAAAGGAAAAGTCCCTGCTGCATTTTGTGCGACAGGGACTTTTAATTGCCAGGCATATGCGAAAAAGGTCCAGTGGATCTTTTTTATTTTAATGGCTATGATAATGGGTGCCTCGATTATATTACTCCATCATGAATCCGTCCGGATTTTCGGGAGCCGGAGGAGTCTCCGGTTCATATTTCTTGAAGATCCGGTCGAAAATAATGCACGCTGTAAAAGCAATAACGGAAAATCCGCAGACTCCGCTGAGCACGATCACAAGGGCAAATGTATTTACAGAGTACAGGCAGAGAAATATAATAATTCCGTGAAGCAGGAAAAGCAGAATGCTGTATGGAAGATGACCAACCGTCATCAGTATAGCATTTTTAATTGCCTGTTTTGTCGTACACACGAAATGCGAGATGATCGGGAACACATAAATAAATATGCAGGCAAGGATTCCGCATACGATCCAGAGGGCAACGCGGATGATCGCAAAAAATGTAGTATCCTGAGAATTAATAATGTAGAAATCCATTCCGAGGATCACAACAGCAACAAGAAAGAGCAGCCATACGACCGTACTCTGTTTGAAATTCTGACGGAATGCTTTCCAGTAATTCTGCCATATATAAGGATCCTCTCCGCGGAGCATCTTCAGGCAGACATAGTAGAGTGCGCTGATCGAAGCGCCGATCGTGATAATGGGAATGCAGCTCAGAATGAAAATGAGATTCAGTACGACCAGATCGAACATTTTTGAAAGAAACTGCATCACCGGATTGTCGATATTGAATAATCTGTTCATTGGGAATACCTCTTTTCCTTATGTAAAATATCCTAAATACAGTATACTGAAAAGGCAGGGGAAAAGCAATGAAAAGCGGAAACAGAAAATGTGAAAAGTCTATGAAAAAAACAAGAATGAGATGCATTTCAAAGTAAATATGTTATACTTTCAAAAAGGGGATTATACGTTCCTTTGAAGGCATAGAAAACGAAAATAGAAACAGGAGAAATACCAAAATGGAGCATAAGTATGAATCGGATCTGACGAAGAAAGAAAAAAGACAGATGGAAATTGAGAAACTGAAATCCATGAACTTTTTGGAAAAGCTGGATTACATATGGACGTATTACAAACTATGGTTTGCCGGTGCCCTGGCGGTGGTTGCCCTCATTTATCTGGGATTTACGATGTATCAGGGAATGCAGAAAAATGAGCTTGTGAGTGTCGCGATACTTGGTGCTAATATGGAAGCAGATCAGATAGAGATGCTCCAGAATGATGTCAAAGATTGGATGGGGGCTGAGGGGAAAAATGATGTTGTTACAATCAATGCAAATCTCAGCGCGAACAATGAAGATTCTAATTCGAAGATAGCACTTACGACGCTGATCGGAGCCCAGTCGGTCGACGTGTTGATCTGTACGCAGGAAATCTATGAAGATTATGCTGGTCAGGATGGTTTTACATCCGATAGTCTGATTTTTGAGAACACCGGATTTATCGAAGAAACTTTTGGTCTGACCTATGAGGATGTATATGTGGCCGTTCTGGTAAATGCACCGCACAGTGACGGGGCAAAACAGTTTGTAGAATACCTGATTGAGAATGCAGATCAGGAACCTACAGAAATAGAAAACTAAGTAAATGGTGGAGAATTATTAAGTACTGTAGAGAAATATTCCAACATCAGGAAAAACGCTTGACGAAATTTGCCAAAACCTTTACAATATTAGTGCGGAAAACCGCATGATTGGGGTTATAAGATAAGGGGAGCGACGGCTTTATTCAGTTCGTAAAGTCGTGCTTTTCATGTTTTATATACATCTATTTTTTCAATCAAATACGAGGAGGAAAAGTAAAATGGCAACAAAATGGGTTTACATGTTTACAGAAGGTAACGCTACCATGAGAAACCTGCTTGGTGGAAAAGGTGCCAACCTTGCTGAAATGACCGCTTTAGGACTTCCGGTACCTCAGGGCTTCACAATCACAACAGAAGCTTGTACACAGTATTATGAAGACGGAAGACAGATCAATGATGAAATCATGGCACAGATCATGGAAGCTATCACAAAGATGGAAGAAGTCACAGGAAAGAAATTCGGTGACAAAGAGAATCCTCTTCTTGTTTCAGTTCGTTCTGGTGCAAGAGCATCTATGCCGGGTATGATGGATACAATCCTGAACCTTGGTCTGAACGAAGAAGTTGTCGCTGTACTTGCTGAAAAGTCCGGCAATGCTCGTTGGGCTTGGGACTGCTACAGAAGATTTATCCAGATGTATTCTGATGTAGTTATGGAAGTAGGTAAGAAATACTTCGAAGAACTGATCGACAAGATGAAAGCTGAAAGAGGCGTTAAACAGGACGTTGAACTTACAGCAGACGATCTGAAAGAACTTGCTAATCAGTTCAAAGCTGAATATAAAGAAAAAATCGGTGCTGATTTCCCGGCTGATCCGAAGGAACAGCTGATGGGAGCAATCAAAGCCGTATTCCGTTCTTGGGACAACCCGAGAGCTAACGTATATCGTCGTGACAACGATATCCCGTATTCATGGGGAACCGCTGTTAACGTACAGATGATGGCATTCGGTAACATGGGTGATGACTGTGGTACAGGTGTTGCATTTACACGTGACCCGGCTACAGGAAATAACGGACTGTTCGGAGAATTCCTTACAAATGCTCAGGGCGAAGACGTTGTTGCCGGTGTTCGTACACCAATGCACATTTCCGAAATGGAAGAGAAATTCCCGGAAGCATTCAAACAGTTCAAAGACGTTTGCAAGACTCTGGAAACACACTACAGAGATATGCAGGATATGGAGTTTACTGTTGAACATGGTAAACTGTACATGCTTCAGACACGTAACGGTAAGAGAACCGCTCAGGCTGCTCTCAAGATCGCATGTGACCTTGTTGATGAAGGAATGAGAACAGAAGAAGAGGCAGTTGCAATGATCGATCCTCGTAACCTGGATACACTGCTTCATCCGCAGTTCGATGCTGCAGCACTTAAGGCTGCTACACCGATGGCAAAAGCACTCGGAGCTTCTCCAGGAGCTGCTTGCGGTAAGATCGTATTTACAGCTGATGATGCTGTTGCATGGGCTGCAAGAGGAGAAAAAGTTGTTCTTGTACGTCTTGAGACATCACCGGAAGATATCACAGGTATGAAGTCTGCTCAGGGTATCCTGACAGTTCGTGGTGGTATGACATCTCACGCTGCTGTAGTAGCTCGTGGTATGGGAACCTGCTGTGTATCCGGATGCGGCGATATCACAATGGATGAAGAGAACAAGAAATTCACATTAGGCGGAAAAGAATTCCATGAAGGAGATCCGATCTCTCTTGATGGATCTACAGGTAACATCTATGATGGAATCATCCCGACTGTTGATGCTACGATCGCAGGCGAATTCGGAAGAATCATGGGATGGGCTGACAAATACAGAACAATGAAAGTTCGTACAAATGCTGATACACCGGCAGATGCTAAGAAAGCTCGTGAACTTGGAGCAGAAGGTATCGGACTTTGCCGTACAGAGCATATGTTCTTCGAAGGAAACAGAATTGATGCATTCCGTGAAATGATCTGTGCTGAGACTGTAGAAGAAAGAGAAGCTGCACTTGAGAAGATCCTTCCGGAACAGCAGGGAGACTTCGAAGCACTTTACGAAGCACTGGAAGGAAATCCGGTTACTATCCGTTTCCTTGACCCGCCGCTTCATGAATTCGTTCCGACAGAAGAAGAAGATATCAAGAAACTTGCTGATGCTCAGGGCAAGACTGTAGAGCAGATCAAAGCTATTATCGATTCTCTGCATGAATTCAACCCAATGATGGGACATCGTGGATGCCGTCTTGCTGTAACTTATCCGGAAATCGCTAAGATGCAGACAAAGGCTGTTATCCGTGCAGCTATCAACGTTAAGAAAGCTCATCCGGATTGGGCAGTTAAACCGGAAATCATGATTCCGCTGGTTGGCGAGATCAAAGAGTTAAAATACGTTAAGAAATTCGTTGTTGAGACTGCAGACGCAGAAATCGCTGCTGCAGGCATCGACCTTGAATACGAAGTAGGTACCATGATTGAGATCCCAAGAGCTGCTCTTACAGCTGATGAGATCGCTAAAGAAGCTGACTTCTTCTGCTTCGGTACAAACGACTTAACACAGATGACATTCGGCTTCTCACGTGATGACGCTGGTAAGTTCCTGAATGCATACTATGATGCTAAGATCTTCGAGAACGATCCGTTTGCTAAACTTGATCAGACTGGTGTTGGTAAGTTAATGGAAATGGCTATTAACTTAGGAAAACCGGTTAATCCGAAGCTTCACATCGGTATCTGTGGAGAACACGGTGGAGATCCGTCTTCTGTAGAATTCTGCAACAAGATCGGTCTTGACTATGTATCTTGCTCACCATTCCGTGTACCGATCGCACGTCTGGCTGCTGCACAGGCTGCTATCGCTCAGAAATAGTACACCGTTGGTGATAGGTATAAGAAATTAAATAGTTTATATAGCAAAACCCCTTACGCTATGATTGGCGTAAGGGGTTTTGCTATATTTTTTATCTGAGGGGAATGCTTTAGGGGTACTGTTGAATGGAATAAGACGAGAATGTGGTTGTTTATGGTATTTTACAAGGCAGTGTGCTAGAATGAGATTATTAACTCGGAAGTTGTCTTTCGCAGTGAATATAAAAAATACTATGAAAAACGAGAAGGCAAAGAATATTTGCGTAAAAAAACAGAAATGTAAAAAGATAATTGCTTGTTAATTAAGCGAATATAGATAAAAATGTAATTTGGACAATTAGTGTTGTCATATGGAATCATAACTTGATTTTTTTGCTTTATTGCATACAATATAAGAAATTAAAGTTGATTCTATTTGTTTTTAGCAGATTGAGGTGATTTTTATGTGTGATGTGAAAAAATATAATAAAATATATAAGGATATAACATCATTGCAGCCAGAGGATACATTACAGTTAGTGTTAGAAGCTGAGACGGAGGAAGAAAAGACTTTTTATGAATTGATTGGAGATTTTCTTCTTCAGATGAAGCAGAAGCAGGTAGTTGAAAGGAATTTGTTTTAAGTGTCCTTCCATCCACCTTAAACCCAACAGGCTGCTATCGCTCAGAAGTAATGCACCGCTGGTGACAGGTATAAAGAAATTAATTAGTTAACAAAAAAGTACAGGGGATCTTTTTAAGTGGTGCGCCGGGCGAGGAGTGGATTTATTATTAGAATAGATTTATTAGTATGGGATGGATTTTACAGCGCGGAACGGCTATAATATGAAAGAATAGGTATGTAACCGTAGAAATAAAGGAACAAAACAGCTCGAGATACAGAAATCTTGATTGTAGCCGTAATTGATAATTAAAATTCACGGTTATATTCTGGAAAAGTTATTTTTCAGCCGTAATGGTGGAGAGGGTAAAATTACACTATATCACATTCAAGAATTTGATAAAGAGAGGAAGGTTTATGAATAAGGAAAAAGTCTGTGGTGTAAACTATGTCTTTCACGCAAGTGGAAATGCTGGTGGGATGACACCACTATTGGATAGAGAAGAGAAACCGGTTATTTCTTCGATAATCAATAGATAAATATAAGTCGGGAGGGTTCCTCGTATGAAGAAAAAGAAGATAGTTATTGTTACAATAATAGTCATAGGTGTACTGGTTTTATCCTTTTTTATTGGAGCGGGATTTAGAAGGAGAACAGATGTGGTATTAACTGAATATTCCGTATCAGAAGATGGAAAAAAGTTGAATTTCAATGTCGGGGTTATGTCGTCTATGGGATATATAAGAGGTTTTAAGGATGGTGGTGGTGGGGTAAAACCACATTACCTTACTTTTTATTCAACTTTTGGAGGACTTAATAGTTCATTTGGTGCAAAAAGCGAATTTGAATTAGACTTGGATGAAAATGATGCAGAAATCTATTTTTGTCGTGCAGATGGTGGATATGAACTTGTGTTACAAAAGAATGTTGATACAGGTGAATGGACGAAACCTGCTTCCGCTCAAACAGAACCATCTGTAATCAAGACTTATGAGGTGACGAACTCAGAATTCGTTGAAGAATATTTTGAAAATGATAAGCTGGTTACTATGGTCAGGTATTATGAAATGAGTGACGAGACTTGGAAAACAGACGATTATACATACCAATATAGATTGGAAATTACAGGTAGAATGAATAATATGGATGACTATTTCGATGAAGAAGATGCAAAATTTGTGGCTATGAAATAGATCTATCAGATGAGGGATGACTCCCGCCTATGTAGGCGAAAATGTGAAAGTGTTGCTCCTTGTAAATGATGAACGATATCAATGGAGAACCATCCCGCGTATGCAGAAAACGTTTTTAAGTGCCTTTCCTTCATCTACAAAGAAGCATATTAGAATGAAATCAGCATTTCGTTACAAACATATTTATCTGCACATTTATTGCTATCAAGAGAATTTAATTGATATTTTCTGTTATTTAGTATATACTATGTATATACTAAGCATAAGGAGGTATCTATATGCAAGCACAGGTAAAAGAATGGGGAAATAGTCAAGGAATTAGATTGCCAAAAGAAGTGTTGAGAAGTGCAGGAGTCACATTGAATGAGTTTTTGGATGTCACGGTATCAAATGGTGTAATCACTTTGGTGAAACCATTTCGTCATAAAACTTTGGAAGAGAGAGCCGCTGAGTTTGATGGAAAG
>JBJENH010000173.1:4475-6628 GCA_051880095.1 Bariatricus sp. | reverse complement strand
ATGAAGGATATGGGAGCCAATGCGATCCGAACCAGCCATAATCCGGCTGATGAAGATTTTATCGATATTTGTAATGAATTGGGATTGTTGGTGATTGAAGAAGCATTTGACGGATGGAGTGTATCCAAGAATGGTAACAGCAATGATTTTGGAAAATATTTCAACAGCAATGTAGGAAGCGCTAATCTGCTTGGAAGCAATAGCAATATGACTTGGGCGGAGTATGCTGTGAAGGCAATGGTACTTCGTGACCGAAATGACCCGTCTGTTATCCTCTGGTCTCTGGGAAATGAGATTCAGGAAGGTGCCAGCGCAGACAGTTCATTCCCGACCATTGCCCAGAATCTGATTGACTGGATTGAGGAAGAAGATACAACTCGTCAAACGACTATCGGAAGTAATCAGAGAACAACCAGTGGTACACTTGGTTCAGTGCATAGTGTGATCTATAATAATGGAGGTATTGTCGGATTTAACTATGCATCCGCAAGCCAATTGGATTCATTGGCCGAATCTTATGGTGGTGTGATTATTGCGTCGGAAACATCTTCGGCAGTAAACAGCCGTGGTATATATACCAGCCAGGAAAGCAGGTACAACGCAGATGGAAAATATCATCTGACATCTTATGATACATCGGCAGTAAGCTGGGGAATGACAGCACATGATTCGCTGTATAATACGATGACCCGTGATTTTGTTGCGGGAGAATTTGTATGGACCGGATTTGATTATCTTGGAGAGCCAACTCCGTGGAATGGAACCGGAAGTGGTTCTGTGAGTGGAAGCGGAGCCATTCCGAACAGCAGTTATTTCGGAATTGTGGAAACGACCGGGTTCCCGAAAGATACCTATTACTTCTATCGCAGCCAGTGGAATCAGAGTGAAAATACGCTGCATCTGGTTACTGCATGGGATAGTGATAACATGCTTACAAGCAACGGAAAGACTCCGGTTGTGATCTACAGCAATGCTCCGAAAGTAGAATTGTACCGAAATGGTACACTGATTGGAACCGCAACCAGAACGGTGAATACAACAACGGCAGGATATCAGTATTATACCTATACAACAGTCAGCAATGACAGCAGCGTTTGTACGGCTGAGAGTGGATCAGGATCAACGGCATTGTATGCGACATTTAATGTAGCATATGAGGAGGGAACGATCTCTGCAAAAGCATATGATGAAAATGGTGTTGAGATTACGAATGCAGCCGGAAATGCAGAAGTAAGTACTCCGGGAACAGTAAGTAAGCTGAATGTGCAGGTAAATAAAGAATCGATCAATGCGGATGGCAGCAGCCTGGCATATATTTCCGTAGAAGTAGAAGATGAAAAAGGAAATCTTGATACGACGGCAGTCAACACGATTCATTTCAGCTTAACTGGAAATGGTGAGATAGTTGGCGTGGATAATGGTGATCAGGCAACGACAAGTAAGTACCAGCAGTCATCGGTTCTTACCAGCACGACCAGTGCGAAGATTGCAGCATATGCCGGAAAAGCGCTGGTGATTGTACGCTCCACAAAGGATGCGGGATCATTTACAGTTAGTGCTTCTTCTGATGGACTGACTGGCGGAAGCGTTACGGTAACAACGAATCAAGTAAATAGTGGAGAAACTGAGGAAGGTCTTGTAAGCTATACCATGGTTCGCGATTACACGATTAAAGCAGGAACGAAGCCGACATTTAAGACGGTTGCAACCGGAACAAAAGCTGATAAAACAGAAGTGAATGGTACGGTTGAATGGAACGAGGTATCGGAAGAAACATATAATACTCCGGGAGATTATGTTGTAAAGGGTACATTGTCATTTGAAGGAGAGGAACCACTTGACGTGATTTGTCGACTCCACGTAATTGGAGATGTTATTGCACTTCGAAATATTTCTACCGCGACTATGGTAAATACAGTTCCGACACTGCCGGATCAGGTTGATGGCGTGCTGGCAGATGGGACACTTTGCGGTGAATTTGCAGTGACTTGGGATGAGGTCTCAGCAGATAAGTTCGCAACCGTAGATGAGATTGTTGTAGTCAATGGTACTGCGAAGATATTCGGAGATGAGACGCTTCCGGTAACGGCCAGTGTACGTGTGACAGAAGCGGTGAATACAGAAAGTACGAATGTAGCTCCGGCTGTTTCGAG
>JBJENH010000173.1:0-4375 GCA_051880095.1 Bariatricus sp. | reverse complement strand
GTGTGACAGAAGCGGTGAATACAGAAAGTACGAATGTAGCTCCGGCTGTTTCGAGTCTGACACAGGATATTGAAGAATCAAAGCAGTCAGATAATCTTTCATCTATCAATAATGGAACGACAAAACCGGGAGATAACACATCTGAGCGTTGGAGCAACTGGAATAACCGGACAACTTCATCAACTGCGACGTTGACGTTTAAGTGGGATACAGCGCAGCTTTTAAGCAGTGTAAATCTTTACTATTATTATGACAGCTGTGCTGCTAAGCCAGAGTCTGTTGTTTTTGAGTATTCTCTGGATGGAACAAATTATGTATCAGTGGAAGCGCCTGAAGAATTGGTGGAAGAATACAGCCTGGGGGCTGAGTATTCGTATACCTTCCAAAATGTAATCAACCCTATTGGACTTCGAATTACATTTACGCAGCAGAGTGGAACCAGCGGAACCAATTGTGTGGCACTTACCGAAGCAGAGATTATGACCTACGCCGGAAGGATTGAGTATAATAGTTCTGCCGAGCTTTCCGGTATATCTGTTGACGGAACTGAAATTGCAGATTTCTCAGCAGAAAAATATGAATATCAGGCTGAGGGAAGCGCGATAACTGCAGTATCAGAGAGTAATGCGGGGATTACTATTTTGCCAAGTTATGAAGAGGTTGTTCGAATCTTGACGATTTCTGAGGATGGAAATGCAGAACTTGTCTATACAGTGAATGTAAGTGAAGTGTGTGGACATGAAAATACAGAAACTCGTAATGCTAAAGAAGCAACCTGCACGGAAGCAGGTTATACGGGAGATGTGATCTGTACGAATTGTGGAGAGACTATTACTGCAGGAACGGCTGTTCCGGCAAAAGGCCATAGTTATGATGACGGTGTGGTCACAAAAGAGGCAACAGAAACTGAGGAAGGAATTAAGACTTATACATGTACTATCTGCGGCGCAACGAAAACGGAATCCATTCCAAAGATAACCGTAGAAAAAACGGCACCGAAGGTAACATTGTCTGTGGCAGCAGCAAGTAACGGAAAAATCGCACTTACCGGAAAATATGAAGATTATGAAAATGCAAGTAAGTATTATGATGTAACATCTCATGGACTTGTATATTATGCGTCTTCAAAACTGGGTACAAGAGTATTGACTGTAAATACTCCTGGACGTACACGAGTGAATTTCTCGAAATATCAGGACGATGGATCCTTTGTTTATAATATGACTCCGGCTTCCGCAAGTACGAAATATACTGTACGGGCATTCCTTGCATATCAAGATGAAAACGGTAAGACAGTATATGTATATTCTAACCCGCAGAGTGTCAGTTACAATGCGTTGAAATGATTGAGCAGCAATGAAACAAGGTACAGAATTCATCGGTACTTTTCGCAGAAAGGCGGATTTATATAGATGAAGAAATTAAGAGTTTTCAGCGTCATACTCCTACTGATCTCAACAGGAGCCTTTGTCGCGTTTCGAACATATTCAAAACATATCCAGGACAACATCCCACCGATAGTGACCTGTGACAGTGAAGAACTGAGAGTATCCGTCACCGCCGCAAAAGAAGACCTGCTGACCGGAGTGACTGCAAATGACAGCCGCTCCGGAGACGTAACGGATTCTGTTGTAGTGGAAAGTATGTCTGCATTTACAGAAGAAGGAACGCGGATCATTACCTATGCGGCGGTAGATGACAGTATGAATGTCGGAAGATGCGAGCGGACGCTGGTGTACGAGGATTATGCTCCGCCGGTATTTCATATGAATAAACCGTTGTGCTTTACAGTGGGACAGAATATCGACATTCTGTCCTGCATATCGGCTCAGAGTGTGCTGGATGGGGATCTGACTTCGAATATTAAGTATTCTCTGGAGAAAACCATCGATACGATGACTGCCGGAGAGTATCCGATTGAGTTCCGTGTCATGGATAGTGGTGGAAATACGGTGTATCTGAAAACACAGATCAGTATTTCCGATAAGAGCTATACGGGAATTGAAGTGAAGCTGAAGGATTATCTGATTTATTTGTCCGTAGGAGAAGCATTTGATCCTGCTTTATATTATCAAGAGGCCGATAGAGAGGGCGAGTTATCCATCGAATCGAATGTGAATACGGCGCAGACCGGAATTTATTATGTGGATTATGTAGTTAGTGGAACGATGAGCAGCGGCAAGAGCCGTCTGGTTGTGGTAGTGCGATAGAAAGGTCAGAACTATGGAAAAGGAAATGCAGAAGAAACAGATGGAGGATATTTACAATATTTTCCGGGATGTGCTGAAGAATTGGTGGGTTGTACTATTTATCGCGTTATCAGCAGCCTTTCTTTCCTATATTGCATCTGCGGTCTCTTATAGTCCGACTTATACGTCGAATACAACCTTTGTGGTATCTGCCAAGGGGTCAACCACCGGTGCTTATGCAAATGAAAGTCAGACACAGAAGCTGACGGATGTGTTTCAGGCGGTGCTGGACAGTCAGATCTTGAAGAAAAAGGTGGCAGATTCTCTGGAAATGGATTCCTTTCCGGGGACAGTCAGGATCGCGGTTGTGCCGGAGACGAATCTTCTGACTGTCTCTGTGACCAGCTATTCGCCGGAGATCTCGTTCCGGCTTCTGAACGGTATCTTAGAGCATTATCCGGAAGTGTCGAAAAATGTGCTTGGAGATGTGGTACTGGAGGTGTTTGAAGAACCGAATTTTCCGTCAAGACCGGATATGGCATTTCAGGGAAGAGATGTGATGAAGAAAGGATTTCTGGTCTCTGCGGCGTTTGTGGTTCTGCTTCTGGCGGTGATGTCCTATCGAAAAGATAACATCAAGAGTGTGGACGATGTGACGGACAAATTGGACACGACTGTATTTGGAACGCTGAATCACGAGCCGGCATACCGGAACCTGAAAGCGCGCCTGAAGCGACAGAAAAAGAAAATGCTGATTACGGAACCGGCAGTCAGTTTCGGATTTGTGGAAACAATTAAAAAAATGCGTACGAAACTGTTATATAAGAGCAGACAGGAACGGAACAAAGTCCTTCTGGTTACGAGTACCGTTAAAAAAGAAGGAAAGACGACCGTGGCAGCAAATCTTGCGCTGGCCATGGTGCAGAGAGGGATGAAAGTTCTTCTGATAGAAGGGGATCTTCGGAATACGGCTCTTGCAGCGGCTATGGGTGTAGAAGTTCCGCAAGGTGCAGGGCTTGGCGAACAGCTGGCGACCGATCTCGAAAAACTGGTATTTCAGATGGATGAAAAATCTCTATATTTATTGGTAAATAATGTTCCTCATGCAAGAGCTACAGAATTTTTAACATCGAGGCGGTTCGGAGAGTTCCTGAATGAGATGAAAAAGAAGATGGATTTTATTATTATTGACGGGCCGGCCGCAAAGGGCAGGGCTGATGCAGAAGTTCTGGCGAGAAAATCTGACTTGTCTTTGCTGGTGGTAAAGCAGAACTGCGCGAAGGTTCCGTATATTAACGATACGATCGATATGCTGGAGAATTACGGAAATGGACTGATCGGGTGTGTTTTGAATGATGTTCTGGTTGGTAACGCAGTAATAAGCTCCGGCTATGGTTATGGCTACGGATATGGATACGGCTATGGAAAATACCGTTATGGCAAATATTATGGATACGGAAAGTATCAATCTTACTATTATGACAGACGGCAGGAAGAGAATGAGCCTAAAACACAGAAAAAAGAGGAGACCAGATAGAAGATGGGGAATCAGGAAAATGAAAAAAGTCAGGAAATGGAATTGATCGATATCACCGGATTGCTGTCAGACTATTTTCGTATATTCCGGAAGATGTGGGCATGGGTTTTGATTCTTACGATATCAGGGTCTGGAATCTTCTACGTTCGTGCCAGATTGCAGTATCAGCCGAGATATACGGCTTCGGCAACATTTACAATCAATATACAGAGTGACCAGAAGGTAGGAGGAAATTCAGGATCGTCGAATTTCTTTGACAATTCAGCGGCAGAACAGATGGCGACGACATTTCCGTACATTCTGACCAGCGGGGTGCTCAAACGAAAAGTGGCAAAGGATATGGGAACCGGTGTGGTGACTGGAAATATTGAAGCTTCCGTGGTTGAAAATACGAATCTTCTTACGATTGCCGTTACGGATGTGGATGCGGAGCGTGCCTATGTAACGCTTCAGTCCGTGATCAAGAATTATCCCTCTGTATCCGAAGTGATCGTGGGAAAGGTGAATATGGAGATGTTGGATGAGACCGGTATCCCGCCTAAGCCGGATAATCCGAGAGACTTTAAACGCGGGGCCGTGAAAGGCGCGGTGTTAGGATTCCTGCTGGCAATGGCTTGGACGGCTCTTTTGGTTGTGACAAGAAGGACGG
>JBJENH010000172.1:0-6694 GCA_051880095.1 Bariatricus sp. | reverse complement strand
TTTTCTGCACAAAGGCCTGTTCACTGCCACATATCAATTCAGACATTGCCACACAAGCGTCATTCGCACTGGCTACGGATATGCATTTGATCATAGTTTCCACGCTCTGCTTTTCTCCCGGTTCCAGAAACACCTGGGATCCGCCCATGGATGCCGCATACTCGGAAGTCGTCACCTCATCCTCAAGATGGATCTGTCCACTCTCAAGAGCATCAAAAATGAGCAGAAGTGTCATGATCTTGGTCACACTTGCAGGCGGAAGCTCTTTGTCGGCCTCCTTCTCGTAGAGAACTTTCCCGGAGGAAGCTTCCATAATTATTCCTGACTCTGCAGAAATGCCAAGTTCTTCTGTATTTTTTTCTTTTTCCCCAGAATCATCCTGGATATTGCCGGTTGTTTCCGTCTCTTCTTCCGCCATGCTGATCGTGCAGGGCATCATAAAACTCGTCTGCAGGCACAGTGTGATTCCCAGAAATACAGCCAGAAATCTACGCATAAAACAGCTCCTTCACCGATTTGTCTGATATTAATAAATGCTGTGCCGCGCCTAAATAGAACTTTCTACCGGATTTTTGCGTTGTATTCTTTCCCTTTTTGGTTAAACCATTCTACGGCTTCGCAGATGCCTTCTTCGGCATATGCAAATTCTTTGGTTTCTTTTTGCTCCTGAGGCGTGTTATCGTAATTGTAAGGACCTTCCCAGACTGTGCCGACAAGGATTGTTTCCTTCTCACCCTCTTCTGTTTCTTTTTCTTCTTTTCCAAGGCGGAAATTCATCGCGCCCATACTTCCGTTAAATTTTGCTTTTTTATAAAAATTCAGTGGAAAAAGCTGCATTCTTTCCAGCATTTTTCATCCTCCGTTTCCTATCATTTTTCTTAGACTCATTGAAAGAAATATACTGCCAAATCGGGAAAATATCAAGTTTATTTTCTTTCGAATACTCAAAAAGGGCATTGCTATGCTTGTTGGTATAAGCATGCAATGCCCTCTTTTTAGTTCGTTATTTATTTTCGAATCTTTGAAATATTCTTTCGATTACTCGCCTGTTACTTCAAGGATCGCATCTCTCATGATTTCTATTGCCTGATCAATGTGATCTTTTGTAAGTGTAAGTGGCGGGATCATACGGTTTACACTGCTTCCGATTGCCGTGATCAGAAGTTTTCTGCGGAAGCAGGCCCATTTCACATCAAGTGCGATCGGCATATCGTATTCGCATCCTACAAGGAGTCCTTTTCCTCTTGCTTCTTTCACATGTGGAAGTGTTGCAAGTTTTTCTTTGAAGTATTCTCCCATTTCTTTTGCGTTTCCGCTCAGGTCGTTATCCAGGATCTCTGTGATGGATGCAAGAGATGCTGCACATGCGAGTGGATGTCCGCCGTATGTAGAGCCGTGTGTTCCTGCGGTAAATGCTTTTGCAACTTCTTCACTTGCACAGCAAGCTCCGATCGGCATTCCGCCGCCCATTGCTTTGGCCATAGTCACACAGTCCGGTTTTACTCCGTAGCCCATGAACGCCATCGGAGAACCTGTACGTCCCCATCCGGTCTGTACTTCATCAAGAAGGAGAAGCATTCCTCTCTCATCGCAGAGCTTGCGAAGTCCTTCGATAAATTCCTGTGTTGCCGGATGTACACCGCCTTCGCCCTGTACCGGCTCGATCATGATCGCGATCGTATTCTCTGTTACTTTTGATTTGAAATCTTCCAGATCATTGTATTTTGCATAAGAGAATCCAGGAAGCATCGGTTTGAATCCAAGCTGGCAAGCGTTGTCCGGCTGACCTGTTGCGGAAAGTGCTCCGTAGGTTCTGCCGTGGAAACCGTTGATAGCTGTTACGATATGGTAGTGTTCCGGACCGTATTTTTCAACACCGTATTTTCTTGCCATCTTGATCATACATTCATTTGCTTCTGTTCCTGAGTTCTGGAAGAAAATCTTATCCATCCCGGTTGTTTCACAGATTTTTTTTGCAAGAAGCGCCTGCGGTACGGTATATGGATAGTTAAAGGTATGCATAATGTCATCAACCTGATCCTTGATTGCTGCAACTACTTTCGGATTTCTGTTGCCGGCACTGTTTACGGCAACACCGCCATAGAAGTCGAGATATGCAACGCCTTTTTCATCATACAGATACATTCCCTCTGCTCTCTCTGCGATGAAATCATAACGAGCATAAGTCTCTACCATGTATTTATTTACAATTGCTTTCAATTCTTCTGCTGTTAATCCTGTGTCTTTGAGTTTCATAAGAAATTCCTCCCATTTTCTTTATTGTCGTAAGAAATAATAAAAATAGAAAAAGCGCCATGTACCCCAAGTACATGACGCCTTTGTCATTTAACGATTATGAGTATATACCTCAGTCTAAAATTTGTCAACACATAATTTTATAAAAAAATTATAGATATTTCAGACAAATTTTCTAAATAAAATTTCGGATGTTTTCTCTGATCTTCTCAATCGGCCCGGTGACGCATTCCGGCATGTCATCCTTCTTCACTTTGTAGAAGGATGAAAGAAAATCCATTCCGAATACGGTAATCAGTACCGTACCTGCCACACGTCCTACATAAAGCGGGATCAGTGCCACGATTCCCTCCACTGTGTTCTGCAGGAACATGAAGAGAAATAAGGTGTAGAATCCCCAGGCGATCGAGCTCTCCAGACAGATTATCCCTTTATAGTTGAAAGGCTTTTCATTATAATCCCACCAGACTTCTCCGAATACCTTCTGCATCAAAAGTGCGGTCAGATATTCCAGAATTGTTGCGAAAAAGGATCCCAGGAAAAATAACAGGACACGGTTTTCGCTGTACGGCCTTAGGAGAAAGAATACAGTCAGCGCCCCCACACCATAGATCGGACAGAACGGCCCTCTTCCGAATCCTCTGTTCGTCAGCTTTTTATTACAAAATGACATATAGATCGATTCAACGAGCCATCCCAGCATTCCGTAAGTCAGGAACCACATGACTAATTCGTAGCTTCCAACTCCAAAAATCATTCTATTCCACCACATATCCATTCCTCCGGCATTTGAGCCTCAAGTGCATTAGTCTCCTGCCCGGTAAAAAAATGAGGTGTTGATTTTCAAACACCTCATTATTCTGCACATATTAATTATATTTACGTTTTCTAGCAGCTTCGGATTTCTTTTTACGTCTTACGCTTGGTTTTTCGTAATGTTCTCTCTTACGAATCTCCTGCTGAATTCCTGCCTTTGCGCAGTTTCTTTTAAATCTGCGTAAAGCGCTGTCTAACGTCTCGTTTTCTTTTACGATTACATTTGACATAGTCTCACACCTAACCTCCCCTCCAGCCTTGTATTGTGCATTATACGACTGTTCGGGTATTTTATTGCACTACACATGATTATAGCATATTTTTTGACACAGTCAAGAATTTTCTTTAAAAATATGGCAAATTATGCATATTTTATTGAATCTGTCCTGCTAAAACCTCTTTCACTTTTGCAAGTGCATCCGGAATACCTGCCGGATTCTTTCCACCGGCCTGTGCCATGTTCGGGCGTCCGCCGCCGCCACCTCCAACGCATGAAGCGATCGCCTTGATCAGATTTCCTGCATGAGCACCTTTCTTCATTGCTCCGTCGGTTGCGGTTGCCATCAGACTGACTTTGCCGCCTGCTGCAGATGCGATGACTACCACACCTTCTCCAAGCTTCTCTTTGAGCTGGTCGCCGAGGTCGCGAAGTCCGTTCATATCCATGTCTTCTACGCTGACCGCGAGAACCTTCACTCCGTTCACTTCTTCTACCTGGCTCATGACATCGCCCATAGCGTCCTTTGCCAATTTACTCTTCAGACTCTCTACTTCGCTGTGAAGTTCTTTGTTCTCTGCCTGAAGATGTGCGATCTTCTCTGTAAGGTTGTCCGGAGTTGCCTTAAGAAGCTTCGCTGCTTCGTGCATCTTTGCTTCCAGAGCTGCATAGTATTTCATAAGTCCCTTGGAAGTCAGAGCTTCGATACGGCGCACACCGGCTGCCACACCGCTCTCGGACACGATCTTAAATGCCCCGATCTCTCCTGTATTTGCCACGTGAGTTCCTCCACAGAATTCGATGGAGTAATCACTCATATTGACAACTCGTACAATATCACCGTATTTTTCACCGAAAAGTGCCTGTGCTCCGGTCTTTCTCGCTTCTTCGATCGGCATGTTCTTCACGATAACCTGAAGAGATCTGGAAATGCTGTCATTTACCATATCTTCGGTCTTCTTAAGTTCTTCCGGTGTCATCGCTGAGAAATGAGAGAAGTCGAAACGCAGTCTCTCGTCATTTACACTGGAACCGGCCTGTTCTACGTGAGTCCCGAGCACCGTGCGGAGTGCCTTCTGAAGCAGATGGGTCGCACTGTGATTTCTTGCGCAAAGAGAACGTCTCTCGGCGTCTACGGTAAGTGTTACCGTATCTCCTGCCTTCATCATTCCGCGGGTCATGCGTCCGATATGGCCGATCTTGCCGCCGAGCAGTTTCACAACATCCTCCACGATAAATTCACCTTCACCGCAGCGGATCACACCGTGGTCGGCTTCCTGTCCGCCGCTGGTTGCGTAGAACGGAGTCTTTTCTACAAATATTGTTCCTCTTTCCCCGTCGGAAAGCGCATCCACAACTTCTTCGTCAGTTGTAAGCACTGTAATCTTTGATTCATAAGTCAGATTATCATATCCGACAAATTCAGATGTCACAGAAGGATCAATGGACTCGTAAACGGTCACGTCTGCTCCCATATAATTGGTCACTTTACGTGCTTTTCTTGCGGTCTGACGCTGTACTTCCATGGCTGCCTTGAAGCCTTCCTCATCCACATCCATGTTCTCTTCTTCCAGGATCTCTTTCGTCAGATCGAGTGGGAATCCGTAGGTGTCATATAATTTGAATGCATCCTCGCCGGACAGCGTCTTCACGCCTTCTGCCACCATCTTCTCTTTCATCTCGGTGAGAATGACAAGGCCCTGATCGATTGTTCTGTCGAACTGTTCTTCTTCCTTGCGGATCACATTCATGATAAAGTCTTTCTTTTCTTCCAGTTCCGGATATCCGTCCTTGGAACCTTCGATGACAGTCTCTGCCAGCTTGGTCAGGAAACCGCCCTCGATGTTCAGAAGTCTTCCGTGGCGGCACGCACGGCGGAGAAGTCTTCTAAGCACATAACCGCGTCCTTCGTTAGAAGGCATGATTCCATCGGAAATCATGAACGATACGGAACGGATATGGTCTGTAATCACACGAAGAGATACGTCTGTATTGTAATCTGCACCGTATGACACACCTGCGAGTTCACATACCTGATCGCGGAGTGCCTTGAGTGTATCAATATCAAACATGGAATCTACGTCCTGTACGATACATGCAAGTCTCTCAAGTCCCATACCGGTATCAATATTCTTCTGTTCCAGTTCTGTATAATTGTTATGTCCGTCATTGTCAAACTGGGTAAATACGTTGTTCCAGATCTCCATGTAACGGTCACATTCACATCCCACGGTACATCCCGGCTTGCCGCAGCCGTATTTTTCACCGCGGTCGTAATAAATCTCGGAACATGGACCGCACGGGCCTGAACCGTGTTCCCAGAAATTGTCTTCCTTGCCAAAACGGAAAATCCGTTCCGGTGCAATTCCGATTTCTTTGTTCCAGATTTCAAATGCCTCATCGTCATCCAGATATACAGACGGATATAATCTGTCCGGATCCAGTCCCACAACTTCTGTCAAAAACTCCCATGACCAGTGGATTGCTTCTCTCTTGAAATAATCTCCGAAAGAGAAGTTACCAAGCATCTCAAAAAACGTACCGTGACGTGCGGTCTTTCCGACATTTTCAATGTCACCGGTACGAATACACTTCTGGCAGGTCGTAACACGACGCCTCGGCGGGATCTCCTGTCCGGTAAAATACGGCTTTAACGGTGCCATACCGGAGTTGATCAGCAGAAGGCTGTTGTCATTGTGCGGCACCAGCGAAAAGCTCTTCATTTTCAAATGATCCTTACTCTCAAAAAATTCAAGGAACATACGTCTTAATTCGTTTACTCCGTACGCTTTCATCTTTTTCCTCCTATAACTGTATCGTGCGGAAAATTTTGCACGTAATTTGCTAAAGTTTAATTATAAAGATTGTGGGGAGGTTTGTCAACTGTTTCGCGTATGAAAATGGGACGCCCCCGCCTGGCAGGCATGGTTCCCGGACTCGCTTTCGCTCGGGCAAAAACGCAGCGGTACTATGATGCCAGGGCGCCGCTTGTGCGGCTGCTGCCATCAAGTGCCGGCGTTTTTGACGGTCCGGGAACCATACCTGCCAGGCGGGGGCTGTGCATTTCCTTGGGGGAGGCTCAATTAAGGTCCCATAGATGGGACCGATTGAGCGGAATGGTTGATGCAGCTGCAAAAAAGATCCTTCGGTTTCTTTTTGTCCGAAGGATCTTTTTATTTTTGTTCATTATTTTTCTTCAGCTGCGGTTTTGGCGTTTTTGCGGTCGCGCAATTTTTTTCCGGTCAGGATTCCGAGGAATGCGAAGACTGCTATTATAGCCATTTTGATAAGTGTGCTGATCAGTGTTGAGAAAAATGCCATACTCGTGCCTCCCTTGTTATACTGGTTTTATCATAACATATGAATGGGTTCTTTTCAAATCAATTTTCACATATTTGGTGGTTT
>JBJENH010000171.1:0-6771 GCA_051880095.1 Bariatricus sp. | reverse complement strand
GTTGTTGTGCCGTCTGCTACGGTTACGTTGAGTTTTTCGCTTTCGTCGGAGGCTTCGGCTTTTTGTTGGTCACCTTGGGCTGTCAGGCTGATTTGATAGGTGCCGGCTTCTAAGGTGATGTTTTTTTCGCAGGTGTAGCTTACCATTGGGCCCATTGCCTGAGCCTGGAGGTCTGCTTCGGTGATGGTTTCTGTGGAAATGGATTCTCCGTTTTCATTGTAAATGTTGATAGCGATGTCACCGAACATTTCTTTTTCGTTGTATGTGGTAAGTGTTGTCGAATCCAGTGTAATTGTCAGTTCTGTACCGTTCTGTGTGTACTTGAACTGTGGGGTGGAGAGTTTGCCGCTTACGGTGAATGTGACGGTCAGTGGCTCGTTGGTTGTGCTTTCGGAGAAGGCATTTAATTTTGCGTGATAGTCTCCGAATGCGAGCTGACTTACGTCTACGTTGCCGGAGATTTCACCGGTTCCGGTCAGTCTGGAGGATGCTGCCACATAGTTTCCGGATTCGTTTCCTTCTGCATCTAAAGCAAAAATCCAAACGGTGTAATAATCTACGCCTTCATCTGCCGTAAAGGTGAAATCACCTGTTGCTCCGTCAAAATTGAAGCCATCGCTGGAAACTTCTGCTACACCAGATTCTGTATTTTCTGTTCCATCTGATGCTGTTCCCGCTGCAGCAGTTCCTGATGTTGTCAGTGTGATTGCAAGTAATACGACTGCAAGTATTGTCATCACGTATCCCGGTGCTTTGACTGCCTTGATTTCTTCTTTGTTGAAGCTGATCACTACCATGAATACTGCCGCGATCACTCCATATGCAACGCCATACGCGATATTCTGTGTAAGTCCTGTCATGACAACTGTTACCATGAAAGGAAGGATTTCTCCTATTTCTTTGCCTGCCAATCTGCGGATTCCTGACAGCATAATAAGTCCGATAACAAGCATAACTGCGTCTGCGATCTGGAAGGATGCAAGGATGACGTTAGGGAATACAAAGCCTGCATGGCCATATTCCGGTACACTTGCTGTGTAGGTTGCAAAGATTACGAACGGAAGCCAGGTAAACATGGAAACCAGATACCCTGCTGCGCATGTCACGGATGCAAGACCTGTCTTTGCTCCGTCGATGGCTGCCACTGCAGACTGTTTTGCTACAGAAAGCGGTGCGCTTCCGAGAATCGGAGCAAGTACATTTGTAACTGCATTAGCCAAAAGGATTTTTCCGGAAGTCGCTTCGTATTTATCATCATCCAGAATCTTTCCGCCAAAATCGGCTCCCTGTGCAGCTGCTTCGGATTCATACATTCCCATGAAGAGGAATAATAATACAGATTCTGCAAATAACAGAGCTACATTTCCGCCTGCTGCCGTATAAGCTGAGAAATCAAATCCTTCGGTAAATACGGCTCCGATCTGAAGCTCTTTCAGGCCAAGTCCGATTGTGTACATTTCGCCCAGAGGATCCGGATTCACACCTACCCAGATACGGTTCTGTGTATATACATAGTTAAATGCAATTCCACCGACTACCGCAGCAATCAAGAAGAAGATCAGTGTCGCTGTCAAAAATCCGGTAAAAACCGGTGTCTCTGATTTGCGTTTTATATGCCAGAGCAAAAGTGCAAATCCGATCATTCCGGCGATCACGCAAAGTCTCATGTAAGGTGCCGTTACCGCACCGCCAAGTGATACATCGTCCAGGCCTGCAAGCGTTCCATTTTCAATGATTCCCATTTTGTCAAGTGCGGTGATCGCAATGTATAATCCCATTGCTGCCGGAAGTGCACTTCTTACACTATCCGGTATCAGATGATACACAAATTTTCTGAGCGCCGGGATTACCATAACAACCAGATATACGACTCCTGCAACCAAAGTTACAGCCATCAGATTGGCATAAGTAAGACCGCTGCCTGCTCCGATCGTTGAGATCATAACCGTGCTTAGGCTAAGCGATGCGGTCTGCACCAGCGGGAGATTTGCGAGAACTCCCAAAAGGAGAGTTCCCACAAATGCCGCAATTGTTGCTCCCAGATAAAGTCCGCAATATGGAATATTATCCGAAAAAGCTTCTATCAAAATCTGTATATTCATAAACAGCGCACATACGGAAATGAAGAATACGGAAAGTCCTGCTTTCACTTCTCTGCCGGCAGTCGATCCTTTTTCCGTAAAGTGGAAATAATTATCCAGCGCTGCACTGAGTTTATTTGTTTTCTTTTCACTCATTTTCCCCACCTACTCTTTCTCATTGCGCTTCTTGAGTACTGCCAATGTAAATTGTTTATGTACGCCAAGTACATAGATCAGAATCACTGCTGCTGCCAGAACAATATCCAGCGCTGCCCATCCGATCTTCCACATATGGTTGTCAGAAGACTCGGCATTCAGAGCTGCACTTCCTCCTGCTTCATTACCGGTCGCAACCATCTGATAGAACAGACGATGCATATTTTCACGAAGCATATACTGTCCGTACAGTGTATCCGTAGCTCCGGTTCCTTCTACTACGGTATAGGTTTCTTCGTCAACCCTGTCATCACGTGTCAGCATTGCCACGTTACTTGCCAGACAAAGTGACGGCGGATTATAAAGATCTACAAATCCAGGGCCTACACCATCGGTGATCAGGTAACCTTCAAATCCCCATTCGTCTCTCAGAATGTTGTTGAACAGACCATAATGTCCCCAGCTCATTCCAATTCGATTCAGACAAGCCATGATGCCGAGTGCTCCGCCTTCTTTTACAGAAAGTTCATACGGCTTACAGTAAATTTCACGGATCGCCTGTTCACTCGCCCATGTCATAACACCGTTTCGATTGGTGTCCCCATCATTCAGTACAAAATGCTTGATATAAACCATAACACCATCGGACTGAAGACCTGCGACAACCTGCGCACCAATCTTTCCAGCGATCAGACCGTCTTCTGAATAGTATTCAAAGTTACGTCCGCCAAATGGAGAACGATGTGTGTTCATAGCCGGTGCATATGCTCCTACATATCCTCCAAGGAGAGACTGATGCCCATATGCTACACCTTCTTCATTCGCCAGTTCCACATTCCATGTAGATGCGATCACAACTGCGGACGGCCACCAGGTACCACCTGCAACATTTCCGTTTCCTGCTTCACCAGGTCCGTCAACCACGCTGTCAGATACTTTACCAACGGATTCCACTTCTGGTGTACCCCATCCGGAGTTACCGTGTACATTGATACATTCTTCCAAAGACAACTGATCCAGCAGATCCTGCCATTTTTCATCGTCATATGGCAGTGCGTTACCGTTTTCATCCACCATATCGGCAAGCGTGTAATCTGTCTCATCGGAATCAAAGGTTACTCTATAAGATTCATCGTTCAGATCCAATCCGTCCGGTGTCTCATCCATATAGAAGGACTGTGTTCCGGCATGCACATACAGTGTCTTTGTTCCTGTTGTCTTCACGCCATTTTTATAGTATTCATAAGTATATTCCATACTTCCTTCGCTGCGGAGTTCTACTGCCTGTTTCTGTCCTGCTCCCAGTTCTTCACAAGCCTTGTCACCATTTAAATTGGATTCATGCTGTTTGATGCTGTCCATGCCTGCTGCGAAATCGCTTCTTGACAAATATCCGTCCAGCATATTTCCGTCACCTGCAGATACATCGTCAAGCTGATTGACTGCTGTCACTTCATCAGATGAACGTTTTCCATCATTTTCATCATTGTAAATATAACTTTCAGCAAGTGTTGCCTCTGCTGTTTCAATGACTGTATGTGCATCGGAAGATACATGGAACTGATAATCTCCTTTTTCCAGCACATAACATCCATAGCCACAGTAATCATAACTTGCCAGGTCATCCGTATCAAATGTAACGGTTACGGTTTCGCTTTCCCCCGGTTCAATAATATCTGTCTTCGTAAAACCAACCAGAACCTTTGCGGATTTTTCAAGACCTCTTCCTTTGATGCCGCAGTTCTCATCGGTATCATATGGTGCCTGCATATACACTTCTACGGTCTGTTTTCCGGCACAATCACCTGTGTTTGTTACTTTTACATCGATCGTATTCGTTCCATTCAGTTCAAGCGGAATATTGGACGATTCAATCGTCTGCGTGAAAGAACCATAGGAAAGGCCATATCCAAACGGATACTGTACGACATTATCGTATCCGCCTTCCTCATCTCTTGCTCCTCCGTCATAGGCATCTCTGTCATCGTTTTTATAGGTTGCATTCTTGAAGTCTGCAGAATCGAAGTATCCTTCTTCGTCAGCCGTCTCATAGTAACGGTATCCTACATAGATTCCTTCTTCATACTGATAATATCCATACATTTCTGTATCTGACATATTGGTATAACGGTTATTATCTGTATTATAGAAAGACGGTGCAGTACTTAAGTCATATGCATACGTGTCAACCAACTTTCCGGAAGGATTTGCAAGTCCGGCAATGATATTTGCCACACCGGAAAGTCCGGTCTCACCCGGATGACCGATCCACAGGCATGCGTCTACACCGTATTCTTCCGCTTCTACAAATCCCAGTTCCATAGCTGCGGATGAGTTAATAAGTACGATTGTGTGTTCAAAATTCTCAGCGCAGAATGTAAGCAGATCTCTTTCATCCTGATCCAGTTCCAGATAGGATTCTCCTGTCAATGTGCTTCCATCGCCATCATAATCCATTGTCGGAGATGCGCCCTCTGCACCGCTTCTTGCAAATGTTACGATGACATATTCATTGTAATCACCGATCAGGCTCTTCGCATTGTCTTCGTAAGTTTTACTTGAGAATTCATTGATCGTCTGGTGACCTGTCCAGTCAGATGCTGTAATGCCGTCATATTTTGCATCAGCCCCTCTGGAACCACCACATGCTTCTTCAAGCCAGTTCCACAGATCTTCATTTACATCAAGACCTGCTGCCTTCAGTGCATCATTCAGCATGACCGTGTTTTCATCATCTGCTCCACCTGCCGAACCAGTTCCGCCCTCCACATAGTTATAGGACATGGCTCCTAAAACAGAGACTTTCGTTCCTTCTGAAAGCGGAAGTACCTCGTCGGTATTCTGAAGCAATACACTTCCTTCTTCCTGGATTGAAGTTGCTACCCTTGTTCCTTCTTCGAAACATGCTGCGGAATCGTATTCCAATGTCGATTCATCGACGCTTCCCCCACCGAGATACATGGAGATATCGTCCTGCATTCTCGCCAGAACGCAGTTGATGATGATCATCAGACACAGTAGTACTGCGATATACGATACTCTTTTTTTGCCAACTTGAATTGTGTTTTCTGACATTTTCTTTCCTCCCATTCGTCATATTTTTTTCTGGCATCTTAGGCATCCGCATACCCTTGATATGGTCAGATTATCACAAACACGATTTCTATGGCTTTTTTGGCACTATCAGTCGATTTTATGACATGATTGGCAAAATAATAGACCAGGATGGGACTCTGCCCCATTTCCTGGTCTTTCATTTTCTGATTAACTTGACATATTTCTACGGTATCGGCAACAGGATCTGAAGTGTAAAACAATGGTCCTTCGCCCGGCAAACAATACTTCCACCATACTTTTCCGCAGTATGACGGATACTCTTGAGCCCATATCCATGATACTTCTGGTCTTTTTTTGATGTGACCGGAAGTCCGTTTACAAATTCCGGACATTCTTCACAATAATTTCTCACCCGGATCATCTGCAGATTCTTCTCAAAGTATACTGCCACCTGAATGACCCTCTTTTCCGGGTCCTCCTGCTGCATCACACTTTCGATCGCATTATCCAGCGCATTACCGAACATCGTATACAGATCGACTTTCCCTACAAAATCCAGTTTACTGCCATCTGCCATGCAGGTCATATTGATCTGATGTTCTTCACAGTACAGACTCTTTTCCGTCAATACCGTATCCAGCACCGGATTTCCTGTTTTCATCGCCGAATCATAGATCATGACCGACTTTTCCATTTCTTTGAGCTGTTCATCCAGTTCTTTCTGGTCCTTCATTTTCCGAAGTGCTTCCATCTGGTGCTTCATATCATGGCATTTGCGGTTAATCAGCTCGATGGTCTCACTGGACATCTGATATTGGCTCTGCTGCCTGAACCAGAGCTGCTGGATCATATCCAGTTCCCGCTCCGCCGACTGACGTTTTTCGATAACACACTGCGCATATAAAAATACCATACATAGCAACATCACCGACAAACGGAACACTCCAATCATACTGGAACCTTCAGCCGGCTCGTATCCGAGGAGCCAGAAAATAAACTGATAGTTGGATACAACCATATAAACGGCTGCTGTAAACACACTCACCAACAATTTCTGCCGTCCCACATGATAGTGCTCGTTCACCTGCAGCGTGGCAGCAAGATATTTATTTACCAATATATAACCTAATAGGATACACCCGAGATAGACACATGCCATAACCCCGTATCGTACGATTCCAGTGAAATTTCTGCACAGCTTATCCGTCAACGGCATCGTTACCTGCGTCATAAATTCCGTGATCATATAGATCCATACCGTACAATACGCCGCTTCTTTTAGTGGAAACCGAAAAGCCCATATCAGATAAATCAATGCCGCCACAAGACAAAAAGGTGCTTCCAACGTCGTCGATGCTGTATCAAAATCGACCAGATAATAATCCAGAAACAGCACTCCCCAGAACAGCGCAATCCCCAACAGAATTTTGAACCATATCCTGTCCTTCCATCGCTTATATTCCGGGCAAAACGCTGC
>JBJENH010000170.1:31920-38632 GCA_051880095.1 Bariatricus sp. | reverse complement strand
ATCTTCTTCTGCTGGGCGAGCTCTTTCTTTTTCTCTTCGTCAATATTTTTAAACGCAACAGCAAATTCTTTCCGCTCTCTGAGCGGTTTTACGATCTGACACTGAAAATACTGCATTTTACCATTCCGAAAGACTCTGTAATTAAAATAATACGCCTGCTTATCTTCCAGAAGCGCGCTCACACCGGCCACCGTACGAACAGCATCAAATAGATACCGGTCTTCTTCAAAGACGTCATTATCGATATAGGCGCTGAGATTCCGGTCATAATTTCCCGCTGCAAATTTCGTGCCGTAGCGGTCACTCATCGTCTGCCCCATGCGATAGCAGACAGCCTCTCCGGTATCCATATTGACTGCATAAACATTTTCATAGGAGACAGCCAGCGCCTGAATCAGATTATCCTGAGTTTCCATTGTTGCCTTTTCGGCAGTGATATTCCGAAATGTACAGATCACTTTTTTATTTCTTCCGTCTGCATTTTTCTCGACCGGAACAAATCCGCATCTGATCCATCCACCGGATACCGAAATGTATTCTTGAATAATGATCGTTTTCTCCCCCAGCCTCGCGTCAAGCGTATTCAGATCCGTAAAAATCCGCATGTTCGGACGTGACTCTTCCGAAACCTGCGTTTTGACTATCCTTTTCAGGCATTCCCGTGCATTACCCTTTTTGCCGTAAACATGGTGCGAATTGTCGACCGAGATAAGTTCCTGATAAGAGTTTTCTTCCAAATCAATATAATAAAGCGCAAAGAAAATACTGCTCAGAGAACCGATGATGGCTGTATGCTGCTTCTCGTTTTTAAGAAGAGTGGTAAGTTCCTCATTGGTCTCCTGAAGTTTCTTTTTTGCTTCCAGTTCCTGAAGCTTGGCCCCATGAATGGACTGTGTGGCAAAAATAACATGTGTCAGCCTGCCTTCGGTATCTCGATTGCCTTCAATAAAAGAACACTGTCCCCAGTTTGCCGCAGCCCCTCCGTTTTCTGCAGAAGAGAAGAGCGTGCTTCGGTATTGTTTCGATATGATCCGGATATCTTCCAGTCGTTCCTCCAAAGTGGAAAGATCCACAAATGAAAGCAATTCATCCGTGCAATCAGGCGTCACCATATGACGGCAAAAATAATTCAGCCTTTCCTGCGCATCACCGGATGCTCCGATGTGCGTATGCACTTTCGATAAAGATGCGAGTTCTGTAAAATAATTATTCGTAAGATCAATATAGTATACCGATGTATAGATTTCGCTCAATGACTGAATAATCTTCATACGTTCTTCTAAAGCTTTATTGGAATCTTCCAGACGTTTGTTGGCGATCTCGATACAGCAAGTCGATGAAATAACTGACATTAGCAGCAAATGCCCGGTATTACATTTGGGATTATCCACTCCAAAGAAACCTATGATTTCTCCATCCACCACAAGGGGTGCCACCCCTGCACTCTGAATTCCTCTCAGTTCCAGAATCTGATACGTTTCTGTTCCGGGAACAAAATCATCATCCTGAGACGAGACAAAAAATTCGCCTCTTTCTTTTATCAGTCTAAACCAGCCTTCAACCATCTCAGCAGGGATATTCTGAAGCGCACTGCTTTTGGCCGCGACTCCCTCACGGCACCATTCATACGTGTTGTTGACCGCCGTCTTCTGAACATTCCATTCCAGAATATAGGCACGGTCCGCATCATAATATCTGCCTGCATCAGCAAGAATATTCAGAATCGTTTGTCCACCCTTTTCTTTATTTGCGTAATCATGCAGGAAATGCTTGATTGCCTGTTCCTGATTTAACAGATTTTGTGAAAGCTCGTTCATGATACACCCCCGGAAATTGGTATACTTTGTCTGATTTCAATTATACATTTCCCGCAAAGCTCTATCAAGCTAAAATTCTACATTGTGTTTCTTTTTCATGACATAAAAAAACCTGTCACCATAAGTAACAGGCTTTTTCACTATTTTGTTTCATTCAGCACAATCGCATTGACTGCTTCCACCAGATCAACCACCTGATTTCTCTCAACCAGTGATACGGTCTCCCCGTCAACCACTGCCAGACAGAGACTGCCGTCATAACGATACAGTTCAATTTTGACTTCCGGATAATTCTCATTGTCCAGATATACAGTCAGACTGATTTCTTCTTTTCCGTCCGGATCCTGATCCGTAAAGCTGTCCGCCTTAAGGGATTCCAGCGCACTCTCGAAGTCATCGATTTCCAGTTCTTCGTCACCATAATAATACGTTCTTTCATCCTTTTTCTTTGTGGATGTAATCGTATACTCCTCACCTTCCAGCGAGATCTCTATTTTCTCGATATCATCAAAATCGGCTGACAGCACTTCCTGATGACGGAGATCATTATAGGATGCTTTCATCAGATCCTTGTAATCATCGGCCGTAATCTTGTAGACGATTCTGGATTCTCCGATCCGTGCATATGCAGTAATTTCTTCTTCCTCATCGTCTTCATCGGACTTCTTTGCATCCTCCGCCTCTTTCGGATCCCGCGAAACATTTAGCGTGAATGTACCTTCCGTCTTTTCTTCACTGTCTTCCTCTTCCATCGTATACTGCACGGTTACTGTAAGCTCCGGATTATCCAGACCATAAGCTTCCAGATCTTCGTCGGATGCATTGTATGTCACATATTCGCTCTGATCCATATCACTGACCGTATCCAGATAGCTTTCCACCCTCGAAGTATCGAGTGGCCGCTTTTTCCCTTCCTTTTTGGTGAAATATACATCGTCTTCACAATAGGTGTCCTTACTGTCTTCTTCGTAAGATACCGTATACACTTCCGATCCAGCAAATGTGATCTCACTCACTTCGGCATCATCGAAATCCGGAATGTCATCATCGTCGATCATATCGCTGAGCTCGATATCGAAAGAATCCAGCGGATCTTCTTTCACAAGATACACATTGTCGTCTCCGACTGATACATATCGTTCAGAGTCCATCGTACTGTAATCTCCCAGTTTGATCTCATATGTCTGATCTTCCGTCTCAATATGGATGGTGCAGACCGGTTCATCCAGTCCATACTGTCCAAAGTCTTCCACTTCTTCAATGATGAACGATACTCCGAATTCCTGGAACATTTCCAGAAGATCATTGATTTTCTCTTCACTGACCGGGAATGCCTCATCCTCATCATAGATCCAGTTCTCGTCTTTGTGGAAGGCCAGTGATACGGAATCGCATTCCCATGAAAGTGCCGTGACATCCTCACTATTCACTTCCAATATAATTTCATCACTGTTTTTAATCTTTTCTTTTGTCTCTTCATATTTGCAGACAGCAAATGTTACTGCGCATACGACAACAAGAATTCCCAACAGTACATATAATCTTTTAGACCGATTCATTTCGTCTCCTCCTTCTTAGGATCACTACAAAGCCGATTCCCAGGTACGCCAAAGGAAATACACCGATCATCAGGGTCTTCAGAACAGAAGCGGTCGAATCGCTGATCGTCAGATAATTGTAGTTGAGTGATTTACTGCGGATCGCAACTGCTTCATTTTCCCCTATCATCGAAGATAACACATTCATTCCCAGATCCAGGTTCGCACCGGATGAGTAGGAATTATAGGTGTCATCCAGGAAGTTCGATGAAGAGAACCAGATAATCTGTCCATTATTGCCCGTTTCCACGGAAAGAGCTACTGCAAAAGAGCCTTCGATGTCGCCTTCCTCTTTCTCATAGGTTGTAATACTGTAGCCGTCCACCTTACTGTAGGATGTGTCGGAGGTCGTCAGAAGTTCGGTCACTGTCGCAGAGCCTGTGTTTCCGACGGTCATTCCCTGTGCGATCGGAACGATTGCATAATAATTTTCCTCCAGCAGCGGATCTGTTATTTCATTACTTGCAATATCCGGCAGCAAAACATACGGAGCCTGGAACGCATAATGCTCGCGATCTGATTCTACAACGATACCTTCCTCAGCCGTTATGCCATAATCTTCCAGAAGACTGTACAGATTCTCCAGTGTTCCGTCTTCTGTCGGTCCGGCAAGAACCATCATTTTTCCTCCATTTTCGATGTACTCAGTAAGCATATCTTTTTCTTCGGCAGAAATATCACTGGATGGCGCATAGATCAGGACGCAATCCGCTTCTTCCGGAACCGAATCTTCCGTCAATAACGAGAAGCTGTTAAGCTCAATATTTTCCTTCTCAATCTGCTCACTGAAGCATTCGGAAAGCTCTGCTTCTCCATGCCCTTCCAGTACATAGAGCTGCGGCTGTTCTTCATTTACCACATAATCAATCGCAGAGGTAATCGCTCCTTCTCCGTCAAATGAATTGTCATAGGAGTAAGTCGCCATATTTGCTTCTGAAATATAAATATCATCATATCCGATGAACCGGCTGCGCTCGCCGCACTCGACGACCAGACTGTTATTCTGTACCGTCTCCGAAGTATATTGCTCTGCAAAGGTCGGATAAACGTCCGGGTTCTTCTTGACCACCTCAATATGATCCGACAGACTTTCGTATTTGCTAAGCAGGTTTTCGATCACATCATCCTCTTCTCCTGACTGCACGATCCAGTAGATCGTCACATCATCCTGCAGTGCATTCACCACCACTTTGGTGTTGCTTGTGATGGAATAGAGCTTGGAAGAACTGATGTCATATCTGGTAAGCGTTGTCGGAAGCGCTGACACCAGCACATTCAGCACGATCACGATTGCGAGAACGATCGCGGTGATCATCAACGAATACGAACCTCCCTGAAACGCAATCTTGTTGTTGATCACCGGTTCTGTCTTTTTTTCTGTTCTGTTAAGGAGTTTGAATTTCTTCATTAGTTGTACCTCCTCTTCTCAAGTGACTGTACCGTCAGGAATAAAAAGAACACAATCACTGTCAGATAATAAAGAATTGCCGAAAGATCAAAAACACCATTTACAAACGTACTGAACCGCTCAAACAGCGATAATTTCGTCATGATGTCCGGCAGTAATCCTTCAAATTTCGAATTATCCACATAATAAATAATGCAAGTTACTGCCATGAGTGCAAGGCTCACCACATAGGCAAGATTCTCGTTGCGGGTAAGGTGATGGATCACGACTCCCAGAATCACATAGATCACCCAGAGTGTAATCACAGATCCCATTGCGGTGGAGGAAAAATGTTCCGCCAGTGAAACACTGTAATAATTGAACAGAACGACCGCCACGCCGATTCCTGCCGCAAATCCCTGATTGTCTGTCAAAGAGGAAATAAAGGTACCCACCGCAAGCAGTGCCGCTCCCATCACAAAAAATGCGAAAATGGAGCCGTAAGAAGTCAGCAGGTACACATCTCCATACTGCGCGAAGACCAGCGGATACACAGAAATAATACATAACGGGATCAGATAGACCACCAGCAGAGCCAGGAATTTGCCGATGACCACCTGAGTCGTCGTGATCGGCAGGGAATACAGAAGCTGATCCGTCTTCTGTTTTCTCTCTTCCGCAATGACACGCATCGTCAGAATCGGAACGATGATAACAAATACAAGGCTGACAAAATTCAGAACATATTCAAAGTTCGCTACGGCCTGCTGAATGTTATAAAACATAGCGCCTATTCCCACGAACACCAGCAGAAATGCACCGAATACATAGGCTGTCAAGGAATGAAAATAATTGGATAATTCGTGCTTTAATACTGCGATCATTGATTTTCCACCCCACTTTCCGTAAGTTCAATGAACACATCTTCCAGACTTACTTTCTTCGATGTCATCTCGAACACTGCCTTTTCTATTGTTGCAAACGCGAAGAAGAGCTGGCGACATACTCCAAGTGTATCACTGTTATCTACTTTTGCATGAACCGTAATAAGTCCCTCTTCCGTTTCTTCGGATTCCCATTCTGTGACATGCTCTGTATTTTTCAGAATTTCTTCGATTTCTTCTTCCGAAGCCTCCGTCATAAAGGTAATCTCGTTCGAAGACAAAAGCAGTTTTTCCAGATTCTGCGGTTCATCAAATGCCACCAGTTTTCCTTTCGCGATAATCAGTATTTTCTCACAGATCGCCTGAACTTCAGACAGGATATGAGAACTCAGGATAACCGTATGCGATTTTCCCAACTGTTTGATCAGATCACGGATCTCGATGATCTGGATCGGGTCCAGTCCGACCGTCGGTTCATCCAGGATGATCACCTTCGGATTTCCCAAAAGTGCCTGCGCGATCCCTACCCTCTGTTTGTATCCTTTTGAGAGTTTTGAGATCAGACGATTCTTTACTTCATCGATCTTCGTCTGGCGGATGACGTCTTCAATCTGCTCATCCAATTCTTTTCCTTTTAGTCCTTTCGCACTCCCCACAAACCGCAAATATTCCACAGGTGTCTCATTCATATAAAGGGGCGGTTGTTCCGGAAGATAGCCGATCAGCCGTTTCGCCTGATCCGCTTCTTCAAAAATATCATGACCGTCTATTCTCACATGTCCTTCCGTCGCTGAAAGACAGCCTGTCATGATATTCATTGTGGTAGATTTTCCTGCGCCGTTCGGTCCCAGAAAGCCATATACATGCCCTTCGTCAATTTCAAAAGACAGATCGTTCACGGCCATGAAATCACCATAACATTTCGTCAAATGCTCAACCGTTATCATAGCAAACCTCCTGATTATAGATTTATTCTTACTTTCTGAATCATTGTAATGAGAAACGCTGAAATGATGCTGAAAAAAC
>JBJENH010000170.1:0-31820 GCA_051880095.1 Bariatricus sp. | reverse complement strand
GGTTGGCTCTGAACAGTTATTTTTTCTGTGGAGGTTTGTATGAAAATACTAATAATCGAAGATGAAAAGCTGCTTGCAGAAACGTTGAAAACATTACTGGAATCCAAAGGATTTGACGTAGATACCGCGTATGACGGGAAAACGGGGGAAGCTTACGCCGCGCTCGGCGTATACGATCTTCTGATCCTGGATGTCATGCTTCCCGGACCAAACGGCTGTCAGATCGCCCGGAAACTGCGTTTGAACCACTTGGGCATGCCTATCCTGATGCTGACTGCCAGATCCGCATTGGAGGACCGTGTGGAAGGCCTGAACTCAGGTGCCGATTACTATCTGACCAAGCCCTTCGATTCCAGAGAACTCCTCGCATGTGTCAATGCACTTCTTCGCCGCCAGGGAGCACAGGTCAATGAACTGACCTACGGCAATACGGCGCTGGATCTTGCTTCCGGCACACTGGTATGTGGTTCGAAGAATATCCGGCTCTCTGCCAGAGAATTCGACGTGATGCGCCTTCTTCTTCAGAATCCGGAACACAATCTGTCAAAAGAGACGATTCTGGCTCACGTATGGGGTTATGACTCCAATGCCGTCGAGAACCACGTAGAGGTGTACGTCGGATTTTTAAGAAAAAAGCTCGTCAGCATCGGCTCAAATATTATGATCGTAGCGATCCGCAGACTTGGCTATCATTTGGAGGTCGATGAGACATGTTAAAGAAATTACGTATTAAATTCGTATGTATCAATATGACGATCATAACGATCATGCTCGTCTTTATTCTGTGCACGATCATTCATTTCACACGCCAGAATATGGAACGTGCAGATCTTCAGATGATGCAGGAGATTGCAGCCGATCCGCTTTCTCTTATGCATCCTTCCTACGCTTCCCCCGTACGGCTGCCCTATTTCTCTTTGAAAGTTACTTCCGGTGGGGAACTTGTAGAGGCCAACAGCATTTACTATAATCTGTCCGACAAAAGTTTTCTGACGCAGCTTGCGGATGCCTCCTTCTCCGCCTCTGAAAACACAGGTCTTCTGGAAGACTATCATCTGAGATTTTTGCATGTCGCCACACCGACAGACCACTTCCTGATCTTCCTGGATATATCAACGGAGATTACCACGCTGGAAAATCTCACCCGGAACTGTATCCTGATCGGAATTGCCAGCTTTTTTGTGTTTCTGGGAATCAGCATTTTCTTCGCCAACTGGGCAGTAAGGCCGGTGGAGCAGGCATGGAAACAGCAAAAGCAGTTTATCGCGGACGCGTCCCATGAACTGAAAACACCTCTGACGGTAATACGAACGAACGCCGAGCTGCTTCCGTCGCCTGACTTCACCCCAGAACAAAAGCACCGCTTTTCTGACAATATACTGACCATGTCCCGGCAAATGCAGGGTCTCGTGGAAGGCATGCTGGAACTTTCAAGAATCGACAGTAGCTCCCAGAAGGCAGATATGCAGAATATTGATTTCAGCGCATTAGTAGAAAATGCTCTTTATCCTTTTGAACCTTTATTTTTTGAAAATGGACTTGAATTGGATTCTGAAATCGACCGCGAAGTCCGGGTCAGAGGAAGTGAAAATCATCTGAAACAGGTTGTAGAAATTCTTTTGGATAATGCTTTAAAATACGCAGTTTCACCCTCACAAGTAAAGGTGAAACTGCAAAGACATAAATTAGATTGTGTTTTTTCGGTCAGCAGCCACGGCGATACGATATCCGAAGAGAATCTCAAAAATATCTTCCGGCGTTTCTACAGGATGAATGAAAGCCGGAGCTGGGACGGAAGTTATGGACTGGGACTTTCCATTGCCCAAAGTATCGTCATCGAACATCACGGTAAGATCTGGGCCGAAAGCAAAGATGGAATAAATACTTTTTTCGTGCGGTTACGGATTCTTACCTCCGGCTCATAGAATTGCTTACTCCTGCAGATACCACTCCAGTTCCTTGGCAGGTACAGCCAGATAATTATCACTGCCTTCTCCCTGCCTGAGAAAGACAGTTCTGATTCCCGCCTGAATAATCAGGCGGGCACACAGCGGACAGGGTTTTGCTTTGTGAACGGACATATCCGAAGGATTCACACCTGTCAGATACAGATCTGCTCCAATGGTTGCCTCCCGAGAGCAGTTAAGCAGCGCGTTCGCCTCCGCATGAATAGCCCGGCAGATTCCGTATCCTTCGCCCTGATGCATATTATGCCGGATCCTTGGACAGTTTCCGATATCACAGCAGTTTTCGAAGCCTCTCGGAGATCCGTTGTATCCGACTGAGATCACCGTATCATTTTTAACGATCACAGCACCGTATTTTCGCTTCAGGCATGTGCTGCGATATGCAAAATTTTCCGCACAATTCAAATAAGCATCTGCTTTCGAAATCCGCTTTCCGGGTTCTGGAATAACCATATTTCTCCCTCCTGCACCACACTGCACATTGTTATAATTTTAAGTATTGCAGATCGCTTTACAGCACTTCTTCCCTGCACGGAATCGAATCGGCCGCCCCTTCCCGGGTGACTGCGATCGCGGAAGCCTTTGTCGCCATACTCAGTGCTTTTTCCACATCTTCTCTTTGATAGTATTCCCGTAAGAAATATCCGGTAAACGTATCCCCGGCCGCAGTCGTATCGACTGCTTTCACTTTCATGGCATGCTGTCTGATCTGTCCGCATCTTCCACTGTACACAGAGCCGTCTGTTCCGAGTGTCAGAACAATCTCCGCGTTCGGATAACGCTCCTGGATTCTGGCGAGAACTTCCATATAGCTGTCTTCACTCTTCTCGATCCGCTCCATTTGCAGAAGCTGCGCTCCTTCCACTTCGTTGAGCAGAAACAGCGATATTTTTTCCAGATCCATGCCGAATATTTTCTCATTCATAGGGGAAGGATTCAGGACAATTCTCATACCTTTTTCGAAGGCTTTGTCAACAATATATGGGAGATTGTTGATTTCATTCTGAAGCAGGAGTACATCTCCTTCGCCGAAGCCTGCGAGCACTTTATCCACATATTCCTCGCAAATAGACTGGTTGGCGCCGCCTGCCAGAATGATTGAATTCTGTCCATTTTCGTCCACCTGGATGATTGTGTGTCCGCTTTTTCCAGCAATCGTCTGGATCAATTCCGTATGTACATCTGCTTCCTGAAGTTTATCCAGGAGCATCTGTCCGTCTTCACCAACCATACCTGCATGCCAGACAGATGCCCCCGCCTTCGCAAGTGCGATCGACTGATTCAGTCCTTTTCCGCCGCATCCGGCAGAAACCTGCAAGGAAGACAGCGTTTCTCCCGGCGTAACGATATGCGGAACGCGGTATACGTTATCAATATTCAACGATCCAAAACTTAAAAATCTTATTTCATTATGCTGCATAATTCATAATTCCCTGTTCAATAATATTCCAGAATTTTTCAGTATCAATATCAACTGCCACAAAGCTGTTCGGCTGCTTTCCAAAATAACCAAAGAAATCGCAATTGGTTCTTCCGTAGCTCTGTTCACTGCGGATGTCGATCTCTGTATACATTTCCTTCAGAGTCAGAACTGTAGGATCAATCAGGTAGGCAATCGTCACCGGATCATGAAGCGGTCCGCCTTCCCAGCCGTACACCTCTTTCTGGCTCTTGTTGAAAAAGGTCATCAGATCCACAAAAAGCTTTGCCGCAGGGCCTTCGTGTTTCCCCATACGCTCCACAATGGACGGATAACACAGCACTTTGCGTGTCACATCCAGCCCGCACATAACGATTTTCTTGCCGCAGTTGAAGCACACATGGGCTGCATCTGCGTCGACAAGAATATTGAATTCCGCCGCAGGTGTGACATTTCCGTTCTGATAAGCGCCTCCCATGATCACGATCTCTTTCATCTTCGGAACAATGTCCGGACACATGCGGATCGCCATGGCAAGATTCGTCATCGGTCCTGTAGTGACGACCGTTATATCTCCGTCTGAGGCAAGCAGCGTATCGATGATAAATTGTACCGCATGCTTTTCCTCTGCCTTTTTCTCCAATTTTTCAAATACCGGACCGTCCAGTCCCGACTCTCCGTGAATATCTCCGGCAACGACCTGGCTTTCGCGGATCATCGGATGTCCGCAGCCTTTGTATACCGGAATATCGAGACCAAGATACTGACATACATTCAATCCGTTTCTTACGGTCTTGTCAAGTGTTTGATTTCCTGCGACAATACTGATTCCCAAAAGGTCGATCTTTTCACTTTTTGCTGCCAGCATGATCGCGATCGCGTCATCATGCCCCGGATCACAGTCCAGAATAATTTTCTTTTTTTCCATTTTTATCAGTCTCCTTATGTTTCGTCTATATCAAGACGCTGTATTTCTTTTTTCTTCAAAATATGTTCCATCTGCTCACACTGCTCTTGGTCAATCTGTATCGTCCATCCGTCTCTGGTGAGCAGCTGCTGCTTTTCCAGCGCCTGAATCACTCTTGTGACTGTGCGCACATGGATCGCAGCAATATTGGCAATCTCACTCTTTGTCATATGGCAGAGCCACACGCCGTTCCTTTCGTTTTCCCGAAAGTAGTTGACAAAAAAGTAGCATACCCGTTCCTCCGCATTCAGGAACAGAAAATATCGTTCCTTCTGCGACTGGCTGTTCAGACGTTTCATAATATTCCGCGTCTGCTGAAGCATGACTTTCGGATCGGACAAAACCCACCGTTTGAATAGCTCTGTCGATATTTCCAGCATCTTACACTCCGTTCTTGTGACCAGAGATGTAATATACCCTTCCACACCCATGTAGAATTCCATGGCTCCGAACAATTCAACTGCTTCAAAGCTGGTGTAGTCATAAACCACTTCATCGATGCCCAGATCTGTAGCCTTTACTCTTCCTTCAATCAACAGATAGATGGTTTTTGCCGGATCTCCGGCTTTCACAAACATGGTACCGGAAGGGATATGGACAACATGAAATGCTTCCAGTACCCAGTACGGCGCATTCGCAAACATTTCACGTACCGTATTTCTCGTTTCTTTTGGAAGTTTGTCCAGTAAAGTTACAAATTCATTCATCGCAGTTCTCCATTTCTTTTGGTATTGTATTTCTAGGCTCTTGCACCTTTCTCATAAGGCTTTCCGCTTGCCTTCGGCGCGTTCGCTCTTCCCACAAATAATACCAGCATAACCAGAGTCAATATGTACGGAAGCATCGCCAGAATCTGGGAAGGTATAATAAAATTACCACCGCCGAGAAGTACTGTCAATGCCTGCGCAAACCCAAATAACAGGCAGGCTCCATAGGCTCCGTGCGGTGTCCATTTACCGAAAATAACTGCCGCTATGGATATGAATCCCTGTCCTGCAATCGTGGTCGGCGTAAACTGGGATACGATTCCCAGTGTCACGGATGCCCCTCCGAATCCGGCAAGAATTCCGGATAAAATCACACATACAAACCGAAGTCTTATAACATTGATTCCCAGGGTATCCGCGGCTGCCGGATGTTCTCCGACCGCCTGAATGTGCAGTCCCCATTTCGTTTTGTAAAAGATCCAGTACATGAAAACCGCAATCGCAAACGCGATGACAACGTCCACATCCACATTCAGATTGCCCAGCACGCCTGAGGTCACACCACTTCCGAAAATCTTCGGCAGCTTCACGGTGACGGGCTGTGTGGAAGTCGCTCCATCAAACATCAGGCTGCAGATGAATAAAGCCGCGCCCGGTCCGATCAGATTGATTGCGATACCGGAGATCGTCTGATCGCATTTGAAAACAATTGCTGCCACTGCATGCAGCACAGCCAGAAGACCGCCTGCAAGCCCGGCACAAAAGAACCCAAGCCATACATTTTCTGTAAAATAAGTCACTGCCGCACCGGTGAAGGCTCCAATCGTCATCATTCCTTCCACTCCGATATTGATAACTCCTGTCTTTTCAGATATCAGATTTCCCAATCCCGAAAAGACCATCGGTGTAGAGTACATTAGTGTAATTGCAATTACCAGCGTAATACTATTTAACATGGCGTCCTCCTTTCTTTCTTCCGGCGAACTTATTCAGCAGCCCGGGAACACCCTGCATGATCGCTACGAAGAATACAATGATTCCAATTACAATATTAATAATTTCTGTCGGTGCTCCAACTTCATACTGAAGTGCCTGTCCGCCGTACAGAAGTCCTCCGAACAGAAGTCCGGAAAAAATGCATCCGACCGGTGAACTGCCCGCGATCAGTGCAACCGCCAGGCCATTGGTTCCGAAATTTTCAAACGCGCTTAAGATTGCAACCTTATGAGGCGAATTACCTGTAATATAAAGTGCTGCGCCCAGTCCGGCCACGGCCCCGGAAATCAGCATAACCTGAATGATATTCTTTTCAATATTGATACCAACTGCCTCTGCAGAATACTTGTTAAATCCAACCGCGCGAAGCTCGAATCCTTTCGTCGTCTTCTTTAAGACAAATGCCAGAAGAACCGCTGCCAAAACAGCAATCGCAAAGCCGATGTTCATGTCCGTTTTCAGGATCATCTCTCCCAGAAACGGTATTTTGGAAAGCGCCGCTTTTCCCGCATCGGTTCCTTTCCAGGTTCCAAAGATCAGTGTCTGACTGGCTTCACTTACCTGATAAGTACCATTGCTGTCCCCATTCCGGAACGCCGGAAGAATACACACATAATTGGACAGATACAGTGCGATCCAGTTCAGCATGATGCCGCTGATAACCTCATGTATTCCAAACTTTGCCTTCAATACTCCGATAATTCCGCCATACAATGCTCCCGCAATCATACCTGCCAGCAGGATTGCCACAACCTGCAGAACCGGAGGCAGATCAAGTGTGAGTGCCGTCACCGTTGATGCCAGTGCGGAGATGATGAATTGTCCCTCAGCTCCGATATCAAACAGCCCGGTCTGAAAAGCGAAGGCAACCGCAAGTCCTGTAAAAATGATCGGTGTACTTTTAATGATAACGTTGGAGATATATTTCGGTTTTGAAAAAATTCCTTTTCCCAACGCTAATAATGACTGAACCGGCGGATAGCCTGCTGCAGCGAGAATGATTCCTGCCGTGATAAGTCCAAGGACAATAGCGGCAATGATTCTTACAAACGGTCTCTTTAGTGCTTTCGTAATCTTATTCATTCGCTTTCCCTCCTGCCATCAAAAGTCCCAGCGTATTTTCATCTACGGTTCCCTGCCTGAATGTATCCTGTATGCTTCCGTCATAGATGACGGCAATCGTATCCGACACACTCATGACTTCATCCAATTCGAAAGATATCAGCAGGATTGCCTTCCCCTGGTCTCTCTGCTCGATCAGTGTCTTATGGACTGATTCAATTGCTCCGACATCCAGTCCTCGCGTCGGCTGGGCTGCGATCAGAAGATCCGGATTATTGCTGATCTCTCTTCCAATGATCAGTTTCTGCTGATTTCCTCCGGACAGATTTCCCGCCTTTTCGGATCCACATCCGGCAGGACGGACATCGTAGGCATCCACGATCTCATCCGTAAATTTCTCGATTGCCTTATCCTGCAGAATTCCCTTTCTGGAGAACGGTCCCTTTCTGTACTTGTTCAGAACCGCATTCTCCCTCACTGTGAATTCCAGTACGAGTCCGCGTTTGTGGCGGTCTTCCGGAATGATACTGACGCCGGATTCCAGGACATCGATCGGGCGGTGATTCTGAATTTCCTTTCCGTTAATACGAATCGTGCCTTCTTTTACTTTCGCAAGGCCGCTTAACGCCTCCAGGAGCTCTTTCTGTCCATTTCCGTCAATTCCGGCAATACCAACAATTTCTCCTTTTCGAACTTTCAGATTCAAGTGCTTGACCGCATCGATTTTCTGCTCATTCTCGACCACCAGATTTTCAATTTCCAGAACCGTTTCTTTCGGCGTGGCCGGCGTCTTGTCCACCACCAGCTTGACCTCATGCCCGACCATCAAGGTAGCCAATTGGTTTTCTGTCGTTTCTTTTACGGAAACGGTATCAATGTATTTTCCTCTGCAAATGATCGTACAGGTGTCGGAAGATGCTTTTATCTCCTTTAATTTGTGTGTAATAATAATGATTGCCTTTCCACTGTCTGTAAGATTCTTCATAATACAGATCAGTTCTTCTATTTCCTGCGGCGTCAATACCGCAGTCGGTTCATCCAGGATCAGCAGCTCCGCTCCACGGTATAACGCTTTCACGATCTCCACACGCTGCTGCATTCCTACTGAAATATCACTGACCTTTGCGTCAAGATCGATGGCCAGACCATATTGCTCCGTGATTTTATTGACAGCCTCTCTTGCCTTATTCAGATTGATCACGCCGTTTCCGGATGTCCGCTCATCTCCAAGAATAATATTCTGGAGTACCGTGAACCTTTCAACGAGCATGAAGTGCTGATGCACCATTCCGATTCCATAGCGGATCGCATCATTCGGATTCCTGATCTCAGCTTTTTCCCCATTCAGGAAAATTTCCCCCTCATCCGCCTGATAAAGACCATAGAGAACATTCATCAGTGTACTTTTTCCGGCCCCGTTTTCTCCCAGCAGGGAATGAATGGAACCGGCCTTTACATCAATATTCATATCCTGCAGTGCATAAAAATCCCCGAAGCGTTTTGTGATTCCATGCATCTGCACAGCATATTCCTTTCCCACTTTCTCCATAATGAGTGATTCCTTTCTTCTTACAGAAGCAGCCCTCCCGTTCCCCAGGGGACTGCTCCCGGCTACGCATGATTAGTTTAATCCGGCAACGAATGCTTCAAAGGCTTCTGTGTTACCCGGAACTGTGATTTCCCCATTCTGAATCTTCTCCTGCAGTTCCATCGTTTTATTGTAAACTTCTTCATTCATGTTTGGATTTTCTTCCGGAATTCCCACACATCCTTCCGCAAGTCCGAAATTCAGTGTCTCGCCGCCATGGTTCTTTCCGTCCATTACATCCTTGGATACGATCTGGATTGCTGTTCCTACTTTTTTCAGAGCACTTGTCAGAATGTTATCCGGTGCAAGGTAAGACTGATCACGGTCTACACCAATCGCATATTTACCTGCTTCTTTTGCCGCCTCGATTACGCCGGTTCCTGTTCCTCCTGCTGCCTGATATACTACATCACAGCCATCAGAGAACATCTTAGAAGCAATCGCTTTTCCTTTTGCCGCATCGGAGAAAGATTCTGCAAACTGCACATCCACGCTGATTTCCTTGCCCAGCTCTTTTGCTCCGTATGCCACACCTGCTTCATAGCCATACATGAACTGCTGGATAACTGCATTTTCAATACCGCCGACGAAACCGACTTTGTTTGTCTGTGTAGAAAGCGCCGCAACATATCCCACAAGGAAAGAAGGTTCTTCCGCTTTAAATAATACGCTTACCACATTATCCGGTGTATTTTCATAAGAGCTGTCCACAATCGCATAATTTACATCCGGATTTTCCTCTGCCACTTCAAGCAGTGCATCGGATGTATCGGATCCGATCGACCAGATAAAATCAAATTCATTGTCGGTTAAGCGCTCCAGGTTTGTCACATAATCGGATGCCTGTTTTGATTCCAGGTAGTTGACTTCAATGTCAATTTCTTCTCCCAATTCCTGAAGTCCTTCCCATGCAGACTGGTTAAAGGACTGATCGTTAATTCCTGCTGTGTCTGTGACCATCGCCACGGAAAAATCAGAATTTCCGGAAGATGTCTGTTCAGTTTTTGCTTCACTTTCTGTTTCGGAAGAAGAAGCTCCTCCGCATCCTGCCATAACCGCCATCATTGTAACTGTGAGTCCCATTGCTAACATTCTCTTTGCTTTCATTTCTATCATCCTCTTTTCCATATTTTTTCTTTTCGTTGACCCTGCGCATGATCAACTTTTGTGCCCGGCAAAATGTACACTTGTCTTTCTTGATTGCGATTATATTTCATTATTTTCCGTCAAAATAGGACATTCGCCCTATTTTGGCATAAAAAAGAGGGTTTCTACGTTTTTCACAAAACGAATCTTTCATTTTTGTATAAAACACACATGTAATAGAAAAAGCGAATCCTGAAGAATCCGCTTTTCTTGACGACTATTCAATTTTATGTTCCATCATCCGGCGCCGTATTGCTACACTCCGGATTTTTTCAAATATTCTGCCGTGTATCTTCTTTCTTCTCATTCACCGACTGGCAGACTTCCCCAAGAACCTTTTCCTCTTTATATCCCGGTTCCAGATAGTGTGTAAAGCAATATTCCGGAAACGCAGCGTCTTGATCGTAACATGGTTCATCTGTGCTCTTCTCGCATTCTCATTTCTGATTCCTCCTTTGATCTGTTCTGGAATCATTCTACAGCCTCCTCGTAAGGGGAGAGTCAAGCAGGAAAAAGGCATCGCTTTATAGATTTTCCTCATCTATTTCGCAATGCCCTAATCTGTACTTTCTCAGTTAAGGAAATCAAATTCCCTTATTCGACCTCAATCAACTCATACTCCCTTGTACCATACCCCAATGCAGCCGCGGCCTCAATTGTATGGATCCCATTACGGCTTTCGATCCGCTCCAGGAAATGTGCCTTGCCGGGATCATCACAGGCATACACCAGATCAATGCAAGCCTGATCCACCGCGATCGGATCTGTCGATACCAGAATACCGATATCGTTTAGACACGGATCTTCCGCCACCGCACAACAGTCACAGTCCACACTCATGTTTTTCATAACATTTACAAAGATCATATTTCCTTTGAAATATTCTACTACAGATCCTGCCGCATCTGCCATGGACTCCAGAAACGAATCATGATCTGAGGTCCAGATATTCTCCGGCACACCGGCTCCATGGATATATGCCTTGCCATAGGAAGAAGCCACTCCGATAGATAATTGCTTTAATGCGCCACCATAGCCTCCCATCGGATGCCCCTTAAAATGGGACAGAACCAGCATCGAATCATAACGGACTATATTTTTGCCAACATAGTTTTCTCTGATCACCTTTCCGCCCGGACATTCCAGTTTCAAGTCTTCGCCTTCCGCATCCAGAAGATCAACCGCAAAATACCGGCTCCATCCATGTTCTTCCAGAAGTTTCCTGTGTTTCTCGGTTGTATTCCGCTCACCTTCATAGGCCGTATTACATTCAACTACCGTACCATCCACATAGTCAATCACAGGTTTCCAGAAATCAGGCCCCAGAAAGTTCTGATTTCCCTTCTCTCCGGAATGAAGTTTGACCGCGACCTTACCGGGCAGTGTTTTCCCTGTCATCTGATAGAGTTCCAGAACCTTCTCCGGTGTGATCGTGCGTGAAAAATAAACAGTTGCACTCATTGCATTCCCTCCACCCATATATATTTTGTAATTAACTATAGTTTAGCACGAAATAGATATTACATAAAGCACATTATTAATCTTCTGCTTTTCGTCCTACCTGCATATCGATTCTTCTTGCTACTTCTTCTAGATTCATCTCCTGTTCTTTCGCGATTCGGGCTATGTCCTCGTACTCGTACTTTTCCCGCGTCACGCCATATCCCGAAGCCACCTTTTTCCGTACTTCTCCAAATTCTGTATCTACTTTCCGGATTGTCCGGGAAAGCTTATATCGGCGACTGACATTTTCACGAACCCCGAGTGTCGTCGTATTCCGGAAGAATAATCGAAGCATGGTTTCTTTGTCTTCCTCCCGACACATGACAGTAAGAAGAACACCCGGACGGGATTTTTTCATTTGAATCGGTATCGTATATACATCCAGAGCTCCCGCTTCGAAAAACTGCTCCTGCGCGAAGCCAATCGCCTCTGCCGTTATATCATCCAGATTACACTGCAGCTCTACGATCGTATCCCCTGTTTCTTCGGCTTCTCCCAATAAAGCACGCACACAATTGACCGTATCGAAGTCCTTTTTACCCATACCGTAACCAATTGCAGTTGTTTTCATAACCGGCATCTCTCCGAACCCGGTAGCAAAATGCTTAAGAAGTGCCGCGCCGGTAGGGGTACAAAGCTCTCCTCTTATACTGCCGCCGTAAATGGGTACATCCCTCAGAATGTATGCCGTTGCCGGCGCAGGAACCGGAAGAATTCCGTGGGCACACCTGACATGACCGCTTCCTACGTGAACCGGGGAGACAATGACCTTCTCCGGGGCGAGCTTATCCATGAGCAAACATACCGCAGTAATGTCCGCAACCGCATCCATCGTGCCGACTTCATGGAAATGGATTTCCTTCACGGGTACGCCATGTACGTGACTCTCCGCTTCTGCAATCAAAGAATAGACTGCAAGAATATCTGCCTTCACCTTCTCTGATAGCGGAAGATCCTGCACAATATGTCCGATTTCATGCATTCCACTGTGATGATGGTGGTGCGGATGAGCATGGTGATGAGCGTTATCATGTTCGTGGGAATCGTCATGCATATGGTCGTGCTCATGGGTATGATTATGGTCATGAACATGAACATGTTCATGGTTATGGTCATGTGTATGTTCGCAATTATGATCATGCGCGTGTTCATGCATATCTTCAGATTCTTCTGCTCCGTTCACCTTAACGGTAACTTGCGTCCCCTGAATTCCACACTTTGCAATCTTCTCACCGGAAACAGTCACTCCAGGAATCTCCAGTCCATTCAATTCACGAAGGAACTCTTCTTTGTCCGGCAGGAGCTCCAAAAGCGCTGCCGTCAGCATATCTCCTGCCGCTCCCATGCCACAATCCAAATATAAAGTCTTCATATTATTTTACCTCCATATGATTGATCATACTTGCCAGATATCCCGCACCAAATCCATTGTCAATGTTAACCACCGACACTCCGCTGGCACAGGAATTCAGCATTGATAACAATGCGGATAATCCGTTAAATGACGCTCCATATCCTACACTGGTAGGCACCGCAATCACAGGGCAGTCGGCAAGCCCGCCGATTACGCTGGCAAGTGCGCCTTCCATACCGGCGATGGCGATAATGACACTGGCACTCATAATATCATCCAGATGTGCCAGCAGTCTGTGCAGGCCGGCAACCCCCACATCATACAGACGCGTGACCTCATTTCCATAAACTTCCGCTGTCAAGGCCGCTTCCTCCGCAACCGGAATATCACTTGTCCCACCCGTTGCGACCACAATTTTCCCAATTCCATTTGGCGCGGGCATACTTCCAATCAACCCAATTCTGGCATCTTTATGATAGTCCATTTCATACACAGCAGAAATCTGTTCCGCCGATTCCTCGGAAAGCCGGGTAATCAAAATCGTTTGCTGTCCGTTCTTTTTCATTTGTTCCACAATTCCGAGCATCTGCCCGACCGTCTTCCCCGCACCGAAAATAACTTCCGCGGCCCCTTGCCGGATTTTGCGATGTGTATCTACCTTCGCGTACCCGATATCGTCAAAAGGGGCTTTTTTAAGGACGAGCAACGCATCATCCACCGTCATCTCACCCTTTTGTACCGCTTCCAGAATTGCTTTGGTATCATTTCTCATGCCCTCACCTCCAAGTCCAGCAGTACGGAAGAATAATGTTTTTTCAATTCTTTCGTAATCTTTTCACGATTTTCAATCACTTTCTGGATTTGCCCGGAAGGAACCTGGATTTTTGCCGTATCTCCCATCCGGCGAACTCGAAAATCAGTAAATCCAAGAGAAAAAAGAAATTTTTCTGCTTCTTCAGTTGCTTCTAATTTTTCTTTTGAGATTCTTTCTCCCGTCGGAATCCGTGTTGCGAGGCAGGCATAAGCGGGTTTATCCCAGGTAAATAGGCCAGCCTCACGAGACAGCTGCCGTATCTCATCTTTTGTGAGACCGCACTCCCGTAATGGAGACAATACAGATAACTCACGAAGTGCCCGCATACCGGGGCGATCTCCCGCGTCATCGGACGCATTCGTTCCGTCAAGAATCGTCGTAAACCCATCTTTTTCCGCTGCCTTTTGTATCTCTTCAAAAATAATACGTTTGCAATGATAGCACCGGTCGGCCGGATTTGACACGACAGCCTCAGAAGACAGTACATCCGGAGTTAAAACCTGCATAGGAATATTCAGCTCTTTGACCAGCCGAAACGCATCATCCAGTTCAAACTGCGGCTGAAATGCAGTTTTTACATAATATGCTTTTACCTCTGCTTTGCACTGTCTTGCGGCATATAGAAGGTAGGCAGAATCAACGCCGCCCGAAAAGGCAACAGCGACCTTGGGATGCCGCTCAAAAAATAAAAATAAATTCATACTTATCCCTCACAACCTCGGCTAAAAAAATTCACCGAACCTTTATTTTTTCTTCATCAACGATGCTCTTACAACGCCTTTCGGATCTATAATCAATAAGATTACCAACCATATAACCAAGCCAAGAGCAACAACCGACAGGCCAAGGAAAAAATCATTGAGCATATCCAAAGGTGCCTGGATAAAATACTCTGCACCTGCTTCCAGATACTCAAACACAGCATCCACCATCCACATCAGAGAAGCGCCCCAATATAAGTAGCACAGAATATGCAATTTCATTTCATTCTTCGGTGCTCCTTTATACCAGAGAATCGTACTGATGATGGCAGCGAAAAGACAAGTAAGCAGTGTCATATTTATACCTCCTTAAGCGCAGCATCCTCTGAAACAGGCTGCTTCACGATATGATCGGCAGCCACCACGATTCCAGCCCAGATCACGGTAATCCACACTGCCATGGTACCACCTACAAGAGCCATTTCATGCAGCATCTCTGCAGTATCCGCCGGATTATTCATCGCTGTCAGAAATGGGAAAAACGGAACGATCTCTCCGTGCCAAAAATGCTCAAATGCCAGTAATGCAGAACCTCCCCAAAGAAGATTTGTAAGCCATTTCAGTTTTCTTGTAAACGGAATTTTTACTTCTGTTGTGCTTTGCTGTACATCCGCCTCCTGTACCTCTTTTTCCTTAGATTCCAATGCTTTTCCTGCCATTGTTGTAATAACCGCTTCTGTAACAGGGACAATAAAACATGCCATAATATTTACCTCCTGAAAAATGATTTTGTATACAGCCACATCCGAACTCAACAAAAAAAGATATATAATCACTCTTCTGAGCGATCATATACCTTCTTATGTATATCGTCATCGTCTGTATTTATAAATTGAATTAAATCGAAACGCTTCAGCGCTTATGCAGGACTTCCTGTCCAGACATTATCATTATAAATAGTATTTACCCCAAAGTCAAGTCGACAACTGCAACGATTTTCTCCCGGTCGTCTCTACATTTTCCTGATCTCACTTATCACGCCCTCAATCAGCTTTCCCAATGAAAGATCGGAAACACCCACGATGAAATTATCACAATGATTGACAGGGATCAGCAGCCGTCTGGCATTACTCTGTCCAACAGCCAGTGCCATCGCCGGAGTAATCTCGCCATATAATGAATCCGCAATCACGATTCCAACCGGGCCGATGATCACATCCGCTCTGCGGCATCCGACGATTACGGCATTCTCTCCGGTGGCCGCATGATCCGCCCCTGCCTTCAGCATCGCTGTTGTAGCAGCGCTGTTCGTACCAACTGCAGTGATCTCCATCTCAGGCATATTCTGTTTAATCGCGGCTACTACCTGCTTCCCGATTCCGCCGCCTTGTGCATCAATAACAAGAATGTTCATATCCGATTCCTTCTTTACTAAAATGTTCTAATAATCACTTTATAGTATGCGGGAAAAAATGTCAAATTCTTATTTCTCGATCGTCACTTTCTCATTTTTACAATATTTACATTAGAAAATAAATATTTCCTTGCCTTTTATTCCCCACTATGCTATGATATTCCCACTCTGGAAGTTTCCTTCTGAGACTTCCACTTCTCTTATCCGTCATGGATAATCGGTGTATTCACAAATGGAGCAATCTTCCAATGTAAAACCCGAATGTAACACGAAAACATCATAAAAGAAAAAGAAAGAGCGGTAGCCGGACATTGGATTTGCTTCGGAAATATGGTATTATAGTAAAAAGTCACATACATTTAACATCATACTATCTTTGCATTATCCTCTGTCCGCTGCCCGGAAGAGGAAAACACATGACAAAACAAAACGAAACAACTATGGGAACTCTTGGACTGGAACACGCTCTCATTCAAAATGAGGGGCGTCTCCGCTACGATGAAGTCGGAAAGAAGATTCTGAAACACAAAGAAGTGCTGGCAAATATTCTGAAGTATACACTTCCCGAATTCAAGGACTATTCCTGCAATGAAATCATGACATTCATTGACACAGACAGTATTTCAGACGCGATGCCCATCTCGCCGGATTCTGACACCAGAATCAGCGGGCAGGACACTGCTAAGTCTTCCCCCACAGAAGCAAATCTGGCATTCGACATTTTATTCAAAGTGGTAAGGCCGGCAGAGAAAAAAATTCATCTCCATGTCGACGTAGAACTTCAGGGGAATTACTACCCACCTTATCCAATTGAGAAAAGAGGAATCTACAACTTGTCCAGAATGATCAGTTCCCAATTAGACGTAGTAACAAAAAAGACAAATTATAACATTTTGGAGAAGGCCTACTGTATCTTCATCTGTGTGGGAAATGTACCCCAAAAAGCCTGGAATACCGTATCGTACTACGAATTTACCAACACGCATAATATTGGAAATATGGTCATCAAGCCTTCCAATTATGACTTGATGGGATTGATACTGATCCGTTTAGGGCCCCACATGACAGGAGATATGACAGATATTGTAAAATTTCTGTATGGACTTTTTTACGATATAAAAGAACTTGCACACTACATTGACTTCTCTCAAAATGAAATATTTCGAAAGGAGCTGAAGAATATGGCACTCACTGGGGATCATTTGATTGAATTTGGGCAACTAAAGGAGCGAGAACGAGCGGAAAAAGAGATGAATAAAATGAAGCAGGAACTTGAGGAAAAAAAGCAAGAGATACATGGAAAAAATCAGGAGATACGCGAAAAAGAGCAAGAGATACACGAAAAAGAGCAAGAGCTTATCGAAGTCCAGAAGCAATTAGAGCAGGCACTGCAAACGATTAGTTTTCTCCAAAATAATAGTCCCCAACCACACAAAAAATAAATTTGAAGAATTTTTTCAAAATTCTGTGACATGAACAATGGAGCCGGCATCCTCCCATTTTCAGGGAGTGCCGACTCCATCTTATAATGTATGCTTCTATTTCCGTTATTTTACCGCCTCAAAAGCCGCATCAAGTGCTGCAATCAGGTCTTCTACCTTCTCAATACCAATAGAAAGACGAATCGTGTTCGGTTTGATTCCCTGATCCAAAAGTTCTTCCTCCGTGCACTGGCTGTGCGTGGTGGTTGCCGGATGGATTACCAGTGATTTTACATCTGCCACATTTGCCAGCAATGAGAAAATGGCAAGGTTATCAATAAATTTCTGCGCCGTTGCCGCATCACCTTTAATCTCAAATGTAAAGATAGATCCTCCTCCGTTTGGCAGATATTTCTTATATAATTCATGACTCGGTTCTGTCGGCAGTGACGGATGATGCACCGCTTCCACCTGCGGATGATTTGACAGATACTCTACAATCTTCAGCGCATTGCTCACATGGCGCTCTACACGGAGTGACAGCGTTTCCAGCCCCTGAAGGAAGAGAAATGCATGGAATGGAGAAAGGGTTGCACCGGTATCACGCAGGATGACTGCACGGATGTAGGTCACAAATGCTACCGGTCCTACTGCATCTGCAAAAGATACGCCATGGTAACTCGGGTTCGGATCAGAGATCCACGGATATTTTCCGGCTGCTTTCCAGTCGAAGTTTCCGCTGTCAATGATTACACCACCGATGGCTGTACCATGTCCGCCGATGAATTTGGTTGCAGAATGAACAACGATATCGGCACCATACTCGATCGGACGAACCAGATACGGAGTTGCGAATGTAGAGTCTACTACCAGCGGAATGTTATGCTTATGGGCAATCTTTGCCACTTCTTCCAGATCGACCAGGTTAGAGTTCGGATTTCCAAGGGTCTCTACGAAAATCGCTTTTGTGTTTTCCTGAATCGCCGCTTCAAAAGAACCCTCTACTTCCGGATCTACAAATGTTGTGGTAATACCATTGGTAAGCGGCAAAGTATGTGCAAGCAGGTTGAAGGTTCCGCCGTAAATCGTCTTGGAAGCTACGATATGTTCGCCTGATTTTGCAAGTGCCTGAAATGTATAATCAATTGCTGCCGCGCCGGATGCGACTGCAAGTGCTGCAACACCGCCCTCCAGAGATGCGATACGCTGTTCAAACACATCCTCTGTCGGGTTAGTAAGTCTTCCGTAAATATTTCCCGCATCGCGAAGGCCAAAACGATCAGCTGCATGCTGTGAGTTATGGAATACATAAGAAGTTGTCGCATAGATCGGAACTGCTCTTGCATCCGTTACCGGATCTGCCTGTTCCTGTCCGATATGTAATTGTCTTGTCTCAAATCCCCAGTTTTTAGAATCTTTAATATTTGCCATCTCTATTTCCTCCAATTCGTTTATTTCGATTTCGCTTTGTTTTTCTTGTTGAATACATACTAACACAGTAGGCTACCTTTGTCTAATATGCAAAAAAAATACCAAGTTATAGTTTTAAACTATAACCAGGTATTCTTTCAGTTTCTCTATATACAGTTCCCCCATCTTACTCCGCACTGTATTCTTTTTCACGATATAGCCAATCTCCATCACACTGTTTGGGTTCTGCGCATCATCCCGGAATGGAACTGCCACAAAATCATTGCCGTTCAACTCCTCGCATATGATACCGGAACAAAGCGTATACCCATTTAGTCCCACCATCAGATTCAGCATCGTCGCACGGTCATTCGCCTTGATAACCTGTGAGTATTCATTGGTGGAAAGGATTTCCTCCGCAAAATAGAAGGAACTGTTATCCCCCTGTTCAAAGGACAGGCAGGGGTAACCGTCCAGCTGTGCAAAACTAATAGATCTTTCTTTTGCCAAAGGATGATTCTTCCAGATATACACGTACGCCTGACAGTCTACAAGATGATGAAACGCCAAGTCATAGGATTTCAATAACTTCTCAATTGCTTTGCGGTTGAAATCACTGAGATAAAGTATCCCAATCTCGCTCTTCATCGTGTTCACATCGCTGATTACTTCCATGGTTTTCGTTTCTCGAAGTGCAAATTCATATTTTGACATATCGAATTCCTTCGCCATATCCACAAACGCTTTGACTGCAAAAGAATAATGCTGTGTCGATACGCCAAACTTCTTTTTATAGGATCCGCCCTTCCCGTATTTTTCCAGGACACTTTCATACTGCCCGTATATCTGCTTTGCATAAAGCAGGAATTCCGTTCCATCATTCGTCAGAGTAACTCCCCGCCCGCTTCGGTAGAATAACGTAATGCCCAGCTCCTTTTCCAGTTCTTTGATTGCATTGGTCAGAGACGGCTGAGATACATACAACTGCTCCGCTGCTTTATTTAACGACTTCGTTTCTGCTATTGTGATGAGATAGTTTAACTGTGTCAGTGTCATTTGACCCTCAGCCTCCTTTTTGTGACATCATATCATCAATTGCCTACTGTGTAAATAGGTTTCATATTTTCTTAAGTAAAATAGAATCGATGGATTTGGCGGTAATCCGCCTGTTCCATCGATTCTATTTCACTAGATCAAATCATTTAATATCGATTTCCCTATGGTATTTTCCGGCATAGCCAGTTCAAAATTATCTAAAATAGTCGCACCGATTACAGCAAATGTATCCGGTTCTGCAAGCTTACCCGGGTGCTTTAAGGAGGACGAATATAAAAGCAAAGGAACATCTTCTCTCGTATGATCCGTACCTCTGTAAGTTGGATCATTTCCATGATCTGCCGTGATAATGAGCAAATCATCCTCCCGCAATTTTTCCATCAACTTGCCCAGGTTTTTGTCAAATCGTTCCAGTTCCTGCGCATAGCCTTCCGGATCTCTTCTATGCCCCCACAACGCATCAAAGTCAACCAGATTGACAAAACACAACCCTTGAAAATCTTTATCTACTATTTCAATTGTCTGTTCCATTCCATGAACGGAGCTTTGAGATTTGTAACTTTCTGTAATTCCTTCTCCGGCAAATATGTCACAAATCTTTCCGACCGAAATTACTTCATATCCTGCCTCTTTCAGAACATTTAATGCCGTTTTCCCCGTAGGACTTACTGCATAATCATGCCGGTTTGCCGTACGCTTAAACTCTCCCTTTTTTTTACCGATATATGGTCTTGCGATGACTCTGCCAACTTTCCACTCTTCCCTCATGGTAAGCTCTCTTGCAATCTCGCAGCAGCGGTATAATTCTTCTAAGCCAAACGTTTCTTCATTACCACAAATCTGAAGGACAGAATCTGCTGACGTATATACAATCATATCTCCCGTAGCAATTTCCTTTTCGCCCAATTCTTCTATAATCTCTGTACCGCTGGCACTTTTATTTCCGATCACTTTGTGTCCGGTTCGTCGTTCCAATTCAATGATCAGTTCTTCCGGGAAACCAGATTCTGTAAAAGTAAGAAATGGTTTAGTTACATGAAGCCCCATCATTTCCCAATGTCCGGTCATGGTATCTTTTCCTGCGCTGGCTTCATGCATTTTCGTGAAATATCCCAACGGGTTATTACACACATCTACACCTTGCAAAGGCAGGATATTTGCAATCCCTAATCTGCATAAGTTTGGAATAGAAAATTTTTCTACGGTTTCTGCTATGTGGCCAAGTGTGTTGCATCCTTCATCGCCAAATTCTTTTGCATCTTTCGCCGCCCCAACACCTACGGAATCCATTACGATGACAAATATTCTTTTAAACTTCATACTCAAATCCTTTCCCTATGTCAATTCGAGCGCAAGCCGAATCATTTTACTAAATCCCATTTGTCTTTCTTCCGCACTCAGCGCTTCTCCTGTGACTAGATGATCTGATATCGTCAACAATCCCAGTGCCTTTTTTCCTGCCTTTGCAGCATTCATATATAGAGCCGCACACTCCATTTCTGAGGCAAGAACGCCCATATTTTTCCATGATTCATTTACACAATTATCTGGATTATAAAAAATGTCTGTCGACAATACATTCCCTACCATCAGCCGCGTTCCTTGTTTACCCGCAATTTCCTCTGCTTTTCTCAACAATTCAAAATCCGCAATAGGGGCATAAGTTCCGGGAAGCTGAAATTGATGCCCATAATTAGAATCTGTACAGGCTCCCATTGCCGCAACGATATCCATCAATTGAATTGATTCATGTAATGCCCCTGCCGAGCCAATCCGAATAATAGCATCGACGTCATAATAATTATACAATTCCCATGAATAGATCCCCATAGACGGCATTCCCATTCCGGCACTCATAATGGATATTGGTTTCCCTTTATATGTACCTGTATATCCAAACATATTTCGTACTTTTGTCACTTGCCTGGCATTTTCCAAATACGTTTCCGCTATCATCTTTGCCCGCAGTGGATCTCCCGGCATCAGCACCGTTTTCGCAAAATCACCTTTCTTGGCTCCATTATGTGGTGTAGACATCCTGATCTCCTCCTTTAAATTCTAAGACTTCTTCCCATTTAGGAATAGAAGGCGCAGCTCCCTGTCTCGTAACAGCAATTGCGGCGGCCTTTGCTGCCATATCCAATGAATTTCTCACACTGTCTCCCTGCACCATTCCTTTTAAGAAATATCCTGTAAATGTATCTCCTGCCGCTGTTGTATCTTTTGCTTTTACACAATAAGTCTTCTGAAAAATAATCTCCTGTTCTTTCATGCATAATGCGCCTCTCTCACCCATAGTCAAAACAATGCACGCATTCGGATATTTGTCATGCAGCTTCCGGATCATCATTTCACCGTCAATGCTCTCTTTTTTTTCTATATCAAGCATCAGTCCCGCTTCGATTTCATTTAAAATAAAATAATCGACCTTTTCCAAAGGTAATTTAAATATTTTCTCATTCATAGGTGACGGATTAAGCACGATCTGCATTCCTTTTTCATGTGCTTTTTGCATCAAATACGGTACTTGATTGATCTCATTTTGAAGCAAAAGCCAGTCGCCTCTGTGAAATCCTTCATATACCTGGTCTGCCTGTTCCTTCGTAATAGTCTGATTAGCCCCTCCGAAAAGAAGAATACAGTTATCGCCATCCGAACTATTCTGAATAATTGCATGGCCTGTGCGGACATCCCTGCACACTTTAATGTGTCTCGTGTCTACTCCGGCATCTTTTAACTGAGCAATCAGAAATGCTCCATCGTCCCCAACTGCTCCTGCATGGTATACTTCCGCACCTGCTCTTGCCAATGCTATAGCCTGATTCAAGCCTTTGCCCCCAGAGTAGATATTCAGTTTATTTGCAGAAAGAGTTTCCCCTTTCTGCACAAAATGTTCCACTTGATAGGTATAATCAATATTCAGCGAACCAAACGATAATACTTTCATTCTCATCACCTACGCCTCTTTACTTTTTCTAAATGTCCTGACAGAGAAAATAGTAAGCCCAATCAGTGTTACACAATACGGAATTGTTTTAACTAAATCAGATGGTAATCCTTGTGCTGCAGCGGCATTTGATACCGCATCCGCTGTTCCAAACAACAGAGAAGTCAGCGCCGAACCAATTGCAGTCTGTCTTCCCATTGCTTCTGCTGCCAATGCAATCCATCCTCTGCTGCTGAGCATATCTCTGGAAAACCATGATACATATCCCATAGACATAAATGCACCGCCAAATCCACACATGACACCACTCAGCAGAAGCGCGATCGCCTGCGTTTTAACCGGATTAATCCCTACGGATTCTGCTGCCTCTTTCTTTTCTCCTACTGCCCGTATATGATATCCAAGATCTGTGGATTTCAATAGAAAATATGTAAAGACAACCGCAAGCACTGATACATACGTCAGCACATTATGACCGGAAATAATATCCCCCAATACCGGGATGTCTTTAATAATCGGGATATGAATATTCGGCAGTGTCTTGCTTGCAAGCGATACGCTGGTTCCTTTATCCTTTGCTGTCAGATACAGGAAAAATACCGTTCCTCCACTGGCAAGACTATTTAACGCAATACCACCCAAAATGATATTTGTCTTATAATACAATGTAAAAAATGCTAATACTCCTGCAAAAATAACAGAAACTGCCAGCGCCATCAACAATCCCACGGCCGCACTCTGTGTAAGAAAACTAAAATACATTCCTGCAAATGCAGCCATCAGCATAAGACCTTCCAGTGCGATATTCGGCACACCTGCGACATCCGATATGACAGCCCCCATCGATGCAAATAAAAGAGGCGTCGTTACTCTAAAAATAGAATAAATAAAATCCGTTGAAAAAATCAGTTTTGCAAATCCTCCCATCTTTACGCCTCCTTCACTTTACTCTGAACATCTCTTTCGATCCATTTTTGTTTGTATTTATGTAAAAACTTTTCTGCTGATATTAGGAGAATAATCAATGTCTGCAAGATCGCTATCATTTCCGTAGGCACATCAGCAAAACGATTCACCAGATCCGCTCCGACTCTTAAATAAGCCACAAATACAGCTGCTGCTATGACACCTAATGGATGATTCCCTGCCAGCATGGCGATCATTGCACCGTCAAATCCATATCCCGGAAGTGCAGTCCATTCAAATCTTTTATGAAGGCCAAGGCATTCTACGATTCCTCCACATCCTGCAATGGCACCTGCAAGAATATGAACCATAATGATGACTCCCGCTACATTCATTCCTGAATAAGCAGCGAATTTTGGATTGGCACCTACAGCACGGATCTGAAGTCCCCATTTCGTCTTATACAAAAACATATAAGTACAAACTGCTATTACAATTGCTATTATAATTCCGGCATGAACATGCGTTTTAGGAATAATGACCGGAAGCATTGCCGCTGACCGATATTTATAAGAGACCAGTGTAGACACCGATGGATCTCTCATCATATTATTCAATAAATAACATCCTACTCCCAATGATATATTGTTCATCATCAAAGATGTCACCATTTCATTCGCATTATACTTAGCTCTTAAAACACCCGGAACCAGCATAATCAAGATTCCCATTCCAGATCCAATAATAATACACAAAACCGGGAAGAGCACTGCCGGAAGCTGCAGCCAGATTGCCACAATAGACCCTGCAATTCCTGACATGAAGAATACACCTTCTCCTCCCAAATTGAATAATCCGGCTTTAAACAGCACTGCCATAGATAATCCAGAAAAAATCAATGGAATGGCTGTTTCAATAATATTTCCTATATAACGCAGCGAAGAAAATGGCTGTATAAGAAAGATCACAATCGATTCAATTGGTTTATCACTCACCAGCAATATAATCACGAACGCTACCGCAATCGCTGCCAGCATTGCTACAGCCGTGCGCATAATTTGAAAAGATTTTTCTCTACTCACCACTAACCACCGCCTTTCGAATCTGCTCTTCACTATGCTTCTCTATTCCCAGCATATAAAGTCCAAGCTTTTCCTCATTTAATCCTTCCGTATTTTCAAAAAATGCAACCATTTCTCCTTCATACATAACTGCGAGTACATCGGATAATTTTAATAGTTCCGAAAGATCTGCAGATACAAGAAGCACAGAACTTCCCTGTTCACACAGTTGTACAATTTTTTTGTGAATGATATGTGCAGCCCCGACATCAACACCTCTGGTAGGCTGTTCTGCAATCAAAACACTCGGATTGTTTCCACATTCTCTGGCAACAACCACCTTCTGCATATTTCCTCCTGAAAGCATTCCCACCGGCTGTGTTCCGCCAGCGCACCGTATTTCATAGTTTTTAATGTTATTTTTTACAAATTCGTTAATACGCTTGAAATTAAGCACCCCTCTTTTCTGAAAGCGGGTACTGTCGAGATCATTCGCAATCATGTTTTCATCAATTGCGATGCTCGCTGCCACACCTTGTTCCAGACGGTCTTCCGGTATATACCCAAATGACATGCTTCTGATTTGTTTTTGATTGATATGATCCATTTTCTCACCCAAAATTTTCACTTCACCTATCTGAACCGCTCTTTTCCGGGTAAGAATATCCACCAGTTCTACCTGTCCATTTCCTTGAACTCCTGCAATTCCAAAAATCATTCCCTGTCTCATACTGAAAGAAACATCCCGCAAAATCTGAACACCATTTTTATCCTTATATGATAAATGTTCCACCTGGACATTTACTCTTCCATATTTCTTCTCATGGCGGTCAATCGATGTATTTAATTCACATCCCATAATCGCATTCGAAATCTGTTGTTCGGTTACCTCATCGCATTGATATGTTTCTATGGTCCGCCCGCTTCTCATAACCGTAATACGATCACAGATCTGTTTGATCTCCGGTATTTTATGCGAAATAAAAACGATCGTATGTCCTTGTTTTTTCAATTGCTTTAATTCCTCAAAAAGCTGCTCGGTCTCCTGCGGAGTTAATACAGCGGTAGGCTCATCCAGGATTAATATTTCAGCACCTCTCGAAAGAGCTTTTAAAATTTCTACTTTCTGCTTTACACCTACCGGAAGATTCCTTGTAACTTCCGTTGGATCTACGGGAAGATTATACTTTTCTCCCATTTCTTTTGTGAATTTTACTGCCTGCTCGTTGTCAACAAATACACCTTTTTTAGGTTCCATCCCCAGTACAATATTCTGAGCTACCGTAAATGATTCCACCAGCATAAAATGCTGATGAACCATTCCTATTCCATTCGCAATTGCCTCTTTAGATCCGGAAAAAGTGGTCTTTTTCCCTTTAAGAATAATCTCTCCCCGGGATGGCTGTTCCATCCCGAAGAGAATCTTCATCAAAGTTGACTTACCCGCACCATTTTCACCGACCAGAGCATGAATTTCCCCCTTTTTCAATTTGAAATTGACATCCGAATTAGCAACTACACCATTACCATAAATTTTCCCAATATGATTCATTTCCAATATATAGCTACTCATAAACTCATCCTCGTCTCTTTATACACTCTGACTTTGGTAACTAAGGACGTACATCATCCCTGATTTTGTTTAATTCTTCTGTTGTTAATCCAATCGTATCTGTCAGACTGACATCACCATTCATAACTTTTGTTTTTAATTCTTCAATTACCTGTCGGTCTTCGCTTGACAACAATGCTTCATAGAATTCGTTCTCTGCAATTCCAACCGCGCCTTCTTTCAATCCATAATATTCCTTTACTCCATACTTCACTTCGCCATCCATTGCTTTCTTTACAATAGTGAGTGCATTTTGCGGAATGTTCTTTATTGCTGAAGTGATAATTACTTTTGCCATTTCCGGCTGTGAATCTTTCAATGCCATTGCCTGATCAGAGTCCACTCCAATTGCATATTTTCCGCTTTGAACTGCCGCATCCATGACTCCAAGTCCGGACTGTCCTGCAGCTGTAAATACTACTGAAATACCTGAATTATAAAGTAAAAGTCCATTCTCTTTTCCCTTTGCCGTATCCGTAAAGCTGCCCACATAAGAGCTTTGTACTTTCACTTCCGGCATAATCTCCTGAGCTCCTTCGATGTATCCAACCAGGAATTCATTGATTCCCGGGATATCCATTCCGCCTACAAATCCAATGGTATCTTCTCCCAGTTCTTTTGCTTTTAATGCGGCAACAGCTCCTGCCAGATAACTCATTTCATTGTTCTTCGGTGCAATAATATATACATTGGCCGGTACATCATCCATCTCTCCGTCAAGACTGATAAATTTCTGATCCGGATATTCCTCCGCAACTTGAGTCAATGCATCATCTCCATTGCTGGAAACGGTAAGAATCAAATCATATCCTGCTTCACAGAGATCCACATATGCCGGATAATACTTTGTAGAATCATTTCCGCATTCCACATAATTCACCGTCATTCCATACTCTTCTTCCAGCAGTCCCACAGCTTCAAAAGACGCATCAAAAAATGATTTATCGCCAAGACTTCCCGGAATCAGCAGTGCCACTTTGTAATCTTCAGCATTTCCTTCAAATTTTTCACCGGTTTTTCCTCCATTTGATGTATTATTTGTCGTTTCTTCCTTCTCCGGTTCCGGTGCAGAACATCCGGTAAGCACACAGCCAAATACCATACTCATTATTAATAATGCCACTGATAAAATTTTAATCTTTTTCATAATAGTCCTCCTAATAAATTCGTTCTTTCACGTATCTCAAAAATTTTTCAACATCTATTGATCTTGCGTAATAAAAGTGCTTTTGAACAGTCGTATTCAAATCATACGCATTTGTCTTAAAAATGATAGAACCTCTTGTATACTTTCCTGCAAGTTCCACTGTATAATCACTCTGCACAAATTCTGCCACAGAAGGATCCAGTAAATATACAATCAATAAAGCGTCATGAAGTGTATATACATATCCTGTTTTCTTGCGGAAAAGCTGCATCCCTTTTTTGTAATATGTTCCTATTTTAGAATTGCTGTCACAAATCTGATCCATCATTTCATCCGATACCAGACAATATTTCGTGGTATCCAATCCAAACATACGCAGATGTTCTGCTTCATTCATGACCATTATTGCTGCTTCGGGATCACATTTTATATTCCATTCAGGTGCACTGTTTGTAAACATACCACCCATAGCGATAATCTCAACATTTTTCATAAGTTCAGGTTCCCTGTAAAATGCTATCCCAAGATTGGTCATGCAGCCGATTGCCACAATTGTAAGTTCCGGATATTCCTTGACTTTTTGTATGATGAATTCTGCCCCATCACATTCTGTCACAATTTTGTTTGTCCTTTTCTCTTCCAGAATTTCATATTGGATCGGGGGTACTATGGAATCTCTACGCCCTATAATTGGTTTCCCAAATCCGGCACACACAGGAATATCATCTCTCCCATATTTACTGCACAGTTCCAAAACCATTTCTGCCCTTTTAACCGTATCAAGATAAACGGTTGTAATTCCAACAATATCCAGTTCCGGTGAATTCAGTGCCATGATGAGCGCCGCGGTATCATCTACATCATCGCCTAAATCCGTATCAATCAATATTTTCTTTTTCACTTTATTCGTCATTCTGCCTCCTTTTGGTCTGATTACAAAAATATTTTTGTATGTTTTGTTACTTGATTATATCTTTTTTATGCCTATATAGGAAAGGTCATATGGCCGTTCCTCGAAATATTTTAAAAAAAGAAGCCATAAAGACTTCTTTCAGAAATCCAATGACTCCAGCAGTAATTCATAATGCTCCTGATCAATAATTATTTTCTTGTCCTTTGAAATAATTTCTTTCTCATCTTTTAATTTACGAATACTTCTCCCTACCGTACGTATGCTGATTCCGACCCCGGAAGCAATATCCTGATACTCTGCTCTGACAATGACTTTTCCATTTCCTTCTTTACTGTGTTCATTGTAATAATCAACCAGATAATATCTGACTCGGTTAATCCCATCAAGATAATAGAACTTTCCTTCACTGGCTGATCTTCGATATAAATCTTTTGCCACCAGAGTCAGGCATCTTCTTAGCATCTCTGTATTTTCCATTACATAGTCAAAAATCACACCCGCACTGATTCTAACTGCAGATACTTCTGTTACGCAAATAATAGTTGCAATATATTCACTTTCACGCGCAAACAGCTCCAAAATACCAAGATTGCCATTTGAGCAATCTACTTGAAAATAATTGTACTTATTTCCATCAGCATAATTTCGCGTTCCCATTGCCGAACCTGATTTTAAAAAATAAATATATTCCAATGGGTCTCCTCGCGATACAATAAACTGTTTCGGACGAAAAGAAACTTCTTTTCCTTGACTAACTATTTCCGTCGGTAATACAGACAAATTAAAATCTGTTTCATTTGCATAGTGCTCCCATTTCTTTTGTATTTTCATTTGCTTCTCCCCAATCAGTCCAGAAATATACTGCTGTTGCTATTCCCAGTATATCGAATACTGTGGGCATTTACAATTCAGAATACAAAAGAAGCGGCGGAAAAATCCGCCGCTTTCCACAACTACTCCGTAAATAACGGTGTAGAATAATATCTGTCACCGGTATCCGGCAGAAGTGCCACAATCGTCTTGCCCTTATTCTCCGGACGTTTTGCCAATTCGATCGCCGCATGCAGTGCCGCACCGGAGGAGATACCAACCAGCACGCCTTCCTTCTTCGCAAGCAGCTTCGCCTCTGCAAACGCATCCTCATTTTCCACCTTAATAATCTCATCGTAAATCTTTGTATTCAACACTTCCGGAACAAAACCTGCGCCGATTCCCTGAATCTTATGCGGGCCGCCTTTACCCTCTGAAAGTACCGGAGAACCTGCCGGTTCAACTGCCACGATCTTTACGTCCGGATTCTGTTCCTTCAAATACTCACCGGTTCCAGTCAATGTTCCACCGGTTCCTACTCCTGCCACAAAGAAATCAACCTGTCCGTCTGTATCACTCCAGATCTCAGGCCCTGTCGTTGCCTTATGGATCGCCGGATTTGCAGGGTTCACGAACTGCCCCGGAATAAAGCTTCCCGGGATCTCCTTAGCCAGTTCTTCTGCTTTTGCAATCGCCCCCTTCATTCCTTTTGTACCGTCTGTCAGTACCAGTTCCGCTCCATAAGCCTTTAAAATATTTCTCCGCTCAACACTCATGGTTTCCGGCATGGTCAGAATAATACGATAGCCTTTGGCCGCCGCAATAGAGGCAAGACCGATTCCGGTATTTCCTGATGTAGGTTCGATGATCACAGAACCTTCCTTTAACTCGCCTTTCGCTTCCGCATCTTCGATCATTGCCTTCGCGATTCTGTCCTTTACACTTCCTGCCGGATTAAAATATTCCAGCTTCACCAGAAGCGTTGCTTCCAGCCCCAGTTCCTTTTCCACATTCGCTACTTCCACCAATGGGGTGTTACCGATAAGTCCAAGTGTTCCTTTATAAATCTTTGCCATAACTCGTTCCTCGCTTTCATAACCTATCAATTAACTATGTTTAATATGTTTTAGATTATATCCCTACTTTCTGAATATGTCAAGTGTTTTTTTAAAAGAGTCGTGAAAGAGTCGCGGGGACAGGTTCCTTGACTCACTTGTGAGTCAAGGAACCTGTCCCCGCGACTCTTTCACGACAATGGGCGCTGCTCGTGGCAAAAGAAACGTCCCTAAAGAACCAAAACACCACTTCCCTGTGCTTCGATATGACTGTTAAAGAATTCCTCTGTAGCCTGAATCATATAATAACTGTCCTTGATTCCCGCTGTCTCATACGGAGAATGCATGGAAAGCTGCGCAAGTCCGATATCCACACTGTTCATAGACACCTGGGCCATCGCGATATTGCCAAGTGTGCTGCCTCCCGCCATATCTGAACGGTTTGCGAAAAACTGTACCGGAACTTTTGCCTTTTCACAAATTCTTTTAAACACCGCAACGCTGATTGCATCACTCGTATATTTTTGTCCGGCATGTGATTTTACTACGATTCCTTCATTCATATAAACGCAGTTACCTGCATCTGTCTTCTCCGGGTGATTCGGATGAACGGCATGCGCGTTATCACAGCTCAGCATAAAGCTGGAAGCCAGAGCGCAGTAAAATGCATCCTCATCTTTGCCAAGTCCACGGCTGATCCTGTGTAGGACATCGTATAAAAACGTCGAGCCGGCCCCCTGCTTGGTTCCGGAACCCACCTCTTCGTTATCAAAGCAGGCGAATACATTGATCGATTTCTCATTTGCACCTTTTATGAAGCCCTGCAGAGAAGTATATGCACACTGCAGATCATCGAGCTGCGGGCAGGAAACGAATTCTTCCTTCGCTCCCCAGATAGACGGCTCCATACGGTTATAAAGATAAAGATCCATCCCGTAAATATCGTTCTCTCCTACATTCAGTTCTTCTGCGATCAGCTTTTTGAAATCGCCCTTCTGACATTCGCCTCCGCCAAACAGCGGCAACATATCAACCTGTTTATTATATTCAAATCCTTCATTGACTTTCCGGTTCATGTGGATGGCCACATTCGGAATCATCACCAAATCCCGGTCCACTTTGACGAGCCTGGTCACGAAGCTGTCCCCCTCTTTTACTACCACTCTTCCGGCAACAGAAAGCGGACGGTCAAACCATGGTGCACAGAGCATCCCGCCATACCCTTCTGTATTCAGCTGCGTATATTTTCCGCGGACTTCCAGCTCTTCGTTCTCCTTGATTTTGAATGTAGGAGAATCGCTGTGGGAAGCCGCTATGTTGAAGCTGTAGTTCTCCAAATCCGTTCCGACCTTCAGCGCGATCAGACTGGAATCGTTCCGGGTGACATAATATTTTCCTCCCAGGCTGATCTCCCAGCGCTTTCCTTCCGGAAGCTCCTGATATCCTTCTTCATTCAGAATCTTCTTCATAGAATCCACTGCATGGAATGCGGTAGGACTATTCTTGATAAAAGATACCATATCTTCTGCTGTTTTCTTATACATATTCGACTTCCTCCAATATTCTATCTTATTGTTTATGCTTTCTGCGGCTCTCTCATTGCGATCTGCGGCATAATTTTTCCCAACTAACAGTCTAACACTTTTACATCCCATTCTACAAGAGATTTCGGAAAAGTCGTATCGACATAAAAGACCATACAACAAGCATGGCAGTTTACTCGTTGTATGGTCATTAGAGGCAAAAATTTGGTTTTAATTCGATTTTATAAATTATTTGATAAAGCTGACATGTTTGCAGATTTCTTCAATTGCTTTATCTTTTCTTTCGTTGAAGATTACTT
>JBJENH010000169.1:0-6894 GCA_051880095.1 Bariatricus sp. | reverse complement strand
CCGGAATCTTCGATCAATTGGGTCAGCCCTTCCAGCGCTTTGCCGTTTGCAAGGAAATCATCAATAACGAGCACTTTGTCTCCTTTTCCGAGAAATTCCTTTGCCACGATAATATCATAGACCCGTCCGTGGGTAAACGATTCAACCTTTGTAGTATAGACGTCTCCTGCAATGTTCTTCGTCTGTGTCTTCTTTGCAAATACGACCGGTACCTGAAATACTTCTGCCACAACACAGGCAATTCCGATACCTGATGCTTCGATCGTCAGAATTTTATTAATCTCTTCTCCTTCGAACCGACGCTTGAATTCTTTGCCGATTTCATGGAAAAGCTGTACATCCATCTGGTGATTCAGAAAGCTATCCACTTTTAAGACATTTCCCTCTTTAATTTTCCCGTCTTTCCGTATTCTGTCCTTCAATAATTTCATCTTTCCTGACCTCCGCTTGCTCCCGGTGTATCAATCGTACACTTGTAAAATCATTGTACTTAGTTTTCACTATAATTGCAAGCTGTTTATTTCTCCATTTTGATCTGATTTACCATTCCATACATCTACATCTTCCAGCTCCTGTTCATTGGAAATCTGAAAAAATACGGCTTCATCCCAGTGCTTCTTCAGCACCTTTTTTCCGCCGCTGTCGCCTTCAAGTTCAAGCAGCTCTGAAAAATATTTTTGTGCAAACCAGACCGGGTTCCCTGTTCTCTCTCCATAGCAGACACATCCCAGTCCTTCGTCTCCGATTTTTTCCATGTGCCCCAGAAATTCTTCTGCTGTTTCTTCCGATAAATACGGCTGATCCGCAACAAAAAATACACATGCATCCATCCCGGCAGACGCTTCCAGCGCTTTTTTCACTGTCCACGATGCGCCCCTATAGCTCTCCGGCGAAAACACGGTCTTTACTCCAAGGTTTCCGGCCTCTTCCATGATTTCCGGATACTGGGTGACAACCAGTAATTCCCACTCAGAATGTCTTTTTTCAATCCTTTCCAGCCGCTCCAGCAAATGCAGATACATCCGCTTTCCTTCGATCGGCCACAGGAGCTTATTTCCTTTGCCAAACCGGCGGCTGTTGCCAGCCGCCAGATAAATCAAAGCCACTCTCATTTTCTTGCAATTCCCATCGCAATCTTTTCGCTTGTGATCGGCAGTTCGCGGAACCAGATGCCGGTCGCATTCGCAATTGCATGTGCAAGTGCCGGAGCGGGTGTATTGATCACAATTTCCCCGATAGATTTCGCGCCAAACGGACCTGTCGGCTCATGGCTCTCCTCAAATTCCACCCGGAGTTTTCCCATATCGAGCCTGGTTGGCAATTTATACTGCATAAAGGACTGGTTCAACATCTGCCCTTTATCGGAATACTGTATGTTTTCATACAATGCCATTCCGATTCCCTGCACGATTCCGCCCTCTGTCTGCACGCGGGCAAGATTCGGATTAATCACCGTTCCACAGTCCACAACAGCCACGTAATCCAGGATTTCCACATGCCCGGTCTCTTTATCCAGTTCGATTTCCACCATACCGGCCATAAACGGCGGCGGTGAGAACGGCGAGCTGTGCGTCTCAGTCACCTGAAGTGCACATTCATTGCCGCACATAGATGATGTGCCGATCTCCTGCAGAGTCACGGTTTCTCCATTTTCCAGATTCTTTGCCCAATGACCGTCAAATTCAATCTTATCCACAGTACAGGACAGCATCTCGGCTGCCCGTTCGCAGATCTTTATCTGCAGCTTTTCACAGGCCTTCTCCACCGCTTTTCCTGTAACATATGTCGTACTGGACGCATACGATCCGGAATCATACGGAGAAGTATCGGTATCTGCTCCCGATACGATGATATTTTCCATCGGACAGTCCAGACATTCTGCTGCCATCTGGGCCAGGATCGTATCGCAGCCGGTTCCCATGTCTGCGGCACCGATCATCAGTGTATAGATTCCGTCCTCATTCAGTTTAATCGTTGCTGAACCCACATCAACACTTGAAATACCGGATCCCTGCATAGCCATGCTGACACCGACACTTCGCACTTTGCCGTTTCCCATATCACGACACGGGAATTTATCATCCCATCCGATCATTTCTTTCGCTCTCAAAAGACACCGGTCAAGTGCACAGCTCTTCGCCGTCTCACCGTAATATGCCGGCATGGTCTGACCTTCACGGACCATATTTTTCAGGCGCAGCTCGACCGGATCCATCCCCAGTTTTCCCGCCAGTTCATTGACTGCACTTTCTACGGCAAAAATCCCCTGTGTCGCACCATATCCACGGTACGCTCCCGCTGACATGACATTTGTATATACAACATCATAGGCGAAACGATGTGCTTCAAGAGAACCGTATAACGGAATGGATTTATGACCGGACAATCCTACGGTCGTAGGACCATGTTCTCCGTAAGCGCCCGTATTCGATAACGTATACACATCAATCGCCCGGATTCTTCCGTCCTTGTCCGCCCCGATTTTCACAGAAACCTCCATCTCATGTCTCGGAGTAGATGCCGTCTGCGATTCTTCCCGGGTAAATATCATCTTGGATGCCTTCCCGGTCTTCCAGGTAACAAATGCAGGGAAAATCTCCGCCACTACCGTCTGTTTTGCTCCGAATCCGCCTCCTATCCTTGGCTTCATCACACGAATCTTTGATTTAGGTATTCCCAGCGCATTGGAAAGAATTCTGCGCGCATGGAATACGATCTGAGTGGAACTCAGCACATTCAGTCTTCCGTATGTATCCATATAGCATACCGTCCGGAATGTTTCCATCATTGCCTGCTGATTCGCCAGAGTATGATAGGTCTCTTCCACCACGACATCGCAGTCTGCAAGCACCTGCTCAACATCTCCGTGACCGCTGGTTTCACATGCACAGAGATTTCTCTTATTATCCGCACCGACCGGGCACAAGGATTTCCAGGTATCCTCCGGATGCACCAGAAGTTCATTATCTTTCGCTTTACGAAAATCCAGAATAGCCGGAAGCACTTCATATTCCACTTTGATCATTCGAAGCGCCTGTTCCACACACTCCTCGTCCGCTCCGGCCACGATCGCCACCGGTTCTCCCACATACCGCACATGTCTGTCAAGAATCAGCCGGTCATAGGGACTGGGTTCCGGATAGGTCTGTCCGGCCATTGTAAATCTCTGCTGCGGCACATCTTCCCATGTATAAATATCTTCAATTCCCGGAACTCGCTTTGCAATATCTGTCTTTATATTCTTTACCATCGCGTTCGCGTGAGGACTTCTGAGTACCTTGACAACCAGACAATCCTTCGGTGCCAGATCATCGGTAAATACCGGTTTCCCCTGAACCAGCGCCATGGCATCCTTTTTTCTGATCGGCTGACCTACTACCTGCATACGGCACCTCCCTGTTTCTTATATTCTAAAAATGCACGGATTCCTCTGAGCTGCCCTTCGTATCCGGAGCAGCGGCACAGGTTCCCCGCCAGATATTCCCTGATCTCATCATCTGTCGGATCCGGATTTTCCCGGAACAACGCAATCGCATTCATGATCATTCCCGGATTGCAGAATCCACACTGCTCTGCCCCCTGATCTGCGATAAATGCGCCGAACTCAGCAGCTTCCTCCTGCAGTCCCTCCAAAGTCTGCACTGCATGGCCGTCTGCTCTTGCCGCAAGCATAGAACAGGAAAGTACCGGTTTTTCATCCAGAAATACGGTGCAAAGACCACAATTGGAAGTCTCACAGCCCCGCTTCACACTATAACATCCATGATTTCTCACAAAATCAATCAAAAGCAGATCCGGTTTGATTTCTTCTGTAACTTTTTTCCCATTCAGCATCACACTAATCTGCATTTTGCTGCCCCCTTTCTTCCAGAAGCGCCAGAATTGCCCGTTTCAGCAGCACTCCTGCCAAATGGCTCCGGTACTCGGCACTGGCACGCATATTACTTCCTGTCGGAATCTGTTCTGCCAGTTCTTTCGCCATCTGCTCCGCCACCGATTCTGTGCATCTTCCCTCTTCAATCGCCTTTTTCCATTCCTCTTTTAACGGAACGCAGATTGCTTTTGACGGTCTTGCTCCCACGACCGCTCTTGCCCCGCGATCATCCGCAGAAACAGCAACTGCCAGTACCGGAAAATCCGTCTTTACGTTTCTGTGTGAAAGATAGGCGTGAAGTCCTGGATTCTTTTTCACGATCAGCCGCACCAGAATGTCGTTATCCTTCTCCATCTTCGCAAATTCTTCGAGCGGAATCACTCCGCCTTTATACAGCTCAACATAGGTATCAAGCGCCAGAAAGCAAGTCAGTACATCGGAAAATCCAAATCTTCCGAAAATGCTTCCTCCTACGGTCGCCAGATTCCGGAACTGTACACCTACGATCGGTTTCACGCTCTCTCTGACAATTCCATGACTCCATTCATTGAGTCCTTCATGGAGTTCAAGCTGACGCAGTGTAACCATACATCCGATCCGGTACTCTTCCTCGTTTTCTTCAATCTGATCCAGCCCCAGTGCCGATAAGTCAATAGCAGTCTGAATCCTTGCATGACTCATCTTCATCCAGAGCATTCCGCCGATGATCCGGTTCGTTTTTTTCTGGTTGAGCTCGTAAGCCTGCTCCAGGCTTTCCGCCCTCACATACTCTTTGATTTTCAACATGTTCCAATTCCCTCCGTCTACAGGTATTTCTCCTCTATTTGATGCAGCGAAACCATACCGCCACATTCTTCACGCTTTTGCATGGCCTCCCTCAATTCTTTTCTTGTATCGTCTTCCAGCCTGTCTATCTGGTTGATCAAATATCGATATTCGCAAACCACATTCTTCTTTTGTCCGGCCCTGCTGGTCAGTGCCTCGGACATATGCACCGCTTTGATCTGTTCATCCGGTTCACAGCGAAAAAATTCACATGCAAGGCGGTACCTGTGGCACGCTTCTCTGAACGTCCTGCCGATCGCTCCTGCCCCTGCCACACCGATCACCATGTCTGTCTTTGCCGGAATAACCGGCTCATGATCTGCCGGAAATTTCATCGGCAGCTGTCTGCTTCCATCTCCCTCCACCAGGACAATGTCATATTCTTTCAGCAATTCTCCCGGAAATTCTTCCGATATTCCTTTAATCTTTCCGGCTTCGCACGGAATACCAAACGGTCGAAAACCGTATCTCCCTTCCGCCTGCATATGCGTGGTCGTCGTGACAGCCACTTTATATCCCGCATCGGCCAGTTCTCTGGCAAGAAGATAGATCAATGTGGTTTTCCCGCCTGCCCCCACAACAGTGATCATTCGATGCTTCTGCGGTACGATCCGAAGCAGGCCGGTCAGTTCTTTGACTTCCGCTTTCATTCTATATGCCAGCCTTTTTACAAATATCATTCAGGCAGCATCTGCCACAATATGGTTTCGTGCGTGCTGTACAGACATCCCGTCCATGAAACACAAGCCGGTGACAGAAATCACTTCCTTCCTCCGGCGGGACAATTTTCCAAAGCGCCATCTCTACTTTCTTCGGCTCCTTTATCCCGTCAACCAGACCGATTCTGTTTACCAGACGAATACAATGTGTATCCGTCACGATCGCCGGCTCACCGAACACATCCCCCATGATCAGATTGGCACTCTTTCTGCCTACTCCCGGCAGCTTCAAAATCTTGTCGAAGTCCTTTGGAATCTTTCCGCCGTACTCGTCTCTCAGCATTTTCATGCAGGCGCTGATATCCCTCGCCTTACTACGCCCCAGACCACATGGCCGAACAATGGCTTCAATATCATCTACATCCGCTTCCGCAAGAGCTTCCACACTCGGGTACTTTTTATACAGCCCTTCCACGACCACATTTACCCGGGCATCCGTACACTGTGCCGCAAGCCGCACACTGACCAGAAGTTTCCACGCCTCATCGTAATCCAACGTGCATCCTGCCTCCGGATATTCCTTCTTCAAACGTTCTATTACTTCTAATGTTAACTGTTTCTTTGTCATTTCTTCTGCAAACTCCTCTTTCTGTGCCGATAAGTCAGGCATCCCCGCTCTCTTCATACAGACACATATATTATTATTGTACCATCTCATCTCAAAACAGTAAAGGAAAAGCCAATTACTGACAACATACAAAATCATACATCTGCCATTGATTTTTTCCGATATTTATGTATAATTATAGGGAAAGAAGTTGGATTTTCCACTTCTTTTATTGAATCTCGTAAACCCCTACATTTTATTAAGGTAGGTATATTATTACTAGAAAAGAGGTTAAACGAAATGGCAGAAATCAATTTAAGCAAGTACGGAATTACCGGAACTACAGAAATCGTGTACAATCCTTCTTATGAAATGTTATTCGAAGAAGAGACAAAACCGGAACTTGAAGGTTTTGAAAAAGGTCAGGAAAGCGAACTTGGTGCAGTCAACGTAATGACAGGTGTTTATACCGGACGTTCTCCTAAAGACAAATTTATCGTAGTTGATGAGAATTCCAAAGACACTGTATGGTGGACAAGTGATGAATACAAGAATGATAACCACCCTGCAACCGAAGAAACATGGAACGCAGTTAAAGATATCGCAATTAAAGAGCTTTCTGATAAGAGACTTTTTGTAGTAGATGCATTCTGCGGCGCTAACAAAGACACCCGCATGGCTATCCGTTTCATCATGGAAGTTGCATGGCAGGCTCATTTTGTAAAGAACATGTTCATCCAGCCTACAGAAGAAGAACTGAAAGATTTTGAGCCAGACTTCGTTGTTTACAACGCTTCTAAGGCAAAAGTTGAAAATTATAAAGAATTAGGTCTGAACTCTGAGACCGCTGTTGTATTTAACATTACAAGCCGCGAACAGGTTATCATCAATACATGGTACGGCGGAGAGATGAAGAAAGGTATGTTCTC
>JBJENH010000168.1:0-7016 GCA_051880095.1 Bariatricus sp. | reverse complement strand
ACTTCAACTGCATCCTCTTCATCAACAGACATACTGTACGGTGTTACACCTGACACATCGATGTCCTCTGTTTTCACCTGATAAGTAGTGAAACTTTCCTTAACGGTCGTCACTTTTGGCTGTGATTCCGTCTGTGCTGTATCCGGATTCGTCGTTTCCGGCTGCGTTGATTCTTGCTCTTCCGCTTTCGGCTCACTCGTGTCGCCAGCAGCGTCTGCGGGTTCTTCCGTCTCCGAGTTCTCTGTCACAACAGCAGTTTCATTTTCTGTACCGTCAGCTGGGGTCGCATATACCGGAAATGAAATCATACCGAAGGTCATTGATACGGAGAGAAGAAGACTCGCGAGTTTCTTCATCCTTTTTCTCATAATTTTCCTTCCTTTATTAATTATTTGTTGAAAAGTTACCTTAGTCTGCGCAAATGCACCGACTAGCTGAACTTCTTCCCCATCAGATATTTCTGTCGGAAATACGTTCAGATTTCATTGTACTGCAACGTTGCTGACTTAATATTACTTATTAATAACCCCCTCTAATTGCAGTAAATGGCATAAAAATGCTACTCTAAGATTAGCACGAATCCCATTGCATTTCAAGCAAAAATATCCCCAATTTATTCCACGAATTATTGTCACATTTTCCTCGCCCTTATGCGCACATTTGTTTGCGAAAACATTTATGCGTATTTTTCTTTCTTTTCTTTTTTTTCGATTTCTTCTCCGAATCCACTTGCCAGAATCTCACTCTTAAGTCCAAGACGATTGGTTTTGAAGTGGAAGAATGGGCGCTCCGGCAATTCTGTGATCCGGATTGGCTGCATATGTTTCTCAAGACATGCACGAATTTCCTCTTCTACATCTTCAACTGAATATCCCTCTTCCAGCATGACATACAGATACGGAAGATAATATCCACTATGCTTGTTATCCGGTGCCACCACGAAGAATTCATCATGAATTCCTGCGATATTTGCATCCGCAACCAGATTTTCCATCTGAAGAGTTGCCAGATCACCGCCGCCATAGCGTGGTGCTGCCCCGCGGGTGAATGCATGCACGCTTCCGTCTTCTTCCATGTAACCGATGTCTCCGGTATGAAGCCAGATTCTTCCATCCGCATGTTTCTGGAGCACATCCGCTGTGGCTTCTTCTGTATCATACCCAAGCATGACTCCGGGACCGCATTCACAGATTTCTCCAAGCTGATTGTAACCCAGTTCTTCCTGTGTTCCAGGTTTGAAGATACTGATCGTGCTCAGCGGAAGCGGAATACCGACATTGCCGTTTGCCATCTCCTGATTCGACATAGGAAGGGTCATATTGGATCCACCCTCACTACATCCATATGCAACGGTAAATCGAACATTACAGTTATGGGCGTTCAGGAATTTCTGTGCATTCCGGATCTGTTTGTTATTATAGGATTCACATCCCACTCCCGAAGCGAGCAAATGTGACATATCGTAATCTTCCGGAACGCGACCGTTATACATAAGAATCTCCATGAACATCGGGATAGTCGGCCATGCATTCGGACGGTACCGCATCACTTCCAGATCCACGTCGATCGGATCGCAGAAAGGATCGAGGATCAATAATTTATTCGATGCCATAGGCATTAACATCATTGAGATCACGACTGCAACAAGTGCCGGCGGCAGTGCCGTTACCAGCCAGGTCGGACGGAATTGGTCGGACCCCGCATAAAAGTTCATCTGATGAATGACTCCGATTATTGTATGCGAAGAATGAACAACTTGTTTGGATGGACCTGTTGAGCCGCTTGTATATGCACGAAGCAGCGGGCGGTTCACATTTACAGGTGCATCTACAATTCCGGCATATTCATTTCCAAGCGCCATAAACTCATCCCAGTTCATTGTAGACGGACCGTGCGCTTCTTCTCCGGCATAATTACCAGCCAGACATTTCCGGATATAATCCGGCATCTCGTCACGGTCACATGAATAACAGGTATCTAAAAGAACCACTTTTTCCACAGAACTTCCGGCAAGGTATGCTTCCAGTTCGTTCTGCTGAAGGAAATCATGCGCAATGATCGCCTTTGCTCCGGATTTTGCGGCAGCTTCCACATTCTCAGCCAGCGTATTGTCACGACATAACAAAGATGCACCGATTTTCTCCGCCCCCAGAAGAAGATATACAAATTCCGGTACGGAACGAAGATATACTGGAATCTGATCATTCTCTCCAAATCCTAAAGCACGAAGTGAACGTGCTGCAGCATCCGCTTTTTCAAATACAGTTTTCCAGGAAATGTCTGTTCCATAATAATGAATGGCAGCAACATTTTCCCCCGGGCAGTTCATTCTTAAATATTCAGCCACAGTACACTCCGGTACTTTCAGCCCATTTATCAATGCTTCCGGATAATATCTCATCCACGGTTTGTCACTACTTGGTTTGCCGGTTAATTTCTCATTCAATCCCATTTTTTTAACTCCTCACTTTTTCTTTTTTGCTGATGTAAAAACTTCTGCTAGTGTAACATAGGGCAAATTGAAACACACGAGAGGAATATTGCCAAAAAAAGGAATAATGTGACTCTTTTGGAATCACACCATTCCTTTTCTTAACATAACTTCCTGGAAAGCCGGTAATCACCGCTCTTCCGTCTATTCCATTTGTAAAACCATCTTCATACCATGCATCATGTGTTTTACATAGTCAACAATGGCATCCTTGTCAGAAATCACAACATTTTCTCCATATTCCCAGCACACTTCAAATGACTGTTCCAGTATTTTCTGCATGTCAAACCGGTTCACAAGCATCAGATTGTTCGGACTTCCTACATTTTTAAGCCGCACGCAGGAAATCGTATCTGACAGTAGAACGCATTGGTCATCAGAAAATTCAAAATCGGAAATGAATTTACCATAAACCAGACGAATTTCCAAATTATCATAATTTTCACATAAAGACAGCATGTGCTTCATATATTTCATCCGTTGTTCCGCACTCAGATAAACTTTATGATTGTAAAAATCCACACTGTGTGCTGTGACCAGATTCGAGAACGCCGTCTCGTAAATCATCATTCGGATGTGTGATTCTTCCATCACCTTTTTCGCAAGCCGATGCGTGTTTCGAACCACCTCAACGCTTGTCGTCAATTTTCCGGTAAGACTCAATTCTTCCAGGATTTCTTCAAAAAGTTCATCCGGGAGGAAATGTTCCGTCAAATGACCGATGACCCATCTCAGATTCGGTGAAAGGATATTATGTACATAATCGTGCTGAAGCAAAAGATCTCCCATCTGAACTTTACGGAAAAGCAATCGTTCTTTGCTGCATAACGCTTTCATATTTTTATAAATGGTATTACAATTATCCAGCTCTTCACTTAATGCAACCGAGATACATCTGTCGCTGTTTATAAGAAGACCGGTGATCACGAAATCATCCTTTACAGCAAAGAGAAGTCGGCCTGCTGCCTGTTCATCTCCGTAGAGCTGAAAATCTACAAACGTATTATCCGTGAGCAAATGGAACAGAAACAGCGTATCATAAAGATAATCCCATTTTTCCGGCTGTATATTCAGAATCATGGAATAATGTACATCCGGATATCCTCTGTAATCCGGAATATGCTCATTCTCAATCATCGTAAACTGAATCCGGTATTCATGATCCACCGCCATCAGATCCATGACCGCCACGACATCCAGAGAATTAACTCTTCGCAGAACCGGATGATGCATTCTCCCGATATATTGTGACAGATTCAGTTCTGGGAAATACAATGTCTTGGGTGCCACATCGTTACCGGTATTCTTTTTCATTTCATTTACATAATTGTATTCCGCCATCATATTATCCAGAATCGCACTTTTAAGATCCCCGATATTATCCACCTGATAATTCTCCATGAGACTTCTTCTTCCCGCTTCGCTGGCATTATTAACAATGCATTTGCTGATCCCGTCCAGAATTTTCCTGGATGACTTTTCTGCCGGAATCATGCGCCCGCTCACCCATTTACTGATATAGGACACATCGTACTGCAGCTCTTGCGCCAGTGTATTATTCTTCAGTTCTGCTTCTGTCATCAGATTATTCAATAATTTGCTGAATCGATTTTTTTCTTCCATGCTTTCCTGTCCCTCAATTTCACATGATATATATTCAGAGCCCGGCTGATTTGCTGCCCGCATCCGAAGATATATAATATGAACTTTCACCAAATTCATTAAACTACATACCTTACTTCTCATTACTATACCATCATTTGAGGAAATTGTAAATTATTGTTATCGTTTCATCAAAGTTTCATTTTTTTTAGCATAATTCCGGAAATAATCAAGATTCCCGCAATTCCGATTCCCAGGAAGATCATGATTCCAATTCCGCCTGTTTCCGGCAATGAAAAGCCCTTCTGATTCTCCACCGCAACCGTGGAAATACCGGAATCCGTATTGAGCTTTGTCACGAATGTTCCATCGATCGCTGTAATATCTTTATCATTCACTTTGAGTGTAAATGTGCCTGTTGCAACTTGATTCATTTCGAATGCTGTAATTTCAATTTTGACTGGATTTGCAAGCAGAGTATAGCCTGCAGGTGACTGTGTTTCTTTCAGATAATAGATTCCTTCATCAAGACGAGAGAACTGCAGCTTTCCATCTTCGTCCGAAGTTGCTGTCCCGATTTTGTTTTCTGCGGACAGATTCTCGTTCGAATAAAGCTCAAATACGGCTCCTTCCAGGGCAGCAGAAGGTTTTGCGAATTTCTCCACCTCGATCCCAAAGCTGTAGACTTTGATTTCAGCCGATTCGGTCTGGGCATCTGTTCCCGGTTTGTTGTGATACTCAAGGACGGCCTGGTTTGAATTTCCTGTGATTCCCATAACTGCCTTGTCATTCACTTTGGCAAAATAAGTCACTTCCACAGCTTTCCCAAGGTTCTGCTTGATATAATCCGGGTGGAACTGAATGTTTAGATCTTCCGCTGTGCCGGTCTTGTTTTCTGCCGTTAATGCATAGGTATCTGATGATGCACTGATCGGGATCCCGTCAATCTTGATTGTAACAGGATGTGTGGTATCATTCAGAATTTCCAGTCCGTCGCTCATCGTATCTTTGATTATGAATTTCGGGCTGGCGTAATCTTCTGTATATTCCGGGATCGAAGTTTCGATGACATATTGTACGTAGTCTCCTTCTTTCACACTTCCGTCTTCAGCGTCCGCCAGCTTCTTGTCAATGGATATTTCTGCGCTTTTCGGAGCAACTGCCACATCATAAACCCATTTTGTTCCTGCCGCATTGCTCTGGTAATTATCGGTTGAAGGAATCGATACCAGGAACGGCTTTCCTGCCACATAACCGTCCGGCGCTTTCGTCTCTACTACCAAATAATAGCCAAGATCCAGATTACCAAAGGTATAGGTTCCGTCTGTTTCTGCAGTGATTCCGGAGGCAGTCGGTGTCTGCTCTGCTGCTGCCTGCTCCAGCCGGATTGCAAGTGCATCCAGCTCTGCTGCCGAATAACTGCCGAATAATTCGTCTGGCTGTACCGTTTCAAGTACGTCCTGATACGCTGCAACTTTTTCAAATGATGCAAATTCTCCCACTGTACTTCCCGGAATCAGACTCATGATCTTGTAAATGGAGTACCTGGCACCGCCAATCGGAACAGGCTCGCCCGTCTCCTTACTCATTCTCGTAATGGCCAGACTTCCCGTCGTCTGTGTTCCGTCGATGATGGAATTGGCTGTCTCAGCAGCCTTTACCTGCATCGGTATCATCACCGCCATTCCGGACGCGTTCATCCCGGTCAGGGTAAGTGCCATTACCGCAGCCGCCCACTGCATGCTTTTTTTCTTGTTTTTTCTTCCTGCCGCTTTGTTTCTTGTCATTTGTTTCATCATTGTTTCTTCTCCTTTTCTTTTATTTTCAAACAATATTCTCACTGTTTTGCACGGTGAGAACATTGCTTTTTATAGAGTAATGTGCCAATCGTAAGGCCCAGCATACCCAGCGCCGCGAACAGGAATACACCAGTTCCGCCTGTCATCGGGAGCATAAAATTTCTGCTGTTATAAACGGTAATATAGACTTCATCATCTCGATCCGGATACAGCTTCGTATAAATCTGTCCCGCTTCATCCGTTCCCGAAATGCTGTCATCAACCGTTACTTCCATATTTGCCCCTACACGCATAACGCCTATTTTGATCGGTTTTTCCCACAGACGATATCCTTCCGGTGACCGGATTTCCTTCAAATAATAGGTTCCTGCCTTTAAATCAGGAATCATTGCTATCCCATCCGCTCCGCTCACAAAAGGCTCCTCCCTTACCGCATTGGTAAGTGCCCCCTCCCGATAGAGCATAAAAGCCGCACCTTCCAGTGGCTGTCCATCTGTAGATTTTTTAGTCAGATACAGATCGAGTTCTTTACACAAATACAGATTTACAAAAGTAAACTGCACTCCTTCGTCTGTCAAAACCCCTTCTTTAACTTTCTGGTCATCTTTCACCACATATTCAACAGAAAGCTGCGTTTCTTCTACTTTATATTCTCCATAATCAAGTCCGGTAAATCTCGCCGTCTCGTTGGCCTTGATGGTAAACTTTCCTTGTGCATCAGTCTGGCCGGTCAATTCCGTATCACCCGAGCAGATTACAAAATCCGCATTTTTCACAGGTTCATAGACAGATTCCTGCTCATTTTCACTGAGTTTCTTCCTATATAAAAGGAAACTGAATTCATCCTGTGCAAATGCCGCTGTTCCTTTCACATTTTCAACCACTTTCGTCACACTTAAAGTTCCTGCATTCGATTGCTTCCTATTTATAAAGGGAAGCACCTCCACACCATCAAAAACCATTTTATCTGTATATCCTTCGGAATCTGCAGGCAGCACCTGAACATAGTCCGGATTCGCAGTTTCCGAAACATTGTACATTGTTCCCGGCTCTTGGCCGATAAAAACAGCCGTCTGTCCGTGACGCAGCAGGAAGGTTCCATCCTTTTCGGTCTGATGAACCAG
>JBJENH010000167.1:2013-7223 GCA_051880095.1 Bariatricus sp. | reverse complement strand
TCTCTTCTCTCAGAATGTCCGAGAACAACATATTTTACTCCAACATCTGTGAGCATTGCCGGAGAGATCTCTCCTGTGTATGCACCTTTCTCTTCAAAGTACATATTCTCAGCGCCTACCTGGATGTTGCTTCCTTTAGCAGCTTCCATAACAGGAATGATGTCGATAGCAGGTACACAGAATACAACATCTGCGTCTTCTGTTGCTACCAGTGGTTTTAATGTATTTACCAGTTCAACTGCTTCAGACGGAGTCATGTTCATCTTCCAGTTTCCGGCAATAATTTTCTTTCTAGCCATTTTTTATGTTCCTCCTATTTGTCGTTCGCTGCAGCTACGCCCGGAAGTTCTTTTCCTTCAAGGAATTCAAGAGAAGCGCCGCCGCCTGTAGAAATGTGAGTCATCTTATCTCCATAACCAAGCTGGTTAACAGCTGCTGCACTGTCGCCGCCGCCGATGATTGTAACAGCGTCTGTCTCAGCTAAAGCTTTTGCTACAGCTTCTGTACCTGCAGCAAATTTCGGCATCTCAAATGCTCCCATTGGTCCGTTCCATACAACCGTCTTAGCATCTTTAACAGTCTCTGCGTATAACTTAGCTGTTTCCGGTCCGATATCAAGTCCTTCCCATCCATCCGGAATCTCTCCGCGTCCAACGATCTTAACATTTGCATCGTTAGAGAAATCGTCTGCGATCACGTTGTCGATCGGAAGTAATAATTTAACGCCTTTTTCTTCGGCTTTCTTGATCATGTTCAGAGCATATTCGCAGTAGTCTTCTTCAAGAAGAGAATTTCCAACTGATCCGCCCTGAGCTTTGCTGAATGTATAAGACATTCCACCGCCGATAATCAGAGTATCTACTTTTTCAAGCAGGTTCTCGATAACAGAGATCTTGCTGGATACTTTCGCTCCACCGAGAATAGCAACGAACGGTCTTTCCGGATTGTTAACTGCATTTCCGAGGAAGTCGATTTCTTTCTGCATTAAGTATCCTACAACTGCTGTGTCAACAAACTGGGTAACACCTACGTTAGAGCAGTGTGCGCGATGAGCGGTACCAAATGCATCGTTTACAAATACGTCACAAAGAGAAGCGAGTTCTTTAGAGAATGCTTCGCCGTTCTTTGTCTCTTCGATTCTGTAACGTGTATTTTCAAGAAGGATCACATCTCCGTCATTCATAGCTTCTACTGCAGCTTTTGCGTTCGGTCCTACAACTTCCGGATCTGCAGCGAATTTAACTTCCTGTCCAAGAAGTTCAGAAAGTCTTACAGCTACCGGTGCGAGAGATAATTCCGGTTTCGGTTCTCCCTTCGGTTTTCCAAGATGAGAGCAAAGAATGATCTTTCCGCCGTCAGCGATCAGTTTCTTGATAGTCGGAAGTGCTGCAACAAGGCGGTTCTCGTCTGTGATCTTGCCATCGATGAGCGGTACGTTAAAATCGCATCTTACAAGGACTCTTTTGCCCTTAACATTAATGTCATCTACTGATTTCTTGTTAAGCATGTCGTATGCCTCCTTAATATCTTAAAAAATAAGGTCCGGTCCCAAATAAGACCGGACCCTTTGTGAGTCTATTCTGGAAATAATCCGTCAGATTCAATTGCCAAACATCCGGCTTACAGTAATGTTCCGAAGTGTTTGATTGTTCTTACCATCTGGCTTGTGTAAGAATTTTCATTGTCATACCAAGAAACAACCTGAACTTCTGTTGTTCCGTTGTCAAGCGGCATAGCCATTGTCTGTGTAGCATCGAATAATGAACCATATGTCATACCAACGATATCGCTTGAAACGATTTCATCTGTATTGTATCCGAAAGATTCATTAGAAGCTGCTTTCATAGCTGCGTTGATCTGATCTACAGTTACATTTCCTTCAACAACTGCTGTAAGGATTGTTGTAGAACCTGTCGGGGTCGGAACACGCTGAGCAGATCCGATTAATTTTCCATTTAATTCAGGAATTACTAAACCAATAGCTTTAGCTGCTCCTGTGCTGTTCGGAACGATGTTGCATGCTGCTGCACGAGATCTTCTGAGATCGCCTTTTCTCTGCGGTCCGTCAAGAGTCATCTGATCGCCTGTGTAAGCATGGATTGTGCACATGATACCAGATTTAACCGGTGCAAGGTCATTAAGTGCTTTAGCCATCGGTGCCAGACAGTTTGTTGTACAAGAAGCTGCTGAAATGATATGATCATCTTTTGTGATCTTTTCATGGTTTACATTGTAAACGATAGTCGGAAGGTCATTTCCTGCCGGAGCAGAGATGATAACATTCTTAGCGCCTGCTGTGATATGTGCTTCTGCTTTTGCTTTAGATGTGTAGAATCCTGTACATTCAAGAACTACGTCAACATCAAGTTCTCCCCATGGAAGGTTCTCAGCTTTAGCTTCAGCGTAGATTTTGATTTCTTTTCCATCAACAGTGATAGAATCTTCGCCAGCTGTTACAGTATCAGCTAATGCGTATTTTCCCTGAGTAGAATCGTATTTTAATAAGTGAGCTAACATTTTAGGAGATGTCAGGTCGTTGATTGCAACGATCTCATATCCTTCTGCTCCGAACATTTGTCTGAACGCAAGACGTCCGATACGTCCAAATCCATTGATTGCTACTTTTACTGCCATGATTTAGTCCTCCTAAAGTTTAATTGTATTACTGTTGGTTACAGCTACAGAAATGATAAATGATTAACATTGTTAAAGATTCATCAACCGTATTTTATTGTACTAAATCCCAAACAAAAATTCAAGTATCTTTTGCATTTTTGTGGGTGGTTTTCCATTTTTTATAAAATTCTTTTAAAAACCGGCTTCCTGTTTTTAAACTCTGCATAATATCGGAATCCACAGTTTTCAAGTATCCCGGGTACCTTATCAAATCCATAGGCGATATGCTCTTCCTTATGGGCGTCCGAACCGATCGTCACGATCTCTCCTCCCAGCTCCCGGTATCGTTTCAGGATGTCCGGATGGGGATGCGCAAAAGGAAGGCCGTACTTGAGCCCCGCCGTATTCAGTTCAAGCCCTTTTCCGTGCTCGATCAGATAACGCAGGATTTCGTCGATCTGATCTGAAAATGCCCGGTAGGAATACTCTTCTTCCCGGTGTGTACCATACCGCACGGAATAATCCAGATGTCCCAGCGAATCAAAATCTGTACAGCACCGGATATCGGTCATCGTCTCCTCCAGCACTTCCCGATATGCTTCCTTATCAGTCCGCCCTTCGAAAAAACCTCTGAAATAGGGATCCTTCCCCTTGATCACATGTACCGATCCAATCACATAATCGAAAGGATATCCTTCCAAAAAAGAACGGATCCTTTCCGGCAGATGCGGCTGAAGCCCTATCTCCACACCGATCCGCAGATCGATCTGTTTCTCATATTTCTGACGAAGCTCGGTAAATGTGCGGAAATATTCTTCTCTGTCAAATACAAATTCGATCCCGTCACAGACATAGTCCATATCTTCATGATCCGTGATGCAGATGCTTTCAAGCCCTTTGGATATAGAAGCCAGAATCATGCTTTCCTGATCCGCCTCGGAATCCCCCGAAAAACGGGTATGCATATGTGAATCGCTTCGCATTTCTCTCCTTTTCCTTTCCGAAACGCTGTTCCCGGTTAAGCGGCACTACCGGCACTCGTTTCTGTCCGTAATGATCGTGCCGCCTCCCAGCACGTAATCTCCGTCATACAGGACCAGTGCCTGTCCAGGCGTCACCGCCCTCACCGGTTCGTCAAAGATACAGAGGATTTCATCTTCGCCCGTTCTTTTCACCGTACACGGAGCCCCTTTATGATTGTAGCGTATTTTGCCAAATGCACGCATTTCTCCCTCGATATCTTCTACCGCCATAAAATTCAGCCGGTTGGCCTTCACGAACCGTGTCATGGATTCTTCATTTGTTCCTATTACCACTTCATTCGTTTCCGGTCGGATTTCCAGAACAAATGCGGGATGTCCTAAAGCAAGTCCCAGCCCCTTGCGCTGGCCGACGGTATAATGCGTGATTCCTTTATGCCGTCCCAGTATCTTCCCATCGGTACTGACATAATTTCCTTCCGGTACTTCTTTTTTGCTTTCTCTTCGGATAAATTCCGCATAGTCCCCATCCGGGACAAAACAGATATCCTGGCTGTCCGGTTTGCCGGCCACTCTGAGATTGATTTTTTCCGCGATCCCGCGGATCTCCTCCTTGGAATACTCGCCCACCGGCATAAGCGTACGCTTCAGCTGTTCCTGTGTCAGATTATAGAGCGCATAAGTCTGATCCTTCATCCTGGTCGCAGAATGGCGGATTGCATATCTGCCATTCGGAAGTACATCAATCCTTGCGTAATGCCCTGTCGCAATATAATCTGCGCCGATCTCCATACTTCGCGTAAGAAGTGCTTCCCATTTCACATACCGGTTACATGCTATACACGGATTCGGTGTTCTTCCGTTCAGATACTCATCTATAAAATAATCGATGACATATTTCTGAAATTCTTTCTTAAAATTCATCACATAGTACGGAATATCCAGTGCGGCCGCAACTCGTCTCGCGTCCTCCACGGCACTGAGGCCGCAGCAGCCGCCGTTCTCTTCCTGCACCGTCTCTTCTTCATCCTGCCAGATCTGCATCGTTACACCGATCACATCATAGCCCTGCTCTTTCAGAAGATAGGCTGCAACAGAAGAATCCACACCGCCGGACATTCCCACTACAACTTTCTTTTTCTCCATCCTTCTTCTCCACAGCGGATTTAATATTCTTCTTCCTCTTCTTCTTCTCCTTCATGAATATCGGACTTCGGTTTTTCAAGTCCTTCGATCTCAATTCCATTTTTCTGGGCATAATCCCATAATGCGGCATGAATGGCTTCTTCCGCCAGAAGAGAGCAATGTACTTTTACCGGCGGAAGACCGTCGAGCGCTTCCATAACGGCTTTATTTGTGATCTGCATTGCCTCCTGAATATTCTTGCCTTTCACAAGTTCCGTCGCCATGCTGCTGGTCGCAACGGCCGCTCCGCAGCCGAAAGTCTTGAATTTCACATCCTGGATAATGCCGTTATCATCAATATCAAGATAAATTCTCATGATATCTCCGCATTTCGCATTTCCTACCGTTCCTACCCCGCTGGCATTTTCAATCTCACCCATATTTCTCGGGTGCTGAAAATGGTCCATTACTTTTTCTGAATACATCTAT
>JBJENH010000167.1:0-1913 GCA_051880095.1 Bariatricus sp. | reverse complement strand
TCTTCATAAAGCGGTGACATATTTCTCAGATCACTTACGATCGTCTTCAATTGTTCTACTACATAATCAATCTCTTCTCTGGTGATCTCTTCGTTCAATGTCAACCGAAGGGAACCATGTGCGATCTCATGCGGAAGTCCGATCGCCATCAGCACATGGGACGGATCCAGAGAACCCGAAGTGCAGGCCGAACCGCTCGAACCGCAAATTCCCGCCATATCCAGACGGATCAGAAGGGATTCTCCTTCGATGAACCGGAAGCTGAAGTTCGCATTGTTCGGCAGTCTCTTTTCCGGGTGTCCGTTCAGTTTGGTATATGGGATCTCTGCAAGCACTCTTCCGATCAGGTAATCACGCATTTCCGTCTCTTTCTTTGCGCGTTCTTCCATGGTAGCTTCTGCACGCGCCGCAGCTGTTCCAAGTCCGATGATACCCGGTACATTTTCCGTTCCGGCACGGCGCTTTCTCTCCTGTGCACCGCCATGGATAAAGGAGCGGATCTTGACACCTTTGCGAATATAGAGGAAACCGATTCCTTTCGGTCCGTTCAGTTTGTGACCGCTTGCGCTCAGCATATCGATCTGGCATTCATTTACATCGATCGGAACCTGTCCAAATGCCTGAACCGCGTCCGTGTGGAACAAAATGCCATGCTTCTTCGCAATGGCTCCGATCTCTTTGATCGGCTCGATGGTTCCGATCTCATTATTTGCAAACATGACAGAGATCAGAATCGTATCCGGACGGATCGCCGCTTCCAGCTCATCCAACTTCACAAGACCGTTTTCATCCACATCCAGATACGTCACTTCAAAGCCGCGTTTCTGGAGATACTCCCCGGTATGAAGGATCGCATGGTGCTCGATCTTCGTCGTGATGATATGTTTTCCTTTCTCCGCGTAAGCTTCTGCAGTTGCCTTCAGTGCCCAGTTGTCGGATTCGGATCCGCCTGCTGTAAAATAAATCTCATTGGTGGCAGCTCCCAGCATCTTAGCAATACGCTCTCTCTGCTCAGTGATCTTCTCTTTATTGCCGGATGCAAAGCTGTACACACTTGACGGATTGCCGTAATACTCTGTAAAATACGGCAGCATCGCCTCTACTACCTCCGGGACAGTCTTTGTGGTCGCAGCATTGTCCAAATATATGACTTTATTCATAAGTCCTTCCTCCTTCTTGTCTGCATGTTCAATCTTTTATTCATCGCGATCCGCTGCTTTTGGAATCGTTGCATTCTGGTTCATTTCATTTTGATTCGTTTCTTTTATGAGGGTATCGATCATAATACCGTCAACCGTTTCTGTGACACTTTCGTTGACTTTCTGCCAGACGTATTTCGCAACACAGCGGTCTTTGACGGTACAGGTCTCTTCAGGGTGAAATGCTGCACATGTTACCGGCTCAACACTTCCTTCCAATGCCCGAAGCACATCTCCAACCGAAATCTCTGATGCCTTTCTGGCCAGTATGTAACCGCCTCCGGCTCCTCTGACACTTTTGACCAACCCCGCTTTCTTCATCTTGGCCATCAGTTGTTCCAGATATCGTTCGGAAATATCCTGACGCTCGGAAATGCTGCTGATCGACACAGGTCCCGCCCCTCCATATTCCGCCAGATCTATAAACGCACGCAGTCCATATCTTCCTTTTGTGGATAGTTTCACGCCATCACCTTCTATTCATTACCAGTATACTCTGTTTTATTCCTAGTTTTTTGCTAGGATTAATTCATAAAGAGAATATCACTATCCAGGTGTTCTGTCAAGCCACTTTTCCGAATAAGCTTTAACAAATATCCTTCAAGGAGTTATTATGTCCAGGAAGCAGACCATTATCAAAGGAACTTTTATATTAACCTTCACCGGATTGCTCACAAGAGTGATCGGATTCTTTTACAGAATTTTCCTGAGCCG
>JBJENH010000166.1:6116-7278 GCA_051880095.1 Bariatricus sp. | reverse complement strand
CCGTGCAGTTGATATGAAGTGCCGTGTTTTGATCCTGGATGAACCGACATCTTCTTTGGATGATGACGAAGTAGAGAAACTGTTTGTCCTGATGAAAAAGCTGAGAAACGACGGTGTAGGTATTATATTTGTTACGCATTTCCTGGAACAGGTATATGCGGTCTGCGATAAGATCACTGTTTTAAGAAATGGTGAACTTGTCGGGGAATATTCGGTGGCAGAGCTTCCTCGTGTCATGCTTGTAGCGAAGATGATGGGTAAAGATTTCGACGACCTTGCAGATATTAAGAGCGCTCACGGACAGCTGAAAGAGTTTATCCCTGTTATCGAGGCGGAAGGTCTTGAGCATAAAGGAACGATCAAACCATTTGACCTTACCATACATAAAGGGGAAGTCATCGGTCTTTCCGGACTTCTCGGATCCGGCCGTTCGGAACTGGTTCGTGCGATCTACGGTGCGGATAAAGCGGACGGAGGTAAGCTGAAGGTGAACGGAAAAGAAGCGAAGATCAACACGCCGCTTGATGCGATGAAGCTTGGTATGGCGTATCTCCCGGAAGACCGTAAGAAAGAAGGAATCCTCGCTGATCTGTCTGTGCGTGAAAATATCATCATTGCCCTTCAGGCAAAACGAGGTATGTTCAAACCGCTCAGCAGGAAAGAAATGGAAGATGCGGCAGATAAATACATCGAAATGCTTCAGATCAAAACCGCAAGCCGCGAAACTCCGATCAAGAGTCTTTCCGGCGGTAACCAGCAGAAGGTGATTATCGGACGCTGGCTGCTTACCAATCCGGAATATCTGATTCTGGATGAGCCGACCCGTGGTATCGATATCGGTACCAAGACCGAGATCCAGAAGCTGGTTCTTGATCTTGCCGATGAAGGTATGGCGGTTACATTTATTTCATCCGAAGTGGAAGAAATGCTCCGTACCTGTTCACGTATGGCAATCCTGCGTGATGGTAAAAAAGTCGGAGAACTTTCCGGCGATGAACTTTCACAGGAAGGTATCATGAAAGCAATTGCAGGAGGTGGCGAGAATGAGTAATACAAAGTTTGATCTGAAAAAGATTACGTCAGCACGTCTGTTCATGCCGCTGGTTTGTCTTGCAGCTGTGCTTTTAGTCAATGTTATTACAACACCCGATTTCTTTAAAGT
>JBJENH010000166.1:0-6016 GCA_051880095.1 Bariatricus sp. | reverse complement strand
TGGTTGCTTCAAGCCGTATTTATTCTGCTGACTGTAACAATATCGGTCTGAATAATGAGATGGATGCCATTCTTGCAGTTGCTCTCGGCGGTAATGCACTTGGCGGCGGTAAATTCAGCCTGATGGGATCCGTGATCGGTGCCTATACGATCCAGGCCCTTACGACCACGCTCTACGCAATGAATGTAAAAGCGGACCAGCTTCCGGTCTACAAGGCAGTCGTTGTTGTGATCATCGTCGTTCTTCAGAGCCCTGTATTTAAAAAATGGATCGCAGGACTGAGAAGTAAAAAAGCTGTCAGCAAGGCAGCTGTGGAAGGAGGAGCTAACTAATGAATAAAATCAAACAGCTTAAAAAACAGCTTAATGGAAATAGTTTCCTTCTTTTTATTACAGTTGCACTGTTTGTTGCAATGTACGTTGCAGGTATGATCGTGTTCGCCGATAAAGGATTTGCGAAGCCGCAGATGTTTCTGAATCTGTTCATTACAGATGCGGGACTTCTGGTTACAGCTATGGGTCTTACGATCGTCATGATCTCAGGCGGAATCGATATTTCCGTAGGTTCGGTGACCGCACTCGTTTGTATGGTGACGGCAGTATCCATGGAAAAATACGGACTGAATGCTTACGCAACGATCGTGATCGCACTTCTGATCGGTCTTGCTTACGGTATCGTACAGGGATTTCTGGTATCTTATATGGAAATCCAGCCGTTCATCGTAACCCTTGCCGGTATGTTCTTCGGACGTGGTATGACATCGATCGTCAGCGTGGATATGATTTCCATTACGAATGAAGTATTCCTGAAATGGGCGAAATTTAAAATCTATCTTCCGATCGGATCCTATAACAAAAAAGGAGTATTTCTCCCGGCGTATATTTATCCGACGGTCGTGATCGCACTTTTAATCTGGATCGCGATTATGATCATTATGAAATTTACAAAATTCGGACGTTCGATCTATGCGGTCGGCGGAAATCAGCAGAGTGCATTGATGATGGGGCTGAATGTGAAGAAGATCAAATTCCAGGCATATATTCTGGACGGCATTCTGGCCAGCATCGGCGGATATCTTGTATGTCTCAATAGCTGTGCCGGTTTCGTTGAGCAGGCAAAAGGTATGGAAATGGATGCGATCTCCGCATCTGTTATCGGCGGAACCCTTCTTTCCGGCGGTGTAGGTACTCCGTTCGGTACCTTGTTCGGTGTGTTGATTAAAGGTACGATCTCAAGCCTTATTACAACCCAGGGTACACTTTCAAGCTGGTGGGTACGTATCGTGCTTTCCGCTCTGTTATGCTTCTTCATCATTCTGCAGAGTGTATTTGCTAAATTTAAAACACGTAAGAAATAAGAATTTCTATAAAAAGGAGCTGCTTCGGCAGCTCCTTTTCTTGCCATGCATACGACAAAAAGATCCAGTGGATCTTTTTGAGTTGTCATGCATCCCGAATTTGTGGTGATTCCGGTACCATTCCGTATAGACACGGTTCAGAGTGAAGGACATGATCGCCAGCACATTTGCACGGATCGTATTTTCCGGCCAGGTGGCGTAGATTTCGCTGGATGCCACATTTTTGATGTAATCCTTATATTTTACATAGTAGTTTTTGGCAGTGGAATCCCTGGGAGAACCGTCGTGGACGACGATGTATTCCGGCACAACGACGCGGCTCAGGACGATTTCTCCTGTTTCATTGACCGGCTTGATCTCATCTTCGGGAATTTTGGGCGGGTAGACGCCGTAGAGTGTATGGGCCGGAATTACGAAAATCTCCGGAGGCTGTTCCGGCTCGATGGGGCGCATGCGTACATTCTGGAGTGCTGTGACATCTGCCAGAATCTCGGCACCGGAGATACTGACCGGTTCGTATCCGGGCGCAGAAATATTCAAGGTGTATTCGGAATAGGGCTGTTCCTCGATGGCTGGGTTCAGGCTGTATTCGAGAGGAGGGGATGCCAGCTCGATGGTGTCTGTCTGTCCGGAGGAGTTGGTGGTCAGCTTCTCGATGGTATTTTCCGGAATGCCGGAATAGGAGATCTGTATGGTGGCGTCTGCTATGGGTCGGGCGCTGATCTGGTTCGTGACCGACACCTGAAGTTTGCCGTGATAAGAAGAATTCTCCTGCATTGTTTTGAGAAAATTCATATGGAGAACCTCACAAGGATGCTGTTATGAATAATATATTCCGATTTCCCGATATTGTGAAAAAAATCCGGTTATGATACAATTTGAAGGAAGGGAATTATAGTTGATTGGAGTTGGATCGTGGGAAGAAGAAATAGAAGAAAGAAAAAATCAGGATGTCTGGGAGCAGTCATCGTATTTCTCTGTTTTGTCGCTGGGCTGGTCTGTCTTGGCGTTGCATATTTGCAGAGTGATCCGAATGCTTTTGAGGCGGTGGGATTTCTGAGCACGGAATTGGGAAAGGATGAGGTCCCGCTGTTTGAAGAGGTTCGTGTCACGGAAGAAGAAATGGCGGACGGCTTCTATTATGGACTTTTGGAGACGGAAGAGGAGAAGACGGTCTATAAGGAGATCTATCAGGGATTGATGGAAACGAAAGAGAGCATTTCGCTTCACGCATCAAAGGGAGAAGTGGCAAATGCGATTTTCCTGAATGTGTTGAATGATCACCCGGAAATATTCTGGTGTGACGGGAATGCGGTGTCGACATCTTATTCAGAGACGTTATTGCAGGAAGCCTATGTGGACTTTAAGCCGAAGTATCTCTGCACCGGTGAGGAGAAAGAGAGAAAGCAGCAGGAGATCGAGACTGCGGCCGGGGAATGTCTGGCGGCGATTCCGGAGACGTCGTCCGATTATGAGAAGATTAAGGCGGTCTACGAATATCTGATCCGGACCGTGGAATATAATCTGGATGCACCGGATAATCAGAATATCTACAGTGCACTCGCAGGAAAGGAATCGGTCTGTGCCGGCTATGCGCGGAGTACGCAGTATCTTCTGAACCGGCTTGGAATCGTCTGTGCTTATGTTACGGGAACGACGACAGACGCGGACGGAAATACGGAGGATCATGCCTGGAACATGGTACGCTGTGAGGGAGAATGGTATTTCGTGGATACGACGTGGGGGGACCCGCTGTTTCAGCAGGAAGAGGAGCAGGTCGCATCCCGGGCGATGACCTATGATTATCTGTGTTGTACGGAGGAAACGATTCTTCGAACGCATACATTGAAAACGGGATTCGATTATCCCGAATGCGGGCCGGACCGATGGAATTACTATCGCATGAACGGAATGTTTTATGAGACTTATGACCGGGACACACTGCTGGAAGCTATGTATGATTCGATCGATGCCGGCGGGCCAAGTGTCATATTTAAATTCGCAAGTGATGCCGTATATGAGCAGGCACATGATGCGGTCGTGGGAGAAGTGGTGCAGGAGGGCGCTTCGTACCTCGGCAGGATGTACGGCCTCAGGGAGGTTCATTATTCCTATGTAGAGGAACCGCTTCTGGATAAACTTACAATCTATTGGAATTATTCATAAAGGAGGAAAAGGGAATGTATTATAAGCAGTATGGAGATACGGATATGAAGGTTTCGGCAGTCGGGCTTGGAACCATGCGGTACGATGAGGAGGATGTGAAGGCAGGACGTCTGGAAAAATGTGCCGAGATTCCGCTTTACGCATTTGAGAAGGGGATCAATTACTGGGATACCGCACCAGCCTATTGTCATGACAAGAGTGAGATCATCACCGGAATCGCACTTTCCCAGGTGAAACGAAGCGATGTATATGTGACTTCAAAGGTAAATCTCGGAACTCTCAATGGGGATGCGAGCCGGGATAATTTCCGGAGGAGACTGGAGACATCTTTAGACCGTCTGAAAACGGATTACATTGATTTCTATCATATGTGGTGTATGCTGAACCTGGAGTCCTGGGAGAAGCATATGGAACTTTTATATGGTTTCTTCGAAGAGGCGAAGTCAGAGGGGCTGATCCGAAATATTGTATTTTCATCCCATATGCAGGGAAATGATATCGAGAAAGTTGTAGAGACCGGGAAATTTAAAGGCATGCTGATCGGCTACAATGCGCTGAACTACCGATTCCGCCAGAGCGGAATCAAGGCGGCGCATGAGAATGGGATGGGCGTGGTTGTCATGAATCCGCTCGGCGGCGGCCTCATTCCGCAGAATCCGGAGGCCTTCTCTTATCTGACAAGGGGAACGGATCTGACGGTTCCTCAGGCGGCACTCCGGTTTGTGGCTTCCCACAAGGAAATCACGGTCGCGCTGGCAGGCTGCACGACGAAGGCTCATGTAGATGATGCTGTGAAGGCGGTCGAGAATCTGGAGGAACGTCCGGCAGAGGAAATCGCGGCGATATATGAGGCGGAAGGACTTTCCTTCAACAACATGTGTACCGGCTGCAGTTACTGCAAGGGATGTCCAAAGGAGATTCCGATTCCGAAAATGATGGATGCATATAACCAGTACATATTGACCGGCAAGAAGGATGCAATCACATCCAGAATTGCTTATCATTGGGGGCTTCCGAAAGCGAAAGCGGCAGAATGCATCGCCTGCAGGAAATGTGAGAGACAGTGCACGCAGCATCTTCCGATTGTTGAGAGGCTTGCCGAGATCGCTGCGCTTCCGGACATCGAAGACTAAAAACAGAAGTACGATGAAGTCAGAGGAAGGACTCCGACAAAGAAGTAAATTAGTGGTTGAAATCTGGTCTCATCTGTGGTAGAATTTTTACAATTTGAGAAAGTGGGCGCTCATGGTTGAGTAAAAGACTCCATGAGTGCCTTCTTTTAAGGATTGATGAAGTAAAATACTATGAAGGGATAAGGTGAACATATGAAAGCGTTTCTAATTTTGGAAGATGGAACTGTGTTCGAAGGAACGAGCATCGGGTCGACAAGAGACATGATTAGTGAGATAGTATTTAATACCTCAATGACGGGATATTTAGAGGTGCTTACAGACCCTTCTTACGCCGGACAGGCCGTTGTTATGACGTATCCGCTGATTGGCAATTACGGGATCACACCGGATATGGAATCGAAGAAAGCGTGGCCGGATGGTTATATCGTAAGAGAATTGTCAAGAATGCCAAGTAATTTCAGATGTGAGGGAACGATTCAGGATTTCCTCAAAGAGCAGGATATTCCTGGTATCGCCGGAATCGACACCAGAGCGCTGACGAAGATTCTCCGTGAAAAGGGAACGATGAACGGCATGATCACTACCAATGAGAATTATGATCTGGAAGAGATCATACCGAAGCTGCATGCGTACAAAGTAGGGGATGTCGTCTCCAAAGTGACCTGCAGTGAGAAATATGTAATCGAAGGAAACGGCCCGAAGGTTGCTCTCATGGACTTCGGAGCTAAGAATAATATCGCAAAGTCTTTAAATCAGCGTGGCTGTGAAGTGACGGTCTATCCGGCTCACACGACGGCTGCTGAGATCATTTCCAGCAATCCGGACGGAATTATGTTATCGAACGGACCGGGAGACCCGGCGGATTGCACCTCCATTATTGAAGAAGTTAAAAAACTATATGATTCCGATATACCGATTTTCGCGATCTGTCTGGGACACCAGCTTATGGCGCTTGCTAATGGTGCAAAAACGTACAAATTAAAATACGGACACCGCGGCGGAAATCATCCGGTCAAAGATCTGGAGACGGGAAGAGTCTATATTTCGTCCCAGAATCACGGCTATGCAGTGGATGCGGACAGTCTGGATCCGTCTGTGGCAGTGCCGGCTTTTGAAAATGTCAATGACAAGACCAATGAAGGAATGGCTTATATCGGCAAGAACATTTTCACGGTGCAGTTCCATCCGGAAGCCTGCCCGGGACCGCAGGACTCCGGTTATTTGTTTGACAGATTCATGAAGATGATGGGAGGAACAAAATAATGCCAAGAAATCAGGATATAAAGAAAGTATTAGTGATCGGTTCCGGTCCGATCATCATCGGACAGGCAGCGGAATTTGACTATGCGGGAACACAGGC
>JBJENH010000165.1:0-7340 GCA_051880095.1 Bariatricus sp. | reverse complement strand
TCAATCATGTTTTTATCCTCCTTATGCCTGTTTAACAGCTCTAAAATCAACGATAGCTACATTCTTATCATCAGCCTCCGCAGCGGATGCACCATCCAAGATTTCTCCTGTATCAGTGTCAACAGCGACTGCCGTTTCCTGATTCTTTTTCTGGCTCTGTTCCCATTCATTAATAGTCATCTGCCCTCTGACCTGTTTACCGTATTCCTCAGCGTAAACCTCTCCTGTATCCAGATCAGTGCCGATAGACATTCTGGTAACAATCGGGCTTGTGTGGGCCAGTTTCTTTTCGACTACCACATCAACCTGAGTATCATCTCTGTCTTCATTCTGCCGGAACGTAACCTTAATAGTGATTCCACGCTTATTTTTCCATGGAGTGTTGGGATCCTGCATGTTCTGCAATACTTCAGCCATGGCCTGATCGAACTTCTCCTGTAAAGCACCGCCTGCAAATGTTTCCAGATTTACTTTTGACATTTATTCCTCTCCTCCTTCATTCTTGACATTCCTGTTCGGGAATCCCGGAAGCTTCAACCGGCTTACAGCATTAATCATCTTTTCCAAGAAACTCATTCCGGGAGCCTGCTTAACTCTCTTGGCATAGGCTTTTCTTTCGAATCCCTGATAGATGCCAGCCGTGCCGTTGTGATATGAATAGTGGCTGCGCTGCATGTGTTTTAATCTTCCTGCCATTCGTTCTTGTCCTCTCCATCACAAATAATTTTTATAATATCTGCGCATAAAAGCCGCTCTGGCCTCTGTCAGCGTATGACCTTCCGCGCAGTAGTTCCGCTCCCATATGGCCTGACCGAGCATCTTACTGAGTTTTTCTGCCATCGGGTTTCCATGGATCCGTTCCAGCAGTGGCCCCATGTTATGGTGCTTATTGCAGGACGGAACCTTTATGCCGTCTACCTCTGCTTTATCTCTGATACCACGTCCATTGAGCAAATGATGGTAACATTCAGACGGGCCACCGCAGAAAAAGCATATGGTTTCGTAGTCTGTTACTGTACTTTTTGTACTTTTCACTTAAACATCACCTATCAGCTCTGAAAAATGAATGGGCTTGTCCAGTACCTTTGTAGATAAGCAGTAATCACACAGATCACACCTGATCGGCTCAATTTCTCCGCTCTTAAGCATCTGAATTTTGGGAGCATTGGTCTTTACCGCCTCCAAACACTCTGCCAAACGCATATCATCCACATAGATCACTGCAATGTCCGTAACCTTCCCTTTATCAGCAGCACATATGAACGTCGGAAGCCTCTCTCCGGTGTTCTGGTAATAAATTTCCTGATATATGGCAAGTTGGATGTCATACCCCCAATAGGTGATAAAATCCATATAGCCATAATCACGCACCCAGAACTGTTTCGAGAGATCTTGCATTATCTTCAGATCAACAATGCATCTCCCCCGGTGCAGGCTATCCATCTTGATCTTGAACGGTACTCCGGCTATCTCACCGGTCATAATTACTTGCTTTTCTCCGCTCATATAGGAAGAGAAAAGCTTGTCCTGTTCGCACCGTTGATAAATCTGCTCTGCCTTAAGGAACTCGGCCTTTAATTGCCCCTCACGCTCCCCACGAGATACAAATAATTTGGGATTTTCCGCCTTGAACTGTTCAATGGTTCCCTCATATCTTGCATCAACGTAGGAACCAATCAGCATATCTATTGACGTTTCCGGCTCCCATTCGCCCCGGATCTGCGCCAGCATAGCAGCTTCGCATCCAGGGCGCCCAGTACATCCGATTGTCTGCTTGTACTGACTGGCAGAGCAGAAAACGTAATCAGCAAATGGGCTGTAATAGTTTTCTGCGGTCAGATTCACTCTGCTGGCACCACCTTAATTCCCATAAATGATGCATAGTCCATCAGCTTTTTGGCCTGCGCAGCATCTCCGTAAACCTTCAGAAGTATGTACTCTGGTTCGTCCGATGCTTCCGCATCAGTCGAAACGTGATCATTCATAACACAGGGCGTAACCGTTTTTGAATCAGGAGCAGAAACCGAAATGCTCTTTCTAGCTTCTGGCTGCGGTGTCTCAGAAACAATTTCTTCTTTATGAACTTCTTCGGTATTGCGATAAGTCTCTTCCTCTGGAGCCTTACGTGCAGTTTCTTCTTTCTGGATACGTTCCTCTTCTGCTTTTCGGGCTTCCTCCAAGCGTCGTGCTTCCTCGGCCTTACGGCGCTCCTCTTCTGCAGCTTTTCGATCTGCTTCTTCTTTCTGGCGACGGGCTTCTTCTGCTTTGCGGGCTTCCTCCATTGCAAGAACCCTTTTCCTCTGAGCATCCAGCTCATTCATTTTCTGAATCGCTTGATTTAATGCAAACGATTTTCTGTAAGCTTCCATCATATCCTGTTCAAAATCGCTGCGGAATGAACGGATTGTGTCAATGTCTGCCCGAATACCGGACAGCGCCGAATCAATACCTGATTTAAATGCCTTTTTTGAAGTGGAAACATTTTCCCACTTGCTGTCATAGATATGCTGATAAATCCTCTCAGCATCATCTGCCAGATCTCCAACCACAGAATCAAAATATTCCCGGATCTCTTTCTTTCTGGCATCCAGCCGTCTGCATTCATAGTCCTCGATTTTTTCGTTGATAATTGAAATTGGTTCATTGATAATAGCAACCATTTCTTTTACCTGATCTGCGTATTTGTCATACGGCTGGTTCCAGGTTTTCTTGATCGCTTTCCGCTCACCCTCCAGAGCGTCAATTTTCTTGCGCAGTTCTGCAACATCCTTTTTCGCATCCTTGATATTGTCATCTGTGTACACGATGTTTTTGTACACTTCGACTTGCTGCCGCAGAAGTTCCTTCGCTTCTTCAAAATTGGTAGTAATCGTTCCCAGGTTACTGGTAACAGAAATTTTTATCTCATTCACTGCTTATTCGCTCCCTTCACTTCGCCTTTATCCGCTTCAACCGGAACTTCCTGGAACAATGGGTTTGGTGTATCAATAACATCTTCCTGATTGTCCACATAATCAGGCTCCCCACTATCCCGAATAACCGCCATATCATTGACCGTCGCCATCTGCATATCTGTACTCATTGGCCCCCACTTGCTAATCAGCTGCCTGAGCATTGTTTTATATGCCATATCGCGGAAGTTTTTTGACCAGAAGGTGTTCTTCTTGCCGTACTTCAGATCGCTGCGGTATCCAGCCGAATACGTTCTTGCATGATCTTCCATTTCATCTCTTGACCAGTAAATAGATTTTTTGAAACCGTTCACCAGCTCCATCATTGCGTAATAACCGATGGTCTTTGCGTTCTTACGGGTTTCATAATCTTCGATCAGCTTAAGCTTGATTTCTTCATCAAACGGATTGTAAGAAATAAGCTCGCCTTCCTTTACCTCTACCACATTAAGGCGTCTGTACTGCCCACTCCTGTTTGCCAGCTGTATATATCCTTTATCACTTACCCGCCATTTTATCATCATGGCGGAGCGGACTATCTCTTCACTTTCGTGTCGTGCGCTTCAAGTGGCAACTCATCATCCACCTTACGCCGCTACATTCATCACGGCTAGTCTCTACACTTCTCAACGTGGTATCCTTTTACGGTTTTTATTTTCCCCTTCCAAAACGCTGCGCAAGTCCCGGTACACGCCCCTACATTGGTCTCAAATGCCGATATGGATTCAAATATTTCTCCAGTCTCCAGGCATCTAACCTTTTGCTTTTGTTTTTCCGAAACTTTCTGGCTTATCTTTTTTCTTGTCTCTAGCGAAACAGCATGGCCTTTGTGAGGCCCTGTCAGATTCCCAGCAATGATGTGATCCTTCTTTTCCTCTGGTAGACTTTTCCACCATTTTTTAGCACTTACTGAAATCTTCGCACGTGTTTCATCTGACACACGTTTGCCAACAGTGTTATAAAACGGATTGAGAGATTTAATATACTGCAATTCTTTGAGGCTCAATTCTTCTGGTAAGCACTCCTCCAGGATTTCAAATTCAAAGTTATCCGTCCCAATGGACTGCATCTCTTTGTGTAACCTATCGTTCCCATTCGCTTTTGGCGTCTTATGTTCTCCCCAACGCCTTTCGATATCTACTGACTTGCCAATATATTCATTCCCGTTTATTTTGTTTGTGATTTTATAAATTCCTATCAATTTACTATACCTGTCCACGTTGCATAGCACGGTATTGCCCATTTTAAGAAGGGTTTCACCGTTAGCACGGAATTTATCCGCACACCCCTGAGTAATAGGGTTCACACGATTTTAATGGAGCCTAAAAGATTAACCCCATCTGAAACTGAGCTTCTTTTACGCCAAGGTTCTTATTATCATACGGAACCATGTAATAAAATCCCATCTGCGGTGATGGTGATAAATTTAATGAATTTCCCAGCAAAGCAGCAGAAACGATAGAACTATTCGTACACTGTTTCAATGCGGGAGTGGCCTGAACGGCCGAGATAATGCTTGAAACAAAGGTCTGGGCATTGGATTCTCCGACCGCCTTGGCAATATAATTTTTTGTCGCTACATCAGCCATATATGCCGCAATATCGCGGTTCTGAGGCTGTGCCTGTAACTCATTTGCCATATCATCACTCCTCTTCCTTTATATAATTTTCAGAGAAAAACCATTCGGTAAATTCTCGCTTATCTTTTTCCGGTTCTAATCTCATGGCCGCAAGTGCATATTCAAATGCATCTTCTTCCGGCACCACAATGCCCTCTCTGGGCCCGATTCCTACATACTGAATGATGCATCCTCCTTCGGGGCAAATTCAAACCCTGTAATGATTTCAAAATCATCACGCAAAACACAGTCCTCTTTTTGAAAGCATCTTGCCAGCCCGTCCAGTTTTATTTTCGCTTCCATCAGCGACTGGTATTCTTCTTTACTCAGAAGAATCCTCGTATCATCCATTTGCATCTTCCTCCTTCTTGTGGTATGATCTAAGTGTGTTATTTTTCATGCGCCGGTGTGAAGTTGCCGCTTCCTCGGCGCTGTTTTTTTAATAGGCTGCCAGAATGAAGGCGATCGTCATCATGAATGTGATTGCCCAGCTGATGTAGATCATCAGCTCATCATTCCGTTTTTGCCGCCGGAGTTCCCGGTACTTTTCCCGCCAGATTTCATCCATACATCATCACCCCACTTCCAAAATATTGAATGCCTGCCACCCCTTGCTTGCGTTGGTAATGTCAAACAATACCTTGGCTCCATCTTCGATAGTTTTGAAACCATCTTTCATGATCCCTGAGTAATGAAAGAAGTATTCATGACCATCATCTGATAAGATGAAGCCGTATCCTCTCTTCTGATCGAACCACTTAACGCGGCCTGTAAGACCTTCAATCATTTTCTTTCCCCTCCTCTTATAAAATTCCTGCCTTTTGAGCTTCGTCAGCTCCAGACAGTTGAACAAACAACCAAATATCTTCCAGCCGGAACCTCCCCGGACTGGCTTTTTTATGTCTGAACGATGAAACCGATATACCAAGCAATTTTGCTATATCTTCATCAGTCATTCCCTTACGGGATTTTATTTCCGCAATAATCGCCCGGACGTTTTCAGACCGAGGCCTTGAATATGCCGGTTTCATTTTTCACCTCCTCCTACTTTGTTTCGTCTTCCAGCAGTTTCTCAATTGGTACACCCAAATAATCCGCCACCTTCTTAACCTTTCGAATTCCCGGCTCATTTTCATTCCACTTACAAATATAGCTACGCGGAAAGCCAAGATCTTCTTCCAGCTTCAAAATTGTAATGCCCCTTTCCTTGCACAGGGTTTTTACGTTATCGTAAAGCAAATACTCACCTCCTACTGTTTTAGAAAATATTGCGAAAATCATTGAAAATTTCCCGTCACAGCGCTATCCTGAAAATACAGCCTAGGTTATTCCAAATCGTAAAGGAGGGATGCACTGTGAAGAAGATAATTCTTTCCGTAATGCTACCAGCCTGTACTATGAGAAACACACATAGGTAGTCCACTATGTATGCGTATGCGCCAGCGATGGGTTGTAACAGAACCAAACTGTTTAAGTGGCGCAACTACTGTAGGCGTCGCACTGACTTTGGCCATTAGCCCTGTCCGCGAATAATCATGAGTATTCGCAGTGTACCAAGTGTACCGGGGTTGCAGTAGATTCATAGTTCCAAATTGGATTTGATAGGCTTGAATCAGCAGTGCGGTTCAGGCTTATCTTTTTTTCGGGAAATTCAAAGATGATTGCGCAAGATTTTGAGATGTTTCTATTGACTTTTTGCGTAAAATATTCTAAAATTAGAAGTACCACCAACTAAATTAAATATTACGCCAGTCAATCTTTGAACTTCGTAAAATCTTGCGTAAGTCATAATTATATTATACACAAGATTTTGCGTATGTCAAGTATTAATTGCGCAAAATTTTGAGGTATGATTATGGGATTATATGAACAGATTCGAGACATATCTAAATCACAAGGTTATTCCATCAACAAATTGGAACAGGAATTAGGATTCGCACGAAGCTCTATAAGCAAATTTAATAAAAATAAACCAAGCATAGATAAGCTTCGGAAAATTGCGGACTTTCTCGGAGTCACCGTGGATTACCTTATGACGGGTAAAGAAGAATCAAAAGAGAAATCTCCTGAACTGACCGCCCGTGATGAGCGCGATATTGCCAAAGACCTGAACAATATTATGGAGAAAATCGAAAATGGTGAAGACGGGCCTCTTTGCTACAACGGAGAGGAAGTCGACAAAGAATCTTTAGAATTATTACGTGATGCCATAGGAATGAGCCTGCGGCATTTAAAAATTGTGAACAAGGAGAAATACAACCCTCACAAAAACAAGAAGTAGGTGATTGGATTGAATAGTAAAATCAGAAGATTCGTCCGCTACTATACCAGAATATACGGCACAAATGACCCATTTAGGATTGCAAAATATTTAAATATTGAGGTATATTCATGCCCTCTTGGAAGAATAGCCGGATATTATAAATATTTGAAGCGCCACCGATGTATCTATATTAATTCTGATTTAGATGAAAACTTTTCTCGGGTTGTTATGGCCCATGAACTGGGGCACGCTATTTTGCATGTGAAAGAAAATTGTACTTTTATGAAAAGCCACACGCTTCTTTTGACCAGTGGAATAGAAAGAGAAGCAAATCAATTTGCAGCCTATTTGCTTATCACAGATGATATGCTTCGGGATTATGCTGGAAGAACGATGGAGCAATTCTGCTGCTGCACAGGATACCCCAAAGAATTGATTGAACTAAGACTTAAATAAAGTAAAAAGCCCCTGTGCTACCAACACAAGAGCTTCTTACATAGATTTTCT
>JBJENH010000164.1:4853-7351 GCA_051880095.1 Bariatricus sp. | reverse complement strand
TCACCGGATTGCTCACAAGAGTGATCGGATTCTTTTACAGAATTTTCCTGAGCCGGACCTTTCAGGCCGAAGGAGTAGGCCTGTATCAGCTCATTTTTCCGGTTTACGCGCTTTGCTTCTCCCTCACCTCAGCAGGCATTCAGGTCGCACTTTCCCGCATCGTGGCAAAATACAAAGCGATGAACCGGGAGAAAACCTGCATAAATGCCCTGAAAGCCGCACTATTTCTCAGTATCATTCTCTCAATTGCCGCAGTAATCATCGTCCAGAACTGCGCAGGACAGATCGCAGCATTCATTTTGCAGGAGCAAAGATGCACGGAGTTGCTTACCGCCATGTCTCTTGCATGTCCTTTTGCCGCAATCCACAGCTGTATATGCGGATATTATCTCGGGATGAAAAAGACAGAAGTTCCAGCCGTGTCCCAGCTTCTGGAACAAATGATCCGGGTACTTTCTGTCGGTTTTTTCTGTCAGATCGGCCTGCATCTTTCTATGGGGATCCCCGTCACCGTCGCTGTGCTGGGTTTGGTCTGCGGCGAATTAGCCTCTGCAGTTTACAGTATTATTATGCTGCGAGAAACCCTATTCACTCCTTCCGGAAAATTTCTGGATTTTCTTACGCCGGTACGGGAATTGCTTCACCTGTCTGTACCCCTGACGGCAAATAGGGTATTGCTCAATCTTCTGCAGAGTGCGGAGGCGATTCTGATCCCTCTGCGCCTTCAGATGTACGGAATGACTTTATCCGAATCCTTAAGTACATACGGAGTATTGACCGGCATGGCACTTCCCTGTATCCTGTTCCCCTCCGCGATCACAAACTCCGTCTCCACCATGTTACTTCCGACTGTCGCGGAGATCCAGGTTTCCGATTCCAGAGAAAGCCTGCCCAAGCTGATACGTCAGGTTATCTTCTGCTGTTTTTCACTTGGTTTTCTCTGTATGGCATCTTTCTTTCTTCTCGGAAATGTAGTGGGAAATCTGATTTTTCACAATAGTGAGGCCGGAGATTTCATCATGACACTGGCATTCATCTGCCCGTTCTTATATACCAATACGGCGCTGATCAGTATTTTAAATGGTCTCGGCAAAACATCCTTCACCTTTCTTGCCAATACAGCAGGACTTTTGATGCGAATCTGCAGTGTGTATTTCCTGATCCCGGTTTATGGGATCCTGGCATATCTTCACGGACTCCTTGCCAGTCAGTTTCTCATATCCGCACTTTGTCTTTACGGGCTTGCCCATTATAGCCGACGGACAGAATCCGTCAACATCAAAAGAGTCTGACCAGCCAAGCCAGACTCTTTTCACCAGATCAGCTTCAGAACCCATTTTACGATCGCGGGATTCAAATATGCTTCCGTTATCATTCCCGCCAAGATCATGATCACCACAAATCCCGTCTTTCCCGCATTCCATTCTGACTGTGGATAACGATACAGATACCACAAAATCACCGCATAAGCCAGCCCGTAAAAAAGAAACTGCGGAATCATTCCGGCAGCACATAAAATCATTCCCCGTGCGCCTAGGCGCAGTACTGACACAGCAGCTACAATTCCGCCCGAAAAGCCTGTCCAGAGCAATGCTGTGATCGCCGCAGGCTTCTTAAACTTCGTACTTCCTACAATTCCAAGAAGGACAGCGGGCAGCATTCTGTACCGTAACAAATAGGGAAAATACTCTCCCACTTCCACCTCCGACTGTACATACTGACTGAAAAAAGATTCATGAAACACTCCCGTCACCGTACTGAAACTTTCCGCAGCAAGGTTCGCATACACGATTCCCAAAAGAAACCCTGCTACGAATACCATCACAAGCTGCTGCTTACTTTGATGAAGCTGCACTCCCATGGCCTCCTTTTTTCAAGATATTCCATTATATGTCGGAGACCACCTGCTGATTCACACTTTATCCACTTATTTTCGATTATACTTTGCATCATATGCCAGAATAGATGCCACTGTTTTGGAGTCTTCAATCTCACCGGCAAAAATCATCTGCTTCAGCTCATCTACCGTATGTAATTCTACATTAACAAATTCATTCGGATCCAGATGTTGCTTTGACGGCACCAGATTTTTAGCCACATACACTTCGATACGCTCATTACAAAACGCGACCGTTGTTCTTAATGTAATCAGCCATTCCAGATTTTCTGACCGGTATCCCGTCTCCTCCTCCAGCTCTCTTGCCGAACAGTTAAGTCCCGGCTCATCCGGATCATCCAGCGCACCGGCCGGAATCTCCAAAGTAAACCTCTCCAACGCATTCCGATACTGACGAACCATAATAATACGGCCGTCATCCATAACAGGAACGACTGCAGCAGCTCCCCGATGATGAATATAATCCCACTCTTCTGTATTCCCATTGGAAAATTGCATATAGTCACGATAAACATCTACGATCGCACCCTGATACATGCGAACACGCTTCACTCTGGTCATTTCTTTTTCCATATTGTCCATTCCTCTTTTCTAACTTTAT
>JBJENH010000164.1:0-4753 GCA_051880095.1 Bariatricus sp. | reverse complement strand
ATAGCAAAAAACAGCTATCCTGAAGGTACCCCCTTCTGAATAGCTGTTATTTCCTGCTTATTTTGCGTAATCCGTAACTCTTGATTCGCGAATTACGTTTACTTTTATCTGTCCTGGATATTCCAATTCGAATTCAATCTGTTTTGAAATATCTCTTGCCAGCAATACCATATCGTCATCAGATACTTGTTCTGGAACTACCATTACACGAATCTCTCTACCTGCTTGAATTGCAAAAGATTTATCAACGCCCTTAAACTGGTTCGTGATATCTTCTAACTGTTTTAATCTGTTTGTATATGTTTCCAATGTTTCTCTTCTTGCACCCGGTCTTGCCGCAGAAATCGTGTCTGCCGCCTGAACGATACAAGCAATCAGAGTCTCCGGTTCTACATCACCGTGATGCGCTTCTACTGCATTGATAATTGTAGCTGATTCTTTATACTTTCTACATAAATCAACACCAATCTGAATGTGTGAGCCCTCTACATCATGATCAATTGATTTACCAATGTCATGTAAAAGTCCGGCTCTCTTAGCCACGCGGACATCCAGTCCGATCTCGCCTGCGAGAAGTCCGGAAAGTTGTGCTACTTCAATAGAATGCTTGAGTGCATTCTGTCCATAGCTTGTTCTGAACTTCATTCGTCCGAGAAGACGAATCAGTTCCGGATGAATACCATGTACACCAACTTCCAGCGCTGCTGCTTCACCTTCTTCGCGGATCATTGTATCCACTTCTTTTTGCGCTTTTTCTACCATTTCCTCAATTCTTGCCGGATGAATACGTCCGTCAACGATCAGACGTTCCAGAGCAATTCTTGCCACTTCCCTGCGAATCGGGTCAAATCCGGATAAAACAACCGCTTCCGGAGTATCGTCAATAATCAACTCAACGCCGGTCAAGGTTTCAAGGGTACGGATATTCCGTCCTTCACGTCCGATAATTCTTCCCTTCATCTCATCACTCGGAAGCTGTACTACAGAAATTGTAGTCTCAGCGACATGATCTGCGGCGCATCTCTGAATCGCCGTAACGACGCATTCCTTAGCCTTCTTATCAGCTTCTTCTTTCGCCTGATTCTCCAGCTCTTTGATCATTTTCGCAGTGTCATGTTTCACATCATCTTCAACAGTTTTCAACAGATATTCTTTTGCCTGTTCGGAGGTAAGTCCTGAGATTCTTTCTAGTTCCTGTACTCTTTGTTTGCTAAGTTCTTCTACCTTTGCTTCGCGCTGCTTAATTGCTTCTTCTCTCGAAGTAAATGCCGCTTCCCTGCGTTCCATCGCTTCCGAACGCTTGTCAACGGATTCCTCTTTGGAAAGGACTCTCTTCTCATAACGCTGTAACTCTGCCCGACGTTCTTTGGTTTCTTTCTCGAGTTCGTTCTTCGTTCTGATTGATTCCTCTTTTACTTCCAAGAGAGCTTCCTTCTTTTTTGCTTCTGCCGTCTTCAATGCATCATCTATGATTTCTCTTGCCTTCGTATCAGCATTTCCGATTTTAGAATCCGCGTCACTTTTTAACTTGGACACGGTAGCAAAATAAGTAATCGGCACCGCCACAATAAGTGTGACAACCACAGCAATAATTATACTCATTATTGGCACAGGAGCACCTCCTTATTTAGTTTTCATTGTACAATTACAACACTTAAATTCTATACTGTTTTCACAAATATGTCAAGCATTCCGTGCCAAAACTTGTATCACTTGACGATTAGGGCTCAAACGCCTTTTTTATATCCGCATAACTAAAGCCTTTGCGGGCCAGACTGGCATATGCTTTCTGTACGCTGACATGGTCCATCTCTTCCGGATTCCAGTGTTTTTTCCGCATGATCTCACGAATTGCAACCTGATCCGAATGCTCTTCATAAACCTCTTCAAAGACCTTGTCGACAAGTTCTCCGGACACATTCTTCTGTGCAAGCAGCGCCTCGATCTCCCTGCGGCTCTTCTTGCCCTTCCTGCTCTCAATGAAATTCCGGACATAATTCTCGTCGTTTATGTATCCGAAAGACTTCACATATTCGATCGCCGCTTCCGCAACATCCTCCGGATATCCGTTCTGTCTGAGTTTCTGCCTGAGCTGTTCCTCTGTTCTCGCCATGTCTGTGAGAAGATGCATCGCTCTCAGCTTTGCACGTTTCAGAAGGACTTCCTCTTTCAGTCTTCTCCAGGTCTCATCTGTAATCTCGGAATCTTTCTCAATACCAAAGCTCTTCAGATCCGTCTTATAGAGCATACATACATACTCTCCATCCATATAAAGCCGGAATTTTGTCTTTGTGACCGGTTCAATTTCCGTAATTATCATGCATTCTCACCTGCCGAATCAGTCTTCCTTCGGTTCCGGGCTGCCTTCGCCGAGTCCGTAATGTTCCCTTACCTTCTCTTCCACTTCTTCCATGATCTCCGGATGAGAAGCAAGATAGATCTTTGCATTTTCCCTGCCCTGTCCGATCTTCTCGCCGTTATATGCATACCATGCACCACTCTTATTGATCACATCCACGTTGGCGGCAAGATCAAGAATATCCCCTTCTCTGGAGATTCCTTTTCCGAACATAATATCAAACTCTGCTTCCTTGAACGGCGGAGCAATCTTGTTCTTCACGATCTTGACACGGACACGGTTTCCTACCATCTCACCACCCTGCTTCAGAGTCTCAACCCTTCTCACATCCATACGCACAGAAGCATAGAACTTCAGCGCTCTTCCTCCGGTAGTGGTCTCCGGATTACCGAACATGACGCCGACCTTCTCGCGAAGCTGATTGATGAAGATCACCACACAGTTCGACTTGCTGATAACCGGTGTCAGCTTTCTGAGTGCCTGGGACATCAGACGAGCCTGCAGACCCACATGGCTGTCTCCCATATCCCCTTCGATCTCCTGCCTCGGCACAAGAGCTGCTACGGAGTCCACAACAATGATGTCGATTGCTCCGGAACGCACCATCGTCTCCGTGATCTCCAATGCCTGATCTCCGCTGTCCGGCTGGGAAATATATAATTCATCGATATCCACACCGATATTCTTCGCATACACAGGATCCAGCGCGTGCTCCGCATCGATAAATCCCGCAATACCACCGCGCTTCTGGACTTCAGAGATCATATGCAGCGCAACCGTTGTCTTACCACTGGACTCCGGTCCGTAGATCTCCACGATACGTCCCTTCGGAACACCACCCATTCCAAGCGCGATATCAAGACTCAAAGATCCCGTCGGTACAGTCTCCACCTGAACCTGCGCAGCCGGATCGCCCAGCTTCATTACGGTCCCTTTTCCAAAATCCTTCTCCAGCTTCGCAATCGCTGCATCCAACGCTTTCTTTTTATTCTCATCACTCATTACTGCCATAAATCATTTACTCCTTTATCTTTTATCTTTACTGAATTTTCTCATCAAAGTTTACATTCGGAATTTCGACTTTATCGAACAGATGTTTGCTGTAAAACAATAATAGTACATACGTTCTGTTTTGTCAAGCAGTTTTGTTCTAAATTTCAAACCATTCCATATCCTCAGGAACATACAGATTCCCATGAAAATACTCTTTTCCTTCGGCTGTATACAATTCTTTTCTGTTCTTCAGGTGTTCTTCCTCGGTATGATACAGAATCAGGTTCGCCACGCCCAGCTGTTCGGCCAGTTCGCAGGCATCTTTCACGGTGCTGTGATGTTTCTCGTAAGGTTTGTACTTATCAGCCTCACTGTACAGGCAGAACGCCTCATGCATGAGCCAGTCGCTGCCCTTCACATACTCGTATTCGCATGCGTTATAGGGCTCATCTCCACAGCAGGATAATTTGATGCCGTCAGGAAGGATCATAGAGAAGCCGTACTGCTTTGCTTTCGTAGACTGGATGTTAAAGAACGTGACTGGGCAGTCCATGATCGTCTTCTGGTCTCCGTCTTCCAGAGAAATCATCTGAATGCGTTCCCCGATGTGCTTCGTCACTTTCTTCTGAATCGTAAGTTCAGCGATCGTCACGACTTTTTTTACCAGCTCGGAATGGCAGTAGATTCTGAGATCACCTTCATATTTTCCTTTATTCATCTTCTCTCCGATCATCCGGATCATCCAGATGACGCCCACAATATGGTCGAGATGTTCATGGGTGAGGAAAATATCGTGTATTTCTTCCAGCGGTACCTGCGCATCTTTGAGCGCTTTTAAAATATGATTTCCTCCGCCGCCGTCCACCAGAAAATGCCTGTGTTCATCCGACAATACGAAACAGGTGTTAAAATATTCCGTCACCGCTGCATTTCCGGTCCCTAACACCGTAAGCTTCATGCTTATTCCTCCTCTTGTACCTCGTAGTACTTCATCAGTGCCTGGGTTCCGAGATCTCCCAGCCCTTCTGCCTCAAGTTCCTCATAATTTGCAAGAACAAGACTGAGCATCTCCAGACTGAGACCACTCATATTCGCCTCCACCAGAGCAAGCTTCATGTCTTTGATAAAATGCTTCATAAAGAATCCCGGCGCATAGTCCTCCTCCAGGATCTTCGGTCCGAATGTATCAAGCTGTTTACTGCCTGCTGCGCCTGTAGAAACCGATTTTAACAACGTCGTCATGTCCAGACCCTTTGCTTTCGCATAGCTCAGCGCCTCGCAGACTCCTGTAAGGGTTCCAGCGATCATGATCTGATTGGCAAGCTTCGCGTGCTGTCCACAGCCCGCTTCACCCTGATAATTGATATTCGTTCCCATCGCTTCAAAGAGCGGCATACATGC
>JBJENH010000163.1:0-7516 GCA_051880095.1 Bariatricus sp. | reverse complement strand
CAATCGGCATCCATAATCCATTGATCGCATTACAAAAAAGCGAGATCAAAACCCATGCGATAAAATACCACAGCATCTGCCAGGAGATTTTTCCATGGCTTTTAAATGTTATGTTTCTCTGCAGCGGGAAATTAATACATTGCGCCAGAAAAGTTCCCAATTCATAACTTAGGAAATATCCCAGTCCGCCGCCAATGATGACCTCCCCAGCAGCATTTCTCGCTACTTCATATCCAAGAATATTCCATTTAAAATCATATTCAAGAATATGAACTGGGATCTGTGGCCACATAAATTCTGTCCCTGCAAGCTTTATTCCAAATAAATAAGGTAGGAACGTAAACATTAAATACTGAAAAACCGTTACGCTCATACTGAACACCCAGAAATAGAATATCTGATAGAGCCATTTAGCTGCCTTAGGATGCACCGATTGAAATGATTCCCAGTTTGACTTCCACCAGTTTTTTATTTTACTCATAGATTTCTCCTTATCCTTCCACCGGAATCTCAGCTACGGCTTCACCATATTCACTGACTGCTTTTACAGTAATTGAAGTTGCGTCTGAGGGCCGAATCACAGCTAGGGCTTCCCCGTAATAAGTATCCGCCGTACTGTCCAAATATCCTTTTGGATAATACGGGCAGGCACTGCCCAGTCCCAAAAGTTCGCCTCCTTCTACCGTCACGTGTATATCTCCGCGTATCAGTGGCTTTAAAATTCCTTTCTGATCCGTATATCTCAGACGCACATAGCAGAGGTCTGTCTGTCGATTTATCACTGGCTGCTCCGGCTCCAGCAGAAGTTTTGTTTCTTCCCCTGCCGTTACCAGAGATGTTTCGGCAATAATACACTCATTTCTGTCATATGCCACAGCTGTCACTTCACCGTCCTGATACTTCACATTAAAAATCACCCGACAGTTTTTTCTTGATTTTTTTGTTCCAACACATTTTCCATTTATGTACAGTGATACATGATCTGCTCGTGCATACACTTCAACCTTTGCATCTTCGCCACTACATCCATTCCATGACCAGCTTTCCACTGCATTGGTCATACGCCAGGCTGACGGAGAATGCTTTTCCTTTGTATGATTCACCGGTATTACTCCGATTCCAATCTTCTCCATCCCCAATGCCACTTTTGTATATTTCAGCTCTGCCAGCGGTTTCCCGGTAAGGTCATATCTTCCGGCTCCTGCCGTCAACCATCCATATCCATGATCAAAACGTGGGGCGTACTCCTTATACTCCTGTGCACCGATCCCCGTTTCACCCAGGTAATCCATGCCTGCCCATACAAAATCCCCAAGGATTCTTTGCTCTTTCTCCGCCAGCTCCAGAAACTTACAAACATCGGAACAGAAGGTCTCACTTCCCAGGATCAGCCGTTCCGGATATTTCTTCAAATCATGCCGGTATCTGCGGATTCCGTAATTATATCCTGCCACATCCATATTCGCAAAAGCATCCTTTGTTTTCAGATCACACGGATAAAGCGTTGCTCCGAATTTCATAAAACCGGAACCGAAAAATCCCGCCAGATTGTTGAAGAACTCACTTCCGACAGCTTTCCTCTTTCCACCCTTTGCCTCTTTTTCTGCTTTTTTATCACTATATACGCCTAGTCCCATAGAGCTTAAGAAATTAAAAAAGATATTTACTCCACAGGTTACCGGGCGGGTCGAATCCAGTTCATGAAACCGTTTCGTCATCTTGCCACAAAGCTCTATTCCACGCTTCTGTGCCGTCTCAGAGACTTCATTTCCGGTAGAGTACATGATCACGGAAGGATGATTATAGTCTTTATCAACCATCGCCTTTAAGTCTTCTGCATAATTTTCTTCTACTTTTGACGCATAATCAAACTGTGTTTTGTGTATGTACCACATATCTGCATACTCATCAACCACCAGCATTCCCAGCTCGTCACAAGCCCGAAGCAATGCCTTGGAACATGGATTATGCGCGGAACGAATGGCATTATATCCGCCTTCCTTCAACAGACGAATTTTCCGATATTCTGCGAATTCATAAGCACATGCCCCCAGAATTCCATTATCATGATGAATACATGCGCCCTTCAGAATCACCCGTTTTTCATTGATACAGAATCCTTTCTCCGGGCTGCAGGAGATCATGCGGATTCCAAACCTCTCTTCCCGCACATCTTCTCCAAAAGTAATCCGACAAGTATAAAGTTTGGGATGCGCCGGTTCCCATACTTCTGCCCCGGAAAGTTCTATTTCCACAGAAAAACAGGGATTACTTTGAATCTCTTTTCCTGCCATTATCTGTTCATCCAGAATCTCAACCTTCACTTCTCCGGAAGCATTGGTCTTCGCTTCTACTTTAATTTTCGGTTTCTTCCAGTCCAGTGTCGTGATCCGGATACTATCTATTATGACATGTTCCTGGGGCAGAATGTGTAGCCAGACGGGACGGAAAATTCCCGTCCCGGAATACCACCGGCTGTTTGGCTGGTCCTGATTGACAGCATCTACTCTGATTACATTTTCTTCCCCAATTCGCAGATTCTCCGTCAGATCTGCATAAAAGCCGGTATATCCATAGCTGTGATGTACTGCCGGTTTTTCATTAATATATACAGATGCTTCCCGATATACACCTTCAAACTCTGCCAGAATCTTTCTTCCCATCCACTCTTCTGGAGCATGGAATGCCTTTTCATATGTATAATCTTTTGCATCATACCATCCGGTATTCACTCCACCCGGGCTGTCTTCGCTTTTTGTATCCCACAACATTGCATCATGTGGTAGTGTAACTGCAACGGCTTCCTTGCGTTTTCCGGTCTGGAAGCACAGCCATCCCTGATTGAAATCTATTTTTTCCATACACATTTACCTATCTTTATTCACATTTTTCCCTTGCGAAAAATGCACCAAGTACATTTATAACCCCTGCCAGTACCATTAAGAGCATTGCAAGAATCATAGAAGGATTAATTCCATCCTGAGAGATTCCAAATAATCCTGTCACAAAGTAAACAAATCTCTCTTTGATAAACATCCCAAATACTGCTGCATATAAAATTCCCGTCAAAAATGCACCGATATCTCCAAAATCTTTTATCATGAATACCACCGTAACCACGATTGCTGCTACATACAGAACAATAACGATGCTATCATACCCGTAACTGTCATTTCCTGCACCCATATAGTTTAGAAAACTGACCAGTGTAATAATCAATGTCAGAAACGCAAAGTAAAAACCCGCTCTTTTCTGTTTTAAACAACTCATGATCTTACTCATTTTTATTCTCCTCCTTCGCCTTATTGTATCTGCTCTTTGATCTTACGAAGAAAATCAGATTTATAATCGTCAATAATGCCAGTATTGCTTCGATGATGATCAATGCCATCTTCCATCCCGGAGTAATGTCTTTGACATCCACATCATTTGACACACCATTCATCAGCTTGCTGTTTACATTCACATACAGAATTCTATGACAGGATTCTCTGAGAGCGCTTAATAATTTTGCATCTTTAGAAACGACTTTTTCTGAAAGCTGTTCTTCATATCTTCCCGGAATAAATACCAGGAATTTGTCCGTTCCATATGTTACTGCATATCCATACATATACGGCTTAATCGCATTATCTGTCACTGTATATCCGTCAAATCCCCATTCATCCCTGAGGATATTATTCTGAAGTTCACTGTTCATTCCTACCCAGTCACATCCGATTCTTGAAAGCGTGGTCATAAGATTATGGCACCTTCCTACAGAAACCAGTCCCTCAAATCCACGAAGTGCGTTTTCTCTTGCTGTCTGTTCCGTCATGAAAGTGGAAAGTCCGAAACGGTTAGTTTCATAATCATTAAATGCAAAATGCTTTGGAGCCGCAACAGCACCTTTAGACTGGATTCCTGCTACCTGCTGTGCTCCCATGACATAAGTCGCCATGCTATCTTCTGAATAATACTCAAAGTTTCGTCCTGAATACGGCGTTCTATGCAGATTTGCTCCCGGTGTCCAGATCGCATTTTGCCCGGTGTAAAGCGCATCCTCTCCGAACATTTCACCCATCTCATAGGAAAGTTCCTGATTATAAGTCGATGCCAGCACACACTCTGACGGATACATTCTCGGATTCACTGTACTGTAATCCTCAATTCCTTCGAAAATAGTCTCACCCGTGTTATATTTAGTAGCGTAATTCGTTACCGGACCGCTTGGCCCGTCATTCTCAATCGCTCCCGGATATCCAATACTCGGAATTGGCTCAGTTGCACTGAAATCCTTGCCAACCAGAGACATCATCTCTTCCATACTCATTTGATTCAGAATCAGATCCCAGTCTGGATCATCATAATCCTTTCCGATCATCATAGAGATCTGATAATCCGTATCCGCATCTGTGATAATCTCGCTGGTATCCTCATCTCCGGGCTCATAAATTCGTGCAAGCAGATGTTCCTTCATCTCTTCCGTTGCCGTCAGCTCTGCATATGGCTCCGGCCAGGTGTTTTCCCAGTCAGAACGTGACAGATAGGTTACTCCATCCTCAATCCAGGTATTCAGATCTGCACACTCCAACTGATTCGTAACTTTTGCATCCGTATCAACGTGTGTATAACCATCTAAAGTCGCAAATCCATCTTCACTGAACTCAGGATCATCAAACTTTCGGAATTCTTCATTCTCCCAGTGATAAACCTTTGTTTCATCTCCGTCATAATCCATGCCATCCGCAATGGTCCTGCCTTTTGCCGCCAGAATGTTGTTCAAAGCATCATGCGCACTTTCTCCGATAGCAAAATAGTAATCTCCATCTTCCAGGATCCATGTTTCTGCCTGATTTTCATCATAACTGCAAATATTATATAAATCCATCTTCACCGTTACTTCTTCGGTCTCCCCAGGCTGAAGCAATGCTGTTTTTCCAAAATTAATAAGCTGTACAGCCGATTTTTCCACTTTATTAGTTTTATCATAATCCGTATATGGGCTCTGCGCATAAAGCTGGACGACCGCTTTTCCAGCCACATCTCCAATATTCGTTACTTTTACCGCTGCCTTAACTACATCATCTTCCACCTGAATTGACTGAACTTCCTGCGTAAATTCTGTATAAGACATTCCATATCCAAAACTATAGGAAACTTCTTCTGCATAACTCCACTTGCCTTCAGATGCAGACACACCGGCACTTCCTGATGCATTTCCCTGATTTAAAACGCAGTCCTCATATCTTGTTTCATAATATTTATAACCAATATAGATTCCTTCTGCCTGAACGAGATACTTGGTATTACTTTCAGACGCCCCATTATTGGATTCTTTTGTGATTTCATCCGCATTAGTATACGTAAAATCCCCCTGATTCTGAATTGCCGGGCTGGACAAAGAATTTACCGCCCAGGTATCCACCAGATGTCCGGATGGATTCACTTCTCCATTTAGCACTTTGCCGATGGAATAAGCTCCATTCATTCCCAGTCCACCTACTGTCAGCAGTGCATCAATCTCTTCATCCTGTTTTAATTCTTCTACCTCCACTGCTGACGGAGAATTAATGATCACAACAACTGTGTCAAAATTACTCTTTGCCTCTTCCAGTACCCCTTTTTCAATGTCATTTAACCGGTAAAATACTTCTCCATCTTCATATTCTCCAATAGGAGCATCATTACTCTCCCCTGCATTTCTGGTAAACAGTACGATACAGGCATCGGAGTATTCTTCATATCCTTTCTCCTCCGGATACTCTTCTACCGGAACCTCACCAGTACAGAAGCTCCCACCTTCTCCCGAGCCTCCATAAGAACTCGCATACTCACTTTCAGAATAAAAATCCCACATCTTTGGATTAACTTCAAATCCTGCTTTCTCTAATCCCTGTTTTAGTGTTGCATTAATGCTCGTCCCCACATTACCGATAATTCCTGCTCCTGACGCTCCAGCATACATCAGATCTGTTGTACCTCTGCCAAGACAGGTAATCTTTTTTACATCTTTCAAAGGAAGGCTTCCACTATTTTTCAAAAGCACAATTCCTTCATCTGTGATCTCTTCGCATAATTCACTTTTCGCCAATAACATCTCATCAATTGAATCATATTCACTTTTGTAGCGTTGCAATTCTTCATCATCTACCGATTGTCCATTCTTATTGATTATTTCCGCCGACTGAATCCCCATAAAACTGTTGATTTCTCTGGTAAACGAACTTGCAAGCACTGTGATACACAAAATCACTGTAAACAATGCACTTGTAATCGTGGCAAGTCCCCTCCATTTCTGCATTTTTCTCCTTTGTTTTTTCATTCTCATCTTCCTTCCTTTCTTGTTTTAACGTCATTTCACGTTTCATTAGTTCTATTTTTACTATTTCACAGAATTTTCCACAATTACCACAGACCTTATGCTCTAAAAAGCACTTACCGCATCCGACCAGAAGTGTTATAATACTAGTACATCGGTTTCGAAATATTCTGCGTTATTAGTATAGTTATTTACGAACCGATGTACTAGAAAAAGCAAAAGAGGTGATACCATGCTACAATCTTATCTATCCGACGGCCTTTTCACTCCCGACCGTCCTTACCTTTCCCTGGAAGATATGTCGCTTTCTTCAGACTTAATCTCCCAGAATCCCATCATGAACATTCATAATGTCATCATGATTACTCTTTGGTACATACATGGCAGCACTTTATATACATATGTAAATTCTTCTCAAAACGAGGAGCCTTTATGGGGAATTACTTCTTTCCCAGACGGACTAAAGACAAAAGAACATCGGCACGCTTACATTGAACTTGCTTATGTAATCAAGGGAAATCTCCACCAGCAGATTGAATCCGAAGATGTTATTTTCCATGAAGGGGACATCTGCCTGATCGGGCAGAACTCCAGACACTGGGACTATCTGCACAACGGAGACAGCATTGTACTTTATATTAACCTGCAAAATACCTTTTTCCATCATCTATTTGAAAAAAATGCTCATAATCCTGTATCATCCTTTTTAACAGATCTACTGCTTCACAAACAGGATACCTATAAATATCTGCACTTTACCCCGAAGGCTCTGGCGTATCCATCTACTGATGACCTTCTGTTCACGCTGGTTCAGGAAATCCAAAAAACCGACCCCGGCTCTTATTATGTCCTGGTTGGAACCATCATTCGTCTCTTTTCTGCTCTCAGCGAAGAATATCAATTCTTCTTGAAGAAGAACGACCAGATGCAGTTAGAAAAAATTGTATTTGATAATATTGTGAAATATATTCAGGAACACTTGAAAGACGTGACGATCGCCGATCTTCAAAATACCTTTCATTACAATGAAGATTATTTTAACCGGCTCATCAAAAAGATAACAGGAAAGACATTTCAACAGCTTCGCCTGCATTTCAGACTGGAGCGGGCAAAAGACCTAATTGAAAATACAACCATATCCATTGATGACATATCCCGCCAGGTAGGATATGAAAATCTGGGATATTTCTATAAAAATTTTCAGCTAAAATATGG
>JBJENH010000162.1:0-7640 GCA_051880095.1 Bariatricus sp. | reverse complement strand
AAATTAATATTTTTTATAAAAACACTTGACTTTGTGCGGCACACCGGTATATAATATACCAGTATGCCGCACAACGAGGTTAAAGACCTGCATTTGCAGGCACCATAGTTGGCGAGTAATGATAATAGGAGGTGCCATATGTACGCAATTATAGCAACAGGTGGTAAACAGTACAAAGTAGCCGAAGGCGATATCATTAAAGTAGAAAAGCTTGGTGTGGAAGCCGGACAGACTTATACATTTGACCAGGTTCTTGCAGTAAGCGGTGATGAGATGAAAGTCGGAACACCAGTCGTAGAAGGAGCAACAGTAGAAGCATCCGTAATCGGCGATGGAAAGGCTAAAAAGGTAATCGTTTACAAGTATAAGAGAAAATCAGGTTACCACAAGAAAAATGGTCACAGACAGCAGTACACAGCAGTTAAGATCGAAAAGATTAACGCTTAATTCTTATCTGTCATGATCAAAACAACAATTTATAAAAACAAGAGAAATGAATGCGTTGGTTTTAAGACATTCGACCATGCAGGAGCCGGAGACAGCGGGCAGGATATCGTCTGCGCAGCCGTTTCCATGCTCGTAATCAATACCATGAATTCCATCGAAAGGTTTACGGATGCCGAGACATCCCAGGTATCGGATGATACAGAAGGCATCATCGAATACAGACTGCTGAGCCGTCCGACGGAAGAGACAGAATTACTTCTGAATTCCATGATTCTTGGTCTTCAAAGCCTGGAAGATGACTCTGATTATACCACGTATATTGATTTAATATTTGAGGAGGTGTAAACCATGATGAAATTAAACCTTCAGTTTTTTGCTCATAAAAAGGGAGTTGGTTCTACAAAGAACGGACGTGACTCTGAGTCCAAGAGACTTGGTGCCAAAAGAGCAGACGGACAATTTGTAAAAGCCGGAAATATTCTTTACAGACAGCGCGGAACAAAGATTCACCCGGGTGTGAACGTTGGTCGTGGCGGAGACGATACATTATTTGCATTAGTTGATGGTGTTGTTCGTTTCGAAAGAAAAGGAAGAGATAAGAAGCAGGTTTCTATCTATCCGGTAGCTGAATAAGCAGATTTTACATGAGGCTTCAAACTTTTGGGTTTGAGGCCTTGTTTTGAATTGGAAAGGAGTATTTATGTTTGCAGACAGAGCTAAGATATATATCCGGTCGGGAAAAGGCGGAGACGGACATGCCAGCTTCCGGCGGGAATTATATGTTCCGAACGGCGGTCCCGACGGCGGCGATGGCGGACGCGGCGGGGACGTAATCTTTGAAGTAGACAAAGGATTAAACACCCTTGCAGACTTCCGTCACAAGAGAAAATTTACTGCTCAGGACGGAGAGCCGGGCGGCAAGAGACGCTGCCATGGAAAAGATGCGAAGGATATTGTTTTAAAAGTGCCTGAAGGGACGATCATCCGCGAAGCTGAGACGAATAAAATTATTGCGGATATGTCAGGCGATAATACACGACAGATCGTGCTGAAGGGCGGCAAAGGCGGCCTTGGAAATATGCATTTTGCCACCGCCACCATGCAGGTTCCCAAATATGCACAGCCGGGAAAACCGGCACAGGAACTGTGGGTGAATCTGGAGCTGAAAGTCATCGCAGATGTGGGACTGGTCGGATTTCCGAATGTCGGAAAATCAACCTTTCTCTCACGTGTGACGAACGCACAGCCAAAGATCGCCAATTATCATTTTACAACGCTGACTCCGAATCTTGGCGTTGTGGATCTGGAAGGCGCAAAAGGATTCGTCATCGCCGATATTCCGGGACTGATCGAAGGTGCGTCCGAAGGTGTCGGACTTGGACATGAATTTCTCCGCCATATAGAGCGGACCAAACTGATGATTCATGTCGTCGACGCAGCGGGAACCGAGGGGCGCGATCCGGTGGACGACATTTACAAGATCAATGCCGAATTGGAAGCATATAATGAATCGATCGCTTCCCGTCCGCAGGTAATCGCAGCAAATAAGGTCGATCTGATCTATTCGGAAGATGAAGATCCGGTAGAACGTCTCCGAAACGAATTCGAGCCGCAGGGAATCAAAGTATTTCCGATTTCCGGCGTAACCGGTGAGGGCTTAAGTGACCTTCTGTATTATGTGAGCAATGAACTTCAGAATATGGATGAAAAACCGATCGTATTTGAGCAGGAATACTTCCCGGAGGAGGAACTGATTCATATCGATCTGCCGTACACGGTCGAAATAATCGATGACATGTACGTTGTAGAAGGTCCGAAAATCGAGAAAATGCTGGGTTATACGAATCTGGATTCTGAGAAGGGATTTGCATTCTTCCAGAAATTCCTGAAAGAAGCCGGTATTCTTGATAAACTGGAAGAAGCCGGTATTCAGGAAGGAGATACCGTGAAAATGTACGGACTTCAGTTTGAATATTATCGTTAAAATTCGTTGATTATATTTGGAAAGGGGAATATTATGACATCTAAGCAAAGAGCTTATTTAAAAAGTCTTGCCATGACCATGGATCCGATCCTTCAGATCGGGAAATCCAGTGTGACACCGGAAGTGACTGCATCTGTTGCAGAAGCGCTGGAAGCCCGTGAACTGATCAAAATTCATGTGCTTCAGAACTGTGCGGATGATGCCCGCCAGCTCGCCGAGATTCTTGCAGAACGTACCCACTCTCAGGTGGTTCAGGTGATCGGCAAAAAGATCGTACTATATAAAGAAGGCAAGGATGAGAAAAAGAAAATCGTTCTTCCTTAATTGTATTATAAAAAATGTGTGTAATGGAGAAATAGGGTATGAAGATAGGAATAATGGGAGGGACATTTGACCCGATCCATAATGGTCATCTGATGCTGGGAGAGTATGCATATCGTGATTACGAGCTGGATGAAGTGTGGTTTCTTCCGAACGGGAACCCGCCGCATAAAGCGAATCCGGCTATTTTAAAGAATACCGGTGATCGTGTAAAAATGACAGAACTCGCGATCGCAAATGTGCCGTATTTCCGGGTCAGCACCTATGAGACCAACCGGACCGAACCTTCTTATTCGTATCAGACAATGGAGCATTTTCGAAGCGTTTACCCGCAGCATGAATTCTATTTTATTTTAGGCGCTGACTCCTTGTTCGACATTGAAAAATGGCGATATCCGGATCGCTTTCTAAAACTGGCGACTATTCTGGCCGCTTTTCGCGATGATGCGGATAACAGCCGTGAAATGAATGTCCAGATCGAATATCTGAACCGAAAATACGGGGCCGATATCCGCCTTCTCCGAACTCCGTTACTGCATGTTTCCTCACATGAAATCAGAGAAGCGATACGAAACGGTGACAGGAACCATATTCCTGTTCCGGAAGCGGTATTGAATTATATAGAGGACCAACATTTATACCAGGGTGATGAATAATATGACAGAAACATTGATGAAAATGCGTAAAAAACTAAAAGGAGATCTGGATAAAGAGCGATATGACCATACGATCGGTGTGATGCATACGGCAGGCTGTCTTGCGATGCGCTATGGCTGTGATCTGGACCGCGCGCTTGTGGCCGGACTATTGCATGACTGTGCAAAATGCATCCCAAATGATAAAAAAATCGAAATGTGCAAAAAATATCATTTGCAGATATCCGCCGCCGAACTCGCTAATCCGGGGCTTCTTCATGCCAAACTAGGTTCCTATGTCGCATGGAAAAAATACCAAATTGAAGATGAGGAAATTCTACATGCGATTGCTTCCCACACAACCGGCAGGCCGGCCATGAGCCTGCTCGATAAGATCATTTACATTGCAGATTTTATCGAGCCCGGGCGGACAGAAGCACCGAATCTGCCAGCTGTAAGAGAACTTGCATTTTGCGATATTGACGCCTGCCTTTACAGGATATTGGAAGATTCTCTCTCATATCTTCAAACCAAAGGTGTAACAGTAGATCCCATGACTGAAAAGACATTTATCTATTACAGAGATTTAAAAACTGGCGGATCCTCTGAAGATTTGCCGGAAAGGATGGAAAACTGATGCAGCAGAAAGAAATATCCAGAAATATGGCAAAAATTGCCTGTAACGCGATTTCAGACAAAAAAGGAGAGGATATCCGTGTGATCGACATCTCCCAGATATCCGTGCTCGCTGATTACTTTATTATATCAAACGGTTCCAACGAAAGCCAGGTACGTGCCATCGTTGATAATATCGAAGAAGAAATGTATAAAGCCGGTTATCAGATCAAACAAAGAGAGGGATACGGAAGCGGCGGATGGGTTCTTCTTGACTTTGGCGATATTATCGTCCATGTCTTTGATAAAGAGAACCGTCTGTTCTATGATCTGGAACGCATCTGGCGTGACGGAAAACAGATCAGCATGGATGATCTGTAGAAAATAACACATTTGTAAAAATAACACATATATGCAGAAAAGAGCTGGCTCCCGGCAGAATAAAGCCCGGATCCAGCTCTTTATTAACATGTCTTATTTCATAAACCGCATAACGGCAATTACTTTTCCAAGTATCTCAACATCCTTTAAGATGAATGGCTCCATATTGTCATTCTCCGGCTGGAGACGGATCACGCCTTCTTCTCTGTAAAATGTCTTGACCGTAGCACCGTCATCCACTAACGCTACTACCATATCTCCGTTAGAAGCTGTGTTCTTTCTTTCTACAACAACATAATCACCGCTCAGAATTCCTGCATTGATCATGCTTTCTCCACGAACCTCCAGCATGAACACATCGTTATTCGGCATACGTTCAACAGGAAGAGGGAAGTAGTCTTCAATATTCTCCTGTGCAAGAAGCGGCTCACCTGCAGCGACACGTCCAACGATCGGAACCTGAACCATCTCTCGTCTGGTAAGATTGAAATTCTCATCCAGTATCTCGATTGCTCTGGGTTTCGTCGGATCACGCCGTATATAACCGTTCTTCTCAAGGGTCTCAAGATGAGAATGCACAGACGAAGTGGACTTAAGTCCCACTGCATCACAAATCTCACGGACTGAAGGCGGAAAACCGCGTACAAGTATCTGCGATTTGATATATTCCAGAATTTCCTCCTGTTTCTTCGTTATTCTACCATTACCTACCATATGTAAACCTCCTTAAATCCGTCATTCATTTGTTAATTCAAGTATGCCCCGGCGCGTACTTGCTATTTCTTAAAAGATAAATAAATAATAACATATTCTCCGCGAAAAAGCAAACAAATGTTTTGAGAAAATATGTTCGATTTGTTATTGACAAACATTTGTTCATGCGATATATTATTTACAGAACTTCTGTTCGGAACGTATTTTCGTATCAATAGACAAATAGTGGAGTATCAGATTAGATCAGGGGGAATTTCAGATGAGCAGATATCAGGAAAAGCAGAATAGCAGAGCAGAAAGAAAAACAGTCACCAACAGCCATAAGAAAGCTGCAGTCTCAAGAGCCAGAAGATCAGGAAACAGTGCCGGACGATTCATGATTGGAGTCATTGCCGTTTTGCTGATACTTGCATGCAGTTTTTCGTTCGGAAGCTTCTTTTCCAGTGCGCATGATGTACAGGCGGAGACTGCTTCGGATCTGAAGTATTTCAAAAGTGTCCGGATTGAAAAAGGAGATACCCTCTGGTCCATCGCTCAGACCTACTGCACAAGGGAAGAAGATTCCATCTATGATTATATGAATGAATTGGCACAGATCAACGGAATTGATTCTGCTTCCATGGATTATCTCCGGGAAGGAGATTATCTTACAATCGTATACTATGAAGCAAATCCGCTTTAATTTACAGACAAAAGATTGACAAGCTGCCATAATCAATCCTATACTGTTATGTATACCAATTTTGTTGGCTTCACACAGAAGAATACATGTTTTATTATCTTATATCATGCGTTTTTCCGGACTTTTTCAGTACAAAGGAGAAATATCATTATGAAGAAAAAACAAATTATAGGACTTATTGTGGCAGCTGTACTGTTCATCGTGACAGGTGCTGCAAGCGTTCTTACTCATGCAGCGGCAGGCCAGTTATTTGGCAATTCTATAACCGACATGATTTTTAATACAGAAGACATGGGCTATGATTTCCCTGCCGAACCATTCATTGCAGTCGTTCGTGTTGAGGGAACGATTGAAGAGCAGACAGAGACAAGCGCATTTGAATCATCTCAGTCTTACCGGCACCTCACCACACTGGATTACATTGATGAACTGATGTATGATCCGGATAATGCAGGCATCATGCTTTATGTGGACTCACCCGGAGGTACTGCATATGAGTCCTCTGAACTACATGATAAGTTAAAAGAGTATTCTGATACAACAGGACGCCCAATATGGGCTTATATGGCTCATATGGCAGCTTCCGGCGGTTATATGGCATCAGTGGCTGCTGATTATATTACAGCCAACCAGGAGACTATGACGGGCTCTATCGGAGTAATCATATCAACATATGATATGACCGGACTCTATGAGAAACTCGGGATCCGCTATATCAGTATCACGAGCGGGCCGATGAAAGACAGTACAAAGATGACCGATGAGCAGATACAAATCTATCAGTCCATCGTTGACGAATCATACAACAGTTTTGTCGATAAAGTCTCTGAGGGGCGCAATATGGCCCGTGAGGATGTTCTTACCCTGGCTGACGGAAGAATCTATTCAGCCGCTCAAGCTCTCGATAATAGCCTGATTGACGCGATAGACACCTATGACAATACTCTTGACCGGATGATGGAAGAATTGGATTGTGAAGCGATTTACGAGCTTCCAGAAGAATCTGACACGCTGGCCGGACTTTTTGCAAGAATCGAATCTCTGATACCGAAATCTGAGGCACAGACACTCAATGAGATAGCAGCGGAGAAAGAAAGTGGGGTATTGATGTATTATGCAGAATAGAAATACCGATTTCTCCGGAACAGATCAGGAATATGTCTACGCCGGTTTTTGGGTACGATTTGCAGCATTTGCACTGGACAGCCTGATTCTTTTCGCCGGAACTCTGATCATCAAATTAATATTTGCTTTGATATCTTTGATTACCGGGCTCACTGTTTTCGATACGGAAATATTATTTTCTTATACTTTGAAGGACATCATAATCTATGGCTGCCATGTCTTGTACTTTGTATTCTTGACCTATTATACCGGAGCAACTCTGGGAAAAAGAGCTTTTAATCTAAAAGTGATCCCTTGTCGTTCTTTAAACGATGATGTTGCTGATGATGATTATATCGATTATAAGAAGAATGAACAGCTTTCATTGTTCAATGTGCTTTACCGTGAAACGGTCGGCAGATATCTTTCCGGAATCATTCTTTATATTGGATATCTGCTTGCCGGATTAGATCAGGAAAAACGCGCTTTACATGACATTCTCTGTGATACACGTGTGATCTATGCGAAAAAGGTAAAGATTTATCCTGAATACCAGCCTCCGATTATGCCGAATCCCGAGTATAACATGAATCCAGAGTACAACATGAAGCCGGGGGACAACATACCGGATGATCAGCCGACAGAAACGGATTTTGATTATTATATGAATAACAGACCACAGTAGTATGTGGTCTTTCGAGATCAATCTATACGACAAATACCGATTTTTCCAAAAGATTAATATAAGGAGGAACCC
>JBJENH010000161.1:0-7852 GCA_051880095.1 Bariatricus sp. | reverse complement strand
ATGAGCATTGCAGCTAAAATTCCTTTTAATTTCTTCATCTCTCAATCTCCTTTCCACACTTTACACACCGCATCACATACCCGCCTGCTGCCCGGCTCCAATGCTTACGATACTCATGCTTACAATAACGTTGTCTTAGCCATTTAATTACCCCATATCATCACCTCCTGACTGTTGCGACGTCGCAAAAGGGTATAAAAAGACCACCGGCCTTTACTGACTGGTGGTTTAATAACGTGATTCTCTCCAAGCCTGAATTGCTTCTTCTCCCCGTTCCTGCACCCATAGTGGGAGATACACCCCCGTCCGGATCAGGTGAAAATTCCTTGCGTAATACTCCCTTTCCCTGTCATACTCTTCCGGTTCCATATCCTCCCGCCAGAAAGGAACCTCTTTCAAAGTAGCAGATGCCCAGCTACCGTTTTCTTCCATCATATTCAACCAACCCCTTTCCTTTGGTGTAGTCTCTCAAAAGATTCTCCACTATCATCATTTCTCTACGCAGACCACGTTCTGACATAGAAATTGTACCATTTCTCACTTGTTCATTCAATGCCTCAATTTCAGCTTCATACAAATCGTCGAAAAGTGTCGTCTTCAAAATCTCCCCAGAACGTTCCGCCACATATTTGACGCCATCATTTCGCGCAGCAATCATAACTGAGATTTGCTCTTCGGTCAACAATGTACGCAAATCCGGTTCGGAAAATGAACTGTCTGTGTTATGGTTGTGGACGAATGCATACCTTCCATCCGGATTCTTGTCCAGGTGTTTCCAGAACTTGTACCCTACTTCATTCGGCATGCCGTTAGTCTCATAATATTCAACCGCACCTGTCTCCAAATTCACCAGATGCATATGCTCACATCTATCTGCGCCGCCTTTTTCAGCCACGTTCCGTACCGCGTCAGACAATCCCTTGTTGACGGCTTCTGAGTATCCGTCCAACTTAATGCTGTAATCATTTTCCTGGTTGAAATTCACTTTTGTATTCGTGTTGCGAACTGCTTCCTTGGCCGCTGCTTGGGCTTTTGGAACCTTCAGCCTCTCCCTCTGCTGTCTCAACCCCATCTGCTTGGAAAAATCCACGTAGGTTTTCTCTGTCAGCCGCAGTCTGCTTTTTGCCGCTGTCAGGTCGTCAGGATCAGCGCCGGCCTTTTCCAGAAGAACAACATCCTGCTTCTGCTTTCGGATCGTGCGTTCCAGCTTCCGCTGATACTGCAGCGCTTCGTACTGGGAATACTCCCTTCCGTGGTATGACTTCTTTTCATTCTCTTTCCGATTCTGCTCCGCAAGCCATTCATCGGTGTACTTTCGTTTGGAGATACCTGGTATGAAAGGAAAGCGAATATGATAGCAGTTGATGCCCGCAAAACCAAGCATCTCGCCAAGTCCGCATACCGTCCGCATCTCTTCGGAGCTGTATACCTTTCCTTGCCAGCTCTGATGATTTTGGTATCCTGTGCCGGTATTTCTGGCTCCCATGTGCCAGTCTACTTCCCAGTAATCCGTACCGAGTTCTTCCGCATTTTTCTCATTGACCTTATCCACCATCTGTGCAACACCGGTCATCACAGCACGTCTGGCAGCGACCTCAATACGATCTGATCTTCCGGATGCGTAATCTACAATCCGAATGCCGCTGGAAGTCATCTCGTCGATCACATCACCGATCGCCTGATTGTATGTCTTCATTCCGGTAGCAATCCCGATCATGGATTTATCCAGGCTGCGTTCCAGATACTCAGAAAGAGGCGTAAACGTCTTTTTACCTCCGAGCATGATATTGAATCCGGTTGTCTGGGTGATGTTCTCAAAAGGCCGTAAACTGTCTTTTGTCTGCCTTTCTGCAGTTTCTACAACCTGTTGGAGCCACTGATTATCCTCGTAAGGAATATAATCCCTACCAGTAGATTCATAAATCTCTTTATTCCGGATATAGTCCGACTGCGCAGCCTGTTCATAAAGATTATCTATCTTCAAATCAGCATCCTTAATTGCGTTCCCAATCAACTTTTTAATACGTGACTGACTCTCCCCGATGGCATTCATACGCACAAGCAGCCAATCAATGACCGGCGTGATCTGAGCGGTTTCCTTGATGCGCTCCGCAATCTCTTCCATGATCTCCAACTCCAACTCTGTCATGCTGCGCTCCAGAGGTTTGGGCAGTTTTTCAAGCTCTTCTGGCGTCAATCACATCACTCCTCTGTCAGCGCCGGTTCCGGCAGGTTCTTTTCTGCCTCTTCCATCGTTTCTCCGTACCACTTTGCTCTATACTCTGCCAGTCCCATCACTCCCATGGCGACATCCTGCCGATCCTGAGCCCGTTCTTCTTCCTCGTCAATCAAAATAGAATCCTTAAACGTGCAAACAAACTCATAACCACTCTGCGTCATCCCATTGTAAAATGCCAATGCATACACCAGATCTTCCAGACATTCCTTCAAGTTTGCCTGAATAGCTGTCACAGTATTGTATTTGCGTTTCTTCGCTATTTTGGCTTCTGTAGCCGTCTTATCAACCTCATTGACGTCAGACAGGTCACCATAAGCCAGACCCACATTAAATTCAATCCGTCGCAGGTACGCATTTAAACCGTTAATCAGATTCTGTTCCCGGAACTCTGGGCTGTATTCCTGATACAACTCATCCCCGTTTGCTTTGCTGAGGTTCAAACCTCTGTACAGGCGTTTCTTTAGCTTTGGCATGACCCATTTGGTTTTCCCGTCTTTTCCAACGGATGGCGCAGCCTGTAATGCCGTCACATCCACATGAACCACACGCTCGCCAGATTCAAATTCCCAGTCAAGGCGGCCAAACTGAATATCTGTCTTTTTAATCAGTTCTTCCGATGATGCATAAATGGAAACGCCGCACGCAGAACCATCAATCTCATTTTTAATTGGATTCCTGTAATACCCAAAATCTGGTTTCTCTACGCCAATATACATCACATCTTCAGGAAGCTCCGCCCATTCATCAACGGCATTTAGCTCGACCTGACTGCCTATGGTTGTCTGGTCACTGGTATGATATGCCTTATTCTGGATCCGTAGCGTTTTATCCGGTTTCCACTCATGAAATTCAAACCGGAGATAAAAGTTATTTTCCCCGATCCGTTTCACCTGAATAAAGACCACACTGGTCATCCGTTTTCTGGAATCAAATGCGATTGGTATAAACCGGTTAGCCGCTATATACTCTACAGAACTGCCTCCCAGCGGCTTAATACAAAAGGAACCAAAACCGATACCAGTCTGAAGATTCTCATTCAAATCCCGAATCGCCATTTTATAAATCTTATCCAGTTCTTCGGAAGAAACACTGGACTCCATCTCATTCAGACATACATTTGCAAATTCCCGGCAGATGCCCTGCTCAATCTGAAGCGAATCTACCTGATTATCAATCCATGGAGCCTGTCCACGGTACATGGCGCTCCATTTTTCAATCTCCATAATCATCCGCTCGCTGATCGCAACATCATGCCCGATTACCTGTTTTAACGTCTTAACCGGAAACATCTTTCTGATCACTCCTTTTATCGCACTTACAATCTTTTCAAACAATCTATCACCTGCCTTTATTGGCCTTTTTTCTTCCATACTGGATTCATGGCATATCTGACGGAATCGATCGCATGGTTATCCTTATCCGGATATCCACTGATCACATTGCCTTCCTTATCCCGTTCATACTCATATTCCATGAACTCTTCTGCTGTTTTTGGGCATCTTGTATTATCAATTACAATCTCAACCAGAGACTGCAGCCACTTCATAGAGTATTCTACAGATCCGGGACCCTTCACAGCCCCGCGTGCAAGTAAACCATAAGATTTATAGTCTCCTATAGATTTCTCTTCTGCGCTGTCACAGGTAATAAGATCGTTGCCTGTGATGCCAAGCTCAAGAAGTTTATCCGCGGTCTGCCGGTTACTCTGTTTGTTGCACCGGTATTCCTGGAAGATATACAGCTTTAAACGTGCCGCATCGTAATGGCAGCGGCAGAAATGATATGGATCCGGATACCAGCCCCAGTCTATGCCGTTATAAATTCGGTCAAACTGTGCAATCTCTTCATCAGTAATTGCCCGAATAACAACATTGCTGAATACGTTGCCGCCACTTCCATTTGCAACTCCAAGATACTCATTCTCATAAGCCTCTGGGTTCGTCCCTTTTAAGAACTCTGCCTCATCCAGGAACGGTTTACCGAGCCATTTCGCAGGTACATCCAGATAGGCGCTCTCAGTGACCAGCCTGTTCTCTTTCGGAATCCGGATGTATTTATTCGCCCAGTTACTGGCGGTCTTCGGCGGGTTAAAGGACTTAAAGATATAAGCCACATCGCCGCCACGGATCACCGACTGCTCAATCTTACGGACGGATTCCGGACCTGTGAACTGATCCAGCTCCTCCAGCCACAGGATACTGATATACCCAAATGGCACCTTGATTGATTTCACCTTACCCGGATCATCGGCTCCGCGGAAGTAAATCTTCTGTCCGGTGCTCTTCCTGGTGATCTCCATCGGGCTGACCGTCGCATGGAACTCCTCATTCAGCCCCAGCGCTTCGATCGCCCAGAGGATCTGCTGGTAAACAGAGCCGCGCAGCGTATCAGCCACCTGACGCATAACAACTGCGTGCATCTGCTCATTGCTCATAATCAGGTCAATGATCTGCAGCGAAATAAACGAGGATTTTGTGGAACCGCGGCCACCAGGAAAAACATACTCCGTGTGCCGGTGCTCCTGAATATCAAAAACAACCGGTGCAAATACCGGAGCCACCATGTTTGATGGAACCCCTGCGTATTTAACCAGCTGACTGTCGTCATTATTTGGTTTCAGCGCTTCTGCCTGGGCATTGAGGTGGGCGATCTTGGACATCTGCTCTTCAATATCCAGATCGGATTTAAGGGTCTGTCCAAGGGTATCCCGAATGGCAATATATGCCTTTACATTTCCCGCCAGTGCTTCTCGAATCATAGATGCATTCACAGCTGATTCCAAGGTGCTGTCAAGTCCCATTGCTTTTAAGATCGGCGTCCACTCCGGGCTGTCGATCTCAGCCGTCAGAAGAAGGTTCAGCGTCTTCCGGAAGTCGGCTTTACGGCGGCGGGACTCGCCGGAGGCTTTTCCGCCTTTACGACCGTTTCTCACGGCCTCCTCACGGCTTTGATTACTTGTAAACGGAATTAAGTTTTCATTGTTGGCCAATCACCTCACCTTCCTATCTGGCCTGTTTTTCGGGCATAAAGAAAAGAGGCAGCTGGGCTACCTCTCTCGATTACTCTTTATTTACGATAAGATTTCTTCTCTAAAAGTTGATAAACCGATGTTCCTTTTATGGATTCAAAACATTCCAACCCATTCTTTAACATATCCAACCCCACACCTGCGCGGAAAATGCGATCTTCATGAAAATAGATATATAAAACTTTTTCCTTTTGTTTAATTGAATCGCTCAATGCCTTTTGTGCTTCTAAATCATCTTCTGCTATATTTGTAGCCTTCAGCTCCGATATTTCCTTTAATATTGCATTATATTCGGCAGAACGACACTTCCATGCTTCAGATAAATCAGCCATTATACGATCTTTTCCTTTTTGCACTAATTTAATATTTGCATAGTATCGCTCAATAACTTCTACATCTGAATTACTCAAATATCGCATAAGAAGAACTTTATATTCTTGCCAGTAATTTTCAGCTAGGATTTCTGGCGTTTTATATAAAACTCTATTATCTATATTTTCTGGCTTTCTCATCAAATCAACAATTTTTTCGGCCTCATCGATTTGATTAAGAATTAATGTTGCTGCTGTCTTAATTTGCCTTCTCTTTTGCCACCAATATGTAAGAAATGCAGCTGAACCAAAAAAAGCAATAAATAATTGCATTAAATTAGCAAAAATTTTTGAGTTTAAAATAGTTATTACTATACCCATAATAATTCCCTCCCTCTCATTTTCCTCCATCATACCTCAAAACCCGACAAAAGAAAAGCCCCCACCCATCGGCGAGGACTAATCTCAGGGAGAGAACGTATCTGGTTATCTGTACAAATTGCGGGAGACGGATTCGAACCGCCGACCTGCAGGTTATGGGCCTGCCGAGCTGCCAGACTGCTCTATCCCGCGAATCATCCGCCAGGCTGTTACACCCGGCGGACGCCAATGTACAATGATTGAGGTGGGGGAAATCTTACAACCATGGAGATTGCAAGCCGCCGGCCTATATGCCTTTGGCTTCATGGTACACTATAACATTTTAAAAACGAAAAATGTGAAATAAGCGAAATAACTTCACGCTGCTTTCATAAAATTTGTAAATTCCATTCGTATTCCATCAGCTGTAGCCTTCCTTCCCATCCTCGCCGCCACTTCACTCCAAGTCTTTTCCTCAAAAAATCTATACCTGATAATCCTCTGCATTCTCTGAGGGATCGTCAGCATCCATTCTTCCACCTGCAGCTTGATCTTTGCAGCATCCTCAATCCGGCGTTCCAGAATCTTCTCCTGTTCTTCAACGCTCCTCGGATCCTTTAGAACGGAATAAGCAATACCTTCTGTGTGAAAGCTCTGCATCGTATACGGAAACTCAGGAGAGGAACCTTTTACAACATCCTGTTCTATCCGCTTTCTCTGCTTCTTCAACTTCCGGATTTCATCCTTGGTTTCCTTAATCAGCTCACAAGCATCTATATATTGACTCAATATATGCTTGTCCAACGGCATCACCTCCTAACACGTAATCACGATCCCGACCTCGTCCTTGATCTTCTGCCGCAGCTCATCAAGCGACTGCTGGCTGCTTACCCATGGTCCCATGTAACTGTCTACTCTCCGCAGCGCCCTGAGACAACGCTCCTTGCCGAAGCCGAACTCCTCATGCAGCGCCAGGACAAAACACATCATCATGGCCTCCACTCTCTGGTTCTCAACCTGCTGGACGATGTCCTGCGTGATTATCTTCTTGACTCCCCTGACTGTCTGTTCCTTCTGTCGCCGCCTGCGCTCTGCCCTATTCATCACCATCGCCTGCCCTTCTCATCCACCACAGTCACCTTGCCCAGAATCCTGACGTGGCAGATCGTACACATCAGCTTCACCGCACGCCGGAAGTTAATCACATTCTCCGGAGGCTTATCTGCTGCCCGGATCGCCCGCCCCGCAGTCGGATCCGGATAACCTTCGCTGTTTTTATGTATCAATGCTTATCCTCCTCACTTTAGCATCCATCTGATCAATACCGCCACCAGCCCCACGCTGGCAGCCACAATAACACCTGCCTGTGCCACTTAAATGCCTCCTCATACTTTTACGCACCTCCGGCCATACTACAACCGGAGGTGATCACCATGTTTGACCGTAATCCTGATACCGACCGCTACGGCGATGGGGATGTGCCTGAGGTGGACTACGAGCCGTACCGTAATGGCAGCCACGTTGTCACGCCTCAGGATCCGACTCCGGATTCATCCGGAGATCGCCGTGATGGTCCTGGAAGGGAGTAGAGGGGCTTAGGCTCCTCTGTTCTCCTAAATTTCAGTTTTGTTGATTCAAATCTCAATTTTTTCTTTTGTTTTTAAATAGAATGTTTCTCTTACGCATCTTTCATTACTTCTTTAAATGTTTGCCACTTCTCATTATCTTTCTGTAATTCTTCCATTTCTTTCCAATCTTTTTCTGTAAGAAGTCCTCTATCTTGTTTAGCCATAAAATCTAATATTGCAATATCTCTTTTACTAATTGCCATGTTATACTCCTTTCAAGGAACACCTTTAAAATTTCAGTTTAACGCTTATACTCAATCCAATTACTCGCGCCTGGGAATTTCAC
>JBJENH010000160.1:0-7907 GCA_051880095.1 Bariatricus sp. | reverse complement strand
ATAGAGCCCATGACCGGCCCATGGGTCAGATCTTTGTTCATGATATTGCCTCCAAATAGAAAGTTTAATCCTCTCTCAGAGGGAGATTGTTTTTCAGGATTAATGAAGAATTAATATTGTATTGAGACACTACCGGTTTTTCCAGAACAATACTGTCAAAAGCAATGGAAACTCCTTTGTATCCCTGTTCATATCCGTTCTGATCGATAATGGCGTTCAGAGTTCCGGCCTTCAGGGCTGCTTCTGATTCCGCAAATAATTCGCTGCCTACAATTTTTACTTTATTCTGGTATCCGATTTCTTCGATCATGCTGCATACCTTAGCCGTAGTTCGGGCATTATTGGCGTAGATTCCCAGTATATTGTCGAAAGTATGAAGAAATTCGCTCAGCGTATCACAAAGTTTTTCCGGATAGTTAACAGATTCATATAGTTCGATGATTTCTATCAGGGGGTTCGTTTCAGTCATCTGATTGAAAAATCCCCGTACTACCTGAGCGTGGTTATTGGTATCGCGCTTTGTACCGATGATGATCACTCTGCAGGGAACCGTCAGCAGTGCACCCAGATATTCTGCCGCCAGGCGGCCGGTGCGGTAAGGGTTTGCCATAATGCAGGAGGTGCGCTGGCTGAAGGGAGCATCGGCAGATAAGGTAAAAATACGGATATTTTCCTGACTGAATTTATTCAGTATTTCGAGGGAGTCATTTTCATTCCATATGACAGTCATCAGACCTGCGATCTCATGACGATGCTTATCCCATATGGAATTCAGCAGTTCAAGCTGTTGTTTGAGGCCTCCTTCAAACATAAAATCGATCACTTCAAAATGACAGGTACTGAGTTCGCCGGCCCGGTCATGGATCCCTTTCCAGATATATTGATAAAAATAACGGTTATCATTGGTCGGAGCCGGAAAAACAGCTGCAATTTTACATGTTTTATGAGCGGGAAGAGCGCTGGGGCAATAATTCAGGGAATTAGCCAGAGCAAGAATCTCATCCCGTTTCTCGGGACTTACTCCTTTTTTGTTATGCAGCGCTTTATGGACTGTTCCGACAGTCACGCCTGCGGTTTTCGCAATATCCTGTAGAGTAATTTTTTTCTCCATAATGGTTCTCCTGTTGTGTTGGCATGCTCACAGTATATCATTTTTTTGAGAAAAAGACAAGAGAAAGAGAGAAAAAGAGAAAAGAAAAAAGAGAAAATTTTCTTGAATTAGCAAGGAAAAATCAGGGCAAAATAAAGAAAAATTTCTTGATTTCCAATAAATGATGTGTTATTATGACATTATAAAGCAGTAAAAAACAAAAAGGAGGGGGAATAAAAATGGAAAAGAGAAAAATTTTTCTCGATAAAGGCTTTGTTGCTGGATGCCTTGTCTGCTGCTTTGGAGCGGGAATGGCGGCTGCAGCAGGTTTTTCCAGAGGAGTTTATCCTCTGGCGGTCTTTGTACTTATGATCGCAGCAGGCATTTTTCTGACAGTGGAAGCTTTGCGGGGAAAAATCTCTGGCTGTCTGGAACGTATTTCCTGGAAAGAGCCGGCAATGATCGCTCTTTTATTTGTCAGTCCTGTGTTTGCGAAAACCGTCGGTTTTTATTTATCGGCATACGTAGTGATTGCAGGGATCTCATGGCTGACGGTTCCGGAAAAAAGTGTGAAAGCGTTTGTCAGAGTGCTTTTGTATTCTCTTTTTGTGGCGGCGGCTGCGTATGTAATATTTACAGTGCTTTTAAAAATCAACACACCAAAAGGAATTCTGCTGTAAATGCAGAGGAAAGGATGAAAGATGAGAAAGTATTTCGGGAAAAAAATGATAAGTGTGTTTTGCGGAATGATGATGGCGGCGGCGCTGCTTTCCGGTTGTTCGGGTTCAGATGCCGGAAAAAAGACAGCGGAAGCTCAGGCGGAAAAGCAGGAAACTGAGGCAGCACCAAAAGAAAATAAAGCAGAAGAAAGTACAGCGAAGGAAAATACCGCGGAAAGCTCCGCGGAGAAGACTGAGAGCAGCTATCCGGAGAAAGAAATTCAGTGCATTGTAACTGCGGCGGCAGGAGGCGGTACGGATGCCATGGCAAGAGCAGTATGTACGCCTTTAGAGCAAAGACTGGGGAAGAGTATTGTAATTATAAATAACGGAAGTGCCGGCGGTATGGTGGGGATGGGAGAAATCAGTCAGGCCGAGCCGGATGGCTATACTCTGGGAGTCTTTTCTAATACAGACGTGGCAAATTTTGCATATGGCTCTGATGACTGCGGATTTACAGTAGATGATTTTACTTATATTGCAGCGCTGAATACTACCGGAGATGTGTTGATTTTGAAAAAGGATTCGGATCTTACTGACCTGAATAGCTTTATTGAATATGCAAAAGCCAATCCCGGTCAAATGACAATTGCGCTTCCTTCTGCAATTCAGAATCTGTCTTTAAATCTTATGAATGAGAAAATGGGGATTGAGACGACCGGTGTTGTATATGAGGGCGGCAATAAGGTAATGGCGGATCTGCTGGGAGGACATATTGATGCAGGTATTTTAAGCGCAAAGTTTATTTCACAGGCAGAGGAGCAGGGACTTACCGTTTTGGGTATCATGCTGAAAGACCGCCTTTCCACTTTCCCTGATACACCTACATTTACAGAGCAGGGCTATGAGATCTCCAATCCGGCATCCAGGATGCTGGTAGGTCCTAAGGGACTTTCGGCGGAAACAGTGGATGTGCTGGTAGAAAGTCTGAAGGCTGGTTATGAGGCTGAGATTGCTGAGAGTGTCAGCAATATTTCTGAAGCACCTCTTCTGCTTACGGGTACGGAGCTGGATGATTTCTTAAAAGCAGATTTTGCCATGAGAGAGGGACTTCTTAAAAAGTAAAGCGGAAAGGGGCTGGATGTGTCTATGGAACTAGCGGCACAGATCCTGGGAAACTTATTTAGTCTGCAGACACTTGTAGTCTGCTTTCTGGGAACAGCGGCCGGCGTCATACTGGGAGCTATTCCCGGAATGAACGGAGGAATCGGAATAGCAGTTATGCTGCCTTTTACCTATGCCATGCGCCCGGAACAGGGACTGATATTTCTTGGGGGAATTTATCTTGGATCCTCCTATGGCGGTTCTATTTCAGGAATATTGATAAACTGTCCGGGTACGGCAGAGGCATCCTGTACAGCTCTTGAGGGGTATCCCATGACTGTGCGGGGAGAAGGAAAGAAGGCATTGTATTTTTCGGTTATTGCCAGTGGGATCGGCAGTATTATCGGATTGATTGTTTTGCTGTTCTTTGCACCGGTGTTGTCACAGATCTCCGTAAAATTCGGTCCGCCTGAGATGATGCTTCTGGCGGTCTGCGGTCTGACGATCGTAGGAAGCCTGACAGGAAAAAATGTGTTAAAAGGTTTGGCAGCAGCATTAATAGGTCTTTTTCTTGCAATGATCGGAATTGATAATGCTACAGGAGCAGTGAGATTTACATACGGCCTGTCTGTTCTGCGCGGCGGTGTGAATCTGATTCCTGCAATTATCGGATTATTTGCGATTGCGGAGATGATCAAACAGGGAATCGGGATTAGCAGGGAAGGTCAGAAGCAGGAAGTAAGAGCCATGACAAACTTCCGTTTTCTGGATGTCTGGAGAGAAACCTGGAAAAAGTATACCGGAATTATATTAAAATCATCTGTGATCGGAACATTTATAGGAATTTTGCCGGGAACGGGAGGAGCCATTGCCTCCTTCCTGGCTTATGGGGAAGCAAAGGGAAGAGATAAAGAGGGAACCTTCGGACAGGGAAATCCGGCGGGGATTATAGCTCCTGAAAGCGCAAATAATGCGGCAGTAGGCGGCTCTCTTGTGCCTATGCTTTCTCTGGGAATACCGGGGTCTTCCACGTCGGCGATTATGTTCGGAGCTTTGACGATCCACGGGCTGGTACCGGGACAGAGATTGTTTGTGGAGCATGCGGATATTGTATATACATTTATTGGCGGAATGTTCCTTGCGGCTGTGGTAATGGTGATTTTTGGAATTCTGGGAATACCTGTATTTGCTTCAATTTTGAAATTAAATATACGGCAGATTATACCTGTTGTTCTGATGTGTTCCCTGATCGGTGCCTACAGTGTCAATAATTCCGTAAATGATGTCTGGGTTGCGATCGGCATGGGAATTCTGGGAGTTATTCTGGCAAAGCTGGAGATTCCGAATACACCGGTGGTTCTGGGATTAATCCTGGGCGGTATTATAGAAAGTAATTTTGTCCGGACCTTTACGATCGTGACAGCTCAGAAAAAGAATTTTTTCATCTATGTATTAACCAGACCGCTCTGTATTGCGATCCTGCTTCTGACAGTGTATCTGATTTATGCCAATATTAAGGCGCTGAAGAGAGGAAGAGAAGTGCAGAAAAATTCGGATATCCATCAGGAACTTCAGGAGGGGTAGCAATGAAGCCTAATATAATATTTTTACTTTCAGATCAGCATAATCCGGCAGTGGCAGGCTGCAGCGGAGATCCGTATGCCCGCACGCCCAATATTGACCGGCTGTATCACAGCGGAACGGCGCTGGAGTCCTGCTATTGTGCGGCGCCCTTATGTGTGCCCAGCCGTTCTTCTCTACTGACGGGACTTCTTCCTACACATAACGGAGTTTACAATAATATGCAGTGTCTTTCTTCAGATAAAGCTACTTTTGTGAATTCACTTACTGTCAGCGGTTACGAGACCGTGTTGAGCGGAAGAATGCATTTTGTGGGTTATGATCAGCGTCATGGCTTTGAAAAAAGGTTTGTAGGTGATATTACTCCCTGTTTTATAGGAGGAGATAATGAAAGGGAGATTTACGGGGATTTCAGGCGTTCCTCAGGGCAGAATCTGACCTCCATAAAAAAATCGGGAGCAGGTCATTCGGCTGTTCTTGATTTTGATAAGGATGTTGCGGATGCCGCCTGTGAGTATCTGGAAAACAGAACAGATGAAAGGCCGCTGTTTATGACGGTAGGATTTTATGGACCCCATTGTCCCTACATTGCTCCGGAAGAACTGTATCAACATTATTATGAATGCCTTCCGGAGATTCCGTTTATGGGTACAGAAGAGAAGGGGAAGATGCATCCGGCTATTCAGAAATGGTATGAAAACCGCAGAATGGAGGAGGTCCTTCCGGAGGATGTACGGCGCATCCGTGCAGCCTATTACGGAATGGTGGAATATGTGGACAGCCTGATAGGAAAAATCCTCGATACTATTGAAAAAACTGTCGGATGGGAAAATACAGTCGTGATATACGGTTCGGATCATGGAGATAATATCGGAGAACATGGTCTGTTCTGGAAAACGAATTTCTATGAAGGTGCAGCTCATGTTCCGATGGTATATGTTTATAAAAATGTATTTCCCGAGAACAGACGTATAAAAGGCGTGACCAGTCTGCTGGACGTGGCGCCTACTGTTCTGGATCTGGCACAGGCGGAGAGTCTTCCGGAATGTGACGGGATCAGCCTTCTTTCCAATCTGAAAACCGCAGAAGCAGTTGATGAGAACAGAGAAGTTGTTTCTGTCTGCAGCGATATTAAGGGAGATAATCCCAGCGCTATGCTGAGATGGAAAAACTATAAACTGGTGAAGCATGCAGGATACACGGAATGTCAGCTGTTTGATCTTGATTCAGATCCGGGTGAAGAACAGGATCTGGGCACGGATCCGGCATACAGGGAGATAGCGGAAAAGCTTGAAGGAAGCCTTTCCGGATACTGGGATGAGGATGCCGCTCTGAAAAGCCTGGAGCGCGACAAGTTCCATTTCCGGATGATGAAGAAATGGTATGATATTGTAAACCCGGAGGTAATAGAGGAGTGGAGAGGAAATCCGGAGAATAATTATCTGGTATAATATTTTTTTCTTTTCAGAGGAAAGGGAGCCTTTTCTGTGATGATGCGCAGAGAGGCTTCCTTTTTGTGGGTGTGCCTAGCGGTGCATGTTTCACAGTAAAAATGCCTCCTGTTATGCAGGGGAGGGGGTTGTCCACGGTCCTCAGAAAAAATGCAAAATAATTGTACAGGAGGCGGAAATACAGCAGAAGGTCACAGTTTGACGTTGGCTTTTCACAGGCGGAATGATATGATACAGTAAACGTAGTAAAAACGGGAGGAAGAAAATGGATTTTAGAGAGCTGATGATGACAGACTCTTATGATTTTTTGCGCACGAATCCAAGACTGGGAAATCGTATTTTGCTGCTGGGCCTTGGAGGGAGCTATGCTTATGGCACGAATAATGAAAACAGTGACGTCGATTTTCGCGGTGTGACATTGAATCTTTCGTCGGATCTGCTTGGTTTAACCAGGTTTGAGCAGTATGAGGACAGTCAGACGGACACTGTGATCTATTCTTTCAATAAAATTGTGAAGCTGCTTCTGGAATGCAATCCGAATACCTGTGAGATTCTGGGGCTGGATGAAGAACAGTATTTGATCCGATCGGAACTGGGGCAGGAGCTTCTGGATCACCGCGGTCTTTTTCTGTCAAAAAGGGCGGCGAAGTCTTTTGGCGGCTATGCAGGTGCGCAGCTGCGTCGGCTGCAGAATGCCATAGCGCGCGATTCCATGCCCCAGAGTGAGAGAGAACGTCATATTTTGAATTCAGTCCGCAATGCACTGGAGGATTTTCAGAGAAAATATGATTTATTTGACAGGGGCAGTATTCATCTGTATATTGACAAGGCAGAGAATCCGGAGCTGGAAACAGAGATTTTTGTGGATGCAGATTACTGTCATCTGCCGCTACGGGATTATGAGTGTATGTGGCTGGCTATGCACAATGTGGTGAAGGATTATGACAAAATCGGCAAACGTAATCATAAAAAAGATGATAACCATCTGAATAAACATGCGATGCATTTGATTCGTCTGTTTATGATGGGAATTGATATTCTGGAAACGGGAGAGATCCGGACACGGAGGAAGGGGAAGGATCTTGAACTGCTTCGGAAGATTCGTGCAGGAGGCTTCCAGCAGGAGGACAAGACCCTGGACCCTGAATTTTACGAGATTCTTTCTGACTATGAAAGCCGGATGGAACAGGCTGCCGGCAGGAGCGTTCTGCCGGATGATCCGGATATGGCTGCAGTGGAGGCATTTGTGGGACGGATGAACCGGAGGGCGATAGAACTATGAGAAATATTAAAAGGGAAATTGAGGAAAAGCTGTGCGAAATCGAAGAGCAGGAACAGGTACGGATCCTGCTTGCTGTGGAGTCCGGAAGCAGGGCCTGGGGCTTTGCTTCACCAGACAGTGATTTTGATGTAAGATTTATCTATGTACGCAGACCGGAAGACTACCTGCGGTTGGATGAGCCGAGAGATGTGATTGAGTGGCAGCTGGATGAGGTGCTGGATATTAACGGCTGGGATTTGAAAAAGACGCTGATCCAGTTTCACAGAAGCAATGCTACTCTGTTTGAGTGGGCTAATTCACCTGTAGTATATCGAGATTGTGAGAAATGGAAATGGGGTTATGAGCAGGCGAAAACATATTTTTCAGCGAAAGCGGCTGTAAATCATTATTATGGTACGGCAAACCATACGTACAGTCAGTACCTGCAGGGAGAAAACGTGAAGAATAAGAAATATTTCTATGCTTTGCGGCCGCTTTTGGCAGCACGGTATATCGAGGATTTCGGATGTCCGCCGCCAGTTCTCTTTGAGGAACTTATGAAGCAGGAGCTTCCGGAAGCACTTCGAACCGGGATAGAAGAACTTCTGGAACGAAAGAAGACAACAAATGAAGCAGATCAGAATCCGCAGATTCCGGTGATCCGGGATTTTATTGTGACAGAACTGAAACGGCAGAAAATGCTGCTGTCGGCGATGGAGGATGATCGGAAAGAAAGCTGGGATATTCTGAATGGGGTTTTT
>JBJENH010000159.1:6549-7988 GCA_051880095.1 Bariatricus sp. | reverse complement strand
TATAAAAGGCGAAATACCTGTTCTACCGTTGCACGCATATTTGTTTTGGCACATTCGGGATTCATGGCCTCCTCGAGCGTTGTGATTCCGCGGACAATCGGGAAAAATGCATCAATTCCGGCCTGGTTGCATGCGGTGGCTTCCGGTGTGACACTTCCGGCAAAAGCAATAACTTTTGCATTGTATTTTTTCGCCAGTTTTGCAACACCGACAGGAGCTTTTCCCATCGCAGTCTGGTGATCGAGCCGGCCTTCACCGGTTACTGCGACATCAGCGTCTCTCAGTTCTTTTTCCAACTCAACCGCATTCAGAATCAGATCAATTCCGGGAGTAAGGCTGGCGTTCAGATAACTGAGCAGTGCAAATCCCAGTCCTCCGGCGGCACCGGCCCCGTCAGCATCTGAATAATCGCATTCAAGGTATTTTGCAGTGACTTCTGCATATTGAGCCATGGCCTGATCCAGATGTTCCTTGATATCATCAGTCACACCTTTTTGAGGACCATAGATATAAGTTGCTCCATTTTTGCCACACAGCGGATTCGTTACATCACAGGCAACCTGGAAATGGCACTCATCCAAAAGGGGATTTTTGTTTTGCGTATGGATACATTTCACTTTCCCAAGGGCTTGTCCGCCTTCTCCGGCATCATTACCGTTTTCGTCCAGAAATTCAAAGCCAAGAGCTTTCAGCATTCCGATACCGCCATCATTTGTAGCACTTCCACCGATTCCGATGATGAAGTTGCGGCATCCTTTTTTGATGGCGTCATTTATCATTTCTCCCACACCGTAAGTGGTTGCATGAAGCGGATCTTTTTTATTCGTAAGTGTAATTCCGGCTGCTGATGCCATCTCGATGATAGCTGTATTCGTTTCTTTTAAGTATCCGTAATAGCACGATACCGGATCGCCGAGAGGTCCGGTTACGGTAACATCGATTCGCTCCCCGTTTAAACCTTCGATCAGTGCGTCTGTGGTACCTTCACCGCCATCCGCAAGAGGTTTTACGATAACTTCAGCATCCGGTTTCGCGGCAAGGATTCCGTCTTTAATTGCCATTCCGGCTTCCATGGAAGTCAGGCTTCCTTTCAGAGAGTCAATTGCAACTACAACTTTCATGTACATGTTCCTCCGTTTTTATTTTGAGTTTGCTCGGTTTTATTTACTGAATTTATTGTAACATGGGAAAATTGTGTTGAGAATGTTATACAGAATGAATTATTTGAAGATAAATAGAGAATGTATGTCTTTTGTAACATATTGAAACTTATTATATAAGTAAGTATATAATGGTTTACGTGTTGAGAAGAAGAAAAAACAAAATAATCCGTAGCATTGTCCCCAAACTACGTGTCAAAAAGAGAGAATTTCATAATAGCCCGTAGTAATACTATAAAACTACGTGCTAAAAAGAGAAAAACTCATAATAGTCCGTAG
>JBJENH010000159.1:0-6449 GCA_051880095.1 Bariatricus sp. | reverse complement strand
AAGCATTTTCAGCGCCTAAGCGTAAATCTTATCTTGGTATTGTATAGTACAATTTTACGGCAAGATAGAGTACGACTGCATCTTGGAAACTACGTGGGTTAAAGCCGCAAAGTCTGTGAATGCGGTCAAGTTTGTATTGAAGTGTGTTTTTATGAAGAAACAGCTTTTCGCAGGTACGGTTAAGAGATTGTTCTTCTTCAAAATATGTTCGGAGCAGCGACAAGTCTTCCGGAGAAAGTCCTGAAATCACTTTTGCAAGAAAAGCTTCTCTGGAAGTGGGATCCATTTGGGACAGAATGATTTCAAGTGTCAGCTCATCAAAAAGTGCGAAATTCTTTCCCGTGGAAGAAATGCTTTCCAGAGCAATCCGGGCGGTACGAAGAGAATCATCAAGCTGATAGATACTGTCTGTTCGTCCGACTCCAAGAAGCACATCATCTCTGGCAGAAACAAAAGACTCGAGAATTGTCTGATGCGTATCGAATGAAGTACTGTCAATGATCGCTGCAAATTCGTTCGGATACTGAAAACAGAATACAGAATCCGGAATCCGTTCAAAGAGATGATGAATGGCGGATTCGACGGTGGAAATCCCGGAACGTCCTTCGTGAGAGCATACTTGTAGAAGAAGAACACGTTTTGGCTTCTTAGCATTTAGTTGAAATTCCTGAAGCATTTTCTGAATGTATTCCGGATTTTCAATATTGCCATTTAACAGTGTCTGGATCAAATAAGTTTTTTTCTCAGTCTGAGTCCGGGAAGCGGCATTCAGTTCCTGCTCGCGGATCAGAAGACGGGTAATCTTCTCGGCAAGATAAGCATAACTTCGCACCTGATCGGGTTCACCACTGATTCCGATTACAGCAGTCAGAATGCCATTGTGTGCCACCGGAATATTCACACCCTTTTGTGTGCCGGAAAGGCTGTTGTCTTCGTAAACTTCCAGAGGAATTCCGGTCTTGATCACCTGTTTTCCACCCTCATGGAAAGTGCCGATACGCGTTGGATCTGTGCTGGCTATAATCATACCATTTTCATTGATAAAATTTATATTGTGCCCGCAGACATCCTTGACAGTATCAACGATTTGCTGAGCCGTTTTTTTATTGATGATATTCATGGCAGGAACTCCTTTGTGCTTTGGGTGACTTACATTCTGACGGCTCTGTAAAGGAGCCGGTACAAAATTAAAAGCGTATAACATTATTATATAATTTGGCATTTTCGGATGCAATAGAAAATGGGACAGGACTCTTGATGTTTATCTAAAAAAGAGGAAAAATTTTCTTGAATAACACAGGATAGTATGATAGAATAATCATGGTTTATCCATCAGGAGGTGTGAATAATGGAGATTTTGAAAACGGTTCTTTTAATACTTTTTGCAATAGACTGTGTCGCATTGACAACAATCGTATTACTTCAGGAAGGCAAGTCAGCAGGTCTTGGAACGATCGCGGGAGCAGCCGATACGTACTGGGGACAGCATAAGGGGCGTTCTATGGAAGGCGCACTTGTGAAGTCTACCAAGTTTCTTGCAGTTCTCTTTATCGTACTTGCAGCAGTGCTGAATCTGAAAGTATTTGCTTAACGAATGAATGGTTGAAAATGAGGAACACTCTATAGTAATTATAGGGTGTTCTTTTTTCGATATAGAAGCCGTGGGAGTAAGACAGGGAGACAGAAAATATGGACGAGATATTTGAAAAGCGGAAGAAAATTATATATGAATTTATCTGTGACGAGTTCTATGTGCCGATGAAGCTGAAAGAACTTGCAATGCTGCTGCAGGTTCCGAAAGATCAGAGAGAGGAACTGAAGGCGGTCATGGATTCGCTGGAGGCAGAAGGCAAGGTTCATGTCACTCAGAAAGGAAAATATATCAAAGGAGAAGCGAAGCATCTGCGCGGAATTTTTCAGGCGAATGCAAGAGGATTCGGATTCGTGACGGTGGAAGGAGAGCCGGAAGATATTTTTATCGGTGAAGAGGATATGGGCGGTGCCATGCAGGGGGATGAAGTGGAAGTCGCAATTACGAAGGCACCGGCAGGAAGACGAAGAGAAGGAAAAATCCTGAAAATTGTGAATCGGGGAACGCAAAGACTGGTAGGCTATTATCAGAGCAGAAAGAATTTCGGATTTGTAGTGCCGGATAACGAGCGGATTTTACAGGATATTTTTGTCCCGGCAGAGCAGTCAAAAGGGGCTGTGACCGGACATAAGGTCGTTGTGGAACTGACATCATATGGAGGCGAAAGGAAGAAGCCGGAAGGTAAGATTGTCGAGATTCTAGGTCATGTAAATGATCCGGGGGTAGATATCCTTTCTATTGTGAAGGCATATGATCTTCCAATCGAATTTCCGGAAAAAGTGCTGAATCAGGCAGAGCGGGTGGCAAAGCCGGTGACCGGAGCAGACATGGCAGGCAGGAAGGATGTCCGGGACTGGCAGACGGTCACGATCGACGGTGAGGATGCCAAGGACTTGGATGACGCGATCACGCTGACAAAGGAAGGGGACAACTATATTCTCGGTGTGCACATTGCAGATGTGACGAATTATGTGCAGGAGAACAGTGCATTGGACAGAGAGGCTTTGAAAAGAGGAACCAGTGTGTATCTGGCAGACCGTGTAATCCCTATGCTGCCGCATGTGCTCTCAAATGGCATGTGTTCTCTGAATGCCGGTGAAGACAGGCTGGCACTTAGCTGCATTATGACGGTGGATGCAAAAGGAAATGTAGTCGACCATCAGATCGCAGAGACGGTGGTCAATGTGGATGAGCGGATGAGTTATACCAGTGTGAAGAAGATTCTGGAGGAGCATGACGAGGAAGAATGCCGGCGCTATCAGGCACTGATTCCGATGTTTGAGCTGATGAAAGAACTTTCTGAGATCCTTAGGAACAGAAGGCACAAACGAGGGGCAATTGATTTCGACTTCCCGGAATCCAAGATGGTGCTGGATGAAGACGGTACGCCTCTGGAAATCAAGGCGTATGACAGAAATGTAGCGACAAAGATTATCGAAGATTTCATGCTTCTTGCAAATGAGACGGTGGCAGAAGAGTATTTCTGGCAGGAAATACCGTTTGTATATAGAGTCCATGAAGCGCCGGATGAAGAAAAAATGAAGAAACTGATCACATTTATTCAGAATTTCGGTTATACGATGCACGTCCCGAAGGGGCAGGAGATCCGTCCGAAAGAAGTGCAGAAGCTGCTCGATAAGATAGAAGGAAGCCAGGAAGAAGCAATGATCTCCCGACTGACCCTTCGATCCATGAAGCAGGCGAAGTATTCGCCGGACAATGACGGACATTTTGGACTTGCAACACAGTACTATACACATTTCACATCACCGATCAGGCGCTATCCCGATCTGCAGATTCATCGGATCATCAAGGATAATCTGCGCGGAAGAATGACAGAAAGCCGCAGAGCGCATTACGCGAAGATCCTGACAGAGGTTACGATGCAGGCGAGCAGCCTGGAACGTCGTGCGGATGAAGCAGAACGTGAGACGGTGAAGCTGAAAAAAGTTCAATATATGAAGAAATTCTATGGAGAAGAATTCGAGGGAGTCATTTCCGGCATCACGAAATGGGGGCTTTATGTGGAGCTTCCGAATACGGTGGAAGGTCTGGTTCATGTTGCAAATATGATGGATGATCATTATGATTATGATGAGACACATTTTCAGATGGTCGGTACCCACACAGGAAAGAAATATGAACTTGGTCAGAAAGTAAAAGTCCGTGTGACGGGCTGTGATACGATAGCAAGAACGATTGATTTTGAAATGGTATAAGGAGAGGCAAGATGGCAAAAACGCAGGGAAAGCTGATTGCAAATAATAAAAAAGCATATCATGATTATTTTATTCTCGATACTTACGAGGCAGGGATCGCCCTTGCAGGGACGGAAGTAAAATCTCTCCGTATGGGAAAATGCAGTATCAAGGAATCATTTATCCGGATCGAAAACGGAGAAATGTTCATTTACGGAATGCACATCAGTCCATACGAGAAAGGAAATATATTCAATAAAGATCCGCTCAGAGTGAGAAAATTACTGCTTCATAAAAGCGAGATCAATAAACTGCTTGGCAAGATCAAGGAAAAAGGAATGGCAATCGTGCCACTGAAAGTCTATTTTAGCGGCAGCCTTGTCAAGGTGGAGATCGGGCTGGCAAAAGGTAAAAAACTCTATGATAAGCGGGATGACATCGCGAAAAAAGACCAGAAGAGAGAAGCTGAGAGAGACTTCAAAGTACGAAATTTCGGCTAAGCGGCCTATGCCGATAATAGCAAAGATGAGAATAACAGATGATTAGGAGGAAGAAAATTTGGTACCACGGACAAAAGAAGATTTGAATAAAATGGTAACTCAGCAGACATTGGAAACGTATGAGGAACTGGCACCACAGCTTGTTCAGCTGATTGACATGACGAAAAACAGAGGTGATCTGACAGACGCCGAAAAATGGGATGAGATTGCGCTGCATATGATGGGGTATGTAAAATCCTGCACCAACGAAATCATGGTGGAAGTGCTGGCGGAAATATTGGGTCTGGATTAAAACTGTACATATAAAAATAATGAAAAGTGTGTATTTCTAAAAAGACAGTCAAGCGGTAATATAGGTCTATCCTTGAGAAATAAAAACAGGGAACAGGAAGAAAGGATGAGACGTAACATGAGACAGAAAAATACAACCGTATTAAAAATCGCACAGACTGCTCTTTTGGCAGCACTTTGCTATGTATCTTTTACATTTTTGCAGATTAAGATTCCGATGCCGGGAGGAGATGCAACATCTCTTCATATCGGAAATGCATTCTGCGTTCTTGGCGCACTGCTTGTCGGCGGAGTGTATGGAGGACTGGCAGGAGCAATCGGTATGTCGATTGCAGACATCATGGATCCGGTATACATCACCGTAGCACCGAAGACATTTGTTTTGAAGTTCTGCATCGGTCTGATCGTAGGACTGGTGGCACACAAAGTGGCAAAGATCAATGAAAGCACAGATAAGAAATACGTTTTCAAATGGAGCGTCATCGCATCCGTTGCAGGACTTGGATTTAATGTGATCGCAGATCCATTGGTAGGGTATTTCTATAAACAGTATATTCTCGGGCAGCCGCAGGAGATGGCATCTGTACTGGCAAAATGGAGTACAATGACAACATTTGTTAATGCAATTGTTTCTACGATTCTCGTAGCGATCATCTACAATGCACTTCGTCCGGTGCTGCTCAAGAGCGGACTTCTGATTACGAAAGAAGCGTAAGATCGGTTATTGTAATTCGATATGAAAACCGTTATACTAAGGGAAAACCTGGTATAACGGTTTTTTACATTAACAGGAGGCACAAAGTTATGGCAATCGAAAAGGTAAAAGAGTATTTCAAAGCATATGGGATTGAGAATAAGGTACTGGAGTTTCCGGTATCGAGTGCGACAGTAGAGCTTGCGGCAGAGGCGTTGGGGTGTGAGCCGTGCAGAATTGCAAAGACGCTTTCTTTTATGGTAAATGAATCTCCGATTCTCATTGTGGCGGCTGGAGATGCGAAGATTGACAATCAGAAATATAAAGCAAAATTTGTAAAAAAGGCAAAAATGCTTACACCGGAAGAAGTAGAACAACTGGTGGGACATGCTGTCGGCGGCGTCTGCCCGTTTGCGGTGAATGAAGGAGTCACGATTTATCTGGACGAATCGCTGAAACGGTTCGAGACAGTATTTCCGGCGTGTGGAAGCAGTAACAGCGCGATCGAGCTTACGATTGAAGAATTGGAAAAATACTCTTCTTATACAGAATGGATTGATGTATGTAAGGGATGGGAAGGAGAAACGGACAGGTGAGTCAGAGCGTTGTGATAAGAGAATATAAACAGGAAGACCTGAACCAGATGGTCGAAATCTGGAATGAAGTCGTGGAAGAAGGAATTGCATTTCCGCAGGAGGAATGTCTGGATCAGGCGTCGGGGAAAGCTTTTTTTGACAGCCAGAGTTATTGCGGTGTAGCGGTCGATACAGAAACGGAACGAATTATGGGTCTGTATATTCTTCACCCGAATAATGTGGGAAGATGCGGACATATCTGTAATGCAAGTTACGCAGTCCGTTCCGAGAGCAGAGGACTTCACATCGGAGAAAAACTGGTTCTTGATTGTCTGGAACAGGGGAAGAAGCATGGATTCGGTGTCCTGCAGTTTAATGCAGTCGTAGCGACAAATGTGCATGCACGTCATCTTTACGAACGACTTGGATTTGTGCAGCTCGGGACAATCCCGAAGGGATTCCGTATGAAAGACGGAAGTTATGAGGATATTTGTCCGTATTATCATGAATTGTAGAAATGTGTGGAAAGAAGTGCTTCTTCACATTGATATAACAGAATCGTTTATTTAACATACAAAAAGAAAAGCCTTGAAAATCCAG
>JBJENH010000158.1:0-43456 GCA_051880095.1 Bariatricus sp. | reverse complement strand
AAGAGCATAAGCCTGCATACTGAAACACTGTTTTGCAAGGATTGCGACGAAGGATCTTCTTCGTGGTGTTCGGGAAGAAGCGCGTTTCCGATTACCGGCCTGTCCTGATGACGGGAAACGCCGTGCAAAGGATAGCTCACTCCGTTCAGAATAAATCCTTTTTCCGGGTCGATTTCAAACGTACGGCAGCCAAATGAAAGGGTCCGTTCATCCAAAATAGTTTTATTTTTACAAAGGGTGACATGTAAGGTGTAAAGATGTGGGTCTTTCCTTCCGTTCCAGAGGTGTACATGTTCAATCGTAAGATCGGAAGTTCGTGTATCTGCGGATGTCGTTCTTTCGGCAACACATACATCACCGTCCAGAATCTGGTAGTGAAGCTGTGCATCCTGGATATCTCCGGTCAGGAATACCTCGGTCTTGACGAAAGCATGATCTCCGTCCACAATCGGTGTGACTGTTATGCCGGGGCCGCCGAAATAGTCCAGGTCAAATCGGGTTTTGGAAGTACCGATCAGGTTAACATTCCGGTAAATGCCGCCGTAGAAGGTAAAATCTGCTTTCTGGGGATAGACATGGTCATTCGGAGCGTTATCCACAGCGACCAGAATTTCATTTTCCTCCTGCAGATACTCAGTGATATTTGCGCGCCAGGTGGAATATCCGCCGTCATGGGAGGCCGCTTTCGCTCCATTCACATACAAAACCCCGGAAGAATTTACGCCTTCGAATTCTATATAGAATTCTTCGCCCTCAGGAAGGTCTCTTTTCTTTAAGAATTTTTTGTAGTAGCAGGTGCCGCGATAGTAATCGTCCCCGCCGTCCTGACCGTCGGTACCGTTCCAGGTATGAGGAAGACTTATTTCTTCCCAGGAAGTGTTCCCGGAATTTTCTTTCGAAAACAGCCACGAAGGGTTCCAGTTCATTTTTGTACTCATTGTTTTCATCTCCTGTATCATTTTCTTTTGTAGTATTCTAGCAAAAATGATGCGAATAAACTTGTACATAATTTGCTGAAGTGGTACGATATTTGTATAACTATTTTATGCTGAATTTATAAATGAGAGATTTTTGGGAGGAACGATGATATGGCGCTGCATTTTCAGACGATTCGGGAGGCATTTCCATTTATCAGGCAGGTAATAACGGATGCATTCAAAACGGATGTATATTTATTTACCAATCCTTATCAGCACACGGAGCGTCTGGATCGGGGATTTCGTCAGATGATCTGGGGAGAAAGAAAAATGCCGGACATATTTGTTGAGTTTCTGGCAGATCCCTCAAGATACCAGATGGCGGTCGTGAAGAGTTCTCTTGGATTTCATAATATTTTTGCTTCCGTTTCTCTGGGGGAAGATTTCCCGGATTTCATCACAGTTGGACCTTTCGGAGACGAAATTATTTCCGGAATGTTTGTACAGCAACTCACGAGAGAGCGGAAGTTTTCGGCAGAACAGGAGATGATGGTACAGAAATTCTATGAGATCCTGCCGATTGCGGATGTCAATGATGTGACGCTGATGGTGCAGCATCTGCTCAGCGCATTTATTCCGGAATATCATGAGGTTATCCCACAGTATATTATTTATTCGGAAATGGACCGGAAGATTTTGCCGAACAAAGATGCGTTTCGCCAGTTTACGACTACATCTGCAGAATTGTATGCGATCTATCTGAATGATTTCCTCGAAGCGCTTGCCACAGGGGATTATAAAAAGACTTCAGATAAGTTGAAGATTTTTCTTGACGCGAATGGGACGACGAAGATTTCTTCGCTCTACAAGTTGAAAAAGAATCTGCATGAGCTGAATACTTTTTGTAAAGCGAAACTGCTGACGATTCCGGTACATCCGTATTACCCGCTGCATCAGTCGGATGAATTTGAACGTCAGATCGACAGTACCAGTCAGTATGAAGTTCTGGCTGCGCTTCCTTATAAGATGGCGAGAAAATACTGCATGTTGGTGAAAAATCATATGAACACAGAGTATTCCGGATTGATACGCAGTGTGATTTCTTATATAGATCAGAATATTGGTGAAACATTGTCCCTTGCTGTGTTGGCAGAAGAATTTCACAAAAATGCGTCTTTCCTTTCCGGGCAGTTCAGTAAAGAGACCGGGATGAGCATGACCGATTATATCCATCACGCCCGAATTCGTGCGGCGGTGCAGTATTTTAATACGACACAGATGTCGGTCACGCAGGTGGCGACAAGCGTTGGGATGGATAATTTCGGATATTTCTCGAGGATTTTCCGAAGAGAGATCGGGATGAGCCCGCGGGAATATAAGAAGATGGTATCGGGCGGGAAAAGTGTGGAATAAAATGCGCAGCATCATTGTAATCGTAAAGAAAAATCATTATACTAAAAATAGAAATAAAAATAGAATCTATTAAAGGAGGCATTTATGGCAAGAACAGTAGGAATTGGGATACAGGATTTTGAAAAAATAATAACGAACAAATGCTTCTATATAGATAAGACGGATTTTATCCGTGAATGGTGGGAAAGCAAGGATGATGTGACACTGATTACCCGTCCGAGACGCTTTGGAAAAACGTTAACTATGAGTATGTTGGAGAAGTTTTTCTCGCTTGATTATGCAGGGCGGGGGAATTTGTTTGAAGGGCTTTCCATTTGGGAGCATCAGGAATATCAACAAATTCAGGGAACGTATCCGGTTATCAGTCTTTCTTTTGCAAATGTGAAAGAGCGGGATTTTCAGTCAACGAAAGCCAGAATCGGACAATTGATTACGGATTTATACAGTAAACATTATTATCTGTTATCTTGTGAGTGGATGTCAGAGGCGGATCGGGAATTCTTTCGTTCTGTCAGATACGGAATGCCGGAAGTCGTAGAGACGATTGCTATCAATAAGCTGTCTGAATATTTATGTAAATATTATGAAAAGAAGGTTATTATTCTTCTGGATGAATATGATACCCCCATGCAGGAAGCTTATGTGGATGGGTATTGGGATGATATGGCAGCGTTTATCAGAAGCATGTTTAATGCTGCTTTTAAGACAAATCCATGGATGGAGCGTGGGATTATGACGGGGATTACACGGATCAGTAAAGAATCCATCTTTTCGGATCTGAATAATCTGAAAGTTGTTACTACAACATCGGAGGAATATGCCACTGCTTTTGGATTTACAGAAAAGGAAGTACTTGATGCCTTGACAGAATGCGGACTTCGTGATGAAAAGGAACAGGTAAAGCACTGGTATGACGGATTTATCTTCGGTGGGCATTCTGAGATTTATAATCCGTGGTCCATACTAAATTTTCTGGACACAGGAAAAATAAAAACATACTGGGCAAATACCAGTTCCAACAACCTTGCAGGTAAACTGATACGAGAAGGCGGACGGAGCATCAAGGAAAAATTCGAGGGACTACTACGGGGAGAGACGCTGATTTCACAGATTGATGAGCAGATTGTTTATGAACAGCTAAATGGAAATGAAAGGGCAATCTGGAGTCTTCTACTTGCAAGTGGTTATCTGAAGGTACTTTCCCATGAAAGCTATCAAGATATACCGGAGGGAATGCTTCCCAAATATGAACTTGCGCTAACGAATCTGGAAGTGAAATTGATGTTCCAGAACATGGTTCGGGACTGGTTTGCTCCGGCTGAAGGGGACTATAATGAGTTTGTCAAGGCGCTGCTTCTTGATGATGTTAAAGCGATGAATGCCTATATGAATCGGATCGCTCTGAGCGTGTTCAGCTATTTTGATACCGGGAATTCTCCGTCCGGAGCAGAGCCGGAGCGATTTTACCATGGATTCACGCTGGGATTGATGGTGGAACTGCAGGACAGGTATGTAATAACCTCGAACCGGGAGAGCGGGTTTGGAAGATATGATGTTATGCTGGAACCGAAGAATCCAGAAGAAGATCCCGCGATGATTCTGGAGTTTAAGGTGCGTGATGAGGAAGATGAGGATACACTGAAGGATACTGTGCAGGCAGCACTTCGTCAGATCGACAGAAAGCAGTACGCTGTACAGCTGATTGCAAAGGGAATCAAAAAAGAACGAATCCGAAGTTATGGATTTGCATTTCAGGGGAAAAAGGTACTGATTGGAAAAGAATAGGGTGACTGGTGGGGAGGTGACTGGTGGGGACGGGTTCATGGTCACAAAGTGACCATGAACCCGTCCCCACCAGTCACCCCTCCAGTTTCGCCCGTTCTCGTAATATATGAGGAATTGAGTTCTTGCAGATGAACAAAAGATCCTGAATGAGCACGTCTTTGTCATACCGTTCCTGGTTCTGAATTTTGATCCAGTCCAGCATGCTTCCGGCGAGTGCTTCTGTGTAAAATGCCGCGAGGCGGTTTTTAAATTCAGTGCTTACGGTCAGATTCATGTGACGCACACCTTCTTCAATCACGTTCTGCATAACTCCGATGAAATCGGCGTAGAAAAAACGTTTTATCTGTTCGTGTCCCATGGAGTCGTAAGCACAGTTTATGATATGGCGGTTGTTGTCTACATAGTCTGCGACGAAACGGAACGCTTCTTCAGTATCGATCAGAAGGTCGATCTTTTTCACGACTTCAATTGCTTCCTGTTCAAACATCCATTTCAGAAGATCATAAATATCAGAGAAGTGATAATAAAATGTATTGCGGTTTATGTTGCAGTCTTTGATCAGCTCGCTGACGGTTACTTTGGAAAGAGGCTTTTTCTCCATAGCCTTTTTGAGTGATTGGGCGAGCTTTTTCTTTGTCTGTAAAGAAATTTCTTCATTTTTCATGTCGGGACCTCACGTTTTAATGAATATGAAATTTATTATACAATTGTCTGAAAAGATTATCAAGGTAATTTATTGGTCAATGTGGTGCGGTTTGTCTGATAAAGGACAGATTGGCTTACATTGACTGTTTTATTATGGTGCGAGGGTGCGTAAAGTAGGGAAGGAAATGAGAAAACAGGTCAAATAGATGTGAAGAGGGGATGCAATATGCACAGGTATATATATGATATCGTTCTGGAAACGCCGATCGGGGACAGAAAGGGGAATCTTGTGCTGAAGGGTGAAGAGGAAGAAGTCGAGGGATTCTGTACACTTCTGGGATTCACACAGCCTTGCAGCGGCGAGATCGGAAGAGACGGGAGATGCAGACTGAGAGGACAGCTGAAAACTTTTATGACACGATATGATTACATCGGCACAGGTTATGCAGACCAGGATAAGATTGACCTGATACTTCGCAGTGGGGGAAAGAAATTCTATATGACCGGTACAGCTGTAAAACCGGAAGATTTATAAGAAAGGGTGTGTGGAAATGCAGAAATTCTATGCAAAGGTTGTCAATAACCAGAAAAAAATTCTGGTATTCTTCCTTGCAATGGCAGTAGTGGGAGCGATCCTTCAGAGTTTTGTTGAAGTAAACTATGACATGAAGGATTATCTGCCGGAAGACAGTAAATCAACAGTTTCTCTGGAAAAGATGAACGCGGAATTCGAAGGGGGAATTCCGAATGCGCGTGTGATGGTGAAGAATGTGACCATCCCTGAGGCATTAGAGTATAAAGAAATGCTGAGTGCATGTGAGGGTGTTGCCGAAGTGATGTGGCTGGATGATGCAGTGAATATTTATCAGCCGCTTTCCATGTCAGATGACAAGGTAGTGGAAACATACTATAAAGATCAAGTGGCACTCTTTACAGTGACGATTGAAGAAGATAAAAGAATAGAGGCGGTGGACGCAATCCGTGAGGTAATCGGAGATGAGAACGCCATGACCGGAGATGCGGTTTCAACGGCAATTGCGACGACAAGTACAGTCAAGGAAATCCGGGTTATTGTTATTTTTGCAGTGCTGATCGTACTTCTGGTTCTGGTTCTTACGACTTCATCCTGGGTGGAGCCGCTGATCGTGCTCGGCGGGCTGGGAATTGCGATTCTGATCAATTCGGGATCCAATCTGATCTTTGGGGAGATTTCCTTTGTGACTAATGCTGCCGGATCGATTCTACAGCTTGCGGTATCGCTCGACTATTCTATTTTCCTGATCCACAGATATGAAGAGTGTCTTATGGAATACAAGGATAAGAAAGAAGCGATGGTGGAAGCACTGTGCAAATCGACATCTTCGATTTTGTCCAGTGGACTTACGACGGTCATCGGATTTCTGGCGCTTCTGTTTATGAGATTCGGAATCGGACCGGATCTCGGAATGGCGCTGGCAAAGGGAGTTGCCATCAGTCTGATCACGGTATTTATTTTCATGCCGGTGTTGATTCTGAAGACATATCCGATGCTGGAGAAAACGCAGCACCGCAGACTGCTTCCGGAGTTTAAAAGGCTTGGAAAACTGGTACGCCATATCATGATTCCCATGGCGTGTTTGTTTGCAATTGTTATGATTCCGGCATTCCTGGCATCGAACCGAAATGAATTTTATTATGGATCTTCGCGTATTTTCGGAGAAGATACACAGCTCGGACGGGATACGGCAGCAGTGGAAGAGATTTTCGGAAAGAATGACACCTATGCCATTTTGGTCCCGAAAGGTGACCCGGACGCGGAAGGCGAGCTGACCGAAGCTTTGAAGGATCTTCCGGAAGTAAAGAGTATCATTTCTTATGTAAATACAGTTGGTCAGGAGATTCCGAAAGAGTATCTGGATGAAGAAATTCTGTCGCAGCTTGTATCTGAGAATTATGACCGAATGGTTGTGAGTGTGGAAACAGATTATGAAGGAGAAAATACATTTGAATTAATCGAACAGATCAGGATGATTCTGGATGAATATTATCCGGAGGAGTCTTATCTGGCAGGAGAGGGTGTCAGCACCTATGATCTGATGGATACGATTACGGCTGATACGGTTAAGGTCAATCTGATTGCAATCGGCGCCGTATTTCTGGTCCTGCTGCTGTCGATGAAATCGGCGGTTTTGCCGGTCATACTGGTACTCACGATCGAGACGGCTATCTGGGTTAACATGGCGATTCCGTATTTCTGGGGGGCAAAGATTTTCTACATCGCCTACCTGATCATCAGTTCCATCCAGCTTGGAGCGACTGTGGACTATGCGATCCTGATGACAGACCGTTATATGGAATTCAGGCAGACGATGACGAAAAAGGAAGCAGTCACCAATGTGATACCGGCTGTGATCGTGTCCTTGCTGACATCGGGGATAACGCTGGCAACGGTTGGGAATCTGCTTTCGAAATTCTCGAGTCACGGCATTTTGTCACAGCTTGGACTTTATCTCGGAAGAGGCTCCTTGCTGTCGCTGGCAAGTGTAATCTTTGTGCTTCCGGGACTTTTGTATCTGTTCGACGGTCTGATTCAGAAAACAACGAAGGGTGTTACGTTCTATAACCCGGGAAAGGAGATATAAAATCATGAAAAATGGAAAAAAGATAACTGCGGTACTTCTTGCCGGAACCATGTCATTTACACTGGTGCTTCCTGCATTTGCGTCCGATGGGCCGAGCTCGAAAGAAGAAGTGGTATATATTAATCTGGATGCTGAGGGCCAGATGAAGGAAATGAATGTAGTCAACATTTTCGGAAGAGGTGATGTCGTTGACTACGGAGCGTATGATTTGGTGGAGATTCTGAATACCAACGATGAGATTACGCAGAGCGGGGATAAGATTACATTTACCACGGATTCAGACCGGGTTTACTATCAGGGAAGGATGAGTGGCAAAGAGATTCCGTGGGATATTTCGATTCGATATTATCTGGACGGAAAGGAATATTCGGCAGAAGAACTGGCGGGAAAAAGTGGGAAGCTCGCGATTCATTTTAAGATAACGAAAAATGAAGATTGTGAGGGTGATTTTTTTGAAAATTATGCACTGCAGGCTGCTTTTACGCTGGATACCAAGAAGTGTGAAAATATTGTGGCTGAAAATGCAACGCTGGCAAATGTGGGGAGTGACAAACAGATTTCCTATACGATGCTTCCGGGAAAGGGAATCGATACGACGATCACGGCAGATGTGAAGGATTTTGAAATGAGTGCGGTTTCAATCAATGGCGTGCCGTTGTCGCTGGATGTGGAAGTGGATGATGAAGAGCTTTTGGAACAGGTCACGGAACTTCTGGATGCAATTGAGCAGATCGATGATGGAACCGGAAAGCTCCGGGATGGAACGGCCGAGCTTCAGGAAGGTGCCGAAGGAGAATTAAAAAGTGGTGTTAGTAAGTTGGGAAATGGCGTATCCCAACTTCAGAGTGGGGCCGGCGAATTGAAGAACGGCGGAACGGGCTTGAACAGTGGGGCCGCTGACTTGAAAAGCGGAGCTTCTTCATTAAATGCGGGCCTTGTTTCACTTGACACGGGAATCACAGAGATTAAAAAGGGATTGAACGAATTGAATGAGAAATCGCCTGAACTGACGGAAGGATCCGCAGAAATTTATGCGGCGCTCAAGCAGATCCAAAAGTCACTGGAAGGCGTGGAAATAACGGCGGATAACCTGGGAGAACTCTCAGAGGCATCTGCAGAGATTTTGTCAGGAATTACGGAAATATCTGATGGAATCAATCAATTATATGCAGCAGTCAGTGTAGAGGGCTATAAAGCTGCAATGAGAGGGGAAGATGGTCAAGGTGTTGATGAACTAAAGGCGGCAAATTCACAGGCGATTTCTCAGATCAGCCCGCTGCTTGGACAGATCGAAGACGTCATCAGTAACCTACAAGGATATACAGATACCCCGGTCATTGGAGAAGCAGCTTCCCAGGCAATCGACCTGTTGACTAAGATCGAAGTGCCACTTAGCAATCTTGTGACGCTTCTTGAAAAAAATAATCAATGTATCGAAGGGACGCAGACCTATATTGCCGTTGTAAATGAGAATATCAAGCCACTGGCAGATGGTGCGGCTAAGCTGAAAGAAAGTTATGTACAGTTTGACCAGGCGATTCAGGAACTGGTCGGTACACTGTCCGAATTGACTCAGAATATGGCAGAGTTAAAAGCAGGGATCAACACACTGGTTACAGAATATCAGAAGCTGGATACCGGAATCAATGAATATACGTCCGGAGTTGCGCAGATCGTGGCAGGCTACTCTCAGGTTGCGGACGGCTGTACAACTCTGGTAAAAGGAAGTTCCGAGCTGGTAGAAGGAAGTTCTCAGTTGTATGAAGGAACAACAGAGATGCTGTCCGGAATCGTAGAATTCTACGAAGCGACCGGAAGTCTGAAAGACGGAACCGGCCAGCTGGATGAAGGAGTGGCTGAGCTCCTGGCAGGCATCGCCGAACTGAACAGCGGCGCAGGAGAACTAAAGGACGGTACCGGAGAATTGCGTGATAAGACATCAGGCATGGATACACAAATCTCAGATAAGATAGATGAAATGCTGGAAAGCATTACCGGAGGCGGTGGTGAGACAGTATCGTTTGTTTCTGAGAAAAATACAAATGTGGAAGCCGTTCAGTTTGTAATACAGACTGAAGCGGTGGAAATAGAAGAAGTGGAGGCAGTAGAAGAGGAAGCGGAAGAAGAAATCAGTATGTGGGAAAAATTCTTGAATTTGTTTAGATAGAAGAGTTGCGGGAGAGTTGCGGGGACAGGTTCCTTGACTCATCTAAAAGATGAGTCAAGGAACCTGTCCCCGCAACTCCCTCCCCAAAAGTAAGGGAAAAAGATGTTGACAAAGTAACCGAATACGGTTAAATTATAATAAACGGGTAAATTAGAGAGCGGAAAGAGGTGGAGCTATTGATTTCTGATATATTAAAACGAAAAAAGGAAGAAAAGGGTATGACCACCGAGGCACTATCCCGACTTTCAGGAGTGCCGGTGGGAGCGATCAATAAGATTTTGAACGGGGAAACCAGATCGCCCGGATATGATACGCTTGCAGCACTTGAGAGTGTGCTTTTGGATAAAAAGGATACTGAAGAATTTCTAGCCATAAGGGATTCTCAGGCGGCCTTAGAATATAAAGAGTGTGGTCCGTATACAATAAAAGATTACCGGGCGCTTCCGAAAGAGGTGCGTGCAGAACTGATTGATGGAGAACTGATTTTTATGGAAGCACCGCAAATTGATCATCAGATTCTGGTGATGAAGATTGCATTTTTAATAGAATTATTTATCAGAGAGAATAAAGGCAAATGCGTAGTACTCCCGTCGCCGCTCGATGTACAGCTGGACTGCAATGATAAGACGATAGTTCAGCCTGATATTGTAGTAATCTGTAACAGGGAGAGATTGGTTAAAAGAGGAGTGTATGGAGCACCGGATATGGTGATAGAGATTACTTCCACTTCATCCAGGAAAATGGATTATCTGAAAAAAATGGATAAATATCTAAATGCCGGTGTTCGGGAGTACTGGGTGGTTGATCTTCAGAAGAGAAAAGTAGTAACTTATAATTTTGCCGGTGATCCGATGCCATGTTTATATACATTCGATGATAAAGTACCGGTCTGGATTTTTGAGGATAAGCTTGAGATTGATTTCGCGGAACTGACATTTGAATTGAAAGAAATAGCAGGGGTGTAGAGGGGAAGAGGAGGTGGAAGATATGATTTCTGATATATTAAAACGAAAAAAGGAAGAAAAGGGTATGACCACCGAGGCACTGTCTCGACTTTCCGGAGTGCCGGTGGGAACGATCAATAAGATTTTGAACGGGGAAACCAGGTCGCCCAGATACGATACGCTGAAGGCACTTGAGAAAGTTCTTATGGATAAGAAGGACGCGGATGAATTTCTTGTTATACGGGATTCGCAGGCGGCTTTGGAATATCAGGGGTGTGGACCGTATACGATAGAAGATTACCGGGCACTTCCGGAAGAGGTACGTGCAGAATTGATTGATGGGGAATTGATTTTTATGGAAGCGCCAGGCACTGCACATCAGGCAATTGTATCAGAGCTTGTATTTTATTTAAAATTATTTATCAGAGAGAACAAAGGAGAGTGTGTGGTGTTTCCGGCTCCTCTTGATGTACAGTTGGATTGCGATGATAAGACGATGGTTCAGCCTGATATTGTAGTACTGTGCAAGAAAGAAAAACTTGTAAAAGAAGGTATTTACGGAGCACCGGATATGGTGATTGAGGTTACGTCGCCTTCTACCAGAAGAATGGATTTTGCCAAGAAGATGGTGAAATATTTTAATGCTGGTGTGCGGGAATACTGGATTGTTGATCTTCAGAAGAAAAAAGTGGTGACTTATCACTTGGAAGAGGACCCGATGCCGAACCTTTATACATTCCAGGATAAGATTCCAGTTCAGATTTTTGATGAGAAGTTAGAACTAGATTTTGCCGAACTTGCAGATGCGTTAGAAAGCATACCTGAGTAATGGGAGTAGCTGGTGACAGGTTTTATTTATCAGAGATGATTCATCCTTGCGGCTGAACTGTTATATTTTGGGAAAATTTTGGAGAAAATGCCTGAATAACTGTGAGAAGATTGTGAAAAATTGTCGAAATGTCTTGACGGCAACACGTGAATAATGCAAACTGTAATAAGTAGAAATCAAAACTATGTTGCGAGGTATTGGGTATGGTTCAAATTATTACAGACTCTTCGACACTGCATTCGGTGGAAGAAGCAAAGGCATTAGGAGTCGAGACACTGCCTCTTTGTGTCAATATCGACGAGCTGGAAGGGCGCGACCTTCAGATGGACATGAAGGATTTTTATGAAAGGATTCGTAAGGGACAGATTCCCAGAAGTTCCCAGCCGCCAATTGGTGAGGTGGTGGATATGTTTGATAAATACAAGGATTCAGACATTATCAATATTACCATAGCGGACGGACTTTCCGGTACATATCAAAGCGCATGTGCGGCGAAGGAAATGTCGGAAAATAAGGAACGAATCACGGTGTTTAACTGCAAGACACTATGCGGTCCGCATCGCTATCTGGTGGAAAAGGCGCAGCAGATGAAAGAGAAGGGGCATTCTGCGGCAGAGATACTGGCGTGGTTGGAAGACAAAAGAGAACGAACCGAATCGTTTCTGATTCCGCAGGATTTCGGGTTTTTGAAACGAGGTGGAAGGCTGACACCTGTTGCGGCGGCTTTGGGAAGCGTGCTGAAACTGAAGCCGGTTATGGTACTTACGAAAGACGGAAAAAGACTGGATAAATTTGTTGTGAAGCGTACGATGAGTTCGGCTGTTAAGGCGATCATTGAACATTTGAAAGAAAAGAGACTGGATGGGCGCCACATCCTTTATATTTCACATGCTGATGCGCTTGAAGATGCAAAAAATGTAAAAGAACAGTTTGAAAAAGCATTTGGTGAATTGGAAATACGGATGCTGGAGCTTGGCGCGGCGTTTGTTACGCAGGGAGGTCCACATTGCGTGGCGATTCAGTATATTGAAAAATAGCCGGGAGTCGTTGGGGGAGAGTCGAGAGTCGTTGGGGACAAGAGTCGTTGGGGACAGGTTCCTTGACTCAGCTACTTGCTGAGTCAAGGAACCTGTCCCCATTTAGTCCCATTTAGTAACCAATTCCCATCCCGAAGAGTAGGAGCAGGCTCGTAAGTGCAAGATTCAGAGCCTGGAATTTCCAGCTCCATTTCACCCAGGTACCATAGTTTACATCCGCAAGCCCCAGACCGATCAGAAGAACCGGATTTGTCGGATAGAATACATTTGAGAAGCCGTCGCCGAAAGCGAATGCCGCAACGCAGAGCTGGGCAGAGATTCCGAATACTTGTGCAACCGGAACGATCAGCGGCATAAGCAGAAAGGCTTTGGCAGAACCCGATGGAATGAAGAAGTTCATAATCAGTACGATCAGATATATAAATAGAATTACGATCCATTTTGGCATGGAACCTGCAGTGGTTACAGCACTGTGCAGAATCGTATCCAAAACATTTGCCTCGACAAGAGTGTATTTGATAGAATTTGCCATCAGAATCATGAGTACTGCCGGAAGAACACTGACCAGGCCGTTCCAGAACGTGATCCCCAGATCCCGGATACTCATCCCTGAAAGGAGAGAGGCAGATATACCTGCGGCAAGAAACATGGCGGCAACGATGATCATGGTATAATCCTGCAGTGATGTGATCACAATTGAGCTTAGGATTACGAGGATGCCGGCACAGAGAATGGAGGCAAAGCAGGTGAGCCCTCGATCCATGGCTCTGTCACGGGAGAACGTGTTTGTTTTGCTGTTCATGTTTAATGGTTTTTCCACTTTTCTGGCGTGAAATAACAGGAAACATAAAAGCAAACCGTAGATGAGTACAAACGCAAGGGCGCGGAACCAGATTCCCGAGAACATCGGAAGTCCGGCAAGTTCCTGTGCTACACCTACGGTAAATGGATTGCAGACTCCGGCAGCAAATCCACAGCCTACGGCAAGAAGGCTCATGCCGACACCGGTAAGAGAATCCCACCCCAGGCTGACGGCCAGCGCAACGACGATCGGAACCAACGGAATGCATTCTTCGAAGGACCCGATAAAAGAACCGAGGGCCATGAAAAACAAGGTGATGACGGCCAGAAGCTGGTAGCGTTTTTGGCCGAATCGGCTGGTAATTCTGTCCAGCATATATTTCATAAGATTACATTTCTCAAGACTGTTAAAAACGCCTCCAATGACCAGGAGGAAGACGATAACGGCAATCAAAGCTCCGCTTCCTTCTGAGCCGAGAACGAGAAGTGGGGAAAAGATCCATTTCCAGAACGGAATTCCACCTTCTACATAAGAAAATCCTGTTTCGGTATCGATTACCGTATTTCCGGATGCATCTGTGAGTCTGGCGTATTCACCTCCCGGGATCAGGAATGTAAGTATGTAGGTGAGTACCATCAGAACGAAGATGACGGCGATTGCGGTCAGGAAAGAACGTGTGCTGATATTTAGGCCTTTTTTCTGTTTTTGTGTTCCCATTTTTTCCCCTCTCTGATAGAATAGTAATAAAGTATTTGCTACGATTATATACTCCTGGGCAAGCTAAGTCAACAAAAGAGGAGGTGGTACTTTGCGAAGAAAAGAACGGGAAGTCACGGATAGAAAACAGATCGAAAAAGTAATGGAGCTGTGCAGCTGCTGCAGGATTGGATTCTGTGACGAAGGGAAAATATATATAGTTCCTGTGAACTTTGGCTATGAATATGGAAAGGATTCATGTACCATATATTTTCATGGAGCGCAGGAAGGAAGAAAGTTTGAACTGATTAAAGAAGAGCCGGAGGTTGGATTTGAAATGGACACTTCTTATCAGTTGAAAACAGCGGATGTAGCATGCGGATATTCATCATATTTCCAGAGTATTATCGGTACAGGAAGGGTGACAGTGGTCGAAGATAATGACGAGAAGATTTATGGCTTGAATAAGATCATGAAGCATGTTTCGGGGGAAAGCGAATGGTCTTATAAAGAAAGCATGCTTCGAACCGTCGGAGTTTTTAAGCTTGAAGTGGAAGAAATGAGCTGTAAGGAACGGCGAAAGAAAAGGATGGAAATAAGTAATGAAGAATAAGAAACAAAGTGAAAATAATAATCAAAACCTGTGTATGACAAACAGAGAATTGTCATGGCTTCAGTTTAATGAACGGGTGTTAAATGAAGCCGGGAATCCAAGAGTGCCGTTGGCAGAAAGACTGACGTTTGCGTCTATTTTCCAGACGAATCTGGATGAATTTTTCATGGTACGTGTAGGAACGCTTCTCATGCAGATGCAGTCTTCGGAAGAGATTATAGAGAATAAAACCGGCATGAACAGCAAAGACCAGGTGAGGGAGATCCTCAAAAGAGTCAATGTACTCGAAGAGAAAAAAGCGAAGATCTATGAACAGCTTATGGGTGAGTTGGAGCCGGAGGGTATTCGGATTATCAATTTTAACAGACTGTCTGCGGAAGAGGGCAAACTCCTGGAGAAGTACTTTGACGCGCATATTGCCCCGTTCCTTTCACCGATGATCATCGGAAAGCAGCAGCCGTTCCCGTTCCTTGCAAATAAACAGTTATATGCGATCGTTTTGCTTGAGACCCCGAAGGGCAAGAGAAGAACCGGACTGGTTCCCTGCTCCAACAGCGTATTTAAACGGCTGATCGAGATTCCTACAAGACCGGGAACTTTCATGCTGTCAGAAGAACTGATCCTTCATTTTGTTTCCAAATTGTATTCGAAATATATCGTGAAGGAAAAATCAATCATGCGTGTGACGCGAAATGCCGATATTGATGCGAACGAGATATATGACGAAGATCTGGACTACAGGGATATGATGGAGCAGATGATTAAGCGCCGTACCAGGCTGAATCCGGTGCGTGTAGAGTTCAGCCGCACCATTAATAAGAAGGCGAAGCAGGAGGTGGCCCGTTTCCTGAAAATCGGGGTGGATCATATTATCGATGTGAAGACACCGCTGGATCTGTCTTTTGTATTCTCGCTCCAGACCTATCTTCGCGATAAACCGGAATTGTTTTATGAGAAACGCAGCCCGAGACTCAGCCCGGCGCTGAACCTGAAAGAAAATCTGTTTAACCAGATCGAGAAAAAGGATGTGCTGCTTTCTTATCCTTATGAAAGTATGAAACCGTTCCTGCAGCTTCTTCAGGAAGCGGCAGAGGATGATTCGGTCGTTTCAATTAAAATGACGCTATATCGTGTTGCAGAGCGAAGCAAGATCATTGACACGTTGATCGAGGCCGCAGAAAATGGCAAAGAAGTCGTTGTGCTGGTTGAACTGCGGGCAAGATTTGACGAGGCGAATAATATCGAGATGTCCCACAGGCTTGAAGATGCCGGCTGTCAGATCCTTTACGGCCTGGGAGATTATAAGGTACACTCTAAATTGTGCCTGATCACGCGCAAGACTGAAACGGGATTTGCTTACATAACCCAGATAGGAACCGGAAATTATAATGAAAAAACCTCAAGACTTTATACGGATCTGTCCCTGATTACGGCAAGACAGTCCATCGGAGCAGAAGCGGCCGAGGTATTTACCGCACTGCAGAAGGGCGAGGTGGTCGAGCAAACAAATGAACTCCTTGTAGCACCGAAATGTCTGCAGAACAAGGTTGTGGATATGATCGATGCGGAAATCGAGAAAGTGAAACAGGGCGGCACAGGATATATGGGTGTGAAGATTAATTCGCTTACGGATAAAGTTCTGATCGACAAAATGATCGAAGCTTCTCAGGCGGGAGTGAAGATTGATCTGATCGTCAGAGGCATCTGTTGCCTGAAACCGGGTGTGAAAGGAATGACAGAGAATATCCATGTAATCAGTGTTGTGGGACGTTTCCTTGAACACTCCAGAATCTACCGGTTCGGAAGGGGAGATGAGGAGAAAATCTATATTGCATCTGCCGACTTTATGACCAGAAATACAGTTCGCCGCGTGGAGGTGGCAGTTCCAATCTATGATCATGACATCCGCACCAGAATCCGCCATATCTTTGACACAATGATGCTGGATGATGAGAAAGGAAAAGAACAGAATTCGGCAGGTGAGTACTGCGACCGGTCTGTAAATGAAGAAAAGCTGAATGCTCAGGAATTCTTCTACCAGGAAGCGTATGACAGGGAAAACGGAAGATAGTATATGAAAAATCCGGCAAAACATGAGAAATGTATGTTTTGCCGGATGATTTTGACTGATAACAAAAAGAAAACCTTGACTTTGCGGGGGCTGTATGTTACACTATCCTAGCGAATGGAAGTTATAGGTCTTTTTTTTATGCCTATTTTTAGCAGAATTTCGGGGACGGAATTTTGCAGACAGCCTCGCAAGCTGTCGTGTAACTGAAAATAAGAACATAAAAGCGAGGTGGAAGTTGTGCGTACAAGAATTACACTTGAATGTAAAGAATGCAAACATCGTAACTACAACATGACAAAGGATAAGAAATCTCATCCTGAGCGCATGGAGACAAAGAAATACTGTAGATTCTGCAAATCACACACATTACACAAAGAGACGAAATAGTCGCTGAAGGGAAGTGAATGTTATGGGAGATGCTAAAGAAACCCGCAAGACACCATTTTTCAAAGGTGTAAAAGCAGAGTTTAAGAAGATTATCTGGCCAGACAAAACCACACTTGCCAAACAGACAGTGGCAGTCGTATCTGTTTCTGTTTTACTTGGAGTAATTATCGCAATTACCGATATTCTTGTAAAATACGGAATTGATTTCTTAGTCAGATAAGATACTGGTAATGGTAATACAGGAAAGGTGATATTATGGCAGAAGCAAAATGGTATGTGGTTCATACCTATTCCGGGTATGAGAACAAAGTAAAAGCCGACATTGACAAGACGATTGAGAACCGTCATCTGGAAGAAGAGATTCTGGAAGTGCGTGTGCCGATGCACGAGGTTGTGGAGCTGAAGAACGGAGTTCAGAAGGCGTCCCAGAAGAAGCTTTTTCCGGGATATGTATTGATTCATATGATTATGAATGATGATACATGGTATGTAGTAAGAAATACCAGAGGTGTGACAGGGTTTGTAGGTCCGGGATCCAAGCCGGTTCCGCTTACAGATGAAGAAATGGCTCCTCTCGGAATCCACAAAGAGGATGTTGTCGTTGACTTTGCGGAGGGCGATACCGTTACTGTTATTGCCGGTGCATGGGAAGGAACAGTTGGTGCTGTTCAGTCCATTAATATGCAGAAACAGAGTCTTACAATCAATGTTGAGTTATTTGGTCGCGAAACGCCGGTAGAAATCAGTTTCGCAGAAGTCAAGAAAATGTAGCAGACATTACGTGGGAGGGAAATCCCCGCAAATACCACAAGGAGGTACTTTAAAATGGCAAAAAAAGTTACAGGTTATATCAAATTACAGATTCCAGCCGGAAAGGCTACTCCGGCTCCACCGGTTGGTCCTGCACTTGGACAGCATGGTGTAAATATCGTTGAGTTTACAAAACAGTTCAACGCAAGAACAGCAGACCAGGGAGATTTAATTATCCCGGTTGTTATCACTGTTTACAGTGACAGAAGCTTCAGCTTTGTTACAAAGACACCGCCGGCAGCAGTTCTGATCAAGAAAGCCTGCAATATCAAATCAGGTTCAGGCGTTCCGAATAAGACAAAAGTTGCTAAGATCACAAAAGCTCAGATTAAAGAAATTGCAGAGCTCAAAATGCCGGATTTGAATGCGGCTACTGTAGAGAGCGCAATGAGCATGATCGAAGGAACCTGCAGAAGTATGGGTGTAACTGTAGTAGAATAGTCTGATTTCCGGACGAAAGAACTACACTATGAAAACTGTAAACAAGCACGTGGGAGGGAATTCCCGTAATCACCACTAGGAGGTATTTAACATGAAAAGAGGAAAGAAATATGTAGAGGCTGCTAAACAGGTTGACAGAACAGTCCTCTATGATAAAACAGATGCAATCGCATTAGTAAAAAAATGTGCGACAGCAAAATTTGACGAGACAATCGAAGCTCATATCAGAACCGGATGTGACGGACGTCACGCTGACCAGCAGATTCGTGGAGCAGTTGTACTGCCGCACGGAACCGGTAAAAAAGTTCGTATCCTTGTATTTGCAAAAGATGCAAAAGCTGAAGAAGCGAAAGCAGCAGGAGCAGATTTTGTGGGAGCAGAAGAACTGATTCCGAAGATTCAGAATGAAAACTGGTTTGAATACGATGTTGTAGTTGCTACACCGGATATGATGGGTGTTGTTGGACGTCTTGGTCGTGTACTTGGACCAAAAGGTTTAATGCCGAACCCGAAGGCTGGTACCGTAACAATGGACGTTACCAAAGCAATCAACGAGATCAAAGCTGGTAAGATTGAGTACAGATTGGACAAGACAAATATTATCCATGTACCGATTGGAAAAGCTTCCTTCACAGAAGAACAGTTGGCGGACAACTTCCAGACGCTTATCGATGCAATCAATAAGGCTAAACCGGCAGCAGTAAAAGGACAGTTCCTTAGAAGTGTAACTCTTACTTCTACAATGGGACCTGGCGTAAAGCTGAACCCGATGAAGTTAGTTTAATTGATAATATATTGATGCCTATTGAGGACACAGCATTTCAAAGTGCTGTGTCCTTTCTTTTTTGTCAGTGAAGCATTGAAAGGATATAGATTATATAATATGGTAAAATAATAATATCATATAAAAATTATTGAATATTGTTATAATAAATGGTAATATGTAATAAATAAAGAGACACGGCGGGCAAGTGCACAGATCGAATGGAAAGAGGAACGGGAATGGATATACGTGATATTAAGAATCGGAAAAAACAATTGGGTCTTACGAATAAACAGCTTGCTGACTACTCGGGGGTATCGCTGGGAACTGTGAATAAGATCTTGAGCGGAGCGACAAAATCGCCGCAGATTGATACGCTGGAAGCATTGGATCGTGCGCTTCAGCGGAAGGAATTCCGGTATCATACGGAATCGGAACCTGTTCTTTGCATTCGGGAAGAGGCCCTTGCCTACGATACAATGAAAAAAGATGGAGAGTATACGTTAGAGGATTATTATACACTTCCGGAAGATGTAAGAGCCGAGCTGATAGACGGTTATCTGATCTATATGGATGCTCCGACAATTGTACATCAGGAAATAATTGGTGAGTTGTGCTATTATTTAAGAGATTATGTCAAGAAAAATAAAGGAGAGTGCAGAGTGATCCTTTCACCTATAGATGTTCGCCTTGATAAAGATGATAAAACTATGCTTCAGCCTGATCTTGTGGTGATATGCGACAAAGAAATGACGGATGGGCGAAGAATTAATGGCGCGCCGGACTTTGTGGCCGAAGTAGTATCGCCATCCAGCCGCAAGCGGGATTACATGATAAAGCTCAATAAATATTGGAAGGCAGGGGTGCGCGAATACTGGATCATCGATCCGGAAAAGAAGGACATCTCTACATACTGGCTTCAAGGAAACGACATGGAGTTTGAAGTAATGCATTATGACTTTGAGGATAAAGTTCCGGTGAGAATATGGGGTGGCGTGGAAATGGATTTTTCTGAGTTTGATGTACTGTGGTAAGCTGAAAAAATACGAAAAAATTCAAAAAGGACTTGACGAATCGGGGAACATCTGGTATTGTTTATTAGGTAACTGCCAGAGACAGTAGGTGCCGTAAGGCATAAGGATGAAAACGCCTACCGAGGAAGAACGAATTCGATATAAGTTTGAATTTTTAGAAGCTTCCTGTCTGCGGACCGGAAGCTTTTTCTAGGCAGCTCATTAATAAAACAAGGAGGTGCACCATTCGTGGCAAAAGTTGAATTAAAACAACCTATCGTTCAGGCAATCGTAGATGATATCACTGATGCACAGTCAATTGTGCTGGTTGACTACCGCGGATTAACTGTAGCACAAGACACAGAACTTCGTAAACAGTTAAGAGAAGCTGGTATTATTTACAAAGTCTGCAAAAACACAATGATGAAGAGAGCTTTTGAAGGAACAGATTTCGCACAGTTAGACGAATATCTGGAAGGACCGAGCGCTATTGCAATCTCTAAAGATGATGCAACAGCACCGGCAAGAATCATTTGCAAATTTGCAAAGACAGCTCAGGCTCTTGAAGTTAAAGCAGGTGTGGTTGAAGGCACAGTATATGACGCTGATGGAGTTGTAGAATTATCTAAGATTCCATCAAGAGAAGAATTACTGTCCAAGTTACTTGGAAGCTTACAGTCACCGATTACCAATCTTGCTCGTGTACTTAATCAGATCGCAGAGCAGAATGGAGCTCCGGCAGAAGCCGCAGCAGAAGAATAAGAATTTTATAAAAATATCAAATGGAGGAAAATAAAATGGCAAAATTAACAACAGCAGAATTTATTGAAGCTATCAAAGAATTATCTGTATTAGAATTAAATGAATTAGTTAAAGCATGTGAAGAAGAATTTGGTGTATCTGCAGCAGCAGGTGTTGTAGTTGCAGCAGCAGCTGGCGACGGTGCAGCTCAGGAAGAAGAAAAAGATGAATTCAACGTAGAATTAGTAGCAGCTGGTTCTTCTAAAGTTAAAGTAATCAAAGTTGTTCGTGAAATCACAGGACTTGGATTAAAAGAAGCTAAAGAATTAGTTGACGGTGCACCGAAGGTAGTTAAAGAAGCTGTATCTAAAGCAGAAGCTGAAGAACTCAAAGCTAAACTTGAAGCTGAAGGCGCAGAAGTTGTTCTTAAGTAATTTAAGCGTATTCCAAAGCGGGGGAGAGCAATCTTCCCCGTTTTTTCTGAAAAGAAAGACAATTCATATTTCTCGAGCGACATATCAAAAAATACTTCAAATCGTAAAAAAATCCTTGACAAGCCAGTTGGCTCTATGATATAGTAAAAAATGCGCTATTGTGGAAATTTATGCTATAATTGCGCCCTAAAATCGACTATTCCCGATAAAAGGCAGTAGTTGAGCCACAGATTGAAGTTGTGGACGGCAAAATATGGTCGTTTGTTTCAAAATCTGTGCGAACGTTAGGCGGAATTAACCCGAAAATTTATTATATAAGGAGTGAAACGTCAATGGAGAAAAACAGAATTCGTCCCATCACAACCGGAAAAAGTATGCGTATGAGCTATTCCAGACAAAAAGAAGTACTCCAAATGCCGAACTTAATCGAAGTTCAAAAGGACTCCTATCAGTGGTTCTTAGACGAGGGATTAAAAGAAGTATTTGATGATATTTCTCCGATTACAGATTACAGTGGACATCTGAGTCTGGAACTGGTGGATTTTACATTATGTGAAGACGAGGTAAAGTACTCAATCGAAGAATGTAAAGAGCGTGATGCGACTTATGCTGCACCACTGAAAGTGCGCGTAAGACTTCATAATAAGGAAACTGATGAGATTAACGAACATGAGATCTTTATGGGAGACCTGCCGTTAATGACGAAGACGGGAACGTTCGTAATTAACGGAGCAGAACGTGTTATTGTAAGCCAGTTGGTACGTTCTCCTGGCATTTATTATGGAATTGCACATGACAAAATCGGTAAAGAATTATTTTCCTGTACAGTAATTCCGAATCGTGGTGCATGGCTTGAATATGAGACGGATTCGAATGACGTTTTCTATGTACGTGTCGACAGAACCAGAAAAGTGCCGATCACAGTGCTGATTCGTGCTCTGGGAGTTGGTACGAATGCGGAGATTCTGGAGCTCTTTGGTGAAGAACCGAAGATCCTGGCAAGTTTTTCAAAGGATACGGCGGAAAACTATCAGGAAGGTCTTCTTGAATTATATAAGAAGATTCGTCCGGGCGAACCGCTTGCTGTGGACAGCGCCGAAAGTCTGATCACAAGTATGTTCTTTGATGCAAGACGTTATGATCTTGCCAAAGTTGGACGTTATAAATTTAATAAGAAGCTTTTACTTCGCAACCGTATTAACGGACGAGTTCTTGCGGAAGACGTTGTAAGTCCTCTGACAGGAGAAGTGATTGCAGAAAAGGGAACGGAAGTTGACAGAGAGCTTGCAGATACAATTCAGAATGCAGCCGTTCCGTATGTATGGATCTCAAGAGAAGATGGAGAGCGCAACATCAAAGTACTTTCTAATATGATGGTAAATCTGCAGAGTATCGTTGATATTGAACCGAAAGAGGTAGGTGTAACGGAACTGGTGTACTATCCGGTTCTTGCCGAACTTCTTGAAGAGACAGCGGGCGATATCGATGAGCTGAAGGATGCGATCCGCAAGAATATCCATGAGCTGATTCCGAAGCACATTACGAAGGAAGATATCTTCGCATCCATTAACTATAATATGCATTTGGAATATGGACTTGGAAATGATGATGATATCGATCATCTTGGCAACAGACGTATCCGTGCGGTTGGAGAACTGCTTCAGAACCAGTACAGAATCGGTCTGTCCAGATTGGAGAGAGTTGTTCGTGAAAGAATGACAACGCAGGATCTGGAAGGGGTTTCCCCGCAGTCTCTGATTAATATCAAACCGGTTACGGCAGCAGTAAAAGAATTCTTTGGTTCTTCCCAGCTGTCACAGTTTATGGATCAGAATAACCCGCTGGGTGAGTTGACCCATAAGAGACGTCTGTCGGCACTTGGTCCTGGCGGTCTGTCCCGTGACCGTGCCGGATTCGAGGTTCGAGATGTACACTATTCTCACTATGGAAGAATGTGCCCGATTGAGACGCCTGAAGGACCGAACATTGGTCTTATCAACTCTCTGGCATGTTATGCGAGAATCAACGAGTACGGTTTTGTGGAGGCTCCGTATCGTAAGATCGATAAGAGCGATCCGATGAACCCGGTCGTAACAGATGATGTTGTTTATATGACAGCAGATGAAGAAGACAATTATCATGTAGCACAGGCGAATGAGCCTTTGGATGAAGAGGGACATTTCATCCACAAGAATGTATCCGGTCGTTACCGTGATGAGACGCAGGAATACGAGAGAAGAATGTTTGACTACATGGACGTTTCTCCGAAGATGGTATTCTCTGTGGCTACAGCATTGATTCCTTTCCTGGAAAATGACGATGCCAACCGTGCGCTGATGGGATCTAACATGCAGCGTCAGGCGGTGCCGCTTCTGATGACGGAAGCGCCGGTTGTCGGAACAGGTATGGAAGTGAAATCTGCCGTTGACTCCGGAGTCTGCATTGTGGCAGAACAGGGTGGTGTGGTAGAACGCGCAACTGCAACGGAGATTGTGATTAAACAGGATGATAAGACAAGAAAAACTTATAAATTGACGAAATTCCTCCGCAGCAACCAGAGTAACTGCTATAATCAGAGAACGATTGTAGTAAAAGGAGAACGGGTTGAGGCCGGACAGGTCATTGCAGATGGTCCGTCTACATCAAATGGTGAGATGGCCCTTGGTAAGAACCCGCTGATTGGCTTCATGACCTGGGAAGGTTATAACTACGAGGATGCTGTCCTGTTAAGTGAAAGACTGGTACAGGACGATGTATATACTTCTGTTCATATTGAAGAGTATGAAGCAGAAGCCCGTGATACCAAGCTCGGACCGGAAGAAATCACACGCGATATTCCGGGCGTTGGTGATGATGCACTGAAAGATCTGGATGAAAGAGGTATCATCCGTATCGGTGCGGAAGTTCGTGCCGGGGATATTCTGGTTGGTAAAGTGACACCGAAGGGTGAAACGGAGCTGACGGCAGAAGAGAGACTGCTTCGTGCGATCTTCGGTGAAAAAGCCCGTGAAGTAAGAGATACTTCCCTGAAAGTGCCACACGGTGAATATGGTATTGTTGTGGATGCGAAAGTATTTACAAGAGACAATGGAGATGAACTCTCACCGGGAGTAAATCAGGCAGTTCGCATTTACATCGCTCAGAAGAGGAAGATCTCTGTCGGTGATAAGATGGCCGGACGTCATGGTAACAAGGGTGTTGTTTCCCGTGTGCTTCCTGTAGAGGATATGCCATTCCTGCCGAACGGACGACCGCTCGATATCGTGCTTAATCCGCTGGGTGTGCCGTCACGTATGAATATCGGACAGGTGCTTGAAATTCATCTCTCTCTGGCGGCGAAGGCGCTGGGATTCAATATTTCCACACCGGTCTTCGACGGTGCTAACGAGGTTGATATTATGGATACTCTTGATCTGGCAAATGATTATGTAAATCTGAGCTGGGAAGAGTTTGAAGCAAGACATAAAGAAGAGCTTCTTCCGGAGGTTATGGAATATCTGTATGAGAACAGAGATCACAGAGAACTGTGGAAGGGCGTTCCGCTTTCGAGAGACGGTAAAGTCCGCCTGCGTGACGGACGTACCGGTGAATTTTTCGACAGCCCGGTAACGATCGGACACATGCATTATCTGAAACTGCACCATCTGGTTGATGATAAGATCCATGCACGTTCAACCGGTCCTTACTCACTGGTAACCCAGCAGCCACTTGGTGGTAAAGCACAGTTCGGTGGACAGCGTTTCGGAGAAATGGAGGTTTGGGCTCTTGAGGCGTACGGAGCTTCCTACACACTGCAGGAGATCCTGACAGTCAAATCCGATGACGTTGTAGGACGTGTGAAGACTTATGAAGCGATCATCAAAGGTGAGAATATTCCTGAACCGGGTATTCCGGAGTCTTTTAAGGTGCTTCTGAAGGAATTACAGTCCCTCGGTCTTGACGTGAGAGTACTGCGTGATGACAATACAGAAGTTGAGATTATGGAAAGCGTAGATTACGGCGATACGAATCTGAATCACATCATAGAAGGTGACAGACGTTACCGCGACGATGAAGATTTCGGAAAACATGGATACAGCACACAGGAATTTGAAGACGGTGAGCTCGTAGACGTGGAAGAAGAGCCGGATGACGCTGACTTTGAAGAAGATTTTGAGGATGATTTTGAAGATTTTGACGATATGGACTTAGAATAGGGAGGATGCCGAAATGACAGAAAATAAAAACGAAGCAACATCTCAGCAGATGACATTCGATGCGATTAAAATTGGTCTGGCATCTCCGGAGAAGATTCTGGAATGGTCACATGGTGAAGTAACAAAACCGGAAACCATTAACTACAGAACTTTAAAACCGGAAAAGGATGGTCTGTACTGCGAGAGAATTTTCGGACCTAGCAAAGACTGGGAATGTCACTGTGGTAAATACAAAAAAATCCGCTACAAAGGTGTTGTCTGTGACCGCTGCGGCGTTGAGGTAACCAAGTCAAGTGTGCGTCGTGAACGTATGGGACATATTGCACTTGCTGCTCCGGTTTCCCATATCTGGTATTTCAAGGGAATCCCGAGCCGAATGGGACTGATTCTGGATCTGTCCCCGAGAACACTGGAGAAGGTTCTGTATTTTGCTTCTTATATCGTGTTGGATAAAGGCGAGACAGATCTCCAGTACAAGCAGGTTCTTTCTGAAGCTGAGTATCAGGAAGCGAGAGAAACATGGGGCAATAAGTTCCGTGTCGGTATGGGTGCGGAATCTATTAAAGAATTGCTGGAAGCAATCGATCTGGACAAGGAATATGCAGAACTTCAGTCAGGACTGGAAGGCGCAACCGGACAGAAGCGTGCAAGAATTGTAAAACGTCTCGAAGTGGTTGAGGCATTCCGTGAATCCGGTAACAGACCGGAGTGGATGGTAATGACTGTAATCCCGGTTATTCCGCCGGATCTGCGTCCGATGGTTCAGCTTGACGGCGGTCGTTTTGCGACATCAGATCTGAATGACCTGTATCGCAGAATTATCAACAGAAATAACCGTCTTAAGAGACTCCTTGAACTTGGAGCTCCGGACATTATTGTAAGAAACGAGAAGAGAATGCTTCAGGAAGCAGTCGATGCACTGATCGACAACGGACGCCGCGGACGTCCGGTAACCGGACCTGGTAACCGTGCGCTGAAGTCTCTTTCCGATATGCTGAAAGGTAAATCAGGACGTTTCCGTCAGAACCTTCTGGGAAAACGTGTTGACTATTCAGGACGTTCCGTTATCGTAGTAGGACCGGAACTTAAGATTTACCAGTGTGGTCTTCCGAAAGAAATGGCAATTGAGCTCTTCAAACCATTTGTAATGAAAGAACTGGTTGCAAACGGAACCGCACATAATATTAAAAACGCGAAAAAGATGGTAGAACGCCTTCAGACAGAGGTGTGGGATGTGCTGGAAGATGTAATCAAGGAGCACCCGGTTATGCTGAACCGTGCCCCCACGCTGCACAGACTTGGTATTCAGGCGTTCGAACCGATTCTTGTAGAAGGTAAGGCAATCAAGCTTCATCCGCTGGTTTGTACTGCATTTAACGCCGACTTCGACGGAGACCAGATGGCTGTCCATCTGCCGCTGTCCGTAGAAGCTCAGGCAGAGTGCCGTTTCCTCCTTCTTTCTCCGAACAACCTGCTGAAACCGTCTGATGGTGGTCCGGTGGCTGTTCCTTCACAGGATATGGTCCTTGGTATTTATTATCTGACTCAGGAGAGACCTGGAGCATTAGGAGAGGGAAAAGCCTTCAAGAGTATCAACGAAGCGATCCTTGCATATGAGAATGGAGTTGTTACACTTCATTCCAAGATTAAAGTGCGTGTGACCAAGACTCTTTCGGATGGAACCGTGAAGACCGGTACTGTGGAATCCACACTCGGAAGATTTATTTTCAATGAGATCATTCCGCAGGATCTGGGATTTGTTGACCGTGATGTTGAAGGAAATGAACTTCTTCTCGAAGTAGATTTCCATGTTGGTAAGAAACAGCTTAAGAAGATTCTTGAAAAAGTAATCAATACACACGGGGCGTCAAAGACAGCAGAGGTACTTGACAGCGTCAAAGCGATCGGTTACAAATTCTCTACAAGAGCAGCGATGACCGTATCGATTTCCGATATGACGGTGCCTCCGCAGAAACCGGAACTGATCCAGAGAGCACAGGATACAGTAGATAAGATTACCAAGAACTTCAAACGTGGTCTTATCACAGAGGAAGAACGTTACAAAGAAGTTGTTGAGACATGGAAAGCAACGGACGATGAGTTGACCGAAGCACTGCTTTCCGGTCTGGATAAATATAATAATATCTTCATGATGGCCGATTCAGGAGCCCGTGGTTCTGACAAGCAGATCAAACAGCTTGCCGGTATGCGTGGACTTATGGCTGATACGACCGGACGTACGATCGAGTTGCCGATCAAATCGAACTTCCGTGAAGGTCTGGACGTATTGGAGTACTTCATGTCTGCGCATGGAGCACGTAAAGGTCTGTCCGATACCGCTCTGCGTACGGCCGACTCGGGATACCTGACCAGACGTCTTGTTGACGTTTCACAGGAACTGATCATTCGTGAAGTGGATTGCGTGGAAAAAGGCGCTGAGATCCCGGGTATGTATGTTCATGCATTCATGGATGGCAATGAAGAGATCGAAAGCCTTCAGGAGCGTATTACAGGACGTTATTCATGCTATACGATCTGTGATAAAGATGGAAATGTGCTTGTTAAAGCAAATCATATGATTACTCCGAAGCGTGCAGAAAAGATTATGAAATATGGTGTGGATGAAAACGGTAATTCTCCACTTAAGAAGGTGAAGATCCGTACGATCCTGACTTGTAAATCCCATATTGGAATCTGTGCAAAATGTTATGGAGCCAACATGGCAACCGGAGAACCGGTACAGGTTGGTGAGGCTGTCGGTATCATTGCGGCCCAGTCCATCGGTGAACCGGGTACCCAGCTTACCATGCGTACTTTCCATACCGGTGGTGTTGCCGGTGATGATATCACTCAGGGTCTTCCTCGTGTCGAGGAGCTTTTTGAGGCGAGAAAGCCGAAAGGACTTGCGATCATTACCGAATTTGGTGGTGTTGCAAATATTAATGATACAAAGAAGAAACGTGAGATCATCGTAACCAATCAGGAGACAGGTGAGTCCAAAGCATACCTGATTCCATATGGTTCACGTATTAAAATCATGGATGGCGCTGTCCTTGAAGCCGGTGACGAGCTGACAGAAGGTAGTATCAATCCGCATGATCTTCTGAAGATCAAAGGACTTCGCGCGGCGCAGGATTATATGCTTCAGGAGGTTCAGAGAGTATACCGTCTGCAGGGTGTAGAAATCAACGATAAGCATATCGAGGTTATCGTACGTCAGATGCTTAAGAAGATCCGCGTGGAAGAAAAAGGCGATACAGAGTTCCTTCCGGGCACGATGGTCGATGTACTGGAATTCAACGATGTAAATGAAAAAATGGAGGCTGAAGGCAAAGAACCGGCAACCGGTGAACAGATCATGCTTGGTATTACGAAAGCATCTCTTGCTACAGAGTCCTTCTTATCAGCTGCGTCCTTCCAGGAAACAACAAAAGTTCTGACAGAAGCTGCTATCAAAGGTAAGGTGGATCATTTGATCGGTCTTAAGGAAAATGTTCTTATCGGTAAGCTGATTCCGGCAGGAACAGGTATGAAGAAATACCGTGATGTAAGGCTCAACACAGAACTTGCCATGGAAGATGAAATCATTCTTGATGATTTTGATGAGACAGAAGAAGATGAAATGGCTGAAGCTCCGGAAATGAGTGCAGAAATCGATGAGATTGATAATGCAGATTCAGAAGCAGAATTTGTTGAGATAACAGAAGAATAAGAATTATTTCACGTATAATTGACAGGGTATGGTATGTAAAAATACTGTGCCCTGTTATTATTTTTTGGGCGTGAATTTATTAGACATTCTTATAGATTCTATTTTATTGTTGCAAAATTGACTAAAATCAGCTATTATTAACGACATATTCAAAATTACTTAGTTAGAATGAGGTGGGAAGATGTTGGATATACGCCATCTTGGGGACAGAATCAGAGAAAACAGAAAGAAAAAGATGATGACGATCAAAACCCTTTCGGAATATACCGGGTTGTCGGTAGGGTATCTGAGCATGCTGGAACAGAACAAAACGACTCCTACGATTGATAATCTGGCACGGATCTGTGAGGCACTTGAGATCCGTATTGTGGATATTCTTGAAGAGGAATATGAGACGCAAACAATCATCCGCAAAGAGGAACTCACAGAGACGAGTTATCCTGAAGAAAATATTATTGTTAATATAGCGGATTTCAGGCGCTCCAATTATGTGTATGAATATATTACGGTTTTGCCCGGGGAGCCGGCGAAAAAACAAGAATACCGTCATAACTGTGATGAAATGTGCACAGTGATATCAGGATGTCTGAATTTGATCATTGAAGGGAAAGAATATATGCTGCATGAGCGGGATTCTGCATATATCAAGGAAGGGCAGCGCCATTGTATATATAATACAGGTGAAAAAGACTCTGTCAGTCTATGGGTTTACCATAGAAAATAAGGTGATTTTGACGGATTAATGTGAAAAAAGGTATTGTGAAAAAAATAGCAAAATTACATATTTTTCTTGACACAGAGGGAAATAAAGGATATAATTAGGAAATCATATTGATGAAGAAAAAATCATCTTCGTGAAAATGATGAATGATAATCTGCAATACTAGAAACAGATGGTTGGCTTCCGGTTTCACGTAACCTTCTGATTCGTCAAGCGTGGAAGAGAGGATTTAAATTTAATTTCATAATCGGACGTCATAGCGTGAAACTATGACCTGGGAAGACAAGGACGTCATGATGAAAATCATGGCGCTTTTTTATTATCAAAATAGACTGCGTTCTAGTATACGGTATAGGAATTGGGGGATATCGATGAGTAAGATTGAGCAATTGAGAGAGTACATGGAGAAGGAAGGACTGGATGGATTTTATGTGGCTAAGCCGGCTAATGTAAGAGCGGTAAGCGCATATACTGGAGAAGATTCTTATCTTTTTATTACAAAAAGCAAACAGTATTTCCTTACGGATCCGCGTTACACCGAACAGGCATCGTATGAATGTCCGGATTACGAGATCAGGAATTGGCGAAGCACAAAGAGCCGCAGCATAGGGGAAGCAGTTGCTTTGTGTGCGGAAGAAGACAAAGTTGAAAGAATAGGATTTGAACAGGATTATCTCACATATGGAGCATGGAAATCCATGCAGGATGCCATGAAAGTGGAGTTGGTTCCCACTCTTAACGTAATTGAGCTGCTCCGTGCTGTGAAGACACCGGAAGAGATCAAGAACCTGACAGTGGCATGCGATATTGCATCCAGAGCGTTTGAAAAGATTCTGAAAGATGTGCGCGTGGGTGTAACCGAGAAGGAACTGGCATCAAAGCTTGCCCATTACATGGTAATGGAAGGAGCTGATACCAAGCCTTACGGAGGAATTCTTATATCAGGAGCAAGAACTTCTCTCCTTCACGGAATTCCGGGGAATAAAGCAATTGAATATGGCGATTTCGTATTGATGGATTATGGATGTCAATACAAAGGATATTTGTCTGATATGACTAGAACCGTTGTCGTAGGAAAGGCAGATGAGAAGCAGAAAGAGGTATACAATCTCTGCAGACGAATGACAGAAGAGACAGAAGCATCTGTTAAAGCGGGAGTGACCGGAACATCTTGTTATGAAGCGTCACTCAAAGCAATTGAAGGGACCGAGTATTTCCAGTATCACTATACCGGAATCGGTCACGGAGTAGGGCTGTTCGTACATGAGCTTCCGAATATCGGAGCAAACTGCGGAAATATTCTTCCGGAGAACAGTGTAATGACGGTAGAACCAGGACTTTATATTCCAGGCTGGGGCGGTGTCCGGATCGAGGATCAGGGTATTGTCACAAAAGACGGATATGAAAACCTGATTAGTGCTACACATGAGCTAATAGAACTTTAAAATGAAGGAGGAAAAGTTATGAAAAAGAGATTATTAGCGGCTTTGCTTTCTGCAGCCATGGCTATGACATTATTGGCAGGCTGCAGTACACCGGCATCCAAGACTGAAGAAGGAGGAGGAGATGAAGGCGGCGAAAAAGTTTTCCGTTACGCTGTAAACACAGAGCCTACTTCATTAGACCAGACAAAAGCGAACTGTATTCCGGACAATGAATTACAGCATTATATTCAGGAAGGACTTGTTCGTACATCAGGCGGCCAGATTTCTGAAGGTATCGCAACAGAGTGGACATATGATGAAGCAACACTTACCTGGACATTCAAACTTCGTGAAGATGCAGTATGGTCTGATGGTGAACCGGTTAAAGCTGATGATTTTGTATTTGGTTTACAGAGACTTATGGATCCGGAGACCGGTGCTGCATATGCTTTCATTGGTGAATATGTGAAGAATGGTCTTGCAGTTGAAACGGGTGAAATGGCACCGGAAGAATTAGGTATTACAGCAGTAGATGATACTACTTTAGAGATTACGCTTGAAAGACCATGTGCATATTTTATTGAAATGATCGCAGCATCAGCTCAGTATATGCCGGTTCGTAGAGATCTTGTTGAAGAATACGGAGTAGATTTCGCAGCAACAGCTGAGAAGAATGCATATTGTGGACCGTTTGTACTGGAAAGCGCAACAGACGGAGAATATGTTTTTGTAAAGAATGAAGATTACTGGAACGCAGATGCTATTAAGCTTGACAAGACAATCATGACATATGTGCAGAACACAGATACACAGCTTGCTATGTATGAAGCCGGCGATCTTGATTATGTGCAGGTTCCAAGTGCTTATGTTGCAGATTACAAAGACAAAGCAACTGTATTCAAAAACGGTAATAAAGACTGGTGCTATATCAATCACAAGAGTGATAACGTAGTTCTTGGTAACCAGAACTTCCGTCTTGCTTTGAACTATGCATTAAATCGTAACGAGTACATTAAACTTGCAGTTGACGATGTATATGATCCAAGTAATACATTGGTATTCAGCGGATTAGACTGTCTGGATGGTACATGGGCTGACAAATATCAGGCTGATTCATATCCGTTAGAAGGCGATCAGGCAAAAGCTCAGGAATATCTTGCAAAAGCAATGGAGGAACTTAGTATTGCCAATGCTTCTGATATTACAGTAGAAATCGTTACAACAGATAATGAAAGCTCCAAGAAAGCAGCAGAAGTATTACAGGAACTCTGGCAGAAAGCTCTTGGTATTACAATGACAATTCGTCAGGTAACATATTCTGAAATTTACGGATCTGTTCTTCCGGGCGATGATTGGGAAATCTCTGCTACCGGTGGATGGGGAGCTGACTACCCGGATGCTTATTCATACCTTGAACTTTTCAAATCTGATTGTGCATACAACTATTCTAAGTGCGAAAATGCACAGATTGATGAGTACTTAAATGCATCTCTTACTGAAACAGATGCAGAAGCACGTATGGATCTTCTTGGCCAGGCTGAGCAGGCAATCATTGACTACGGTGCATTTGTACCGCTGCAGGAAAGAAATGTCTGGTATATGCTTGATGAAGATGTGACAGGTATTGAATTCTATTACTGTAGCATTAACCTTGACTGGGTATACGCTGACATCACAGAATAATTTGATATTTAGTATTAAACAATCCATGAATCAGTCAGTTGCTGCCGCCCGAATCGATCGGGCGGCAGTAAACTATGAAAAAGAGATTCAGAGGAAAGTGGATTCATTCAAGGTCGTCTGAATCCTTTTTTCATCTACAGTAGGAGGATTATATATGTTTAAGTATGTCATTAAACGTGTTATAGCAGCGCTTCTTACTCTTTGGGCATTGGTGACAATCGTATTCTTCCTGGTACGTCTTATGCCGGGTGAACCTTTTACCAGTCCAAAACTTACCCCGGAAGTGCGGGCAAATATGGAGGCTTATTATGGCTTTGATAAGCCGTTAACAGAACAGTATGTTCAATATATGGGAAATCTTTTGAAGGGTAATTTCGGTTATTCCATGAAATATACAAACAAAACTGTAAATTATATTATTGGACAAACATTCCCATACTCAGCGGATCTGGGTATTCGTTCACTGGTCGTCGCTATTTCGTTCGGTCTTGTGCTGGGTATTCTATCCGCACTGAATCGAGGGAAGACGATAGACTTTGTCTGTGTAGTTGTTGCGGTAATAGGAACCAGTGTACCTGATTTCATTATGGGTGCGGTTCTGCAGTATTTCTTTGGAATAAAGTGGGGACTGTTGCCTGTGGCAAAATATATTGGATTTGAATATACAATTCTGCCGACACTGGCTCTGGCTACCTATACGCTGGCTTCTGTGTCACGTATTATGAGATCTTCCATGTTGGAAGTCGTTCAGCAGGATTACATTAAAACGGCAAGATCAAAAGGTCTTTCAGATTTCCGCATAACAGCGAAACATCAGATCCGTAATGCGATCATGCCTGTTATGACGGTTCTTGGCCCGACTGTAGCATCTGTATTAACAGGAACCTTCGTTATCGAAGCAATTTATGCAATCCCGGGTATGGGAAAATATTATGTAGAAAGTGTAAGCAATAATGACTATTCTATGGTTTTAGGTATGACAGTATTCTACGGTATTTTCCTGGTAACATGTAATTTGATTGTAGATATTCTGTATGGTGTGGCTGACCCACGAGTACGAATCGGTAAGAAGTAGAGGTGAGATTGATGGCAGAACTTAATCGCGATTTATTTGTGATCAAAGGGAAAGATACAGAAGAGATGGAAGGTATCAGCAGACCATCACTCTCTTTCTGGCAGGACGCATGGAGGCGTCTTAAGAAAAACCGTTTAGCGTTTATTGCACTTTGGATTATTGCGCTGTATGCTTTACTTGCAATTTTCGCACCGATGCTTAGCAAATATGATTATTCTACGATGGACTCTGCGGTGAAACATGCGACTCCGTCATTAGAACACTGGCTTGGATGTGATGCGACAGGCCGTGACCAGTGGGTGCGTGTATGGATGGGTGCCCGCGTGTCACTGTCAATTGGTCTGATTTCGGCAGCAGTTAATATGTGTATCGGAGCCGTTATCGGAGGTCTGTGCGGATTTTATGGCGGAAAGCTGGATATGATCGTTATGCGTATCGTTGATATCTTGTATGGTATTCCGAGCCTTATTATTACCATTCTTGTTATGATGGTACTTGGCAAAGGTGTAATGCCTTTGATTATTGCATTGTGTATTGTCGGATGGATTGGAACTTGCCGATTTGTCCGTGGTGAAGTTTATCGATTGAAAGAACAGGATTTTGTCCTGGCGGCAAAAGTACTTGGAATTTCAGATTTCGTAATTATTGTTAAACATATTATACCGAATATTATGGGTATGTTGATTACAAACCTTTGTATGGCAATCCCGGGAGCAATCTTCCAGGAAGCGTTCCTGAGTTATATCGGTCTTGGTATTTCACCGCCGAATTGCAGCTGGGGTATTTTGGCAAAAGAAGGTATTCAATATCTTCGAATCCATCCGCATGAAGTTCTGATTCCGGCATTCTTCATTTGTACAACAATGCTGTCCCTGAACTTGCTTGCAAATGGTCTTCGTGATGTAGTAGACCCAAGATTACGTGGAACAGATTAGGAGGAACTATAGAGATGGCAGAAAGAGAAAAAATTCTTGAAGTTAAGAATGTGGTGTACTCCTTCCATACATATGGCGGTGACGTGAAAGCAGTCCGTGATGTAAGCTTTGATGTCCGCAAAGGAGAAATCTTAGGTATTGTAGGTGAGTCGGGATGTGGAAAGAGTGTTACGGCACAGTGTATTCTGCGGCTTAACCCGGAACCACCGGGATTCTTCGGTGGTGGAGAAATCCTGTTCAAAGGACAGGATGTATTGAAAATGTCCAAAAAAGAAATCCGTAAAATTCGTGGAACTGAAATCGGATTCGTATTTCAGGATCCAATGACTTCTCTCAATCCGACCATGAAAGTCGGAGCTCAGATTGAAGAGGTCTTCTTAGGAAGAACGGATGTTACGAAGAAAGAAGTAAAAGAAAAAGCTTTGGATATCATGCGTCTGGTAGGTATTTCGGATGTGGAGAAGCGTTATAAACAGTATCCGCATGAGTTGTCAGGCGGTATGAAACAGCGAGTGATGATCGCAATCGCACTTGTAAGTCGTCCGAGTCTGATCATTTGTGATGAGCCGACTACTTCGCTGGATGTTACGATCGAGGCTCAGATCCTGGACCTGCTTCTGGAATTGAGAGAAAAACTTGGAACATCTATTATTATGATTACACATGACCTTGGTGTTATCGCGAGACTTTGTGACCGAGTTATCGTTATGTATGGCGGAAAGATCGTAGAAAGAGGAACAGTAGAAGAAATCTTCTATGATACAGCTCACCCATATACTAAAGGGCTTATGAATTCAATTGCTAAGCTCGATACAGAAAAAGGAAAGAAACTGACACCGATCGAGGGAACACCTCCGGATCTTTTTGCACCACCGGTGGGATGTCCGTTTGCAGCACGATGTGAATATGCTATGGATGTTTGTCATCAGTATCCGGCAGAAGTGTATAAGATCACGGATGAGCATGAGACAAGCTGCTGGCTTCAGCATGAATTTGCTCCTGACACGGATATGAGAAAGAATGCGGTTAAGAAAGGAGAGGTGGAATAATGGAAACAAATGAAATGAAACAGCCTCTCGTACAGGTAAAGAACTTATGTAAATATTTCCAGATCAACAGAAAGGCAACACTGAAAGCGGTCGATGATGTAAGTTTTGATATTTACAAAGGTGAGACGGTCAGTCTGGTAGGTGAATCCGGCTGTGGAAAATCAACGACCGGACGCTGCATGATCCGTCTGTATGACTTGACCAGCGGACAGGTTATCTATGATGGCAAGGACATATCCAAACTGAGCAAGGCAGAACAGAAAGAATTCTGTAAGAAAGTTCAGATGATCTTCCAGAATCCGTATGCATCTCTTAATCCACGAATGACCGTTAAAGAGATCGTAGGTGAAGGATTGAAGCAGCATGGAATGTCTACCCAGGATGTGGACGATAAAGTAGAGCAGCTTTTGAAAACGGTAGGTCTTAATAAAGACCATATGTCTCGTTTCCCGCATGAGTTCTCCGGTGGACAGAGACAGCGTATCGGTATTGCCAGAGCACTTTCTGTAGATCCAGAGTTTATTATTTGTGACGAACCGATTTCAGCCCTTGACGTATCGATTCAGGCACAGGTTATCAACATGTTGAAGAATCTGCAGGAGACAATGGGGCTTACTTACCTGTTTATCGCACATGATTTAAGTGTTGTTAAGTATATTTCGGATCGTGTTGTTGTAATGTATTTGGGAACGATTGTTGAAACGGCTGAGACCGAAGAACTTTATTCGAATCCGACGCATCCGTATACACAGGCGCTGCTTTCAGCAATTCCAGAAGCAGATCCGAAAAAAGCGAAGACAAATGAACGTATTCAGATTAAAGGTGAGATTCCGAGTCCGATCAACCCGAAAAATTGCTGCCGCTTCGCTGAAAGATGCCGGTATGCAACGGATCGCTGCTTTAATGAAATGCCACAGCTTCATGAAATCAAACCGGGACATAAGGTTGCATGTCATCTTACTGAGAATATGTAATAAAAAAGGAAGTCTTTCATATATGAAAGGCTTCTTTTTTGGTGATTTTGCCTTTATTGACAGAAAAACTGAAAGGGAATATAATGATTTCAGCTAAAAAAATCATCAGATGATGTTATATAGGAGGAACTATAATGGACACAAATAAGCTGAATCGTATTCTCGATTTAATGAGAGAACAAGAAGTACCACAGATGATCATTTCTGATCCCATGGCGATTTTTTATTTGACTGGGAAGAAGATTGTCCCTGGAGAGAGATTACTTGCATTGTATTTGAATGTTAACGGCGGACATAAGATGGTGATCAATAAGCTGTTCCCGCAGGAAAAAGACCTTGGTGTAGAACTTGTATGGTACGATGATATTGAAGACGGAGTTGAAATTCTCAGCAGATTTGTAGAGAAGGGTAAAACGATCGGAGTTGATAAGATATGGCCGGCAAGATTCCTTCTCAGATTGCAGGAATTGGAACCTGACAGTAAGTTTGTCAATGGTTCTCTTATTGTAGATGCAGTGAGAAAGGTAAAAAATGATGACGAAAAGCAGTTATTGCGAGAAGCTTCACTTGCCAATGATCGTGTGATGGAAGAGCTTATTCCGCTGGCGGCAAAAGGATATTCGGAAGTAGAGTTAAACAGGATCGTACGTGATCTATATGAGAAGTCCGGACATTCAGGGGTTTCCTTTGACCCGATCACAGCCTATGGCAAATCCGGAGCGGACCCACATCATGTAACAGATGAGACAAAAGGTAAAAGAGGAGACAGTGTCGTTCTTGATATCGGCGGTATTTTGAATGACTATTGTTCGGATATGACCAGAACCGTTTTCCTTGGGGAGGTTTCTGACAAAGCCCGTGAAGTTTATGAGATTGTCAAAGAAGCACAGCGGAGAGGAATTGAAGCAGCAAAACCGGGAAATCGCTGGTGTGATGTTGATCTGGCCTGCCGCAATTATATAGAAGAAAAAGGATATGGGGAATATTTTACACATCGTACCGGTCATTCCATCGGACTCGAAGACCATGAATATGGCGATGTCTCATCAATCAATGAGGAACCTATCAAACCGGGCCAGTGCTTTTCAATTGAACCGGGAATCTATCTTCTGGAAGAGGGAATCGGTGTTCGTATAGAGGACCTTGTATTGATTACGGAAGACGGATGTGAAGTTCTGAATAAATTTACAAAAGATCTGATTGTAGTACCAATGGAATAACGAATCAGTACACCAGTTCGCATTTCATTAATTTTTAAGATTTGAGAGTGCCTGAATAAGCTTAAAGCGGTTGACAATAGATATAAAAAACGTTATGATATACAATTGTAATTGTAAATTTTACGTTAAAGGACGTAATAGAATTGTAACAAAGTCCTGGGCGGTCAACTGGGAAGCAGGCAACGTAGAATCATGCGCCCGGCATAAGATGAATGAAAGAGAGAGGACATGGGCCAGAAAAGAAATAGAGCGGGAAATAACAGCCAAAATCGAAATGAACGGAGCATTAGCAACAGCCGCGAAGTGAGCAGGCGGACTAAGGGTAAAAACCGTTATGCTTTTGAGGAAGACAGAAGAACAACGGCCAGATATTACGATGATGATGGATATTACCAGTCTGAGCCTAAGAGAAGGAAAAAATCTGCATCTGTAAAGAATAGGGATTCTGAATATGACAGCAAGGGCAGAAAAAGGAAAAGACGCGGAAGAAGAAAGAATGTGGTCAGTAAGACGATTGGTATTATTCTTGCGATCATTCAGTTTGTATTATCTGTAGTTCTTACTGTAAATGTTTTGTTCTTTGACATGCTGACGGTTACATACATCATGGTTTTGGCCGGTGTGCTGCTTATTTTACTTGGTATCACGCTGCTATCACAGATTGGGGCGAAAGGAAAAGGAATTGGCGGTAAGATCTTTTGCATTTTCTTGTGTATTATTCTTGCAATGGGATCTTTCTATATAGGTAAGATCAATAATGCATTTCAGAAGATAACCGGAAGTAATACGATGACAAGTTCCATGGTTGTTGCAGTCAGACAGGCTGACACCGCACAGAAACTTGTGGATACGGCTGATTACACGTACGGTGTGCAGTATGCAACAAATGCAGATCAGACGAAGTCGACGATCAAACAGGTTGAAAAGGAAATCGGCAGTGACATTACGCTTCAGGAATACACCGGCATGATTGAAGCTGCACAGGCATTGCTCTCAGGAGAGGTTGATGCACTGGTTTATAATTCTGGCCAGACGGGAATCATCAAAGATCAGATACCTGACTTTGAAAATGAAATCAGAGTTATTTATAAGCACAGCATTGTTGTGCAGATAGAAAATACAGCGGCTGATGCCAGCGTAACAGAACCGTTTGCGGTATATCTGAGTGGAATGGATACCTATAATGATATCACTTCCGGAGATCGAAGTGATGTGAATATTATTGCAGTCGTAAATCCAAAGAGTCATCAGATACTTCTGATTACGACACCGAGAGATTATTATGTACCGATTCCGGGAATCTCAAATGGCCAGGAAGACAAGCTGACCCATGCAGGCATTTATGGTATCGAAGCATCTATGGATACTCTGGAAGAATTATATGATATGGAGATTCCATTCTTTGGAAGAGTAAACTTTACATCTATGATCAATATCGTTGATGCATTAGGCGGATTGGATGTAGTGTCGGACGAAGAATTCGATACGGGTGAAGAATCAGGAAAGGTGATTCATATTAATGAAGGAATGAATCATCTGGATGGGAGGGAAACTCTGGCGTTCTGCCGTGAGCGGCACGCACTCGCCGACGGAGATAATGCCCGCGGAAGACACCAGCAGGCTGTTATCACGGCAATCATCCAAAAGATGATGTCTCCGTCCATGTTGAGAGGTGCTTCCGATATTATTGCAAGTGTGAGCGATGGTGTGGATACGAATTTCAGTATGAGCCAGATTCAGTCTCTGATCAAGACACAGCTTCGAACGAATGCAGAGTGGAATATCTGTTCAGTTTCAGCAGAAGGTTTTGGCGATAAGCAGTACTGCTATTCTTCCGGAGATACGTTATTATATGTATGCATTCCGGATGAGGAATCAGTTGCAAATATTATTGATCTGGTCAACCGTGTTGAAGCGGGCGAAGTGCTTGAAGAGTCAACTGTTGTTGGACAATAAAATATATAATATACAAAGAAAAGGGCATTTGCCGGGAAATATTCGTCAAAATATTTCCGGTAAATGCCTTGACTTTTTTTGCAGTATATAATACAATAACCTAGCGTGCAAAGAAACGTGCGGTTATTTTTGTGCGCATTTAAACAGACGATGTTTAAAACGTAACCAATTATTACATCATAGGAGGTGAAAGAGATGCCAACATTTAACCAGTTAGTAAGAAAAGGTCGTCAGACAGCTGTTAAGAAATCTACCGCTCCGGCTCTCCAGAAAGGATACAACTCTCTGAGAAAGAAAGCTACGGATACATCTGCACCGCAGAAGAGAGGTGTTTGTACAGCAGTTAAGACAGCTACACCGAAAAAGCCGAACTCAGCTCTTAGAAAAATTGCCAGAGTACGTCTTTCTAACGGAATCGAAGTAACAAGCTACATCCCAGGAGAAGGACACAACCTTCAGGAACATAGCGTTGTTCTGATTCGTGGTGGTCGTGTTAAGGACTTACCAGGTACAAGATACCATATCGTTCGTGGAACACTTGATACAGCAGGTGTTGCAAAGAGACGTCAGGCTCGTTCTAAATACGGAGCTAAGAGACCAAAAGACGCTAAGAAATAATAACGAAACAACAAAGTTATCGTATCACAAACAGAACTATGAGGATTATAGTTGGTTGCGGGTTTAATCCAGATAAATGCCCATCTCTGGCATCAGGATGTCCCGTGAGCTGATGACACATAGAGAGACACATGTGAGTACCGATGAATTATTCAAGCAGAGCCAGAAGGCATTGCCAATATGTATAAGGAGGGAAGGACCGTGCCACGTAAAGGACATACTCAAAAAAGAGACGTATTAGCGGATCCGTTATACAATAACAAAGTTGTTACAAAACTTATCAACAACATCATGTTAGATGGTAAGAAAGGTGTAGCACAGAAGATTGTATACGGAGCATTTGAAAGAGTTGCAGCAAAGGCTGACAAGCCGGCTATCGAAGTGTTCGAAGAAGCAATGAACAACATCATGCCAGTACTTGAAGTAAAGGCAAGACGTATCGGTGGTGCAACATACCAGGTACCAATTGAAGTAAGAGCAGACAGAAGACAGGCTCTCGCACTTCGTTGGCTGACATTGTATTCTCGTAAAAGAGGAGAGAAGACAATGGAAGAAAGACTGGCAAACGAAATTCTTGATGCAGCAAACAACACTGGTGCATCTGTAAAGAAAAAAGAAGATATGCACAAGATGGCAGAAGCAAACAAAGCATTTGCTCACTACCGTTTCTAAAACTGGAACACGTTATAAAATGTTCCGGAAAAAAGATGCAGAAGATCGTCTCACAGTGCCTGCACTATGCTGCGCATAGAGACGAGTCTGCGCGACAAATATTAGGAGGACAAAATCTTGGCTGGAAGAGAATATCCATTAGAGAGAACCAGAAATATCGGTATTATGGCGCATATTGATGCTGGTAAGACTACTCTTACAGAGCGTATCTTGTATTATACCGGTGTTAACTATAAGATTGGTGATACTCATGAAGGAACCGCTACCATGGACTGGATGGAGCAGGAACAGGAAAGAGGTATCACAATTACTTCAGCAGCTACGACATGTCATTGGACTTTGGAAGATCATACAAAGCCGAAAAAAGGTGCTCTCGAACATCGTATCAACATCATTGATACTCCGGGACACGTTGACTTTACCGTAGAAGTTGAACGTTCACTTCGTGTACTTGATGGTGCCGTAGGTGTATTCTGTGCTAAGGGTGGTGTTGAACCTCAGTCAGAAAACGTATGGCGTCAGGCAGACACATACAATGTACCGCGAATGGCTTTCATCAATAAGATGGACATTTTAGGTGCAGATTTCTACAATGCAGTAGAACAGATTAAGACAAGATTAGGTAAGAACGCAATCGTTCTTCAGCTTCCGATCGGTAAGGAAGATGACTTCAAAGGAATCATCGACCTTATGGAAATGGAAGCATATATCTACAATGATGATAAGGGAGACGACATCACAGTTTGTGAGATTCCGGAAGATATGAAGGATGACGCAGAGCTTTATCATCAGGAATTGATCGAAAAGATCTGTGAATTAGATGATGATCTGATGATGATGTATCTGGAAGATGAGATTCCGTCAAATGAGGAACTGAAAGCAGTTTTAAGAAAAGCTACATGCGAGTGTACAGCTGTACCGGTTTGCTGTGGTTCTGCTTACAGAAACAAAGGTGTTCAGAAACTTCTGGATGCGGTTATTGAATATATGCCGGCTCCGACTGATATCCCGGCTATTAAGGGTGTGGATGAAGACGGAAATGAAGTTGAAAGACATTCATCTGACGAAGAGCCATTCTCAGCTCTGGCGTTCAAGATTATGACTGACCCGTTCGTAGGTAAACTGGCATACTTCCGTGTTTACTCAGGAACAATGAATTCCGGATCTTATGTGCTGAATGCAACAAAAGGAAAGAAAGAACGTGTTGGACGTATCCTTCAGATGCATGCAAATAAGAGACAGGAATTAGATAAAGTTTATTCAGGAGATATTGCTGCTGCGATCGGATTTAAGTTCACTACTACCGGTGATACAATCTGTGATGAACAGCATCCGGTTATTCTTGAATCTATGGAATTCCCGGAACCGGTTATCGAGCTTGCTATTGAGCCGAAGACCAAGGCTTCTCAGGGTAAACTTGGTGAATCACTTGCAAAACTTGCGGAAGAAGATCCGACCTTCCGTGCTCATACAGATCAGGAAACAGGTCAGACCATCATCGCAGGTATGGGTGAACTTCATCTGGAAATTATCGTAGACAGACTTCTTCGTGAGTTTAAAGTAGAAGCTAATGTTGGTGCACCTCAGGTTGCATACAAAGAAGCATTTACCAAGGCAGTTGATGTTGACAGCAAATATGCTAAGCAGTCCGGTGGTCGTGGACAGTACGGACATTGTAAAGTTAAGTTTGAGCCAATGGATGCCAACGGAGAAGAGACATACAAGTTTGAATCTACCGTTGTCGGTGGTGCAATTCCGAAGGAATACATCCCGGCTGTAGGTGAAGGTATCGAAGAAGCTATGAAAGCTGGTATTCTTGGTGGATTCCCGGTTGTTGGTATTCATGCTAACGTATATGACGGATCTTACCATGAAGTCGACTCTTCAGAAATGGCATTCCACATTGCAGGATCCCTTGCATTTAAGGACGCTATGAAGAAAGCAGAGCCGGTACTTCTTGAGCCTATCATGAAGGTAGAAGTAACCATGCCTGAAGAATACATGGGAGATGTTATCGGTGATATTAACTCTCGCCGCGGACGTATCGAAGGTATGGATGACCTTGGCGGAGGAAAGATCGTAAGAGGATTTG
>JBJENH010000157.1:126016-127298 GCA_051880095.1 Bariatricus sp. | reverse complement strand
AAAAGTTTGTTAATGTAAAATTTACTCTTGACAAGAGGTCACTTCATAACAGTGAAGAATATGAAGAGAAAAAAATAGCAGTGCTTTTATTAACAGGAGCAATGTTTTTAACAGGCTGTAGCGAGGGAAATTCTGACTCTGCCGGAGAAAATGCAGTGACTGCAGAAGATACGGATAAAGTACAGCTTGTGCTGGAAGGCGTGGAGATCACAAGCAAAGAGTCGGCAGCAATCTATGTGCGTTCTGCGGATAAGGTGTTTATTACGACTGTATCCGGTTCTTCCAATGTTCTGACGAACGGTGGAACCTACACTGCGATTGACGACAATAATATTGACGCGGTGATATTTTCAAAAGACGATCTGACTTTAAATGGAGAAGGTATCTTGACGATCAATGCAGCGGCGGGACACGCGGTGGTGTCAAAAGATGACTTGGTATTGACAAGCGGAACTTATAACATATCGGCTGAGAAACATGGACTTTCTGGAAAGGACAGTGTACGGATCGCAGACGGAACTTACCATATCACAACTGGAAAGGATGGAATCCACGCGTCAAATACAGATGATACCAGCCTGGGATTCATATACATTGCAGGAGGCAACATTGATATTACAGCAAAGGATGACGGAATGCATGCAGATTCTGCACTACTGATTGCAGATGGAACGATTCATGTATCAGAAAGCTATGAGGGGCTAGAAGGTCTGACTATTGACATTACAGGTGGAGATATCGACGTGACGTCAAGTGATGATGGATTGAATGCAGCCGGTGGCAATGACAGTAGTGGATTCAAAGGTGGCGGCGAGGATATCTTTGCTGTAGAGGAAGGCTCATATATCCACATATCAGGCGGGACAATTCATGTCAATGCCTCTGGTGACGGAATTGATTCGAATGGTGATCTGACCATATCAGGTGGAGAGACTTATGTGTCTGGACCTACAAATAATGGAAATGGTTCGCTGGATTACAATGGGAAAGGTGTGATAACAGGCGGAATCTTCTTAGCAGCAGGCTCTTCAGGAATGACGCAGAATTTCAGTGATTCTTCCACGCAGGGAATTATGATGGTGACGGTAGATACACAAACGGCGGGAAGCATCATTTCTCTTACGGACAGCAGTGAAAACGAACTGGTTTCTTGGACGACAGATAAGGAATATACTTCTGTGATTGTAAGCTGTCCGGAGATCACAGAAGGAGAAGCCTATACACTGACGGCAGGAAACAGCACACAGAAAATTATCATGGATAGCCTTATATATGGAAACGG
>JBJENH010000157.1:0-125916 GCA_051880095.1 Bariatricus sp. | reverse complement strand
CGGCAGGAAACAGCACACAGAAAATTATCATGGATAGCCTTATATATGGAAACGGAGGCATGGGTGGAGAGATGAAAGGTGGAGCTGCACCCGGACAGAATAGATAAACTTTATTTTAACACTGCTGAGTGTTCCTTTATAAACTTTTTCATAGCCTGGAAACTTTCATCGCTGATCTGATGTTCCATCTCACAGGCATCTTCAGAAGCTGTCTGGGGATCTACACCAAGAGAGATCAGCCAGTCAGAAAGTACCTGATGACGCTCATATACACTGGTGGCAATCTGCATACCCTTATCTGTCAGAGTAATAAAACCTGCCTGGTTTACTTCTATACAGCCATTTTCACGCAGATGTTTCATAGCAACACTGACGCTTGGTTTTGAAAAATTCAACTCAACCGCTATGTCAATGGAACGAACAACCGGTAGCTTTTTGCTTAATAACAATATAGTTTCCAGATAATCTTCAGAAGATCTATTGTGACGCATAATAATACCTTTCTATACTTTGTTAATTTATACCATTTAAGTTTGTTCTATTATATCAGCGAGGAGAAAAAAATTCAAGCCTGCATAGGCTTGACGAATTTAGGTTAGCGTGATATAACTTTAATTGAAAATAATTATCATGTACATATATGGAGGTGTTACAAATGACACTTAAGAATCTGAGAATCGGAGAAAGTGCTGTTATTACGAAAGTAGGCGGAGAAGGAGCTCTAAGACAGCATTTCCTGGATATGGGTGTGATTCCGGGGGCGGAAGTTACAGTTGTAAAGTTTGCGCCTATGGGAGATCCGATGGAATTACAGATTCACGGATATGAGTTGACACTTCGTCTTGCAGATGCAGATCAGATTGACATTCAGCTGATTGAAGAACGAACGAATAAGCATAGCCGTATTGATAAAATATATCCTACGGATCATCCGGGATTGGGAGAAGATGGTAAATATCACGCCAAGGATGACGGAGATCCATTGCCGGATGGAACGGTTCTTACCTATGCCCTTGTAGGAAATCAGAATTGTGGAAAGACGACATTATTCAATCAATTGACAGGAGCTAACCAACATGTGGGTAATTTTCCTGGGGTTACAGTAGATCGCAAAGATGGTCCAATTAAAGGACATCCAAACACGAGAGTTACAGATCTTCCGGGAATATATTCCATGTCTCCTTATTCAAGTGAAGAGATTGTTTCCAGAAATTTCGTTCTTGGCGATAAACCGAAAGCAATCATTAATATTGTTGATGCAACGAATATTGAGAGAAATCTATATCTGACGATGCAGCTTCTGGAGATGAATATTCCTATGGTTGTTGCCCTTAATATGATGGATGAAGTCATGAATAACAACGGTGCCATAGATATCAATGGAATGGAATCCTTACTGGGAGTTCCGGTCATTCCAATCTCTGCTGCCAAGAATGAAGGTGTCCGGGAATTAATCGAACATGCAGTACATATCGCACAGTATCAGGAGCGCCCGCAGAAACAGGATTTCTGTAGTAAAGACGATCATGGTGGTGCCATCCATCGTGCCATTCATGCGGTGGAATCTGTAATAGAAGACCATACAGAGAGAGCCGGACTTCCCCTCCGCTTTTCTGCAACTAAGGTTATCGAGGGAGATTCATTGATTTTGAATCAGCTTCAGCTGGATCAGAATGAAAAGGATATGATCGAGCATATTGTAGTACAGATGGAAAAAGAAGGCGGAATGGATCGAAGTGCTGCAATGGCAGATATGCGTTTTGACTTTATTGAGTATGTCTGTGAACGTACGGTTAAGAAACCAAAAGAGAGTAAAGAGCGGATCCGTTCAGAAAAGATTGACCGTATTCTTACGGGAAAATGGACTGCGATCCCTTGCTTTATCGCTATCATGGGGGCTGTCTTCTTCCTGACTTTTAACGTAATCGGTGCATTTTTACAAGGGCTTTTGGAGACTGGTATTGATGCACTAACGGAAGTTGTGGATCAGTGGATGACTGCGGCTCATGTGAATCAGGCTCTCCATGGCCTGGTGATTGACGGTATCTTTGGCGGTGTCGGAAGTGTACTTAGTTTTCTCCCGATCGTAGTGACTTTGTTCTTCTTCTTGTCTATTATGGAAGATAGTGGTTATGTAGCACGAGTTGCTTTCTTCATGGATAAATTATTGAGAAAGATTGGACTGTCAGGACGAAGTATTGTTCCGATGTTGATTGGATTTGGATGTACCGTTCCTGCCGTAATGGCAACGAGAACACTGCCAAGTAAACGAGACCGTAAGATGACGATCCTTTTGACTCCATTTATGAGTTGTACAGCGAAGCTTCCAATCTATGCTTTCTTTGTCAGTGCATTTTTCCCGGGTAAGGGTGGATTCATTATGACAGGAATCTATATTCTGGGGATCATTGTTGGGATTCTGGTAGCCCTTCTGTTTAAAAATACACTGTTTAAAGGTGAAGCCGTTCCGTTTGTTATGGAGTTGCCAAATTATCGTATGCCGGGTGTAAAAAATGTTGCACAGTTATTGTGGGAAAAGGCTAAGGATTTCTTAAGCAAAGCATTCAGTGTCATTCTGATCGCAACGATTGTGGTATGGTTCCTGCAGAGTTTTGACCTTCAGCTAAACATGGTAGAAGATTCTTCCAACAGTCTGATGGCTATTATATCCGGATGGATTGCACCGATCATGAGACCTCTCGGATTAGGAGACTGGCGTATCGTAACTTCGCTGATCAGTGGATTTATGGCAAAAGAGAGCGTGGTATCCACGATGGAAATTCTGTTCGGCGGTGGCGTTGAGAGTGCAATTTCAACTGTATCTGCAGCAACAATGTTGGTATTTTCTTTGTTGTATACGCCTTGCGTTGCGGCAATCGCGTCTATCAGGCGAGAGCTTGGATCAAGATGGGCTGTAGGCGTTGTCTTCTGGCAGTGTGTGGTTGCATGGATCATCGCGTTTATTGCACATTTCATCTGTATTGCAGTTGGATTATAAAGCAGGAGGTGCGATATGAATATAGCAGATATAGTTGTCCTTCTGGCAGTTGCCGTGGTTGTGATCATTGCGGTTGTGATCATGAGAAGAAATAAGAAAAATGGGAAAAGCAGCTGTGGATGTGACTGTGGGCACTGTAGTCAGAGCTGTCAGAGAAAATAAATAATGATAATCCGTAGTATTTCTGCAGATATTGCAGGGAATGCTACGGATTATTTTTATTTGAAAGGATTTGGCATATTTACAGTCAGGATCTTGGTAATCTGAGTTCCGCAGTTGGTCCAGTTATGCTTCTTGGTAGAATCAAGCTGGACGCTGTCTCCCGGATACATAATATATTCATCTTCCTCCACATATAATTTTAGAACACCCTCAAGGACATAGATGAATTCTTCTCCTTCGTGAGCATATAATTCTATATTCTCATCCGCTCCGATATGGGGCATGAGATGATAGAGTCGTGGGAGATAGGAAAAGTTCTTGGCATTCTGACTTAACGTATATTGAATGATCTGGTCGCTGATCTTATCACAGCTGGCATCGTAGATTCTTGTGACTGGTGAGGCAGAAGGAGAGGATTCTTCTTCACGGAAAAAGTCGATAAATTCCATGCCAAGAACATCTGTGATCTTATGCAGTGAGTCAATGGCAATCTGGGAAAGCCCTCGCTCGAACTGAGACAGATATCCGATGGAAAAACCCGTTGCAGTACTTAATTGCTGTAATGTCATTCCCTGTTTCAGACGCTCTTGCTTAATCGTATTTCCGATTTCCTGAATACTTTTCATAGTGACACCTCGTTTTCATATTTATATAAAATGTGTAGATTTTATAGCGATATTTTCATTATATTGTAATTTGTGAAAATAATCAACTTAAAACAATGGATATTTAGAGATAATGCACAAAAAATACGCATCAGATTTATGAAAAAAGACCTGATAAAATATGTTGAAAATTTAACAATAATACTGTATTATGAAAATAGGGAAGAAAAAATCGAATGATATTTCATGATTATGAAAATGGAGGAGACGAGATGTCACTGATAACGAATGTTCAGAAGTTTTCTATCCATGATGGTGACGGAATTCGTACATCTGTATTTTTTAAAGGCTGCCCTTTGAAATGTGAATGGTGTCACAATCCGGAGACTCAGCGGTTTGAAAAAGAGATGCAGTGTGACAAGGAGAAGTGTGTTGGCTGCGGAACTTGTGCAAAGGTATGTCCGAATGGGGCAATATCCATGGAGAATGGAAAGCCAGAGATGAAGAAAGATGCGTGTACATTCTGTGGAAAATGTGTAAACTTCTGTCCAATAGGAATCCGTGAGATTATAGGACGGGAATATTCTGTAAAAGAGCTGATAAAAGAGCTTATGAAGGATCAGATGTTTTATGAAGAATCTGGCGGTGGTGTGACACTTTCCGGCGGAGAAGTCATGGCAATGGATATAGACTATATACTGGCAATTGCGAAAGAGTTAAAACGCCAGGATGTTACACTTACGATAGACACATGTGGATATGTTCCATATGAGAAGTTTCAGGCAATCCTTCCTTATGTTCATACATTTCTTTATGATGTGAAGGTCATGGATCCAAAACTTCATAAAAAGTATATCGGAGTGGATAATCAATTGATTCTTGACAATCTGATTCGTCTTGCAGCGGATGGAGCAAGAATATATATCAGAATTCCAACAATAAAGGAAGTAAATGGTAATGAAAAAAATATGAAAGAAACGATAGCGTTTCTGAAAGAACATGATATTCATCCGGCTCAGATTAATCTGCTTCCGTATCATGATACAGGAAGTGGAAAATATTCAAAGCTGGATATGGAATATAAGGGAACAGATTTACATGCACCGGAGAAGGAAGAGATGGAGAGCTTCGTCAGACTCTTCGTAGAATCCGGATTCCAGAACACAAAAATAGGAGGGTAAACATATGGCAAAATTACGTGGTATGAATGAAAGAATTCAGAAACTTCGGGAAATCAGTGTGACGACACCTGTTCACATTGATCTTGAGAGAGCAAAGATCGAGACTGATTTCTACAAAGAAAATGACGGCAGATATTCAATCCCGGTTATGAGAGCAATGGTTCTGAAAGAATATTTTTCCAAGAAGACCTTGTATCTGGGAGACGGAGAGCTGATCGTCGGCGAAAAAGGTAAGGATCCGCAGGCATCACCTACATTCCCGGAACTTTGCTGTCACAGTGTTGAGGATATGGTAGTCATGAGTGAACGTGAACTGGTATCCTTCCATACAACAGAAGAAGACAGAAAGCTTCAGGCAGAGGAGATCATTCCATACTGGAAGGGAAGAAGTATGAGAGAGAAGATTCTTTCAAGAATGACTCCGGAATGGCAGGAATGCTACAGTGCAGGTATGTTCACAGAATTTATGGAGCAGAGAGGTCCGGGACATACTTGTGGTGGTGAGCAGGTATTTACTACCGGATATATGGATTATAAAGAGAAGATTCATAAGACAATGGATGAACTGGATTATATCAATGATCCGGAAGCAGTGAATAAATGTGAAGAGCTGAAGGCTATGGACATCTCCTGTGATGCAGTAATCATTCTGGGAGAGCGTTATCATAAGCTTGCGCTTGAGATGGCAGAGAAAGAGGAAAATGAGACCAGAAAGGCAGAACTTCTTCAGATTGCAGCGAACCTGGAGGTTGTTCCGGCACACAAGCCTCAGACCTTCTGGCAGGCAATTCAGTTATACTGGTTCACACACCTTGCAGTTACAACTGAGTTGAATCCATGGGATGCATTTAGCCCGGGAAGACTTGATCAGCATCTGAACCCATATTATGAGAGAGATGTGGAGGCAGGTATTCTGGATGACGAGAAGGCTCTGGAACTTCTGGAATGTCTGTGGGTGAAGTTCTACAACCAGCCTGCACCGGTAAAAGTAGGTATCACATTAAAGGAAAGTGCTACTTATACAGACTTTGCGAACATCAATACCGGCGGTGTTACACCGGACGGACGCAATGGTGTTAATAATGTAAGTTACCTGATTCTGGATTGTATGGATGAGATGAAGCTGGTTCAGCCAAACTCTAACGTAACAATCAGTAAGAAGACACCGGCCAAGTTCTTAAAGAGAGCATGTGAGATCTCAAGAAAAGGATGGGGACAGCCTGCATTCTATAACACAGAAGCTCAGATCATGGAGCTGATCAATGCAGGAAAGAGTCTGGAAGATGCAAGACGTGGTGGTTCTTCAGGTTGTGTAGAGACCGGAGCATGGGGAAGCGAAGCTTATATCCTTACCGGTTATCTGAATATCCCGAAGGTATTCCAGCTGACGCTGTTTAATGGATATGATGAATATTCTGGAAAGCAGATTGGATTGCCACTTGGATATGCTAAGGACTTTAAGACCTATGATGAACTCTGGGCTGCATTTAAGAAGCAGTTAGAGCACATTGTAAATATCAAGATCCGTGGTAATAACGTTATCGAGCAGTTATATGCACAGGAGATGCCGGCACCATGCCTGTCTGTTGTAACCAACGACTGTATCTCTAATGCAAAAGACTACAATGCAGGCGGCGCAAGATACAATACAAACTATATTCAGGGCGTAGGTATCGGTACTGTTACAGACTGTCTTGCTGCTGTAAAATATAATGTATATGACAATCACAACTTCACGATGGAAGAGTTGATTGAAGCTATGGAGCATGACTTTGAAGGATATGATGCAATCTATCGTATGGTTCATGACAGAACTCCAAAATATGGAAATGATGATGACTATGCAGATGACATTATGCAGGAAGTATTTGAATTATACAGAAGCACCATCACAGGACGTCCGAACATGAAGGGTGGAAAATATGGTGTAGATATGCTTCCTACTACCTGTCATGTATACTTTGGTGATGTAATTCTGGCAACTCCAAATGGAAGAAAAGCACATAAACCAGTATCTGAAGGTATTTCTCCAGAGAAATCCGCAGACACCAATGGACCGACAGCAGTTATCAAGTCCTGTGCAAAGATGGATCATCTGGCAACAGCAGGTACTCTTCTGAATCAGAAGTTTACACCAAATGTTGTGGCTGGAGAAGAAGGCCTGAATAATATGGCCAGTCTGATTCGTTCATACTTCTCCATGGATGGACATCATATTCAGTTCAATGTTATTGATAAACAGACGCTGATTGATGCTCAGAATCATCCGGAAGATTATAAAGATCTGATCGTTCGTGTTGCAGGATACAGTGATTTCTTCCGTAACCTGGATAAACCACTGCAGGATGAGATCATCAACCGTACAGAACAGTCATTTGACTAAATATATGTAATAAGCAGACGCTTCCGGGCAGCCATATTTTATGGTTGCCCGGAAGCGTCATTTTAAATGAGTAGAATAAAAAATATTAATTGTAAACCAAAGGTAAAACAAAGTTGACAATACAAGGATAGTATGTTAAATTGTTGTCGTACAAAAAGTATTTACATCATTAGGAGGAGCTATTATGAGTTCTATGGAAGCAACAAGAAGTAAAACATACGATATGGCATATATTGCTATCTTTGCAGTCCTTATGGCAATCTGTTCCTGGATATCGATTCCTATGGCAGTGCCGTTTACCTTACAGACGTTCGGTGTGTTCATGGCAGTCGGCGTGTTGGGCGGAAAGAGAGGATCGCTTGCTGTATTGATCTATATTCTTCTGGGAGCAATCGGTGTCCCTGTTTTTGCCGGATTTAGCGGCGGCATTGGCGTTATTCTGAATACAACAGGTGGTTATATTGTCGGATTCTTATTTTCTGCGTTGGTTATGTGGGGTATGGAAGCTCTGCTGGGCAGAAAACCGGTTGTTCAGATTATCTCCATGGTTGTGGGGCTGATCGTGTGCTACGCACTTGGAACAGCGTGGTTTATGGTAGTGTACGCAAGAAATACAGGTGCAGTAGGTCTTGGAACGGTCTTAGGCTGGTGCGTGATTCCATTTATCATCCCGGATCTTGTGAAGATTGCACTTGCATTCGTCTTATCCAGAAAGATTCGTAAGTATGTGTCTTTCCAGTAATCAAGAAGTACAGGCCATTTCGATACGGCCACATCACGGAATGTGCCTGGCATATTTTATCGGAAAAGGTTACAGCGAGGGCTTTTCGGCACATATGGAGAAGATGCTGGGAATATTTCGACAGAATGTTCCGGTAAAACTGGTAGTTCACACGGACGAGATCTGTTCCAGATGCCCGAACAATGAGGAGCATCTGTGTAATTCCAGGGATAAGGTGGAAGCATATGACAGAGAAGTATTGAAAACCTGTGGACTTTCAGAAGGACAGGTATTGGATTTCCTGGAGTTTGCGAAGCTGATCCAGGAAAAGATCATTGATGCAAGTGTGCGTGAAAGCATCTGTGGAGATTGCCAGTGGAACGGTATCTGCAGCTGCACGCAAAGCCGGTGGAAGTAATATTTTGAGTATGAAGAATAATCTGAAGTGGTTTAAAATCCATCAAAGACGGAATACAATCCGTGTTTGATGGATTTTTTTCGTAACGATACTATTCTGTTAACTGCCTCCTGAATTCAGATGGAGATATGCCGCACTGTTTTTTGAATAGCCGGCTGAAGTATAGGGGATTATCATAGCCAACAATATTCGCGATCTCAGTAATATTATAAGAGGTAGATTCGAGCAGGCTTTGTGCATTGGAGATCCGCAGAGAGAGGATATACTGTGTTGGTGTAGAACCTGTATATTCTTTAAAATTGCGAATGAACCAGCTGACACTCATTCCATGTAGATGCGCATATTCTTCTATGTTAATAGAATTATGATAGTTATGGTGAAAATAAGTGACCGTGTGATCCATCTCGTCAATCAGATAAGAACTCTTGATTCTGGGACGGTCCCCCTGGAGGCGACTGATCATGATAAATAATGCTTCCATATAATGGGCAAGAACTTCCTCATAATGGGGTTTGCATAACTTTAATTCCTGAATCATGCGCAGATAAATCTTCTTGTAATCCAGAGAGGTTCCGGTATGGATTACGTGTGCATGGTCAGGAATGCCATATTTTTTTAACAGGTTCTTCACATTATTTCCCGTGAAATGTACCCAGTATACTTCTGTGTGATCAACTCCATAGTAATAATATCGCTGTTCTTCCTTGGGACGATAGAGTACCATATTACCGGCAGGTACGATCTCTTCTTTTCCATGAAAATAAAAATGTGCTTTCCCTGATGCGATATAGAGTAATTGATAATCCAGACGTCCCCTGGGCCGGTAAGTAGGAAGCTTCTGCTTGGAATATAAATGATATGTTCCGGCACTTCCGACGAACAGAGGATGTTTTTTGTCTTTAAAATCCAGACGGCTATTCTGCCAGTAAGCACTGTCTGTGTACATTCAGATACCACCTTTCAGAGTGAAGATTCATTATATAAAGTGTATCATTTTGTGCATGTTTTGTCTATTTCGGTTTATGTAAAAATATAAGAAACAGGCTTATTATATAAGCAAACACAAGGGTACTCAAAGTGTTATATGTACAATGATAAAAGTTAAAAAAAGTGTATAAAGGGAGGAAAAGATTATGATTGTACCTCATTATTATGAGGACCTTCACATGCTGCATGAAAATGTAATGCCCGATCGTTCTTATTATGTGCCGTCATCAACACGAATGGATGATCTGATTGAACATCGAGAATCTTCAGATCGTATTCAGATGTTAAATGGAAGTTGGAAATTTCGGTATTATGACAGTATTTACGATCTGAAAGAGTCATTTTATGAACGGGATTTTCAGACAAAAGACTTTGATACCGTTCCGGTTCCCGGGATGTGGCAGAATTATGGATATGACAGTCATCAGTATACTAATTTCAGGTATCCGTTTCCGGTGGATCCACCCTATGTGCCACAGGATAATCCATGTGGAGCATATGTCTGTAAGTTTTCTTACCAGAGAGATGCCGGGGCACCGAAAGCATTTTTGGAATTTGAAGGTGTAGATTCTTGCTTTTATGTGTGGCTGAATGGTACATATGTAGGTTATAGCCAGGTATCTCATGCGCTCAGTGAATTTGATGTAACGCCTTATATTGAAGAAGGAGAGAATACGCTGGCGGTTCTGGTGTTAAAGTGGTGTGACGGAAGTTATCTCGAAGATCAGGATAAGTTTCGAATGAGCGGGATTTTCAGAGATGTGTATGTGATGAAACGGCCCGTACAGTGCATCTATGACTACTTCATCAATACCCGGATCGAAGAAGAGAAAGCATTTGTAAGTATTCGCACAAAGTATCTTGATCAGACCGTTCCGGTGAAGGCATCTCTATATGATGCTGAAGATGAGAAGATGGTAGAACTCGTATATCAGGGAGATACAGAATTTGTAATTGATCATCCGCATCTGTGGAACAGTGAACAGCCATATCTGTATACACTGTTTCTTGAGACAGAGCATGAAGTGATCAAAGAATATGTGGGGATTCGAGAAATAGCTGTAAAAGACAGTGTGGTCTATATTAATGGCGCTCCAGTCAAATTCCGCGGAGTCAACAGACATGATTCGGATCCGAAAACAGGCTTCGTGATCAGTGTCGACCAGATGAAACAGGATATGGAGCTGATGAAAAAACATAATTTTAATGCCATTCGTACCAGCCATTACCCGAATCAGCCGATGTTCTATCAGATGTGCGATAAATATGGATTCTTTGTAATTGATGAGGCTGACAATGAAAGCCATGGACCATGGATGCTCTGCTATTCCAATGACACAGACGAAGAGAGGGCAAGCAGATGGAATGAATTGATCTCTGACAATCCAGAATTTGATGAGGCAACACTGGATCGGACGAAGAAGCTGGTAGAAAGAGATAAGAATCGGCCTTGTGTCGTCATCTGGTCTATGGGAAATGAATGTGGCTATGGATGTACTTTTGAGAAAGCGCTTGCATGGACCAAACAGTATGATCCGGGAAGACTGACGCACTATGAAAGTGCTTACTATAAAGGACGCAGAAGAAAGTATGATTACTCTAATATTGACCTCTATAGCCGTATGTACCCTGGATTTGAAGAAGTCCTTGATTATGTAGAATCAAAACCGGATAAACCATATATTATGTGTGAATATTGCCATTCTATGGGAAATGGTGCCGGGGACTACGAAGACTATTTTGAACTCATTGAAACATATGATTGCATCTGCGGAGGATTTGTCTGGGAATGGTGTGATCACGCTGTCTATAAGGGAGAATCAGAAGACGGAAAAGAAATCTATTATTATGGCGGTGATCACGGGGAAGAATTACACGATGGGAATTTCTGTATGGATGGTCTTGTCTATCCGGACAGGACGCCACATATGGGACTTCTGGAATATAAGAATGTCCACAGGCCGGCACGGGTCATCTCTTATGATTTGAATACAGGGATATTGGTATTGAAAAATGAGATGAACTATGTTGATCTGAGAGATTATCTATACATTACTTATGAATTAAATGTAGATGGAGATGTAATTTTTTCTGGAAGAATTCTTGCAGAAGACCTTCCTTCTATTCCCGCTCGCAAGGAAGAAGAGATCTGTATGCCTGTGAAAGCTCCTGCAAAGGGCAGAGTCTATCTAAAGGTTTACTATCACCTGAAAGAAGCGGATGCTTTTCGGGAACAGGGATATCTGTTGGGGCAAGATGAGATAAAGCTGGACAATGAAGATACACGAAATCAAAAAAGTCTGTCATGGCAGGAAGAAACGGAAAAGAAGAGCAGGGAACTTCCCGGAATTCAGGTTTCAGAAACGTCGAAGCAACTTATCGTGGAAGGAAGTACATTTGTATATGTATACAATAAGCTATACGGAACATTTGACCAGTTAAGCGTGAATGGGAAGGATTACCTGGACAGACCGATGGAACTGAATGTATGGAGAGCACCGACAGATAATGATATGTACATCAAGACCGAATGGTATAAGGCGATGTATGACAAGGCGGTGTCGAGAGCCTATGTGACGAATTACACACTGACAGAAAAGGTCCTGGAGATCCACAGTACGATGTCACTGTCGGCAGTCTCTGTTCAGAAGATGATGAATATGGAAACCGTCTGGACGATTACGAATTCTGGACAGATCTCCGTCAATATGGATGTGATAAGAGATATGGATTTCCCAGAATTACCGAGATTCGGGCTTCGAATATTTCTGCCGGGACAGATGAATCAGGTGTCCTATTATGGAATGGGGCCGGAAGAAAGTTATATTGATAAATGTAGAGCATCAAGCCATGGCAGATATTCAGCAACGGTTGAAGCTCTTCATGAAGATTATCTGAAGCCACAGGAAAATGGAAGCCATTATGACTGTGATTATGTTGTGGTCAGTGGAGAAGAGAGAGAACTTCGTGCATATAGTGACGGTACATTTTCGTTCAATGCATCCATATATACGCAGGAAGAACTGGCAATGAAGAGTCACAATTATGAATTGGAGCCTTGCGGAAGTACGGTGCTGAATCTGGATTACAGGCAGAATGGGATTGGTTCTAACAGCTGTGGACCAAGGCCGCAGAAGAAGTACAGGCTGGATGAAGAAACATTTACGTTTACATTAAAGTTAATGTTGTTAGATAAACAAGAAAGTTAAATGGGGAAATGAGAGATGGAAGAAAAAACATATTTAAAATGGTATAATAAGATAGGTTATGGTTCCGGAGATATTGCCGGTAACGTAGTATATGCTTTGTTATCAGCATTTGTAATGATCTTTTTGACGGATACGGTCGGCATGAACGCCGGTATTGTAGGTACTTTAATTGCAGTTTCCAAATTATTTGATGGCGTCAGTGATATATTCTTTGGTTCCATGATTGATAAGACGCATAGTAAGATGGGAAAAGCCAGACCCTGGATGTTCTATGGTTATTTTGGATGTGCAATCTGTCTGGTAGCGATCTTTGTAATCCCGGCAGATATCAGTGCATTTGCACAGTATGCATGGTTCTTTATCGCATATACATTATTGAATGCAGGCTTCTACACTGCCAATAATATTGCATATTCTGCCCTGACAGCATTGATTACGAAGAATAATCATGAACGTGTCCAGATGGGATCGATTCGCTTTATGTTCGCGTTTGGAACGAGTATGCTGATTCAGACCATTACCGTTGGCTGTGTTGCATTCTTTGGAGGCGGTGCAAGTGCATGGAGAACAGTTGCCATCATCTATGCAATCGTAGGTGTTGTTTCGAATACGATATCTGTAATGTCTGTAAAAGAGCTGACTCCGGAAGAACTTGCAGAAGGAGAAACTAAGAATGAGGATGTACAGGAGGAAAAATATAGCCTCATTGATGCTTTTAAATTACTGGTGCATAACAAGTATTACTTGATGATCTGTGGCTCTTACATATTAATGCAGGTGTATTCTGCAACATTGAATATGGGCATTTATTATATGACTTATGTCCTGAAAAATGCCAATCTTCTGGGTGTATTTTCCTGGGCGATCAATATACCGATGATTCTTGGACTGTTATTTACCCCTGCATTAGTCGCGAAGTTTCAGGGGATGTATCGACTGAACTTTTATGGATATACACTGGGAACGGTAGGACGACTCGGGGTGTTGATCGCAGGTTATATGGGAAGTGTTCCGCTGATGCTTGCATGTACTGCAATAGCGGCAATCGGTATGAGTCCACTTCAGGGTGATATGAATGCGTTGATTGCAACATGTTCGGAGTATACATATCTGACAACCGGAAAAAGAGTGGATGGAACCATGTATTCCTGCACTTCTCTTGGAACAAAGATCGGTGGAGGTATTGGAACAGCACTGGCAGGATGGCTGCTTGCGATCAGCGGTTATGTAGGAGGTGCTGCAGAACAATCCGCTTCCTGCATGAATATGCTGCATATTATGTATCTGTGGATTCCAATGATAATCAATCTTTTGATTACATTGATTCTGACAAGATTAAATGTTGAGAAAGCGAATGAAGAACTTCGCCAGAGAATAGAATAAAGATTGAGAAATACAAAGGCAGCTGTCAGTAGTGATGAACTGGCGGCTGCCATATTATCATTCTCATAAAATGTTGGAAAAACAGACAAAAATTGAAAAAATCAATTGTATAAACGGACAAGGAGTGGCATGCTATAGGTAAGAAGTGGAGGAATGTATCCGATGTGGGAGATGCGTCGCATGTTGTCCGGAACAGGCGTTGATTCTGCGTTGTCGAAGTAAAATGAAGTGTGATCATAAGAAAGAGGGCGAGACAATATGAAGAATTATTCAGAAGATGTAAGCAGGCAATACCATATTCAGGTGGCAGAAGGAGAAGTAGGCCGCTACGTGATTATGCCAGGAGATCCTAAGAGATGTGAAAAAATTGCGCAATATCTGGATCATCCGGTGTTTGTTGCAGATAATAGAGAATATGTAACTTACACCGGGACTCTGGATGGAGTGAAGGTCAGTGTGACGTCGACAGGCATTGGAGGACCATCGGCATCCATTGCAATGGAAGAACTGTATCGATGCGGAGCAGATACATTTGTCCGGATCGGAACCTGCGGCGGCATGCAGACGGAAGTCAAAAGTGGAGATATTGTGATTGCGACAGGAGCAATTCGCATGGAGGGGACGAGCAAGGAATATGCTCCGATTGAGTTCCCGGCAGTGCCGGATCTTGCAGTGACTAATGCACTGGCATTGGCAGCGCGGGAAAAAGGATATCCATTCCATACAGGGGTTGTTCAGTGTAAAGATGCATTTTATGGACAGCATGAGCCGGAGATCAAACCGGTAAGCTACGAGCTGATGAATAAGTGGGAGGCCTGGAAGAGACTGGGATGTCTGGCATCTGAGATGGAGTCAGCAGCTTTATTCGTTGTGGCAAGCTATCTGCATGTGAGGGTAGGTTCTTGCTTCCTCGTTATGGCCAATCAGGAACGAGAGAAACTGGGACTGGAGAATCCGGTCGTACATGATACAGATATGGCGATTCAGGTGGCGGTTGAAGCAATCCGCAGGCTGATTCGAGAAGATGAGAAAAAGTAACAAGAGGTAGATAAGAAAGATGAGTGAAGAAGAGATATTGGAACACGTAGACCACACGCTTCTATTACAGACAGCGACTTGGGAGGAGATCAGACAGATCTGTGACGATGCCATGCAATATCAGACGGCATCCGTATGTATTCCGCCAAGTTATGTAAAGCAGGCAAGTGAATATGTTCAGGGAAGCGTGTCGGTCTGCACGGTAATCGGTTTTCCGAATGGATATATGACTACAAAGGCAAAGGAATTCGAGACGAGAGATGCCATTGCAAATGGCGCTTCTGAGATTGACATGGTCATCAACGTGGGATGGCTGAAGGACAAAAAGTATGATCTGATTACGGAAGAGATTCGGATTCTGAAAGCAGTATGCGGCGATAAGGTATTGAAAGTAATTATAGAGACCTGCCTTTTAGAGGAAGAAGAAAAGATAAAAATGTGTGAGATCGTGACAGAAGCAGGGGCTGACTATATCAAGACGTCCACTGGATTCTCCAGCGGCGGTGCGACCTTTGAGGATGTCGAATTATTTGCAAGACATGTGGGACCTCAGGTGAAGATAAAGGCAGCCGGTGGAATCACTTCTATGGAGGATGCCAGAAGATTCCTGAAACTTGGGGCGGATCGACTTGGAACCAGCCGGATCATTAAGCTTCTGAAGAAGGAAGAGGCGTCTGGTTATTAAGATACCGATAGAATACGGAGGTGTTCGCAGATGGATAAGAAACTGATAGAAGAGATGATCGAACGGGCAATGGCACAGCTGGATTATTCTTATGCGCCCTATTCTGAATTTCGGGTTGGGGCAGCGCTTTTAGCAGAAGACGGAACATTCTATGGTGGATGCAATATTGAAAATGCAGCATATACTCCGACCAACTGTGCAGAAAGAACCGCATTTTTCAAGGCGGTCAGTGAAGGAAAGAGAAGATTTACCGCTATCTGCATTGTGGGCGGAAAGGGTGGTGTATTGACTGAATATACAGCACCCTGCGGGGTATGCCGTCAGGTCATGATGGAATTCTGTGACCCGGAGACTTTCCAGATTATTCTGGCAGTCAGCAAGGAGGATTATAAGATATTCACCTTAAAAGAGATGATACCGATGGGATTTGGACCAGATAATCTGGCATGATCCATGGGATATGTCGACAGTCAAGGAATATAGGAGGGCTGTGATATGACAAGGGAAGAATTAAAAAAGTTGCCAAAGATAGAATTACATTGCCACCTGGATGGGTCACTTAGCAGAACATTTCTGGAGACCCGTCTTGGACGGACGGTGTTGGATGAGGAGCTGAGTGTAACACAGGAGTGCAGAAGTCTCGCAGAATATCTGGAAAAGTTCGATCTTCCGGGAGTCTGCTTAAAGGATGAAGAGGGACTGGAAGGAGCAGGATATGACGTGCTTCATACCATGAGTCAGGAACATGTCTGCTATGCGGAGATTCGCTTTGCCCCACTTCTGTCCGTGACAGAGTCCATGAATACAGAGCGTGTCATAGAGGCACTTCTTCGGGGACTGGAAAGAGGAAAGAAAGAATTCAATATAGAATATAATGTAATAACCTGTGCTATGCGTCATCACAGTGCCGAGCAGAATTATCAGATGCTTAAGACCGCGTGTCAGTTTTTAGGAACGGGCGTGTGTGCGGCAGACCTGGCAGGGGCGGAGGCCCAGTATCCGATGACGGAATTCATGGAATTATTTCAGAAGACGAAGGACTTAGGAATGCCATTTACCATACATGCCGGGGAATGTGGAAATGCACAGAATATTGTGGATGCAGTAAGCGTCGGTGCCGGAAGAATCGGACACGGAATTGCGATGCGGGGGAAGCCGGATGTACAGAAGCTGGTAAGAGAAGCCGGCGTTGGGGTTGAGATGTGCCCGATCAGTAACCTTCAGACGAAAGCCGTGAATGGACCGTCGGAGTATCCGCTCCGGGAATTCCTGGATTCTGGCATCTGCGTTACGATCAATACGGACAATCGGACCGTAAGCAATACATCTATGACAAAAGAACTGGAATTTATCCAGAAAACATATGGGATCTGTGATGATGAGATCCTTCTGCTTATGAGAAATGCGGTAGAATCCACTTTTGCTAAGGAAGATGTGAAGAATCGATTGAAAATGTTAATGAGGTGAGAAAAGATGAAGGAATATCAGAGAATCTTTGTGGTTGTTCTGGATTCGCTTGGAATCGGGGCAATGCCGGATTCACCAGAATTCGGTGATGAAGGCGTGGATACCTTTGGCCATATATTGGAAAAAATGGGTACGCTTCATATCCCCAATCTGGAGAAGCTGGGTATGTTGAATCTTCACCCGGCAGGGCAGATGAAAGGGATAGAGAGACCTGTCGGACGGTATATGCGTCTGACGGAAGCAAGTAAGGGAAAGGATACCATGACCGGCCACTGGGAGAAGATGGGAATCCGGACCGAGAAACCATTTCAGACATTTACAGAGACCGGATTTCCGCCGGAACTGATTGCAGATCTGTGGCAATGAAGAGACCTTCGATCTGGCCAACTTATATCGTTGCTGTGAGATTGCAAGAAAGCTTACCATGAAGGATGAGTGGAAGGTTGGACGGGTCATTGCAAGGCCTTATGTCGGCAAGAAGAAAGGTGAATTCAGACGGACCAGTAACCGCCATGATTATGCTCTGAAACCAACCGGACCAACGGCATTGAATGCACTGAAGGATGCAGGATATGATGTCATCGGAGTCGGAAAGATCAACGACATCTTCTGTGGAGAGGGAATTACGAAGACATATCATTCCAATAGTTCGGTCCATGGAATGGAACAGACTATCGAGATCTGTAAGAAAGATTTTCATGGATTATGTTTTGTCAATCTCGTGGATTTTGACGCGTTATGGGGTCATCGAAGAGATGTGGAAGGATATGGAAGAGAGATCGAGAAGTTCGATCAGAATCTTGGTGTACTTTTAGAAGGCTTAAGGAAAGACGATCTTCTGATTCTGACGGCAGATCATGGAAATGATCCGACCTATACGGGCACAGATCATACAAGAGAATATGTACCGTTTCTGGCTTATTCGAAGAAGATGAAAAATGGAGGAAGATTGGAGAATCAGGATACATTTGCAGTGATCGGTGCATCTGTGGCGGATAATTTTGGAGTCGAGATGCCGCAGGGAACCATTGGAAGTTCTATCCTGGAGCAATTGAGATAAGGAGAGAGAGAGAATATGAACAAAGTATATGAAAAATTGCAGTCTTGTGTTGCAAGTGTACGGGAAAAGACGGATTTTCAGCCGGAAGTAGCATTGATTCTGGGCTCAGGACTGGGAGATTATGCCGATGAGATACAGGCAGTACAGACCATTCATTATGCGGATATCGATCATTTCCCGACTTCTACCGTGGCGGGACATAAGGGAAGGTTTGTATTCGGTTATGTGAAGGATGTCCCGGTAGTGATCATGCAGGGAAGGGTTCACTATTATGAAGGATATCCGATGTCGGATGTGGTACTTCCGACACGTCTGATGGGAGTGTTGGGCGCAAAGAAGCTGATTCTTACGAATGCAGCCGGTGGAATCAATTATGACTATGAGCCGGGAGACTTTATGCTGATTACGGATCATATCACATCGGCTGTGCCAAGCCCGTTGATTGGAGCGAATCTGGAAGAACTGGGAGCAAGATTCCCGGATATGAGTGAAGTATATAGTAAGCGTATGCGAGATATTATTAAGAAAATTGCGAAAGAGATGGGACTTCAGCTTAGGGAAGGAGTCTATGTGCAGCTTACCGGCCCGAATTATGAGACACCGGCAGAGATTCGCATGTGCAGAAGCTGGGGCGGAGATGCCGTGGGAATGAGTACGGCATGCGAGGCTATGGCGGCGCGCCATATGGGAATGGAAGTGTGCGGAATCTCCTGCATCACCAACCTGGCAGCAGGAATGTCAGAAAAGAAGCTGAATCACACCGAAGTTCAGGAGACTGCAGACCGGGTAGCGAAGCAGTTCAAAGAACTGATCACAGGAGTTGTGAGTTCGATATAGGGGACGGATTGCCAAGACAAACAAAAAGTGTGAAAAACCACTCAATTTTACAGGACTTAGGAGTACATTGCTTGACTGTCATTGACAGCTTGCTCTGTGCTCCTTTGTGCTATCTATGGGTTTGTTCCTTCCGAGAATGGTTATAAACAAAAATGGATGGAACAATATAATGATTCTAATTGACTTTTTGTTTAATCTATGCGTTAATATAATTAAGGTAAAAATAACTTAACAATGCAAATAATTAGCTAAAAGGCGGAGTAAAATGGGGATTTGTTTTGATAAAGATAAGAAGATTTTCAAGATTGACACAATACATACAACTTACATGATTGGGCTATCGGAGGAAGGATATGTCGGACATGTATATTATGGTAAGCGGCTTCAACATGTAGGGGGACGTTATCTTCTTCGGATGGAGGAGTCTCCATATACTCCGGCCACTAATAAAAGAGAGAAGTCTTCTTTCTTAGATTCATTTCCTATGGAATATCCGACCGGTGGAATCGGGGATTATCGGGAAAGCTGCCTGAATGTGAGGAATGAACAGGGACAGTCCGGGGGGGAATTGTTCTACCATGGGCATCAGATATTTGGCGGAAAGCCTAAGCTTGAGGGTCTTCCTGCTTCTTTTGGCGAAGAGGATGAGACGGAGTCGCTTCGGATCATTTGCAGGGATGAGATCCTTGGATTAGAAGCAGAGCTACTCTATTCTGTTTTTGAAAAAGAGGATGTTATAACCAGAAGTGTAAAGCTTGCGAATATTGGAGAGCAGACGCTGGAGATCGATAAGGTGTACAGCGCATGTCTGGATATGGATAATCAGGATTTCGAGATGATCAGTCTCTGTGGTTCCTGGGCAAGAGAACGGTGGATACAGCGTGAAAAGATCTGTCATGGTAAGCAGCTTGTGTCTTCAACAAGAGGAGTATCCAGCCATCAGGAGCATCCGTTTCTCGCGCTGGTAACACCGGAGACGACACAGGAGCAGGGACAGGTATATGCGATGAATTTTGTGTATTCCGGCAATTTTATTGCACAGGCAGAAGTGACACAGTTTGATCAGGTTCGCATGGTTATGGGAATCCATGCAGAGGAATTCCGATGGAAACTGGAAGCAGGGGAATGTCTTCAGGCACCGGAAGTGGTCATGGTCTATTCTTCAGAAGGGCTGGATCAGATGACCCATTCTTTTCATGATTTTTATCGGGAGCATCTGATACGCAGTCCGTATAAATATCAGAACAGGCCGGTACTTATCAATAACTGGGAAGCAACGTATTTTGATTTTGATACAGAGAAGCTTCTTGCGATTGCAAGAGAAGCGAAAAAAAGTGGAATAGAAATGCTGGTCATGGATGACGGCTGGTTTGGGAAACGCAATCAAGATGACTGTTCTCTGGGTGATTGGTACGTGAATGAAGAGAAGCTGACTGGTGGTCTTACGAAACTGGTCAGACAGGTCAATGAAATGGGATTAAAATTCGGTATCTGGTTTGAGCCGGAGATGATCTCGCCGGATTCGGAACTGTATCGGGCACATCCAGACTGGGCGATTCAGATCCGGGGAAGAGAGATGACTCAGAGCCGGGCACAGTATGTACTGGATCTTTCCAGAAAAGAAGTCCGGGATTATGTGTATGAATGTCTGGCAAAGATCTTAAAAAGTGCGCCGATTTCCTATGTAAAATGGGATATGAACCGGCAACTTTGTGATATGGGCAGCTGCAGGCTGGAATCAGACCGGCAGCAGGAGTTGTTCCATCGATATGTACTTGGATTATATGAATTGCAAGAGAGACTGGTGAATGAATTCCCAGAACTTTTGCTGGAAAACTGTTCCAGCGGAGGGGCAAGATTCGATCCGGGGATGTTGTATTATAGCCCGCAGATCTGGTGTTCTGATAATACGGATGCTATAGCAAGGCTGCGGATTCAGGAGGGTACAGCCCTGATCTATCCGTTGTCTTCGATGGGAGCACACGTCAGTGACTGCCCGAACCACCTGGTGGGGAGAAATACGCCATTTGAGACGCGTGGGCATGTGGCGCTTGCCGGAACCTTTGGTTATGAACTGGATATTACGAAGATTGCTGAAGAAGAGAAGGCACAGATTCCTGACCAGATAGAGTTATATCATAAGTATCAGGAATTAATACAAAGAGGAGATTATAACCGGATTGCTTCCTGGTTAGACAGGAAACCTTATGATTGTTGGGAAGTGGCGGCAAAGGATGGCTCAGAAGTACTGGTCACTTATGTTCAGGTACTTGGAATGGCCAATCAGCACAGTAACAAGATTAAGCTGAAAGGGCTAAAAGAGGATGGACTCTATAGCCTTGCCGGAACCGAAGAGATTTATACTGGAGAAGAGCTGATGAATTGTGGCTTTTTGATAAATGGATTCACAGAAGATTACGAAAGCAGACTGTATCATTTTGTAAGAGTAGATTAAGTGATGATATGTAATGTGAAGATGTGGTGGAAGAGATGAAGATTATTAAGAAAACGGCATTGAATGACGATGCGGCTATCTATCAGGAACGACCGGAGGAGACGGAGAAAGAGAAATGGAGCCGCATGAGCCGGGAACAGAAAAAACAGTATTTTATGGATTATTATTTGTTTAAAATCGTTGTCGGGGTGCTGCTGATTGGAATTGCGGTATTTTTAATCTGGCATTTCGTGGGACCGAAGGATGAGACAGTCTTGTATGTGGCGGTAGTTGACGAGTCGCTGGATGCAGAGAAACTAGAAGAGATGCAGCGGGAGTTGAATCAACTCTTAGGTGCAGACGGCAAGCATGAACAGGTTATTATTGACGATACCTTTTATACGGAGAAAGATGCTCTGACCCGAATGGAAGTCTACCTGCACAGTAATCAGGTTGACGTAATCATTGCGGAACAAGAGACTTATGAAGAATATGCAGGTTACGGGTTCTTCCAGAGTATGGATGAGGTGTTGGATGAAAACGAACAAAAACAGTATCAGGGACTATACCGGATGGCAGCAGGTTACAAAGACACCGATGATATTTCCTTTGAGGATGAAGAGACCGAGCGGGGGGAAGAGAAGCCTTATGGAATAGACATCTCTGGAAGCAGCCGATTTATGGAGATGAAAAGTTATGTGGATCAGCCGGTGCTTTCCATTGCCCAGGGAACGAAACATAAGAAAGCAGCGGAGGAGTTCGTGAAGTATCTGATGCAGGAGGGAGAAGATTAAGATGGCAAAGTTCAATCCGTTTCAAGTAGACAATCCGTTTAATAATTTTATGACAAAGGTGTTCGATGTGGTTCTTCTGGATATCCTCTTTTTAATTGGATGTATTCCGATTATCACAGCAGGGGCATCTGCATCTGCGCTTTATTATATGACGATGAAGATGGTAAGAGATGAAGAAGGCGGCATTATCAAGGGCTTCTTCGGGGCATGGAAAGAGAATCTGAAGAAATCGATTCCGATATTTTTGATATTTGCAGCAGGTGTCAGTATTCTCTTGATGGATCTTCATATCTTAAAGGAGTCTTCTTCTTCGATGTCAATGATCATGTATGGAGGATGTGTGACCCTTTTGATTGCAATGGGTGCAGTTGTTGGTTATGTATTTCCGCTTCTGGCGAAATTCGAAAATACAGTAAAGGGGACGATTATCACAGCGGCGAAGATTGCAGTGACACATCTTCCGCAGACCTTTCTGATTCTGGTGATTAATTGTATCCCGCTTATCTGGACGATGGTGTCGCCAGAGACATTTGCGCCGGTATTTATTATCTGGATATTGATAGGAATCGGGGCGGCGGCTTATCTGAATTCAGTATTTTTAGTCGGGATATTTGATGAATTTATTTAAGTAAAATAGTAAGCTGATTTTAAGTAGAATGAATTGACAAACACTTTTTGATTCACTAAAATGAAGTTGGTGATTAGCCATAAAGCAGGGAAATATGTGAGTTTAGTAGGTGATAGAATGGGAAAGGCGATAAGATTGTCTGACATAGGCGCGAAACTGAATGTCAGTACAGTAACAGTATCGAAAGCGCTTTCCGGACAAAAGGGTGTCAGCGAGGAAATGCGTGCGAAGATCATTCAATTAGCGGATGAAATGGGATACGTAAGAACATCATCTTCAGATAAAAATGAAGAGAAGAAAAGTTATACAATCGGGGTGCTTGTTGCAGAAAGGTTCTTGAGCGAGAGCCAGTCTTTTTACTGGAAGCTTTATCAGGAGATTTCCAAGCGGGCAATTGCAAGAAAATGTTTTCCGGTATTAGAAGTAATCGGATATGAGACCGAGAAGAATGGGGAACTTCCTAAGGTCGTACAGGAAGAAAAGGCAGACGGGATCATTATCGTAGGAGCATTGCGGACAGAGTACGCGAAGATGCTGGTTAGGGATATTCATCTTCCAATGGTGAATCTGGATACGACATCGCACTGGGAGAGCTGCGACTGTGTGGTATCGAATAATCTGATGGGCGGATACCAGATGACGAATTATCTCTTTGAACAAGGCCACAGAAAGATTGGATTTGTCGGCACGAGGCTTGCGACAAGCAGTATTGATGACCGATATCTTGGTTATCTTAAGTCTTTAATGGAACATGGAATCCGTGTGAAAGAAGAATGGGTCATTGATGACCGTGACAGAGATCATGGAAGAGTGGATAGTGAAGCGTTCTTTACGCTTCCGAAGGATATGCCGACTGCATTTTTCTGCAACTGCGACTTGTCTGCAAGTCTGTTGGTCAAGAAGCTGGAAAAAGCAGGATATTCTGTTCCGGGTGATGTGTCCGTTGTTGGATTTGATAATTATGTGACGGATCAGTTCGCAGGAATTGGTCTTACAACGTATGAAATCAATACCAAAGAGATGGCAAAACGCGTGGTTCATATTATGATCCAGAAGCTGGAAAATGCCAAATATACTGCAGGAGTATTCATGCTGGGCGGCACCTTTATTGAACGGGAGAGCGCAAGACAGGTGGGACCGCCAGTACCGTTTGTCTAAACGCACCGGGAGTCAGGCCGGTATTCTTTTTAAATAAATTAATAAAGTGATTGACATTGTCATAGCCGACTTTGCTGCTTATTTCATGGACGGTCCAGTCTGTGGTAAGCAGCATTTTTTGGCTTTCTTCGATGCGCTTTTTTGTAAGGTACTTAAGTGGCGGCAGTTGAAAAGCTGCTGAAAATTCGCGGCACAGGCGGTATTTGTTGATATGAAAGCGGTCTTCCCATTCGCCAAGAGAAAAATCCGAAGAAAAATGGTGCTCCAGATAATCCTGCATTTCCAGTATATATTCTGGCACAGACTTATCTGTGGAATGGGATGGCTCCAGAACAGATGAACTGAGAGAACAGAGAATATCCGTCAGATTCCGCTGCATTTCCATCAGATCATAAAGTTCTGGCATGGTATTCAAAGACAATAGCGTGCAAAGAGCGCGTGAGATAGAGGAATACTCAGGAATCTGGAAAGAGGATAAGTTCCCTGAGAATAATAGAGGGCGATAAAGCTCCATTTCTTTCCCGGTGAAAAAGAAAAGCTTAAAGTCCCAGGGAAGCAGAAAAGACTGAAGAGAAAAGTATTCTTTACAGTCCAGAAAGGCAATCTGCTTTTTGGTCAGGGAAATCGTCTGCCCCTTTTGCTGGATAGAAGCACCACCGCGGTCTGTGTAGATGCATAAGAAACAGTCCATTGACTGATAAGAAACGGCAAATGGAAATTCTACATGTACCGTTCCTCCTGCCAACAGATGCAGAAAATCCTCGGCGAATGAATCAAAAAGAAGATTGGAATAATCATAAATGTTTGGAATTAAGTATTCTGGATCTGGTTCCAGGTTAATCATTCGCTTAACTTTTGCTGATTTTCTATAGATATCTACAAAATTCATAAACGCCTCCGAATTAAAAATAAATTAAAATAAGCTAAATATAGATTAAAAAATATTTTATCACAAAAAATAGAAAAAGTATTTATGTAAAAACGCACAAAATAAATATGTAAAAATCAGATATTATTAACAAAAATGTAATTTAAAACAAAAAACAATGATAATTAGCAATAATGATTGATGACTATGTGTTATAATTGAATATAATTAAATTAGAGTTAAAAATACTTAAAAACATATTAAAATTGTTAAGGAGGAAAACGTATGAAATGGAAAAAAGCAGCGGCAGCAGCGATGGCAGCAGTTATGACAATGTCTCTTGCTGCATGTGGCGGAAGCGACAAATCAGGGGGCGGAGAAGCAACAGATGTAAAGTACAGTGATATTAAGCTTGGTGAAGATTATACGGATCTGAAAGCTGATATTAAATTACTTACCAACAGAACGGATATGATGGATGCAGATTATGCAGGAAAGAACTGGGACGCATATCTGGAGGAATTCAATAAAGAATATCCGGACATCAATGTTGAGATTGAAGGAATTACCGATTATGCAGAAGATTCCTTGCTTCGTCTTCAGGGCGGTGACTGGGGAGACATTATGATGATTCCTGAGGTTGACAAATCTGACCTGTCTTCTTATTTCTTATCTTACGGTGATGTGGATTCTGTAAGTGAAGAAGTAAAATACCCTGACAGATGGTTATACGATAACGAAGTATACGGAATTCCTTGTACAGTAGTTGGACGTGGTATCGTATATAACAAGAAGGTATTTGCAGATGCCGGCATTACAGAGACACCTAAGACACCAGAAGAATTTATTGATGCACTGAAAGCAATCAAGGATAATACGGACGCAACTCCTCTGTATACAAACTATGCAGCAGGATGGACCATGGGTGCATGGGATGACTATACCGCAGCGACAGCAACCGGTGATGCAAAATTCAGAAATCAGGAACTGGCACATGCCAAGGCTCCATTTGCAGATCCAGGAGATGGAACTGGCGCTTATAACGTATATAAGATTCTCTATGATGCAGTTTCTGAAGGACTTACAGAGGATGACTATTCTACAACTGACTGGGAAGGAAGCAAGAGTATGCTGAATTCTGGAAAGGTTGGATGTATGGTACTTGGCTCCTGGGCTTATCCACAGATGCAGCAGGCTGGCGATACACCGGATGATGTAGGATATATGCCATTCCCAATGACGGTTGACGGAAAATTGTATTCACCGGCTGATGAAGATTACTGCTTCGGAATTAACATCGATTCAGATGCAGACAAGCAGACAGCAGCAATGGTATTCGTAAAATGGATGACAGAAAAATCTGGATATTCTTATAATGAAGGCGGCCTTCCTATCGCTGTAGGCGATGAAGAATATCCGGAAGTATATCAGGAATTCATTGATAATGAAGTAGAATTCATTTCAAATGAACCTGCAGTTGAAGGAGAGGAAGACCTCTTGAATGAGATGAACGCTGAATCCGAATTGATGGTAGGAGCAGGTGGAAATGATAAGGTTCAGGCAATCGTTGAACATGCTGCAAATAAAGATATGAGCTTTGATGAGATTATGGATGAGTGGAACCAGAAATGGTCAGATGCTCAGGAGAACCTGGGAGTTGACGTGAAATAGCTGGTAAATAAGGAAGACGTAAGAGCGGGAATCCTTGTGTTCCCGCTCTTTACCTCCAGATACCCATGAACAAAAATGGAGGAAATCATATGGGACAGAGAGCAGAGGTTAGAAGCAAAAAAACATTTGGGCAATGGATGCGAAGCAGAAAAGGACAGCAGACCTTGATAATTGTTGCGTTTTCAATTATTCCGTTGGTCTTACTGTTCACTTTTACGTATTTCCCGTTTGCCGAGATGGTGAAGTTTAGTTTTTATAAAATGAAATATGTAGGGGCAAGAACTTTCGTCGGACTGGACAATTATCTTACGTTATTTGAAAGAAAAGATATTGTGACGTCTTTGAAATTGTGTCTATATTATATGGTCGGTGCAGTGTTCCAGATCGCACTGGCATTGTATCTGGCAACGATTTTGACAATGAAGGTAAAAGGAAGCGGACTCTTTAAAGGATTCATATTCTTCCCTTATCTGATCAATGGTATTGCTATCGGATTTATCTTCCGATTCTTCTATACCAGAGGATTCGTATTTGATACGGTCCTTCAATGGTGCGGATTGAATCTGTCGGATCTTCCGTACTGGTTAAAAGATCAGTCTGTTAACAACTGGTCACTGGTTGCGTCTTCGGTGTGGAGATATTGTGGACAGCAGATGGTTCTGTTCATAGGTGCCATGATGTCTGTGGATGATTCGCTGTATGAAGCGGCTGAACTGGACGGAGCTAATAAATTCCAACAGTTCCGTTATATCATCCTGCCAAGTATCAAGACCATTGTTACATTGAATGTCATTCTGTCAATTACTGGTTCTTTGAGTGCATTTGAGGCGCCATATGTAATTACCGATGGTGCAAACGGAACCGGAACATTCTTCGTAGTTATGAATACGATTGCACATACGAATCAGAAGGTTGGACTTGCGTCAGCTATGGCGGTATTCCTGCTGGTAATCATCTTTATCTGCACAATCCTGCAGAAGCTGTTCTTCAAATATGTATTCCGCAACATGGAAGCAGATGATGAGAGCCGTTCTGCAAAGAAGAAACGTAAGCTGGAAGCAAAGCAACAGGCAATCGCCGCAAAAGGAGGTCGTTAGATATGGCACAACAGGCAAAAGTAAGAAAGCATTATAGCATTGGCTTTATCATCTGGACGATCGTGAAATATGTTTCGTTGATATTCTTTTCATTCTGTGCAGTACTTCCGATCGTATCCTGTGTGATCACGGCATTTAAAACGGACGCAGAATATAAGGCAACAAACGTTATGACGCTGCCGGAAAGCTGGCTGAATTTTGACAACTTTGTCAAAGCATTCCAGAAAGCAAATATGCTGACAGCATTTAAGAATTCCGGAATTATTCTTCTTGTAGTACTTGCAGGATCTATTATTATAGGAACGCAGTTAGCTTATGTATTGAACCGGTTTAAATTCCCGGGAAATGGTCTGATCCGTAATCTGTTTACCTTTGCCGCACTTCTTCCGGCAATCGCTATGCAGGTATCTGTATATGAGATCATGGTAAGCCTTAACTTCGTAAATAAATTATACGGATACATTATCATGATGATGGGAACGGACGTTATCTCGATATACATATTCATCCAGTTCTTTGAAAACTTACCAGTTTCTCTGGATGAATCAGCGATCATAGACGGAGCTTCTTATTTTACGATTTATCGAAAGATCTTACTGCCGCTTCTGAAGCCGGCGATCGTTACAAGTATGATCTTAAAAGGAGCGAATACATACAATGAATATTATTGTGCACAGCTTTATCTGCAGGATAAGACAAGGCTCTGTACAGTCGCAACCTCTCTTTACACCTTTACCGGACCACTGGGAAGTCAGTACAATTTGATCTGTGCAGGTGTTATCATCTCACTTCTTCCGGCATTGATCTTATTTATTCTCTGCCAGAAACAGATCTACAGTGGTATTGCAGCAGGTGCGGTAAAGGGATAAAAAATCAACAATTCTTGTCACCAGGCGGGGAGAATCTTGCCTAGTGACAGGTAGTTCAGTGAGAAAGGAACATTAGGAATGAGAACAGAAATAAAGAATCACCTGAACAATGACATCATTCCGTTCTGGAAATCTCTGCGGGATGATACATATGGCGGATATTACGGTTATATGGATTATGAAAGAAAGCTGGATAAAGAGGCGGTAAAAGGATGCATCCTGAACAGCCGGATCACCTGGTTTTTCTCTCAGGCATATCTGATTACAAAGGATGTAAGTCTTCTGAATGAGGCAAAACATGGATATGAATTTATGAAGAATCATTGCCTGGATGCGGAATATGGAGGTGTCTTCTGGTCTGTCACCTATGACGGAAATCCAGAGGATACCACAAAGCATACCTACAACCAGGCATTTTCTATCTATGCATTGTCCGCATATTATGATGCTTCTGGAGATGAAGAAAGCATCCGACTGGCTGATGAAATCTATCAGATTATCGAGGAACGATGTCGAGATTCAGAAGGATATCTGGAAGCTTTTGACCGGACATTCCATCCGGCAGAGAATGATAAGCTGTCGGAAAATGGAGTCATTGCAGGAAGAACCATGAACACATTGCTACATATTCTCGAGGCCTATACAGAGTTCTACCGGGTGACAGGAAAAGCGGATGTGAAAGAGCGGATTGAGTGGATCTTAGATATTATTGCGGAGAAGATCTATAATCCTGAGCTTCACAGGCAGGAAGTATTCTTCGATATGGATTACCAAAGCCTTCTGGATCTGCATTCTTATGGCCATGATATCGAGACAGCCTGGCTGGTGGATCGTGCTGTAGAAGTGATCGGAGAGGCTGCATATGAAGAGAAGATGTCGCCGATCACCAGAGATCTTACGCAACAGATCTTTAAGACGGCGTTTGACGGACATTCGCTGAGTAACGAATGTGAAAAAGGCGTTGTGGATACAGACCGGGTATGGTGGGTACAGGCAGAGGCAATCGTAGGATTCCTGAATGGATATCAGAAGGATCCTGAAAAGAAGGAATACTTAACGGCCGCAGAATCTATCTGGGAATATATTAAGACTTATGTGATTGATAAACGAGAAAACTCGGAATGGTTCTGGCTGTTGAATAAGGACGGAAAGCCATATGAAAATAAGCCGATCGTGGATGCGTGGAAATGTCCGTATCATAATGGAAGAATGTGTATGGAAGTAATAAGGAGAAATATTGATGCTACATAAAAATTATCAGATTGAACTGGAAAAACAGGAAAAATTAATCAACAGAAAAAATAAAAAGACAGACTTTTATAATGGAATCTTTGACAGATATGAATATCCGGTTCTTACCAGAGACCATATTCCGCTGACCTGGCGCTATGATCTGAATCCAGAGACGAATCCGTATTTTATGGAGCGGCTTGGGATTAATGCAGTCATGAACTCTGGCGCAATCAAATTAAATGGGAAGTATTATCTGGTCGCCCGTATTGAAGGGAATGACAGAAAGTCATTTTTCGGTGTGGCAGAAAGTGACAATGGAATCGATGGGTTCCGGTTCTGGGATTATCCGGTTCAGTTAGAGGATATCTGCCCAGAGGAGACCAATGTATATGATATGCGTCTGACACAGCATGAAGACGGCTATATCTATGGTGTATTCTGCTCCGAGAGTAAAGATTATTATACCTCAGATCTTTCTGCAGCAGTGGCAGCAGCGGGGATTGTCAGAACCAAAGACCTGAAGCACTGGGAACGTCTGGAGAATCTGAAGACCCTGCATTCTCCGCAGCAGAGGAATGTGGTGCTTCATCCGGAATTTGTGAATGGAAAATATGCATTTTACACCCGACCGATGGACGACTTTATTGACACCGGTTCTGGCGGAGGAATCGGATTCGGGCTGTGTGATGATATTGAGCACGCAGTGATCGATGAAGAGGTTATCACGAGTAAGAGAAAGTATCACACCATCACAGAAGCGAAGAATGGGGCAGGCGCTGTGCCGATTAAGACGGAAAAAGGCTGGATCCATATTGCACATGGCGTGAGAAATACGGCAGCAGGACTGCGTTACGTCCTCTATGCATTTGCAACCGATCTTAATGATCCAAGTAAGGTCATTGCAGAACCTTCGGGTATGCTGTTAGGACCAAGAGACTGGGAACGTGTCGGAGATGTATCAAATGTTGTATTCACGAATGGTGCGATCGTAGATGATGATGGAATCATCTATCTCTATTATGCAGCAAGTGATACCAGGATGCATGTGGCAACGACGACCATTGACCAATTAATAGACTATGTATTCCACACACCGGAAGACCCGGGAAGATCGGTAGAGTGCGTGGCACAGAGATGCGAATTAATCAGAAAGAATCTGGAATATCTGAAATCAGGACAATAAGGAGACAAATATGGGGAAATATAAGATGATCAGTCCGGCGGTTCCAAATGTACCGTGGCAGGAAAAACCAAATCACATAACAGGAGCACCTATCTGGAGGTATACAGAGAACCCGATCATAGGAAGAAATCCGGTAGAAGGGGTTGCGAGAATCTTCAATAGCGGAGTAATTCCATATGAAGGGAAATTCATCGGTGTGTTCCGTGGAGAACAAGTCAATGGAATTCCTTATATCTATCTTGGAAGAAGCGATGACGGAATTCATTGGGAATTTGACAAAGATAAGATTCAGTTCGTGGATGAAAACGGTGAGGAATTTATGCCGGTATATGCTTATGATCCGCGGCTGGTGAAGATAGAAGATACTTATTATATTATCTGGTGTCAGGATTTTTACGGTGCTGCGATAGGCATGGCTAAGACCACGGATTTTCAGACATTTACCAGACTGGAGAATCCATTTCTTCCATTCAATAGAAATGCAGTATTATTCCCAAGAAAAATAAATGGCAATTTTGTCATGTTGTCCAGACCTTCAGACAGTGGACATACTCCGTTTGGAGATATCTTTGTAAGTGAGAGCCCGGACCTTGTGTACTGGGGAAAACATCGTCATCTGATGGGTAAAAACCCAGAGTGGTGGCAGGCACTGAAGATTGGCGGAGGGGCAGCGCCGATTGAGACCAGTGAGGGATGGCTTCTGTTCTATCACGGTGTAACGAGTACCTGTAATGGATATGTCTACTCTATTGGAGGAGCAATCCTGGATATCGATGAGCCGTCAAGAGTAAAGTACAGGTGCGAGAACTTCTTGCTGACGCCGGAAGAATGGTATGAAGAACGAGGATTTGTGCCGAATGTATGCTTCCCGTGTGCAACGATCCATGATTCCGAGAGCGGCAGGATTGCCATCTATTATGGTGCAGCAGACAGTTATGTAGGACTCGCATTTACGACTCTGGATGAGATTGTGGATTATATCAAGGATCACAGTAAGACCAGCGAGACAGATACTGAGATTGGAAGAAGATAATTGACGGATATGCAAAAACAGGAGGGTACAATGAACGCAAAAGAAACCTATGAATTTTGGAGAAATGACCCGTATTTTGATCATGCGACAAAAGAAGAGTTGGATGCGATTGCAGACGATGAAAAAGAGATCGAAGAACGGTTCTATCGGGATCTGGAATTCGGCACCGGCGGACTTCGCGGAATTATCGGAGCCGGAACCAACCGGATGAATATCTATACGGTAAGAAAAGCAACACAGGGACTTGCGAACTATATCATCAAAGAAGGGGCACAGGAAAAGGGTGTGGCGATTGCCTTTGATTCCAGAAATATGTCCCCGGAATTCGCTGAAGAAGCAGCTCTTTGCCTGGCGGCAAATGGAATTAAGGCATACATCTTCCCGTCACTTCGTCCGACACCGATGTTATCCTTTGCATTGCGCGAGCTGGGATGTACTGCCGGGATTGTTGTGACAGCAAGCCACAATCCGCCGGAATATAATGGCTATAAAGTATACTGGGAGGACGGCGCGCAGATCACAGCTCCGAAGGATCGTGAGATCATCGGAGAAGTCAATGCGATTACAGATTATAGTAAAGTAAAGACAATATCCAGGGAAGAGGCAGAAAAAGCCGGACTCTATGAAGTGATATCTCCAGAGATGGATGATCGATACATGGAAGCTCTGAAAACACAGGTACTTCATCCGGAGATTATCCGCGAGGAAGCCTCCAATCTTAAGATTGTGTATACACCGCTTCACGGTACCGGCAATCTTCCGGTTCGGAGAGTGTTAAAGGAACTGGGATTTGAGCAGGTCTATGTGGTCAAAGAGCAGGAACTTCCCGACGGCAATTTCCCGACGGTATCTTATCCGAATCCAGAGGATCAGAATGCATTTGCTCTGGCGCTGAAGCTTGCCAGAGAAGTGGATGCAGATATTGTACTTGCCACAGATCCGGATGCGGATCGTCTGGGGGTCTATGCAAAGGATACGAAGACAGGAGAATATATGAGCTTTACCGGTAATATGTCCGGTATGCTGATCCTGGAATACATCCTGTCTCAGAAAAAAGCGATGGGAATGCTTCCGGAAAATGGCGCAGTGGTTACGACCATTGTATCAGGGAAGATGGCAAGAGAGATTACGAAGGCATATCAGGTAGATCTGATTGAGACACTGACCGGATTCAAATATATCGGAGAGCAGATTAAGTTCTTTGAGCAGAATCATGCCCATGAGTATCTGTTTGGTTATGAAGAGAGCTATGGATGTCTGGTGGGAACTCATGCAAGAGACAAGGACGCAGTGGTAGCTGTGATGGCACTCTGCGAAGTTGCAGCATGGTGCAAGCACCAGGGAATGACACTATGTGATCAGATGGAAACTCTGTTCCAGACCTATGGCTATTATAAGGAAGGCCTGTCAACGGTTACCTTAAAAGGACAGGACGGAGCAAGAAAGATTCAGGAAATGATGGAAACGATCCGTAAGGAAGTGCCGACAGAGATTGGCGGCCTGAAGGTAACGCAGTTCAGGGATTACCGGGAAGATGTGCTGGTAGATTACGACAAAGATGAAAAGAGAACAACAGGACTTCCGAAGTCGAATGTCTTGTATTTTGAATTAGAAGGTGGAACCTGGTGTTGTATCCGGCCGTCCGGAACGGAGCCGAAGATTAAGTTCTATATCGGTGTGAAGGGAACGGATCACGGGGATGCACAGCAGAAATTGGATTATATGATGGAAGCCATGGCAAAACTGGCCGAATAGTGGAAAGAGAATATGGCATTTGCAAAGGATTTTGTGTGGGGCGCTGCAACCAGTGCCTATCAGATAGAAGGAGCTGTCAGGGAAGGTGGAAAAGGATCTCACATCTGGGATGTCTATACCCGCGAGCCAGGGCATGTGTACGAAGACCATACGGGAAAAGCAGCCTGTGATCATTATCATAGATATCAGGAAGATATCCGAAGTATGAAAGAAATGGGAATTCAGGCGTATCGCTTCTCCATTGACTGGTCGAGAGTATTGCCGGAAGGATTTGGCCGTGTCAATGAAGAGGGAGTTGCATTTTATCAGGCGTTGATCGATGAACTTCTGGAAAATGGCATTGATCCGTATCTTACCCTTTATCACTGGGAGCTACCATATGAGCTCTATAAGCGAGGAGGCTGGATGAATCCACAGATTGTGGAGTGGTTTGGAGCTTATGCAAGGTTAATTGCAGAACGATTCAGCGACAGAGTGACCCATTACTTTACCCTGAATGAACCACAGTGCTTTGTGGGACTTGGATTCCTGACAGGAGAACATGCTCCGGGATTAAGATCTCCCATCCAGGATACCTTCGAGATGGCACACAATGTCCTGAAAGCGCATGGAAGAGCCGTACAGATGCTGCGCCAGTATGGAAAGCAGCCGTTAACCATCGGATATGCACCGACCTGTGGCATGTGCTACCCAGAGACTGAAAAGGCAGAAGATGTGGAAGCAGCAAGGCAGGCGATGTTCGCGCTGCAGCAAGATGACCGGAACTGGACTTGGAACATTCCGTGGTGGTCAGACCCAGTGCTTCTGGGTCACTACCCAGAGGAGGGTCTTGTGCGTTATGAGCAGTATCTTCCGAAGATTACAGAGGAGGATATGAGGCTGATTGCGGAGCCGATCGATGTCTATGGACAGAATATTTACAACGGAAGGTGTATCCGCATGGGCGAAGATGGTAATCCGGAAGAAGTAAAACGATACGAAGGATTTCCCAAGACGGCGATTGGTTGGCCGGTAACGCCAGAGGCCCTGTACTGGGGACCGAAGTTCTTATATGAACGATACGGAAAACCCATTTACATTACGGAAAATGGAATGTCCTGTCATGATGTTGTCTCGCTGGATGGCAAAGTCCACGATCCGAACCGGATTGATTTTCTTGCAAGATACCTTCATGAGTTAAAGAAAGTGGCAGGAGAGATTGATCTGCGAGGATATTTTCACTGGTCGTTGATGGACAACTTCGAGTGGGCGAAGGGATATTCTGAGCGTTTTGGGCTGATCTATGTGGATTTCCGGACGCAGCAGCGGATCTGGAAGGATTCTGCTTACTGGTACCGTCATGTGATTCAAAATAACGGAGAAGAATTATGAGCATATTAAAATTAAAACCAAGCTGTAAGGATTATCTCTGGGGCGGCAGCAGACTGAAAGAAGAATATGGCGTGGAGTATGACGGGGATGTGCTTGCAGAAGCATGGGAACTGTCCTGCCACCCGGACGGACCGTCCTACATTATGAATGGAACATACGCGGGGAAGACCTTGCAGCAGTATATTGATATAGAAGGAAAAGAAGTACTGGGAACTCATTGCCGGAGATTCCGGGACTTTCCGATCTTAACAAAATTCATTGATGCAAAGGATAACTTATCGATCCAGGTACATCCGGATAACCGTTATGCCCTGAAAAATGAAGGACAATACGGCAAAACAGAGATGTGGTATGTGATGGATGCAGGAAAAAATGCATTTTTGTATTATGGATTCAAAAGAGAAGTCAGCAAGGAAGAGTTTGCAAGAAGAATTCAGGAAGATACTTTGTTGGAAGTATTAAATGCCGTTCCTGTCCAGAAGGGGGATGTGCTTTTTATTGAATCGGGCACCATTCATGCCATTGGAAAAGATATCCTGATTGCAGAGATTCAGCAGAATTCGAATGTAACTTACCGGGTCTACGATTATGGAAGAGTCGGAAAGGATGGGAAGAAGCGAGACCTTCATATAGAGAAGGCGTTGGCGGTGACCAACCGCGTGCCGATCATCAAGGATAAGAGCAGTTATCCGCATGTGGCGGATTGTGATTACTTTACCGTAGATAAGCTGAATCTTGATGGAAAAGTGATGAAGAAGATGGAAGGCAATGTCTCGGAAGAGTCATTTGCAAGCATCCTGATCCTGGATGGGGAAGGAACTATCTCAAACGCCGGAGAAACTTTAGAGTTTCAGAAAGGAAATAGTTTCTTCTTGTCTGCAGGGAGCGGAAGCTATACGGTAGAAGGAACCTGTGATGCTCTGATTACGACGATTCGCGAGAAAGCGGCTCCGGTGCGTATCGGAATTGACATTGGAGGAAGCAATATCAAGATTGGTCTGGTGGATATCCATCAGAAAATCATTGCTTCTGAAAAGATGAAGACAGATGTGCAGTGTATGCCGCAGGAAATCTTGCAAAAAATCGGACAGAAGACGCTGGATCTTCTGGAAGAGCAGGGGATCGCAATGGATCAGTGTATCGGTGCGGGAATCGGTGTGGCTGGCACTATTGACCGAAGAGAAGGGATTGTGCGTTATTCCAATAATATCAAGTGGGAAGACGTTGAAATTGCAAAAGAAATTGGAAAGTTTCTTCCTGTTCCTGTAAAATATGCCAACAATGCAGATTGCGCGGCCTTAGGAGAAGCCGTGGCAGGTGCCGGAAAAGAGTGTCAGGATGTAATCATGCTGACGCTTGGTACCGGAGTTGGCGGAGGAATTATCATAGATGGAAATATCTATGAAGGAACCGGAATCGGCGGAAGCGAGCTTGGGCACATGGTTATTGTAGAAGATGGCGAGCCCTGCACCTGTGGCAGACGGGGCTGCCTGGAGGCATATGCATCGGTACCGGCACTGAGAAGAGATGCGAAGAAAGCAACCGGAAAGGAACTGACGCCGGAGGAGATCTTCGAAGGGGCAGAACATGGAGATGCGGCTTTAATAGAAGTTGTGAATCTCTACATCCGCAGGCTGGGAGTTGGAATCGTGAATATCGTAAATATCTTCCGTCCGCAGCTTGTGTTGATTGGAGGCGAACTCTCCGGAATGGGCGACAGACTGATTGAACCTCTCTCTGCAATCATAAAGGAAGGATGCTTTGGCAAAGACAAAGGTGAGATTCCGGAGATTGAGATTGCGGCACTGAGAAGTGAAGCCGGCATCATCGGAGCAGCAAGCTTGATATAATGAAGCATGGCAATCAAGGGGATTAAAATCAAAAGATAAGATACAGAAGAAAAGAAACAAAAGAAAAGAAGCAATAGAATCTGGGGCGGCAGAAACATCTGCCGCCTTGCTTTGTTATGAGGCATCGAGATAGAAGAATTCATAAAAAAAGGAAATAAAGAGGAAAGACATATGAGAATAGACGCGGATAATAAGAAGCTGCAGTACAGTGGGAGAATCGACTGGAGCCATCCGAAAGAGCCAGTATTTGTGTATCCATGTACCTCCGTTAGAATGAAATTTACCGGAAATGTGTTGAAAATCCATGTGAGAAATCAGAATGCATATTGGAATAATTTCCTAGGGTGCATATTGGATGGAGAGCAGATATCGCTTTTACTTCCACAAGAAGGAGAGACGGTTTTAGATATTCCGGTAAAAAGAGCCGGAGATCATAGTCACGAAGTATTATTTTTTAAAAGACAGGATGCCTGTCATGAGTTGACAATACTGGGAATGGAGATCGAAGAAGAAGGGCAGATTCTTGATCTGCCGGCAAAACCGAAACGCCGGATAGAAGTCTATGGGGATTCTGTATCGGCAGGGGAATTGTCAGAAGCAGTGAACGATATCGGAAGAGAAGATCCAGAGCATAATGGTGAATATTCCAACAGCTGGTATTCTTATGCATGGATGCTGGCAAGAAAGTTAAATGCACAGATTCACGATATTGCTCAGGGTGGAATTGCGTTGATGGATCAGACGGGATGGTTCTGTGAGCCGGATGCAATAGGGATGGAGTCCATGTGGGACAAAATAAGGTACAATCCTCTGTTTGGCAAGACATTGGAGTGGAACTTCGCAGAATACGTTCCACAAGTGGTAATTGTGGCAATCGGGCAGAATGACAGCCACCCACAGGACTATATGAAAGAAGACCGTGATGGAGTACAGGCAGAGACCTGGAGAACATGTTACCGTCAATTCCTGGACAAGATCAGACAACAGTACCCAGATTCACAGATCATATGCTGTACAACACTGATGGAACACGATGAAGCGTGGGATGCTTCTATTGGTCAGGTAGTGAAGCAGATGGAAGATGAGCGTGTATCACAGTATTTATATTCGCGAAATGGAAAGGGAACACCGGGACATCTGCGGATCCCGGAAGCGCAAGAGATGGCAGAAGAGCTGGCGGCGTATATTGAGACCCTTAAGATTGAAGGATGGGAAGGATAGAAAGGATAGGAAAGATGAAAAAGATAGATTTAAATGGGACATGGAAGATGAACCAGAGGGGAGAAGCGGTTCAGTACGAGGCGAAGATTCCAGGCTCCGTACTGTCAACCCTTCTTGCGGCAGATGCAATTCCAGATCCTTATGACCGGATGAATGAATACCAGACACGGGAACTTTTCTGGGAGGATTATATCTTTCAGAGAGAATTCGAACTTGAGGAAGAATTCCTGGAAGAAGAAAAGATAGAACTTGTGTGTGAAGGGCTGGATACCCTGGCAGACATCTATCTGAATGATAAGAAAGTATTCTATGCCAATAATATGCACAGAACCTGGCGGATTCCAATCGGGGCATATCTTCATCCGGGCAGAAATAAGATTCGTATAGAATTCTTGTCTGTATTGAAATATATGGATGCATACCAGTATGCGGAGAACAAAGAAGTCAAGTTCATTGCCTGTGGTGCCATGAAGGGGAATCAGCTGGTTCGAAAAGCACACTCCATGTTCGGATGGGACTGGGGTCCGCAGCTTGTGGATGCCGGAATTTTCCGTGATATCTACCTGGAAGGGTGGACGGGCAGAAGGATGGAAGAGGTAGAGATCCGGCAGAAGATAATCAAGGAGGAAAAGGACAGGAAAAAGGATAAGAAGGTTGCCGGGAAGGCAGAGCTTATGGTTACCGTCAGATTCGCAGATAGTCTGGAAAAGTTCCCGAATCAAGGGATTCTGAGAGAAAGAGTTCAAGATATAAACCTTCAGGAGCAACATCTCCGAATAGGAGTCTGGGATCGGACGATGAATGAATTGGCGGATGAGTTGGAAGTGGTTCTTGGAGAAGGCATGGAGTGGCAGGGAAAGCTGGCGATTCAGGAGCCGAAGCTCTGGTGGCCAAATGGATACGGAGAGCAGCCATTATATGAGCTGAGCGTCCAATTGTTGGATTCGGATGGAATGGTTGAGCAAGAGGAAAAGAAGACGATTGGGATTCGGACATTGACGGTCAGCCGTGAAAAAGATCAGTGGGGCAGAGAATTTGCATTCCAGGTCAATGGAATCAAGATATTTGCCATGGGAGCAAACTACATTCCTGAAGATTGTATATACTCAAGAATTACAAAAGAAAGAATAAACTTTCTTCTGGAATCAGCAAAGCGGGCACATTTTAACTGTATCAGAGTCTGGGGTGGTGGATATTACCCATCCGATGACTTCTATGAATTATGTGATGAAAAAGGATTGATTGTATGGCAGGATCTGATGTTCGCATGTAATGTATATGACGTGACAGATGCATTTCTGGAAAACTGCCAGAAAGAGATTGAAGATAATGTAAAAAGACTGCGGCATCATCCAAGCCTTGGCCTATGGTGCGGGAATAATGAGATTGAATCAGCCTGGGATCATTGGCCGGACTTTCAGAAGGAAACCAAGAATCTGAGAGCCGACTATATCAGGCTCTTTGAGCATGTCATCCCTCAGATTATGAAGAAATATGCCGGAGATACCTTCTTCTGGCCGTCATCTCCCTCAGCAGGAGGATGCTTTGCGAACCCGGATGATGAAAATAACGGCGATGCACATTATTGGGATGTGTGGCACGGGCAGAAGCCATTTACCGATTACCGCAAGTATTTCTTCCGGTTCTGCTCCGAGTTCGGATTCCAGTCATTTCCGTCACTGAAAACTGTAAAGACATTTACAAAGCCGGAAGATAGAAATATATTTTCCCGGGTGATGGAAAGCCATCAGAAAAATGACGCTGCCAACGGGAAGCTACTCTATTATCTATCCGAGAACTTCCGCTATCCAGAAAGCTTCGACGAACTTCTCTACGTAAGCCAGATCCTACAGGGAATGGCCATTCAATACGGAGTGGAACACTGGAGACGCAAGCGCGGAAGATGCATGGGAACCCTCTTCTGGCAGTTAAATGACATCTGGCCGGCAGCGTCCTGGTCGTCCATCGATTACTTCGGCAGATGGAAGGCACTCCAATATATGGCTTGCCGGTTCTATGCGCCGGTGACTGCAAGTCTTACGAATGAAGAAAAGAACTTTGCTCTCTATGTAGAAAATGAAACCGCATCCCAAGTAGGATGGAAAGGAGAGATCCTTTTAAAAGACATGGACTGCAAGATCCTTGAAAAAGTCGAAGTGCAGGGAAGCACCAAAGGCTTCTCTTCAGAAAAAATTGCAGAGATGAACCTTAAAAACCTGTGCGAAGAAAAGAAAATGGACATAGAATGGCAAGAAAACGTATTTGTCGAAGGAAAAGTCTGCTTCGCGGATGGAACAGAAGTACATCAGGTAGAAACGTTACTCCCATATAAATACCTGGCATTAAAAAAACCAGAGATAGAAGTACAGATAGAAGAACAAGAAGATGCATACGTTATCCAACTCAAAAGCTCAGTATTCGCCCCATTCGTAGAGTTAGATATCGAAGATGCCGATGTAATATTCAGCGACAACTACTTCCATCTGACAGGAGACAAGTACAAAGTATTGGTAAAAAAAGAAGATATCAAAAATGTGGAATGGAACCTAAAAGTTAGGGTGGGGACGGGGGTTTTCTCATTTTCCTCCGTCCCAGATTAAAATATCCGTGTCCCAAATTCAAATTATGGTGTCCCTTTTGCTCATATCATAGAAGATTGAAAAATAATTAACAAACTTGTGGAAAAATTATCAATAAAATAGTATAGTGTACATAGGCGAAACTATTAACAATAGACAGAAAGGAGAACTTATGATGCTAAAAGGTAAAGTGGCAGTCATCACCGGAGGAACTCGTGGTATCGGGTACGCAACTGTAAAGAAATTCCTGGAAAATGGAGCGAAAGTTGTATTGTTTGGTTCACGTCAGGAGACTGTAGACAAGGCACTTGCTTCTTTAAAGGAAGAGAATTCGGAATGGGAAGTGTCCGGAGCATGGCCGAATCTGAGTGATGCCGATGAAGTTGCAAAAGAGATTGAATTGGTAAAAGAAAAGTACGGAAGAATCGACATTCTGGTCAATAACGCAGGTATCTCTGACAGCACAAAGATTGACGATTACACATCTGAGAAATTTGCGACGATCATGCAGCTGAATGTCAATGCAATCATGAACGGAGTAATGCCGACTGTAAAGATCATGAAAGAGCAAGGCGGCGGAGTTATCTTAAATACCAGTTCCATGGTCAGCATCTCCGGCCAGCCAAGCGGAATTGCATATCCGACCAGCAAATCAGCAGTAAATGGACTTACATGGTCGCTGGCAAGAGAACTAGGACCAAGCCATATCCGAGTAAATGCAGTAGCACCTGGAATTACAAAGACCGATATGGTCGCAGCACTTCCAGAACAGATGATCCAACCACTGATCAACGCAATTCCACTTCGCCGTGTAGGAGAAGCAGAAGATATTGCAAATGCATTCTTGTTCCTGGCAAGCGATATGGCAAGTTATGTGACTGGCGAGATCTTGTCTGTTGATGGTGCTATGAGAACCTAAGTCTAATTGGGGACAGGGCAAATCGAATCTGGGACACGGATATTTTAATTGGGGACGGAGGAAAATGAAAAAACCTCCGTCCCCAATTTAGTTGACATTGTTCTCTTGTAATAGGTATAATATCGGCAAAACAGTGGCTCTGAGAAAGGAAAGATAATCATGTTTCTTGTATTTGATGTAGATGACACGATGTATGACTTGATGTGGCCGTTCCAGATGGCTTTTGAGAATATATTGGCAGAGAAGATAACGGTTTCGTGTGAGGAATTATTCCGCCAGTCGAGAATCTGTTCGGATATTGTATTGGAGAAGGAGAAGCAAGGATTGATCCCATCAGAGGAGGCTTTCTTTCGGAGAATGCAGATGACTTGTGAGGCAAAAGGATTTGCGATCACCAGAGAAGAAAGTGAAGCGTTCGAGCGAGAATATCGTGATTGTCAGACGAAGATTCGCCTCTTTGATTATATGAAAGAGGTGTTGGATTACTGCAGGGAGCACCAGATTCCAAGAGCGGTGCTGACCAATGGAAGCCGCAAGTCGCAGGGGAGAAAATTAGAAGTACTGCAGCTGGAGCGGTGGTTTGACGATGAGAATGTGTTTATCTCAGGGGAAGTCGGGTACCACAAGCCGGATGTTCGTGTGTTCCAACATGTCCAGGAGAAGATGGCTATTCAGTGTGAAGATGCCTGGTATATCGGTGATACATATGAAAATGATATTGTGGGGGCACATCAGGCGGGGTGGCACAGTATCTGGCTGAATCACAGGAATCGCCCATGTCCGGATGTGAGAAGTCTGGCAGATATAGAGTTGAAGAATAAGGAAGAACTGCTGCCAACGATTCAACGGTTGATCCGAAAGGACGACTAATACAGGAGGAAATATGATCAAGAGAAGGATAGACAACTTCAGTATTGCGCAGATCTGCGATTCGGGGGAGTGCTTTCGTATGACACCAGTGAATGAAGATACCTACAGCGTGATCGCTTCTGGGCGGTATCTGGAGGTGGAGCAGCATGGGCCCGAGTGTACATTTTTCTGTGACGAAGAGGCATATGAGGAATTCTGGAAGGAATACTTTGATCTGAGTGTAGATTATAGGTTTTATATAGAGAAGATCAACCCAAAGGATACATACCTGGTCCGTGCAGCGGAATATGGCTCAGGGATAAGGATTCTGCGGCAGGATCTGTGGGAGATGATCGTGTCTTTTTTGATCTCCCAGCAAAATAATATCGTCCGCATTCGCAGATGTATCCAGAATATCTGTGAGCGGTATGGTGAGCAGAGAGAGAACTTTCGCGGAGATACTTATTACACATTTCCGGAACCAGAAGCATTGGCAGGGCTTGCGGAGGATGCGTTGAAGGAATGTAACCTGGGTTATCGCAGTAAATATGTGGTGAGAACGGCGAGAAGCATTGCAGCAGGCGAAGTGGATCTGGCGGCTATCGAGAAGATGACTTATAAAAAGGCGAAGGAAGAGCTGCTGAAGTTATTTGGAGTGGGCGAGAAAGTGGCAGACTGTATCTGCCTGTTCGGATTGCATCATCTGCAGGCATTTCCCATAGATACACATATCCGACAAGCGCTGGATGCGCATTATAAAAGAGGATTTCCAAGAAGGAGATATCAAGGGTACGAAGGCGTGATCCAGCAGTATATCTTCTACTGGGAATTGCGTGGAATATAGCGCTATAGTTAACAGGATATATACTTATGACCAGGAAATTATTACTTTTTGATTGACATTTTTCGGACCTTATCATATTATATGAATAACTGAGGATTCTGATAACTGACGGATAAATGTGGAGTACCACAGGGGAATCAGAATTTATTATGGCCGACCGTCTGGGCAACATTTATCCAAGAGATAAGTGTTGTCCTTTTTTATTCTCCGGAAATCTGGATTTCGTAGAATAAGAAAGGACGTATCGCAAGAAGGGTATTTCAAGACAATAATATTCTGTAAGGAGGAAACAAAAAAGATGAAGACAGACATTGAGATCGCACAGGAATGTAAGATGGAGCCAATCACAGCCATCGCCGAGAAAGCGGGAATTGACGATGAGTATTTGGAACAGTACGGGAAGTACAAGGCAAAGATTGATTATAATTTATTGAAGAAAACAGATAAGAAGGATGGAAAACTGGTTCTTGTGACAGCGATCAATCCGACTCCGGCAGGAGAAGGAAAGACGACCACAACGGTTGGTCTTGCTGATGCAATGCAGAAGCTGGACAAGAAGGTTATGGTAGCGCTTCGTGAGCCATCTCTGGGACCGGTATTCGGAATCAAGGGTGGAGCTGCCGGCGGTGGATATGCACAGGTAGTACCAATGGAAGACATTAACCTGCATTTTACCGGTGATTTCCATGCAATCGGTGCTGCGAACAACCTGCTTGCAGCCATGCTGGACAACCACATTTACCAGGGAAATGAATTGAACATTGATCCAAGAAAGATCGTATGGAAACGATGTGTTGATATGAACGACCGCCAGCTTCGTTTTGTAACGGATGGATTAGGCGGAAGAGTGAATGGTGTGCCAAGAGAAGATGGATATGACATCACCGTTGCTTCTGAGATCATGGCAGTGCTGTGTCTGTCTAAGGATATCACAGACCTGAAGGAAAGACTGGGACGAATTATCGTCGGCTATACCTATGGAAAAGTCTCTGAACAGAAGCCGGTAACCGCACATGATCTTCATGCAGAAGGTGCGATGTGTGCACTTCTGAAGGATGCGCTGAAACCGAACCTGGTACAGACACTGGAGCATGTACCTGCAATCGTTCACGGCGGACCATTTGCCAATATTGCACATGGATGTAACTCTGTAACTGCTACAAGAATGGCGATGAAGCTGTCTGATTACACGATCACAGAGGCAGGATTCGGTGCGGACCTTGGTGCTGAGAAGTTCCTGGATATCAAGTGCCGTATGGCAGGCATCCACCCAGACGCAGTTGTTATCGTAGCAACCGTTCGTGCATTGAAGTATAACGGCGGAGTTCCGAAGGCAGATCTGAACCAGGAGAATCTGGAAGCACTGGAAAAGGGACTTCCGAATCTGATGAAGCATGTAAGCAATATCAAGAATGTATATGGACTTCCATGTGTGGTAGCCATCAACGCATTCCCAACCGACACCAAGGCAGAGCTTGACCTGGTAGAGGCAAAATGTAAAGAAGTCGGCGTAAATGTCGCACTTTCTGAAGTATGGGCAAAAGGCGGAGAAGGCGGAATCAAACTTGCAGAAGAAGTGATCCGTCTGTGCGAAGAGCCAAATGACTTCCACTACAGCTATGAATTAGAAGGAACCATCGAAGAAAAATTAGACCAGATCGTGCAGAAGGTATACGGCGGAAGAAAAGCCGTCCTGACACCGGCAGCACAGAAGCAGGCAAAACAGCTGACAGACCTTGGATTCGGAGGTGCACCGATCTGTGTGGCTAAGACTCAATACAGTCTGACGGATGACCCGACCAAGCTCGGCGCGCCAAAAGACTTCGATATTACGGTACGTAATCTTAAGATGTCCGCAGGAGCCGGATTCATCGTGGCATTGACCGGAGATATCATGACAATGCCAGGACTTCCAAAAGTTCCGGCAGCAGAGAGAATAGACGTAGATCCGGATGGAAAGATCACAGGACTGTTTTAAAGAGATTAAAAAGGGACAGGGTAAAACGAATCTGGGACGGGGGTTTTTGAAAAAACCCCCGTCCCAGATTTCGTTTTACCCTGTCCCTTTTTGAATTATTCAGCATCTACCAGGGCGATACCGTAATCAGCCCATGCGGTGTAGTGAACACCTTTCTGGATTGCCAGATTGGAATCTTTGCCTTCGTACTGTGGATAATCCTGAGAACATGGATACATCTCGTAATTCATAGTTCCGTCTTCTGTGAAGGAAGCCAGTTCCATGCCCTTGATCTGTTTCTCAAGTGCGCCCATCTTGAATTCTCCGGCAGTACCTTTGATCATCAGAGTCATGAGGTATTGCTTGCCGGTCTCTTCGTTGGTTCCCTGCATATACAGTCTTCCGGAGTTTCCACTTCCTTTAGCCAAGGTTACGGAGACTTTCTTGCCTTCTGGGATGTATTTTACATCGCTTGCGGTGATTGGAACCTGTGTGTGTTCCTTGGCATCCAGAGAGATTGTCTCAGGAACGGTGATGGTGTAGACCGGATCATTTGGAACAAACAGAGTGATGTCAGAATGTGCTGACTCTGTGTTTGCTGCATTTACCGGCATTGCACCTACCATTGCTACCATAGCTGCCAGTGCAGCTGCTTTTGCTACTTTTGCTGCTTTCTTCATGTTCGTTACCTCCTCATATCAATCATGATATCGACTGTGTCTTAGATCACATGCAGAAGAGCCTTCACACTAGCCCCGTTCAGGCGTGTATTCTCGCCATCCATAGAATAAGTGGCAATGTTAAAGTAGATGTCATAGTCGCCGGCATCCAGGGGCCTGGAGACTTCGAATTCTGTGATTGCTTTTCCGGGCTCGATCAGATCAGATTCATAGACCGGAGTAGTCTCATCGCCAATGGTAATCTCATATTTAAAATAGCAATCGTTATCCTTGGGGTTGGCCAAAGTAATCTGCCAGACCTTCTCTTTGCTGGCTACGGTGATATCGCTGTAGCCTGGTATCTGGATGCCTTCCTGTTCGCCGGATAGATTGTTCAGATCCTTGTCCCAGGCTGTGGCATCCTCGGAGACAACAATTCCCTTGGCGTTCTCATTATTCTGTGCCTTTCCGGCATGATAAGCAAACAACACGATTCCGGCAATTCCGAGAATGATTGCCAGGGTGATGATTGCCCGTAAGATTTTCCTTTTTCTTGTATGCTCTTGCATATGATCTCATACACTTCTTTCTTCGTTAGTTTCTTAGGATATGCTCCTATAAAAGTTGAATACCGAATGTAATGCTTCCTGTATAAGGAACATTATATTCATAGCGGCCTGCGATAACAGGTCTGATCTCGTACTGCTTGGTTCCGGCTTCGGTAAATGATACGACTTCTTTTCCGACTCCTACAGCACCCGTGGATGCATTGGTCTCGATCAATTCCCCTGTCTCAGATATGATCTGATAGCGAATGGATGTCTTTGGCGAAGTCTGAGCCTCCAGTACCATCTGATTCTTGTAACCACTGGTTCCTGCGATTGACACAGAGATCTTCTTGCCTTCCGGCAGATTCTTCACATTCTCGGCTGTCACATTCACCATAGTTCCGTCATTCCCCATGGTCACAGATGATGGAATTGTAACCGTGTACTCCGGTTCGGCTGTGAGTGTTACACTGATCTCCTGCTGGGAAGTCGTATCTTCTGCAGCCATTGCCGTTACAGGCATTGCCAGGCAGCATACAGCAGCTAAAACTGCGAGAAAACGTCTTCTTTTCATAGATTCTCCTCCTCTCATATGTAGGCATTATAGGTGTATCATCTTGATCTCTCAGATACCTTAGAGACACCAAAATGTGCCTCTATTATTCGATAAGAATGTTAGGGAAAAATGCACAATAGGGTTAAACCTTCGTTAAATTGTGTTATAAGTTGTAGATTTTGAATGAGAAAAATGCAATAATATATGTAAGAATCGCCACTTTCTAAGCATAGAAAAATGTGGTATAATATGAAATTACAATGTAAGAGTGAAATAGAGTGGATAGAGTGAAATACGGTGAATATGAAAGAAATGAATTATAAGTTATTGATACGGCGAGCGTGTCTGATATTATTGGATGCAGTGTGCATACTGTTTGCATCCTTTTTTGCGCTAGCCACAAGATTTGAATTTATTATCTACCAGATTCCCAAAGAACATCTAGATGAACTGAAAGAGTATGAGCCCTGGTTCATACTGACGACACTAATTATATTTGCATTATTTAAGATTTACAGCAGTTTGTGGGAGTATGCAGGGCCTCAGGAGATCTTCAGTATTATATGGGCTTGTATTGTATCTGGCATATTAGAGATAGGGATTGTTCTGTTAAGCAGTGGTTTTCTCCCGCGGAGTTATTATCTGCTAAGGACCATGTATCTGATTGCATTCGTGGTTGGAACCCGCTTCTCTTATCGAATGATCCGGCTTAAGAAGCAGAATCGCCATCTTCCATGGAGACAGCAGAGAAGAGTTATGATTGTCGGGGCTGGAGAGGCCGGAAGATCGGTCATCGGCGAGATCCAGAACAGTAAGTATCTGAATCAGAAGATATGCTGTATTATCGATGACGATCCTGAAAAAGTTGGAAAATACATACGCGGTATTAAGATTGCGGGAGACCGCTATAGTATAAAAAAATGTGTACGAAAATATAATATACAGCAGATTATCATTACGATACCATCGGCATCGGTTGTTCAACTGCGCCCAATTCTGGATATCTGTAAGGAGACAGATTGTGAACTGAAGATCATGCCGGGAGTGTACCAGCTCGTGAATGGTGAGGTCAGTGTCAGCAAGCTGCGTCCGGTTAGTATCGAAGATCTGCTGGGAAGAGAAGAGATTCAGGTCAATCTGGATGAGATCATGGGTTATGTATCGAACAAGATTGTCATGGTTACCGGTGGAGGCGGTTCTATCGGAAGTGAGCTGTGCCGCCAGATTGCTGCCCATGAACCGAAGCAATTGATTATCTTTGATATCTATGAAAATACTGCCTATAGTATTCAGCAGGAGTTAAAGAAGAATTACCCGGAACTGAATCTGGTGGTTTTAATTGGATCGATTCGAGATGAAGAACGCCTGAACGCTGTCATCGGAACATACAGGCCACAGATTATCTACCATGCAGCGGCACACAAGCATGTTCCGCTTATGGAAGACAGCCCGAACGAATCTATCAAGAATAATGTGATGGGGACATATAAACTGGCCAGTGTAGCGGATCGATATAAAGTAGAGAGATTTATCCAGATTTCTACAGATAAAGCGGTGAACCCGACCAATATTATGGGAGCATCAAAGAGAATCTGCGAGATGATTATTCAGATGTTTGCCAGACATTCGGAGACAGAATTCGTAGCAGTACGTTTTGGAAATGTTCTTGGCAGCAATGGAAGTGTGATTCCGCTGTTCAAGAAGCAGATAGCTGAAGGTGGTCCTGTGACAGTAACGCATCCAGACATTATCCGGTACTTTATGACAATCCCGGAAGCAGTGTCCCTGGTGCTGCAGGCAGGAGCTTATGCAAAAGGCGGAGAGATCTTCGTACTGGATATGGGAGAGCCGGTAAGAATTCTGGATCTTGCCAAGAATATGATCCGTCTGTCCGGGCTTACATTAGGCCGAGATATTGAGATTGTGTATACGGGACTTCGCCCGGGAGAAAAGCTGTATGAAGAACTCTTGATGGATGAAGAAGATATGCAAGAGACCAGGAATAAGATGATATATATAGGAAAACCTATTGAATTCGATGAAGATAAGTTGTGCAGTACTTTGAAAGAGATGGCGGGAGAAGCAGATGAGCAGAAGATGCGAGAGCTTGTCAAAGAGATTGTCCCGACATACATGCTTCCGGAAGAATGGGAAAAAGACGTGGAGGCCTTAGCTTAGAGCGAAAGGTCTTTTGTCGTTTGTAGATATGGTTATGCATATAGAATCAAAAAGACAGAAAGGTTATCGAAGAGAATGAAATATATATCTTTCAAATCGAAGATAGACACTGTGATTGCAGGAGTCAGTATGTTTGTACTGTCACCGTTGTTCCTTGGAATTATTGTAGCAGTCAAGCTGGAAGATGGTATCACAGCACCGGTGTTCTTCAGTCAGAAACGTATCGGGATACATAAGAAGCATTTTCAATTATATAAATTCCGCAGCATGAAGCTGGATACGCCTCATGATATGCCGACGCATCTTCTGCGCAATCCAGATCAGTATATCACGAAGGTAGGAAGATTCCTTCGCAAGACTTCTCTGGATGAATTGCCGCAGCTGTGGAATATCTTTCGCGGCGATATGGCTCTGATCGGGCCCAGACCTGCGCTGTGGAATCAGGATGATCTCATTGCGGAGAGAGACAGATACGGAGCAAATGATGTAAAGCCCGGGCTTACCGGCTGGGCGCAGATCCACGGCCGGGATGAACTGGAGATTCCGGAAAAGGCAAAACTGGATGGTCATTATGTGTCACATCTGGGACCAATGATCGATATCAAGTGCTTCCTTGGAACCTTTCTGGCAGTTTCCCGCAGCAAAGGGGTGGTAGAAGGTGGAACGGGCACCCTTAAGAAAAAGAAGAAGATCCTGATTGTGACCAACCACTCTTATATGCTCTGGCAGTTCCGAAAAGAACTGATCCAGCGCCTCATGGAAGATGCCGAGATCGTAATCAGTACTCCATTCGTAGGACACGAACAGGACTTTGCGGATATGGGATGCCGTATGTTGAAAACGGACGTAGACCGTCGAGGGATTAACCCGGCCACGGACTTTCGTTTATACCATACATATGTTAAAATATTAAAAACAGAGCGGCCGGATATGGTCATCACTTATTCCATTAAGCCGAATATCTATGCAGGATTCGCCTGCAGGATACAGAAGATTCCTTACTGTGTGAATGTACAGGGATTGGGAACCGCATTTCAGAAGAAGGGGCTGGCGAAGATTGTGACCGTCATGTACCGGACGGCTCTAAAAAAAGCGAAGACGGTGTTCTTCGAAAATGCAGAGAATGCGAAGCTCTTCCGGGAGAAGAAGATCACACCGGCATGGCAGCAGACCATCCTTCCCGGAGCCGGAGTCAATCTGGAATCCTATAGCTATCAGGAATATCCGAATAACGACAAGATTCACTTCTTATACCTGGGCCGCATCATGAAAGAAAAAGGCATAGATGAACTCTTCTGGGCAGTACAAGAACTTCAGAAAGAATATGCCGGACAGTTTGTACTGGATCTGGTAGGATTCTTCGAAGACGAATATAAGGAACAAGTAGAAAGACTGATCCAGGATGGAATCGCAGTCTTCCATGGATTCCAGGAGAATCCAAGACCGTATTATGGAAAGGCAGACTGCGTGGTGCTCCCAAGCTATCACGAAGGAATGTCCAATGTCCTTCTGGAAGCAGCAGCCACCGGAAGACCACTCATTACCAGTGATATCCCGGGATGCAGAGAAGCGGTAAAACAAGGTATCAGCGGTCTCTTATGTCCGGTCAAAGACAGGAATGCACTCTTGCATACAATGGAAGACTTCCTGAAACTTTCCAAAGAAGAAAGAGAAGCCATGGGAAGAGCCGGAAGAAAATATATGGAAGAGCAATATGATAAAGAAAAGGTAGTAAAAAAGACATGTCGAACTATTATCTGATATTAGTATGGGTGGCGGCAGCCTGGATGATCGGGCTGTGCACCAAAGTACAAAGAACAGAATATGTGTGTGGAGAAAAGGTACAGAGGTATTATCCATTGTGGGCATTCCTGATCTATCTGCCTTTGGTGATCTGGAGTGGATTCCGTGGTTACGTGGGAGATAGCCTATTGTCAAGTAAATTACAAAAAAATTAGTGCAGAGATAGGCACCTGTTCTTCGGGTGCCTTTTTTTGCCGGTTTTCCGGCTTTCCCGATTTTCAGAAATGATTTGGAAAAATGGAAATAACATAGATTTTGTCCTTATTATTTCGATACGGGTCAGTGCGTATATCCGGTTCTATACTTAACCATAGGTTTTGTTTGGTAGTATTGTAATTCTAACAGTCAATTTGTATCTCTCGCCCCAGACTGAAACGGGGCATACTCCAACTTTCCCTGGCTGGGGGAAACATGACCTTTACAGGCCCGGTTGCGAAGCCGCCGCCTACTTTAACGGAAGTATCATTGTCATCTGCATTTCAACGCTCAGAAGCGAGCCGTGCTTCCTTGGATCTCCTGTGTATTTCGCTGCGTAAGTGACGATCAGCTCCTTTCCCGGTCACGGCGACAGGTATCTCGGCTCAATGGCAGATGGTAGTTTTGGAGTACCGCTGTTCATTTGTCAAGGTGCAGAGAGAGGGCAGAATAGCCCTTCAATTTATATAGTTTTGAATGGGCGGAATCGTAATTATTTTTTGAAATACTATTCGATATTTAGGGGTTAATTTATGAAGATAGGACTTGATTTTAATGATGTTACTAGAGAAATTCAATCGAAATTAGACGTTCACACGGAGTCTGAAAAATATTATAAAGGTGTATTAAAAGATGCAAAACCGGTAGAAATCAAAGGAAAAATTCGGTTTGCATACTCATATACGGAATACGAACTGAACGAGGATCAGTATTATTTTAACTCTTTTAGTAAGGTTGAAATTGGTAAGTCAGTGGCATTATGTGAAGAGGATTACTTGGTTATAGAGGGAAAAAGAATCAATTTTTGTTCTTTTGAAAACTGTATATTTCAAAATATTAGATTTATAAGATGTGACTTTGTTGGATGTAAATTTAATGAGGTTAAATTTGAAAATACAGTTTTTGAGTCTTGTTTCTTCAGTCGACCATATATCAATAATGGAAAGATGAATCCCAATAATATTCCGTATACACCTACTTTTTTTACAAAGTGTTTATTTGTATCCAGGTTTGTTGATTGCGATTTAGGCAATAATTATTTTGACAGATGCTCCTTTACTTTGTCGAAATTTTATAATTGCGATATGAATACTATGTATATGGGTATGTGTGTTTTTTCTGCGGTTGAAATTAAAGATTGTATACTTATAGGCTTTAAATTATTCAAATCAGATATTTTGGATATTTGCATTACAGATGATAAATGCTCGCAGGTAAATGAAGATACAGTATTTGACTGTAGAATTTATGCCAAACGTCCTAAGGAGGGAACGCCGGTTCAAACAGAATCAGGATGGAAAAAAGATAATTATGATGATATGCTGTTAGAGAAGGCAAAAACACTTCGGAGAATATCGAGTTTATATGAAAGAAATGGTTATAGTGCCATTGCGGGAGAATATTTTTACCAATCGAAAAGAACAGAAAGAAAAAGCCTTCACGGAGCAAGAAAAATAATATCCACAGGCAGTTTGATATTATGTGGATATGGCGAAAGACCTTTATTCACAATGGTAAGCATGATCGTTTCTATACTTGCGTTTGCCTTGGCGTATATGTTGACGGGTTTTTCCACTGGAAATCAAGATATTTTTTTGAATACAGTTATAGAGGCATGGCCGAATATTATTCAAATTTTTAAGTATTATGGTCACAGTGTGTTTTTCAGTGTGACAACTTTTAGTACTGTAGGATATGGAAATTATGTGCCAATAGGAGAAATCAGCTCTTGTTTGGCTGCAGTGCAAATGATCATGGGGGTTAGTTTGAGTGCACTCTGGACAGGATGCATTTTTAGGAAAATAGCCAGATAAAAGGATACGTCAAACCATTTGTTTAAAAAGGTTGGAAATAGAGAGAAATAATACTTTTCCGAACAGATTATAGTTATAAGTTATCTAAAAATCTAATTCGAAAAGGGTATTTGCAACTTGTTAATTCGCTTGTTTGTGGTAGAATAAAAACTGGAGTGGTATATGTTGACAAACGAGTACATCAATAATTAACTCTTTTTTAAGGTTCGTTTGCTTCTGGTTATGTAAAATAGCGTTTTGTTCTTATTATTTCAATACAGACTGGCACCTATATTTGATGTCTCTTACCCAGCGGATCGGGATGCCTATATTCTAGTGGCCCGGGATCGGCTCTAGGGTGATACTCCAAAGCTTTTGACCAGAGAAATCATAGCCATAAGGTTCGGCGTGCAAATCTGCCGTCCTAAGATTAACGGAAGTATCATTATACCCTCGGCAGACCGTGGATTAGTAACCGGTCTGGTTCCATTCAATCCGCTATTCATTCGTTGCGGGACCTGTATTCCGGTCACGGCGATAGTTCTTTCAGCTCCCTGCAGAGGTTTGTTTTTGAGTACCGTCTTTTCATTTTACAAGGTGCATCAGAGGGGATAGTTTCCTCTACAATATATCGTTTGGGGCAGGGGTGCTTATAATTAATCAAGAAGTATATTATAGTTGGTTATTCTATTGAAACGGAGGAACATAAAGTGCTCTTTAACTCCTATGAATTTATTTTGGCATTTCTGCCGATTACATTGGCGATTTACTTCCTGGCCTGCAGAGCCAAGAAAGGGTGCTTGGAAATTGCTGTACTGGCAGTTGCGTCCATTTTTTTTGTGGCTTTTTCAAATATACAGAGCGCAGCAATTTTACTCCTCAGCGTTGCGGCAAACTATTGGCTTGGCCATCAAATATCCTGCAAACAAGGGAAGGCCCCAAAAGCATGGCTTATTCTTGGACTCCTCTTCAACATCGGAATCTTGGGGTATTTCAAATACGCCAATTTCCTGATTGATAGTATCAGTGAAATTTTCGAATCTGACATTACTCTAGTCAGCGTTTTCATGCCGGTTGGATTGAGCTTTTATACTTTCCAACAGATTGCATATTTGGTAGATGCTTATCAAGGTGAAGCTGTGCCTTGCAGCTTCTGGGAGTACCTGCTTTATGTAGCTTTTTTTGCTAAGCTAATTCAGGGACCAATTGCACAGCAAAAGGAATTGATCCCGCAGTTTTCTGATTTGGGCATGAAAGTGTTGAATTGGGATAACGTTGCAAAAGGTCTTTCAGTGTTTGCAATCGGTCTGGCGAAAAAAGTCTTGGTGGCAGACAACTTTGGCAAAATTGTCGACTATGGTTTCAATCATATTTCTTCGTTGAACTCGTTTGAAGCCATATTGTCTATTCTTGGCTACACATTCCAGATATACTTTGATTTTTCTGGCTATTGCGATATGGCAGTGGGTATCGGACTGATGTTCAATATTAAGCTTCCGCAGAATTTTAATTCTCCTTATAAAGCCTTAAGTATTTCTGATTTCTGGAAACGGTGGCATATCGCACTAACCAACTTTCTCACCAGGTATATTTACATTCCTTTGGGCGGGAGCCGTAAGGGAAAGGTAAGAACCTATCTGAATATCCTGATCGTGTTTTTGGTTAGTGGGTTATGGCACGGCGCGGGCTTTACGTTTTTCCTTTGGGGACTGATGCACGGTATGGCAATGGTGCTAGAGCGAATTACGAAAAGCAGGTATGAAAAGTTGCCCAAGATAATCCGCTGGATATTAACATTTGCTTTTATCAACATAACCTGGGTGTTTTTCCGAGCGGGAAGTGTTACAGATGCTATAGCAATGTTAAAACAGATCTTTACAGGTGGCTGGTTTTTTTCCATTAATGCCGAGCTAACGGAGACATTGTTACAACCGACCTTGATTAGCATTGCAAACAAAATAATAGGGTTGCCAGTTGTAGCTATTCTATCTTGTATAATAGCGTTGTTCTCAGCCTTACTGCTGAAAAATAGTACGGAAAGGATAAAATGCTTCAAGCCAAATGCAGGCATATGGTTTCAGACATATTTTCTGCTGGTTCTGAGTATACTATCATTTTCTGGCGTTAGTACCTTCCTGTATTCCAACTTCTAAGAGGAAAAAGTGATGAAATCAAAGAAATGGACAATTACAATGCTATTAGCATTAGTTTTATCACTGGCTGTCTTTGCCGGAATCATGTATTGGATGGATCCCCTGCTTCATTATGGCACAGAAAACAATACTTTTACTTACTATGAATACAGCGAAATGTATTCAAATCCGGGAATTGCAAAGCACTACAATTATGATGCTGTCATGGTTGGTACATCCATGATAGAAAATACCGACGTAGATTTGTGCAATGAATTATTCGGGTGCAATATGGTCCGATTGCCTTACTCTGGCGGAACAACCTATAACATGAAAACAATTCTGGATATCTGTTTTGCCAGTGACAATGAAATCAAAACGGTTTACTGGGAGCTTGATGAGTTTCAGATATTTGGTAGTGCAACAGAACCAAGATATCCATTGCCAGAATATCTCTATCGAATGGATCATAAGGAGGACTTATCTTATTTGCTGAATATGGATATTTTCTATCACTATGGAATGAATAATATTCTGGGGACGCTTCGGGGTGCAAAGCAATCAGCTGAAAGGCGTGGTGAAACGCTGACTGGAACCTTTAACGCAGAAGCTACCTTGGCTGGATATTCCCGCCCAAGAAAGTCAACAACTATTCATAGCTTCGCCAACTCCAACTTACCTGAAAAAGTTGATTCGAATCTCTGTAATATGGAAGCGTTGATTTTGGCCTATCCTGAAACGCAATTTGTATTCTTCATGCCTCCATTCAGTGTATTATATTGGGACGCAGAAATCCGCAATGGAACTTTTGAAGCTACAATGGATGGCGTAGAATATGCCTTGAAGCATCTGATGCAATATAAAAATGTACAGATTTACTTCTATCAAGGCGAAGAGGAGATTATAACTGATCTGAACAACTATAAAGATTATTCACACTATGGCCCTTGGATCAATAATCTCATAACGCAGTACATTTCAGAAGGTCGCACCCGAGTTACGATAGATAACGTTGATCAGTTAATTGGTAACATGAAGAATATTGTTTATAGCTTTGACTTCGAGGCATTACTGAATTCTTGATTAGAAATCCAAGCTTCTTTCTATGCAAACTCAAGAGGTGTCTGCCTTTAGGCACCTCTTTTTCCGCAATTCCTAGTGTATCTCAGGAAAATAGTTGTTTAGGATACACCTGAAAAAATCTTGTCTAAAAACAATGGCACTTAAATTTAATAATGTCCTTGACAAGGGTTACAGTTTAAATGCTGGAATTTCAAAATCATATACATGCAGTTTGGGAGCAGGAAGACAACATAATGAAAATAAAAAAATTGCTTTCCGATGATCCTGATTGCTACTATGCGTTAGCAATGTACGGAAAGAGTATTTTTAATCAGATATATGGCTATTGCAATTATCTTTTTGGTAACAGACCGGGAAACGACGAAATTAAAAGACGGATTGTGCAACATTACAAAGAACTTTATAACTTGGTCGAAAAGCATCCGAAACATGATTTGCTTAAGAAGTCGCTGGATATGGCAACTGCTGCAATGCAGAGTTATTGGATAGTGAAAAATAGCTCAAATTCAGATGGAGGAAATGTGTATGAATAATGAAATATCAATTATAAAAGTAGTTGCTATGTTTATGATACTTGGATGTCATTTAAGCGAATGGCTTGGAATAAATGTTCTTGCTATGGTATTAAATGTTGGGGTCGAAATATTTCTCTTTGTATCAGGGTATTTATATGCCAATAGAAGTATAGGAAAGACAAAGAATTTTATAGAAAAGAAATTTTTAAAAATATGCGTTCCGACTTATATTGTTTTTTTAATTCTGGCACTAGCAAATATTTTGATTTTTAACAAATCATATTTTTACATGACGCCAGTTTATCTTTTTAATTTGCAGGGAGCGAGTTTTATATTTGACAAGGTCTCTATACCTGTCTTAGATGCGTTAGGGCAATTGTGGTTCATGACAGCGATTTTTATCAATTATTTGATATTGATTGCTGTAAAAAAATATGAAAAGAACACATTTTGGCAGAATAAGAAAAAAGTATTTGTGACATTCTTTGTGTTTCTTTGTATTGCTATGGGATTGGTCTTTTTAGGGGTACATATATGCTATACTTTTATATTTTTTGTGGGATATGCGTATGGTAAAAACGAGCCTCAAATAACAGGAAAGAAATATGTATTTTTAACCAGTTTAATGTTGGTAGCAATGTGTAGTCGAATTGTTGCAAGGCAGTATTTGGATGGAAGTGTATTATATAATAGTATAATAGTAAATTATACACATATGATATTGGGAATGTGGATAATTGTTACAATCCAGATTTTTTATCGCAAAAACAAAAAATCGATTGATAAAATGTGTGAAATGAGAGCTTGGAAAACACTTAATGCATATACAATGCCGATATATATATCACATTATGCGTTTTTGGTAGGAAATTTTAATGTATCTCGTCTTAATGTGGGAATGGGCTTAGAGCTTGTAATATTTGTTGTTGCAACCGTTGTATTGGCATATTTGGTAAAGCAAATTTCTAATGTGATCTATTTTGTCATTAAGAAACGGATGACGATATTAAGTTAAAATATGTGTTGAAGTATTTTTTGATTGCTTTTCTTTGGATTCATTATTGAATCCATCCAATAATGAATTAAACAGCAAGGCCACCGGCATCTTGTGTGTCGGCGGCCTTGCTGCTAAAAAATGAAAAGGAAGGAAAATAGGAGAAAATCAAATGGATTTCAGGTACTGAGCCAGATGTTGAATGACTTCCTGACTTTCCGGGAATTCCGGGTTGAAAACGCTGAATGCATGAGTCAGACGCTTGTTCGGAGGATAATCATCCAGTTTGTAAGGAATTCCATGCCGGTGAAGTGTTTTGGCAAAATCAAGGGTGTATCGGTGGAGGAAATCATTGTGACTGGTTACGAGATAACACGGAGGGAGATTACCGGCAATTTCAGGATGCTCCGGGTTTGTGTACGGCATAAAAGGGCCATTTTTATAGGATGCCCCGTATAAGGTTTTCGGCATAAACAGGCCGATCTTATCAAAGCGACGTGTATAAAACATCCCACTGATCAGTCCCAGGGCACGAATCGGGAGGATAGAAGGGATGGTATGTGCGGCTTCAGCCAAAAGCGGACTTCTCTGCATTGCAATTGCGTATACAATGAGATAAGCACCGGCACTGTCTCCGACCATATAAATATGATCTTTGTCGCCACCATAGAGTGGAAGTACGTTGCTGATGGAAGTCATGGCATGGATCACGTCTGCATATTGGTCATATACCAGGACATCCGGTACAAGCTGATATTCGATGCTGAAAACAAGAAATCCCTGCTGGCAGAGGTCAACGCAGAAACCAAAATTGAACTCTTTGTTTCCCATCATCAGGCCGCCGCCATGTACGTTGATAATGACAGGAAGAAAATCTTTCTCATTGGCAGGGCGGTAAATATCCATTCGGTGTGCAGGATTCCTGTCAGTCATGTATGGAACATTGCGAAAAATCTGAACATTTTCCGGGATGGGGTAAGAGATATATTTTTCGCTGGTCATCTGGTTAAACTGTTCTCTCTGCTTGAGGAACGACTGATTCATCATTTTACTCATTACTTTGCACCTCTTGTTCTATGTATAGAGAAGCTGCAATAACACCTTCCAATAAATACTGTTTTCAGAAGCTGAATCGTAAAAATTTAGAGAGATTTTTGTCTGATGACAAAAAGAATCCCCCAAATCTCAAGAAGATAAAATCTTCCGGCGGTTTGGGGGGATTGTTCTGTAGGACTCAGGTGACAACTGAGCCACTATAGTACAGCTTGATACTTATTCATCATCCATTTGTTTCAGTTCTTCAATACAATCTATGAACGGTTCCATCCAATCAGAGAAATTGTATGTGATCTTGATCCGTTTATCGGGGTAAATATCAATCCGTTCGATCAGATTATGAACCAGTTCTTTATTTAATTCATTCTGGCCACCGGTTTCAACGAATTTCCGCAGCCATTTGTTGTCAACAGTAAAATAGGTGTCTACAGAATCGCGGCGTTTTTCAGCCTGCTCAATTTGAATTGCCACAAAATCCTGTTCCCTTCCCAGTTTGTCCATCTGAATTCGATAAACATCTTCATCAATTAGAGCATTGGAAAAATCCTCAAAGGTTCGTGAACGACGTTTTTTAATATCAGCGGCTTTTGCACGGAGCATATTGACTTCTGCCTGCCTTCGGGCTTTCAGACGGGAGGATGCTTCCTCCAGAGAGAAGCGTTTCAGAAAAGCATCTGCATCCAGAGCGTATTTTATCTGCAGATTAAGCTGCCAGAGAACGGTCAGCTCCATTGTGTCCACATCAATTGAAAATGGTTTGTGGCCTTTATGAAACTGATCTCTTTTTCCTTTACAGTAAAAAGCACGGTAAAGAGTTTTCATGTCCCTTTGTCCGCGTAAGGAAATGCGTCTCTGGCATTCGCCGCAGAAGATAATCCCTTGGAATTTGTTCTCGAAGTTGACAGGGGTGGTTTTCATTTCCTTTAAGATCTGCGACCGTTCCTGACGATCCGATAATATTCTTTCCTTTAGCCGGAAGTAATCTTCCCGGTCAATATAAGCTGGATGCGTATTGGGAATAATCATCCATTCATCCTCAGGGATAAAGAAGCGAGCATTTGCTTTATCGTATTTACGGTCGTAGCTCTTGTTGCCGACAAAATCCCCCGCGTACGTCTGATTCATCAGAATCTGCATAACAGTGCGGTGCGCCCATTCATCAGATCCTTTTCTTTTGGTGTGGCCGTTACTGCGAATGTGAGCAAGGCGCTGATAGGTAGGAGCCTGCATTTCTGTCAGATTTTTTGCAATCCGGTGAATCGGTACGCCATCCAATGCCCATCGGAACATGAGATGAACATAAGGCTCCACTTCTGTGTCAAATTCCAGTTGAGTAGGATTTTCCTTGTTTCTGACATACCCATAAGGTGGGTGACTCCAGCTATAAACGCCCTGACTCTTTTTCAGATCAAAGCTGGAGGATACTTTGCGGGAAATATCTTTGCTGTAATAGTCATTGATGATGTTTTTCATCGAAATGGCCATAGAATCCGGGTCAGCAGTCAGGCTGTCGTATTGGTCATTTACAGCGATAAATCGAAGATTATACTGGGGAAACACCTTCTGCAGATAATATCCTGTTTCAAGGTAGTTACGACCGAACCGCGATAGATCCTTGACGATAATGCAGGTGATCTTGCCTGATTTTACATCATCCATCAACCGGAGAAACTCCGGCCGGTTGAATGTTGTGCCTGTCCGGCCGTTGTCGATATACAGATCCGCCAGAACAATATCTGGCTGTTGTTCCACATAGTTTTCCAGCAGTGCAATCTGATTTTCCATGGTATCAGAGCGGTCGCGAGCCAGATCATAAACGGATAAACGGGCATAAATCCCAGCTTTATATACAGGGGCAGAATTTGCAGGAATCATTTTTGCAACAGTATTGGATGTCCCCAGTGCAGAAGCCTGTTGCTGGGCTTGTCTGCTTTTTCTTGCCATGGTTTTCCCTCCTTTCGGCAGGCGGATAAATGGGGATCTATTGTTTTATTAAGGGAAGAGAAGGTTTACATTCGTCTGTTTCACTTCCTTCCAGACCATCCAGAAGTTCCTGCTTCCAGTTTTGGTGTTTCAGGATCACTGTAACAGCTTCTTCATCAGGAGAAACCAGGATATGATCAATCAATTCTTTTGACAAAGCCTGTGGCAGGACTTCCGGCAGTGTGCGGTCATGATATAGTTGAAGCCAGGGATTGTCTTTTGTAAAAATGGAGCGATAACCGCGAAGCTGTTCCATTGCATCAGTCAGAAGTTGGCTCTTTTCTCTGGATTCCTCTGCCAGAAGTTCTTTCTGCTTGTAATAATCCTCCGGGCTGATCTGTCCAACCGAATAGTCGGCAAAGAGACGATTCAAACGCTGGTTGATTTCTCTGACCTCCTGTAAATAACCGTCCATTTCCGTCTGGTACCGTGTGTTCATCTCTTTATACGAATTTCCCTCTGTACCGGATTCAATCTTTTGGTAAATAGAATCTGCCAGATCGATTTCTTCCTGAAGCACCCGTTTTACTTCCTGGTCGACGAGTGTGAAGCGGACGGGATGACGGCTGCAGAAAGCAGATCCTTTGTTCAATCCGGTTCCACATTCATAAATTACATACGGATTTTTACCGTTCAGATTTCTTTGCGCATAAAGCATTAAGGCACCGCATTTTGCACACCGAACCAGATTGCGATAAGGATGCGGGGGAAAACGGTTTGGATTGGTTCGGGGCTTGCGCAGAATATTATTTGCCTTATCCGCATCCAGCATCAGCTGTACTTTTTCATAATCTTCTCTGGAAACCAGTGCTTCATGGTGGTTCGCGATCATCTGTTTAGGTGCAGTTTCCTGTATTTCATTGTCCCGCAGGCTCATGTACATGGTTGCCCGATAACTGGAAAAGACAAGATCACCGGTATAGACGGGATTCATCAGAATTCCTCTCACAGTTGTCGGATGCCAGTATCCGGCAGGAACGCCGTGCTTATAATTATAGCCGCGCTGCTGTTTCCGTTTGGAAGGAGATGGAACATCCTGTTCAGTAAGGTGGCGGGCAATTTGGCTCAGGTTTTGCCCTTCCAGGTATTCACGGAAAATGGTTTGTATTACAGTTTTTGATTGCGGATCGGGAATCAGGTCAGCGGTATTTTCGGCACCGGGCAGGTATCCGTAAGGGCAATAGGTGAAAGATGTTTTGCCTTTGCTGCGTTTTCGGATGGTTTCAGCCTTTTCCCGTCTGGCGGTATCAGAGATTTCCGCTTGTTCCAGGAGCCTGGCCAGAATGGAGTAGCCCTTTTCGGAATCACCTGAAGTCAGACTGTCATAATCCTCTTTTACAAAGATCATTCGGATATGCAGTGCCGGAAACATGGTACCCAGGCAGTGACGGGTTTCCTTAAATATATTGGAAAACTGCTCAATACTGTAAAGAACCACACAATCAAATTGGTGGGATTCCAGTTGTGGAATCATACGCTGAAATGCGTAAAGTGCTGTCTGGGATTTCTGCTTGTGGCCATCCGAAAAGGCGGCCGAATATTCCACATCCGGCTTTTTCGCAAGGTATTCCTGAATAATCTGCAGCTGGCGCACACAGGTTAAGTCCTCATCTTCCGGACAGGTCAGATCAATGGCGATCCGGCGGACATATACAGCGGCGCGGTAAAGTTTTTGTGTCATTTGGTTTTATCCTCCTTATAATCATGTGTGGCAGGGAGCGATGATAGATGGGCTTCCTGCTCAAATTGGTGAAACAAATCTTTGAACTTCCAGACGATTTCATAATGGTCATCGTACAGAAAAACGCTGTCAACAAAACTGACCACCATATCACGCGTCAATTTTGTGGCATTCAGATATTTGTGTGCCGATTCAGCGGCTTGCTGCAGGTCGGTGGGAATCTCAGCATATTGAAGCGAGAATTCCTGATCTGTAAGAAAAGCCAGATGACTGTCCAGCGATGAGCTTCGGTCACTCAGTTTTTGCTTTTCCTGCAAATATTCCTCCTGAGACAGAGAACCGGCAATATAGGATTCATAACTTTGAGTCTTTTCCTGCAGGAGTTTTTCTTTCTCGCGTTTTGCTTTTTGTATTTCCTGCTGGCATTGAAGAAGCCTGGCAGAAACTTCCCTGCGCTTTATCCGCTGTTCTTCTTTGACTGTCATTTGCAACAGCGGCAAGAGAGCGTTTAGAACTACCTGTTCCACATCTGGTACCAAGTGCCTTGTGGATGGGCAGTTACTGTGCGGAATCATAGATTCACAGCACTGGAACATTCCGGGCTTTGGGCAGGGACGGAATGGCATGACTTTTTTGCAGGTTCCGCACCGGACAATGCCTTTAAGGGAATATTCCTGTTGGTTTTTGCGATCCCATCCTTTTTGCTTGGGAAACATTTCCTGCACAAGATTAAATTCTTCTTTTGAAACAATCGCTTCGTGGGCGTTTTCGCGTATAAACTGTTCTTGTGGAGTAGTTGCCCGCTTCTTTTTGGAACAGGGAGCAAGAGCAACACGTTTGCGCATGACCAGGGTACCAGTATAGGCCGGTTCCCGGAGAATCCGGGAAACTTTGATATGATCCCATAAAGGCTGGGTGGTGACAATGTTTTTCATGTCAAATCCATGCTGCCGGTTATAGTCACCTGGAGTGATCAGCCCTTCATCATTCAGTATTCTTACGATTTCAGGGCGACTGTGTCCGGCCAGCGCCAGATCGAAAATGTGCCGGACAATTTTGGCCGGTTCCGGGTCGATTATGAAATGAGTTCGTTCCGGGTTCAGTTTATAGCCAAAGCACGGAGTTCCCACAAAATCCCCGTTTTTCATTCGCTGTGTATTACAGGAATACATCTTTGCAGAAAGATCCCGGCTGTAATAACTATTCAGGATGGATTTTAGAACCACCGACATATTGTCAGAAAGGCTGGTGGATACTGCACTGTCATAGTTGTCGTTGATAGAGATAAAGCGGATGTTCAAAAACGGAAAAATCTGCTCGATATAATCTCCGACAATGATGTAATTGCGTGCAAACCTGGAAAAATCCTTAACAATGATACATTGAATTTTTCCCTGACGGGCCAGGCGGATCATACGTTGAAATTCCGGTCGGTTCTCGGATGTACCAGAATAGCCGTCATCTACAAATTCCTGAATTTTCCAGCGGTCAAATTCGGGATGGGATGCCAGATAGTTGTGAATCAGCTCCCGCTGGTTGCTGATGGAGGAGCTTTCGTATTGGTTGGAATCCAGGTCATCATCCGCATGAGAGAGGCGGATATAGCAAGCAAGTTCATTCGCCATGTTCGGATACCTCCTTCTGATTGGATTGCTCCCGGCAGATCCTTGACACCAGATTCAGCTTTTGAAAGAGCAGGTCTTTGGAGTCCTCCTGCTTGAAGGTAATAATCGGTGGCTGACCCGGCAAGAGGGTAATTCGTTTTACTGTCTTTCTGGTCAATTCCTGCGTCAGGATAAAATCTTCCGGTATGGAAGAAAATAAATTCAGCCATTTGTTTTTGGCAGTATATAAATCATGGATTTCCAGAAATCCGTCGGCAATCCGTTCCATTCGGTGAGTCAGTTTTTGTGCCTGGGCATCCAGCTTTTTATCCTGCTCTTCGAAACCGTCAGGCGGCTCTGCTTTGACAGGGAGAGTCATATAGAGCTGATTTTTCTGGTCTGTAATTTCACGCAGCTGTTCCATAACAGTGAATAGGCGGTTTTGATACACCTGTTTCACAAGCCGGTATTGTGTGTTTTCGACACCTCCTTCCAGTTTTTTTGCGGTTCTTAGTGCTGTCCGTCGTTCTTTGCGGATAGCAGCATATACATCCTGGTACAGGATAGAAACCGGATACCGATAAGAAGCACAGGGCTTGTCTTCCGGCAAGTCTTCATTATCGTAGACACAGCAAAATGTTGGTTCGTGATAATCATGAGTGATTCTTCTGCGCCGCATCAGGCGACCGCATGAGCCGCAATAGACCATGCGCGCCAGCAGTGTAGCATCCGATGGATCAGGAATTTTCTGGATTCTGTTTTTTCTCTTCGCCATTTGGTGTGCCTCCCTTTCTGCTGGATGATTCGGATACCGGATGTCCCAACTGCGCCCATAGATCCTGAAATTTCCAATGAATTTCATAATGATTTTCGTAGACATCAACTCGCTCTACAAAGGTTGTAACCATTTCACGATTCAGGGTAGTGGAATACTGGTATTGTTTGGCTGTTTCTGTGAGCTTCATCATTTCAGTGGGGAGAATCCCGGTTTCGAGGGCGGATTTTTGCTCACGAAGCTGAGCGAGTTTTTCTGAAATCGCTTTTCCTTCCCGGGTCAGTGCATCCTTTTGCACCCGGTACGCACGGAGTGCAACAGTTCCCAGTGTATAAGATTCGTATAGCTCCAGCTTTTCAAGACGGATTTTCTTTTCTCTGGCTTCCGTCTGGGAGATTTCTTTCTGACATTCTCCTAATAAGGTCTGCGTTTGATCCTGACGGTTCCGTTTCTTCCCCAATGTTTCCAGTGTCAGCTTCAGCATCGAAAGCAGGGCCTGCAGGACAATTTGCTCCAGATCACGCTCCCGATGTCTTTTTCTCGAACAGATTGTATGTTCCAGAGTGGAACATCGGCAATAGAATCTGGGGCCGTCTGTTCCCATGTTCCGGGTACGAACCATGCGGTTTCCGCAGGTTCCGCAGAAAATAACTCTTTTTAAAGGATATTCCTGGATGTTCCGAGGTGTCCGTGGCCGGGATGGCGGAAATATCTGCTGAACCTGTTCAAATTCATCTTTAGAAACAATCGGCTCATGAGCATCTTCAAATACGATCTGCTCTGATTCATCGGTTTGCCGGATTCGTTTAGATGCCGGAACTACCACGGTGGACTTTCGAAGAACCAGTGTACCCATGTATGCTTTGTCACGGAGAAGATGCCAGACTTTGGTGCTGTCCCATTGGGGATGCTCAGAAAGAGGAAAGTGCGTTTTCCCCAGTTGAGGTCGTTCGCGATAATATTCCGTAATCGTTGGGATCTGATGAACATTCAGATAGTCTGCAACTTTCGTAGTGTTTTTCAGCTGTAGTGCCAGATCAAAAATCAGCTTTACAGTTTTGGCAGCCTCCGGGTCAATCAGATACTGTGTACGACTCTCGTCCAGAACATAACCAAAAGGAGCCATCCCCAGACGTTCCTTGCGCTGCATTTTCAAATAGATCGTTGCGCGTATTTTATGGGAGAGTTCTTTGCTGTAATACGCATTGAGAACCGATTTCAGCACAACGCTCATGTTGTCGGTGGCACTGGTGGTTTTCTGGCTGTCGTAACCGTCATTGATGGCAATAAAACGGACTCCCAGATATGGAAAAATCTGTTCCATGTATTCTCCAAGCAGAATATAGTTACGGGCAAATCGAGACAGATCCTTTACAATTACGCACTGGATTGCCCTTTGCTGCACCAGGTCAACCATGCGTTGAAATTGTGGGCGGTCGCCGTTTGTGCCGGTATAGCCATCATCCACAAATTCATGGATATTCCAGTCGTCAAATTCAGGATGATCTTTTAAATATTTTAAAATCAGCGCACGTTGGTTGCTGATGCTTTCACTTTCTTCCTTTTCTTTTCCGGTATCTTCATCGGCTTCTGAAAGCCGGATATAATATGCCAGGTTATTGGCCATTTTCTTTATCTCCCTTCTCTTTGTTTTGCTTCCATTCTTCAATGTAACTGATCAGCCGCTGCATCCAATAGGCATTTTTAAGCAGGATGTGAACGCTTTTATCTGTCATTACATCAATCCGGCAGATGAGCTGGTGCAAGGTGCTGGAAGCAATTTCGCCGGAGAAATCTTGCCCAGTAAAATCCTGCAGCCAGGGATTTTCGATGGAGAGACAGGAAGGAACCTCTGCAATCTGCTGAGACAGCAGGTTGATTTCTTCGGTCAGTGCATTTTTTTCAAAAAGCAGTTTTTCTGACTGAATCTGATAAATTTCCTTTTCCAGAATTCCGCGACGGCGATCCTGCTCAGCACGAGTGCATAGCAATTCGATTTCCTGTATTCGGGCTTGATGTTTGGCCAGCATTGCTTTCCGTGGGGCAATCAGCTGAGTCTGAATCTGTTCCAAAGGATAGGAGAAAAGGATGGAACGAATTTCTTTGGCAGTTACCCTTTGTTCCTGCAATTGAACCGATACTTTATTCATAAGTTCTTCCCGTGGAATCGAAAAAGCCAGATGACCTGCAATCTGTACCTTAAAGTGTCCTTTGCAGGAGTAAGCAATTGTTTTTGAGGATTCCGGGGATTTTACCGGCTTCATAGTGTGCTGGCATTCGCCGCAGAACAGGATGGCCCGAAACGGATTGCCGGGATTATCAACGGATGCCCGCGACTGTGTGGTTTTTTCATTCCAGTGTCTTTGACTCTGTTCCCATACTTCTATCTGGTGAATATATTCCTCATGCGTGATGTAGGCTGGATGTGTATGGGGGACGCTGTCCCATTCTTCTTTTGGCAGGTCCCCCAGACAAGAGGAATCATACTTACGATTGCGGTAGCGATTGAAAACGGTATCTCCGGTGTACATCGGATTGCGCAGGATAGCCCGGATCATGGGATCTTGCCATGGCAGATCGGAAGGCTGAAGAAACGTATTCCCGTTTTGAGCGGCATCAATCAACCGGTTGGAAGGAATGCCCAGAATGTTCAGGTTGCAGGCAATCTGACGCGGATTTACACCTTGCCTTGCCCATTGAAAAATCAGGTAAAGGGTAGGTGCGGTTTTCTCGTCCATCAACAGCCGACCGGTACTGTCCTGTCTGCGCCGGTAACCGAAGGCCGGTTTTCCCCATACATGGCCGTTTCGGATCAGTGCATCATAAGCGGAACTAATTTTTCTGGATATATCTTTACTGTAAAAATCGTTGACGATATGTTTCATCGAAAATACCATCGCGTCCAGATCAGAAACAGCACTGTCAAATTCATCAAAAATTGAGATAAAACGAACTTGATAAGCCGGAAATACCTGCTGCAGGTAATATCCGGTTTCCAGATAGTTTCGACCGAAACGGGAAAAATCACGGATGACAATACAGTTGATTCTCCCCTTTTTGACATCTTCCATCATGCGATTGAATTCCGGGCGGTTAAAATTGGAGCCGGAGCATCCATTGTCGGTATAAATATCGACAACTTCCAAATCTGGGTGTTTTGCTACATATTCCCTTAGAATTTCAATCTGATATTCCATTGTCTCTTTTCGTCCGATTCCGAGATTCTGGAGAGACAGACGTCCATAAAGTGCTGCCTGGTACCGGTTTTCCGGTTCTTTATGCGTAAATTCCGTTGGAGCCAGAAGATTTTGCTGTCTGGCCTGCCTGCTTTTTCGAGCCATCGTTTGTCACCACCTTTTCGTCTGAACTGTCAGGGACTTTGGGAGAAAGCCCCAGTCGTTCCAGATAATCTATTGCACGCTGAATCTGATCTTCAAACTTAAAGTGAACTGTGATCTGTTTGTTTTCATGTACTTCAATAACCTGAATCAGCTCCGCCAGCATAACACGGTCAAGTTTGTCCACATTTTGATATTTCTTAAAAGTAGTCAGCCATTCGTTTTCCAGAGGAACGTCCTTCATGCCGTCACGTTCTGTTTCTACGTTGCGGATGGCCAGCCGGCTGTTCCGGATACGGGTATCATAGATTGCGCTTAATTCCAGATATTCCTCACGGGTTAAAATCCCATCATTTAAATTTTCTACCAGCCGAAGTTTCATTTCCTGATTACGCCGGATTTCATCTTTCAATTTGGCAATCTGTACTTCATACTGATGTAAGCTGTTCGGATCATCCGGGAGTTCCTGAGCATATTTAAGCAGCCGCTCCATATCGGTAACCAGAAGGTATTGCTGCCTAATAGCGGCAAGTACGGCATCATAGAGCAGTTTTTCACTGATATTATGAGAAGTACAGCCGGATTTTTTGCGAAACCCGGCACATGAGTAATAGGAGTATACTTTCTCCTTATATCTCCGTGTGCGTCGAGCCATATTAAGCTTGCAGTCTGCGCAGCACAGGAAACCGGAAAAAAGATACACCTGATCTTCATCAGGGGAAATTCGGGTATCACGCATCAGAAGCATTTGAACGGCATCAAAAACATCCTGTGAGATAATGGCTTCATGGGTTCCCTCAACCCGATCCCATTCGGATTCCGGCTTTTCTACCAGGCGTTTGATTTTGTAGCTGGGAGTCGTTGTTTTTCCCTGCGTCGTCACACCAACGTATAATTCGTTTTTCAAAATACGAAGTACAGATACCGGCGACCATTTTGCTTTATCGTTGGTGCGAAAATTGGTGGACACTTTCATGCCATGAAGGCGCTTATATTCCATCGGGCATAAAACTCCCAGACTGTTCAGCTTATCAGAAATCCGCTCTGCAGAAAGCCCCTGGATCTTCCAGGTGAAAATGGATCGGACAACTTCTGCAGCTTCCGGGTCGATAATCAGTTGATTGTGATTTCCTGGATCTTTTACATATCCGTAGCTGGCAAAACTTCCGACAAAATCCCCGTTTTTTCGTTTGATGGCCAGCTGTGACCGGACTTTCGTGGAAATATCTTTGCAGTAGCTGTCGTTAAACAGGTTTTTGAAAGGCAGGACAAATTGCTCTGCATCACTCTGTGCCCGGCTGGTATCAATGCTGTCATTGATTGCGATAAAACGGACACCAAGGAATGGGAAAACCTGTTCCAGATATTTTCCGGTTTCAATATAATTACGTCCAAAACGTGATAAGTCCTTGACAATGATGCAGTTAATACGCTGAGATTTGACATCCTGCATCATACGTTTGAAATCAGGACGCTCAAAATTAACGCCGGAAAACCCGTCGTCAGCATATTCTTCCACTAACTGGAGTTCCGGGTATTCAGACATGAAATCCCGGATCAGAGCTTTCTGATTAACAATACTGTTACTTTCTTCCTTATCTCCGTCATCCTGGGAAAGACGGGAATAGGAAGCGCATAAATAAGTTTGATTGGTTGTGTTCTCGTTGGAAAAAAACAAAGCCTTTGACCTCCTGATATAGTAGTGCCATCAGGAAACCAAAGGCTTCAAGCGTTCTTATTCATTTAACCCTGATTAAATGATAGCACAGATGTAAATAGGTGTCGATGCCCAATTTTGAATTTTGAACATCGGATTTTGAATTTATATTTTCTCTTTTGTCTGGCTGCGTTGCCGGATGTATTGCTCTAAACGATCTTCAATTGTGGATTCTGTAGTGGCATAGGCAATCTTTACTACAACGCCATTACATTTATACAGATACGGATTTTTGATTTGTTCCAGAAATTGTTTCATCTGTTCCGCCCTGGGCAGGGAGCGATCTACTTCTACAGTAGCGATATCCACCAGCGTATCCGGGTTTACAGTTTTCGGGTTTATATTTTTCATTTCTTCCAGTGTCATTGTCACTTCCTCCTGTCATTCAAAAAAAGATTCAGAATGTACGTTTAAAACATCCTCTAAAATCATTCGCAATTTCGAAAGGATCTGGTTACGGCGGTAACGGATCGTCCCTTCGGTTACGCCAAGAGTCTTAGCAAGAGCAGTCATTGGAATCTGATCCATGTAGATATGACAGATCAAATCCCGTTCTTCTGGTGTGAGCCACGCAAGAGCTTCCTCCAGATATTTTCGATTGATTTCAGCAATCAGGTTCTTATCCACTGCTGCATGAGGATGGGCAAAGCCATCCGCAGAGGGAAATGCCCCCTCTTCATTGGTATGGGTGCAGAAAGAATGACTTTTTTCTACCGCCATCAGACTCTGGAGTTGTCCGCGATAGCGCCGGATCGTTTTGACATACTGTGGATCGATACTACCGTCTTTTACACCTTTCAGAATATCTTTGGTGATTTCCTGCTGTTCATAGAGATACTGTGCCGTTTCAATCAGAATAGCTTTATCTAAAGCCGGCAGGATCTCAGGTGTAATCAGATGAATGCGGACGGTCTGCAATACATCATCTGAAATCAGTTTTTTTGCATGAAGTTTTTCTGCCTTGCTGATCAGTTTATGATGATAGAGTTTGTAAAGGATTTCTGCAGACACCATTCCGCTTTCCACCAGCGGGCGAATCTCCTGCGGTTGTTTCCCTTCGTGAATCTGATCACACACACGCTTCATCAAACGGCGCTGGCGGCAGAATTCAAAGCAGGTTTCTTTTCCTTGTGTTTGTGTGATTTGTTGCTGCAGTACTTTCGGGATAATACCTTCCTGCAATTTAGTGGCAGTGTCCTGGTCGATAGGATATTCCATTCCTTCGATGTGAAGCCGGATGTTCTTTTTGTTGTTGCTTTCCATAAAGATTTCCTCCTGTCTGACTGCACAAAAAAAGCCCGAAGGATGATGTTATCCTTCAGGCCGATGGCAGTTGTTTGCTTGGCAGAATGGCTGCAAAAAAGCCCTGCCCCATAAGGGACAAGGCTTTCAGTCAGCACTATGCCAGTGTATTCAGTTTATACGATTGACAGTCGGAAGTCAGTAGGGATCAGGTCGGGGATTTCCACGAAAAAGTCGGGGGAACTATCGGGAAAAAGTCGGGGAGCTTTATGCAGTCAATTGATTGTTTAAATTTTTTGCAACCAGATTGAAAAAGTCATTTTCATTCATCCCCATATTCGATACCCGTTGATAAGTAGTAATAGTCGCAGGGATTACAAAACCCCATAGAGAGATACCAAACAGGAATGTAGCTTCTTTCTTGTGGTCGTAGTATGTGCTGCGTTCGATAGATAAAGCCTCTGCAACCTGAGAATCTGTTCGGGAGGTTTCGTCCATAAATCGCAGCCGGAGAAGAGCGGTGTATTGCTCTCCTAAAACTGGATAGCAGCTTACAGACTGCAGGGCGAGATCAGCCAGATCTATCAGCCATTTGGCTTCGAAAAGTTGGTTAACTTTCGATTCAAATCCAGCACGGGTTGTTGCAGGAGCCAGGTCGGAAAGATAGAGGAGCGCTGTGTTTAGCTGCATTCCGTATGTACCGATAATTTCCTGACGGAGATTGGAAGCCCGGGTTTTTACTGTCCAGACAACGTGACGATAAAGATTCAGCAGTGTTTTGGATCTTTCAAATAACGTTTTCTGTTCCAGGCCCAGGTTTTCGCACTGGAAGTCTATAAACTGCATTGTTTTTGATTGTGTTCTCATTGATTTGTCCTCCATATATTACTAACAGGTAGCATTATAACAGACCGTGGTTTTATGAGAGGACTCATGAGCAGTTACATATGAGTTTTTTTTCGGTTTAATTTCGGTTTAATGAGATTCATTAAAAAGGTTTATCAGCATCATTTTCTGTTCCTCGGACAGGCATTGATTGTGTTGTGAGTAATGTTTCTGGGCAATTTCAATTCCCCCGAGGCTGATCATAGCGCGCATATGCCAAAACTGAATATCTCCATTTCCCGGTTCCAGATTCAGTGCTGCACTGGAAACAGAATACATTTCCGAATATGCTTCTTCCTGGTAGAGAAGCGGGAGCAACTCCATAATTGCTTTTAAATAGGACAGATGATAATAGGCACGCTGATTATCCAGCCAGGCATCGCCAGTATAATTTGGAAGAAATTCATGCTCATACAACTGTGTAGCCTGACGGAGATAATGGATCTTTTCTTTGCGGGAAGAGGATGGCAGCATCCCATACCGGTAAAAGCTTTCAAACAAGCCTGCATCTGTCACAAGATGGATGTTGGGATTCAGGTAATAGTTGCCGGTTTTGTCCGAAATCACAAGGTTATCCGGGAAGATCGGGTTGAGAATGTTTCGGGTACGATGGACAACGTTCTTTACCTGTTTGACAGGTGAATCTACTTCCGCGTTAGGCCATAAAGCATCGGTCAGTTCCCGCTGAGATACTTTCCGGCTTCGGTGGAGTAATAGGTAGGCTACCAGGCGCACGGCGAGAGATGATGTAATCTCACTTTCTGTCAGAGTTCCAAAGTGTGTTGTAATTGAAAGACCGCCGAATACTTTTATGAAAACGTCACTGTCCGTTTTACATTTCTTCTGGCTTGCGGCCATATTCAGACGATCCATCAACTTGAATTCATTTCGTTCGGTTGCACAGACATAGGACAAAGCCTGCAGCATTCCGTAAAGACCGACATACCGTCTCGGATTGCGGATATAAATGTAGCCGGAGGTGCGTTTATAATACGGAGCAACAGCTAATACCTGAATGGACATTTTATTCATAATGCCATTTTCATAAGGGGAAAGTACCTGGGAATCTTTTGGTTCCTGAACGTCAAAAACATCGTTGTGCATGATTTTTTCGTAGAGATATGGTGTTTCATCCGCTGTAACATTGATCACGCGCCCTTCATAGCTAACGACGCCTTCTTTGCAGTGCTCGGAAACACAGACACCGTAGCCGAGTTCCAGATTGGTTTCGACGAGGGCCGCGCTGTCGCAGTCATAAAAAGACCGGGCAATATCCAGACATTTGTCAACGATAAGCCCGGGATTTCCCCCACCGCGCAGACCGGCTTCCAGACCAGTCAGAGTGGCTTCAAAATTTTCTACATATTCCTGATACTCTGGATGTTGTTTTTTCTCATGTGCTGCAATGAGCATGATAATCTCCTCCTCACTTTTCCTATAGAAAAAGGCGGCAGAGAATCTCTTGAGAGATTATGTCTGTCGCCTGAATTGTTGTATTCTACTTCGCTGCCTATTCGGGCGACGTTTACTATCTGTTTACATGAAAACAATTTTGTAAGTCGATGATCAGCACAGCCTTGGTGTCGTTTGTGAAGTAGATCATTGATTGTGATTTCTTCAATCAGGATGAAGAAATTCAGCTTCCCCATTTTGCAAATGTAGAGGTATATATGAAGTCATTATAGCACGGATCAGAAGAACTTTCATCGACTTTTCATCGACAAAAAGCGTGCTTTTTTGACAATGGAGTGGATCATTTAGGAGTTTTGCTACGATGAAAAAGAAGAAGAACAATATTGGGTAGCGGGAGCGTTGCGAGAGGTGGGAAGCCAAGAGCAAGATTCGGCTTGTAGCACAATTGTGTAGCACATGGAATGTAGCACACCGATTTTTGTGCCCCTGCGCCATATCTTGCTGGGGATTTCGCTTCCCCAGACCCTCGAGGATTTTCAGGATGGAATGCACCTGAAAATGTCATTGCTTCCCAATGACGGAAGGAGCCTTTTTGCATGAAGAAAAAAGTTACTTATAATCCTGAACTGCGTACCCATATCGCCCATGCCCGGCTGAACGATGAGGAATGGGAGCAGTTCATGTCCCAGCTGCAAAAGCTGGGTGTTTCGCAGTCGGATTTTATCCGGCAGGCGATTACTACAGCACAGATTAATGTAACTGTGCAGCCGGTCTGTAACAGTGATACGCTGGATGAAATCGCAGCACAGTGCGGGAAGATTGGGAGCAACATTAACCAGATTGCGCACTGGCTGAATGGCGGGAATCCTATGGAAGCAAGGCTGTTAAAAGAATGCCGCCATGGGCTTGCAGATTTGAGCCGGATTAAGCAGGAACTGGAGAAGCTGGCAGGTGATGCCTGATGGCCATTCTGAAACACATTGCAAGTAAAAATGCGGATTACACAGAGACGGAACGGTATCTGACGTTTCAGCATGATGAGAATACCGGCAGGCTGATAAGAGATGAAGAAGGTTACCCGATTCCGAGAGAAAAGTATTTACTGGAGGGCCTTAACTGCGATCCCCAGACCTTTGCACGGGAATGCCGGAAAGTGAATCAGCGATATGGAAAAAACAAACGAAAATCGGAAATTAAAACTCACCATTATATCATCAGCTTTGACCCCAGGGATCAGGCGCTGGGACTGACCATGGAACAGGCCCAACAGATGGGAATGGAGTTTGCAAAGAAGCACTTTCCTGGTCATCAGATAATGGTCTGTACTCATGAGGATGGTTCCAATGGAGCCGGAAATATTCATGTTCACATGGTATTGAACAGTGTGCGGATGCTGGATACAGAATCACTTCCGTATGAGATGCGTCCCTGTGATACCAGAGCAGGATTCAAACATAACTGTACGAAACCTTTTCTGGAATACCTTCAAAAAGAAGTCATGGAGATGTGCCGGCAACAGGGACTGAATCAGGTGGATCTGCAGCACTCTGATCGGCGTGTAACCAATGAGGAATACCGGGCAGACCAGCGTGGTCAGGAAAGGAAAGAACGGGCAGAAAAGCAAGCCGACACAACCGCAAAGCCGACAAAGTTTGAAACGGAAAAAGAGAAGTTGCGGCAGGCGATTTTGACGACAATTCAGGAAAGTGCCGATACGGAAGAATTTAAACGGAAACTGTTTGAAATCTACGGCATCCAGGTCAAAGAAAGCCGTGGCAGATATAGCTACCTGTTACCAGAAAGGAAGAAAGCGATTACTGGGAAAAAACTTGGTGATGCGTTTGAAAAAGCTGCAGTAGATGCTGCAATTTTGGGAACTGTGCCAATCACTTTTGTTCAAGTTGAGCAAAAGTTGGAATCGCAAAGAAATCTGCAGATCACGGGCGCGGAATCCATTGGCCGTGTGGTTGATATGGAGCATAATGAGAAAGTAAAAACCAGTGCCGGATATGAACAGTGGGCAAAGATACATAATCTGCAGGAACAGGCAAAAACGTTTAATTTCCTGACAGAAAACGGTCTGCTGGATGCAGAAAAGCTGGATGACATTTTGGCTGAAGTAACTGCTGATTTCAAGCAGAAAAAAGAAGAAATGAAAGTGACAGAAACCCGCCTGAAAGAGGTGAACCGAGAGTTGCGTCTGCTGGGTCAGTATTTCAGTACCATGAATAGTTACCGGGCTTACTGCAAAGATGGAAATAAGAAAGCATTCCGGGATGCCCACCGGTCAGATCTGGATTTACATGATGCTGCGCATAAGGAACTTCATGAAATTTTTGAGAACGGAAAATTTCCCAGTATCCAGGCTTTGAAAGAAGAAAAAGCATCATTGATGTCAAGGAAGAAAGTACAATATTCCACATATCAGGAAATCCGGGAACAGTGGATGGAGCTGAACAAGATTTCTCAAAACAGGGACAGTTTTCTGGTACGTCAGCCGGAGAAGAAACCGGTCGATCTGGGATAAAACAAACACAGCCTGGCAAAGCATTTTTCGCTTAGCCAGGCTATTAGTTATCTTCAAGCATGATTTCGATAACGCGTATAATACGGTCATACTTTTTGGGGTCAGCTTCGGATAATTTGCCGTTTAGTAAGGATTGATCGATTAGATTGTGTTTTCCAGTCAGCAAATAGTCCGTTGAAACTCCAAGTGCCTGACTGAGTTTCACAATATTTTCGGGCCGGAGAGCTTTTTTCCCAAGCTCCGCAGTCGAGATGGTCTGGTAACTGACACCTGCCAGATTTGCCAGCCCCTCCTGTGTCAGCCCTTTCTTTTTTCGGAGTGAAAAAATACGTTGTCCCATACCGGTCAGCGTTTCATTCATCGCCACTCCTCCTCTATATCAGATATTATAGATGCTATGAGCAGAAAAATTAACAGACTATGGTGGAATTACAATTGTCATAGCAATATAATAATAAAAGAAATTTTGAAAGGTTGTGTAAAGAATGGAACGGAAGAAAACAGTATGCTTTACTGGACATCGACCGGAGAAATTGACGGCCTCCAAAGATGCAGTCATTTATACGCTGGGAAATGCGATTGAGCAGGCGATCAGGACGGTTATGGAATATTTATTTCTGGCATGGCCCGTGGTGTGGATTTGCAGGCAGCACAGATTGTTCTCAGAATGAAAGAGAAGGAGCCGGATGTGCAGCTGGTCTGCGCTTCGCCATATCCTGGGTTTGAGGGGAAACGTCATGATTCATGGTACGCAGCTTATCAACGTTCTATGCAGGGAGCTGATGAAATCGCATTTGTGAGCGAGGAATACTCGCGCGGAGTGTATCAGAAAAGAAATGAATGGATGTGTAATCACTCCAATCGTTTGATCGCTGTGTGGAATGGACAGCCTTCTGGAACTGCGAATACGATCCGCTACGCCCAGAAGATTGGAATTGAAGTTGTTTTTCTCAAACCGGACGCATGAAATTTAAATACGGCGATTCCCTGCCAGACTGTAACAAGGTCTGGCATTTGTTTTGTTCATAAGACAGAAAAATCAAGTTGGTTGATGTGTATCCTCCTGATAGAAAAAATGGTTCACAGAATTGAAAATTTCCTACTTGAAATTAGAGAAAAGCATTTGGAAAAACGCGATTTGCATGGTATAATTAAAAATTGGAAATCTATATCTTCTTGCTATTTGTGATAAGGCATATCGAAACTTTTATGGTGAGATGATATGATAAAGATGGCAAAAGCGACATGAAGTGAGAAAATTCATATCGTTTTCATATATGCTGACTTTCCAGATGAATTTGGCATCGGAACTGTTACTGGTGCAGAAAAAGAAAGGAATACAGATATGACATTAACGAATTATTGGTGGTTATTGATATGGCTTGTAGTAGCCGGAGGGCTTTTGTCAATCATGGTGCCTAAAAGGCCAGTGCAAGTATATGGAGAAACGGAGTATAGATGGAGCTGGTCAGCGGCAATTTTACTGGCATGTCCGTATGCCGTCTGGTGCATGAACAGATCAGGTTTTGGCGATACAGAAACTTACAGGAGGACATTTCAAGGCATACCGGCATCGTTTTCACAGTTACCCGCTTATTTGTCAGAGTACACGAAAGATAAAGGATTCTCAATTCTTGCAACTGTTATCAAAGCGTTTGTTGGAAATAGCGATAAGGTGTTTTTTCTTGTGATTGCAACGTTTCAGTTGTTTTGTATAGTGTATTTTTTTAGAAAATACTCATCGGATCTTTTATTGTCAATGTTTATGTTTGTGGCATCAACAGATTATTTGTCCTGGATGTTTAACGGGATGAGACAATTTATCGCAGTAAGTATTATTTTATTAAGTTTTGGGCTCGTGCTAAAGAAAAAATATGTTTCTGCAATATGTGTGATTTTGTTAGCATCAACGATTCATGGGTCTGCATTGCTTATGTTGCCCATTATTTTTGTAATTCAAGGAAAAGCATGGAATAAACGGACTATTTTGATGATAGCAGGTGTAGGTGTGGCTATTCTGTTTATTGGTCAGTTTACATCGATTCTTGACACTATGCTGGCGGAGACACAATATAGTGATTTAATAACAAACGAGATTTGGACAAACGACAATGGAACTAATATTTTTCGAGTGCTGTTTTATTCAATCCCTGCAATTCTCTCTTTAGTTGGGAAACGCTATGTTGAAGAGGAAAATTCTCCTGTCATTAATATGTGTGTTAATTGTAGTATTTGTACTGCGTTGATTTATTTATTGAGCGTTTTTTCTTCGGGAATATACATTGGACGACTTCCGATATATACAACACTGCAGGGGTATGTCGCAGTACCGTGGCTTATTGACCATATGTTTACCAAAGAATCTGCACGACTTGTTAGAATTGCATTGATTGGTGGATTTTTGGCATTCTTTTATTATCAGATGCATATGACTTGGGGAATTTTATAAGTGAGGAAAGTAAATGATTAGAGTTCTACAAGTAGTTACCTATATGGGGCGAGGCGGTTTAGAAACTATGTTAATGAATTATTACCGCCAAATTGAGCGTAATAAAGTACAATTTGACTTTCTGGTTCATCGTGATTTTGAAGCGGATTATGATCAGGAAATTCTGGCTTTGGGCGGAAGGATTTATCATGTTTCGCGGCTTATTCCGTGGAGTAGGTCGTATCGTACAGAATTAAAAAAGTTTTTTCATGAACATCCGGAATATCGGATTGTCCATGTCCATCAGGATTGCTTAAGTTCTATTGCACTGCAATGTGCTGAGGAATGTGGTGTGCCAGTTCGAATTGCTCACAGCCATTCCAGCAGTGCCATAAAAAACATAAAATATCCTATTAAGCTTCATTACATGAAACAGATTCCAAAGTATGCTACTCATATGTTTGCGTGTGGGAAACAAGCTGGCGATTGGATGTTTTCTGGCAATGAATACAAAATTATCAGAAATGCGATTGATACTGAGAAATATCAGTACTCAATGGATATTGATAGGCAAGTCCGTTTGGAATTTGGACTGGGTGAAGAAATGATTGTTGGCCATGTCGGAAATTTTACAGAAGCAAAAAATCATATGTTTCTATTGGACGTGTTTCAGGAAGTAATGAAGAAAAAATCAGAGGCAAGACTAATTCTTGTTGGCGGAGGAGAAGGGATGAACCCGGTTAAAGAAAAAGCAAAAAATATGGGAATAGAAGATAGAATTATTTTTACGGGCGTTCGCTCGGACGTCAATCGATTGATGCAGGCCATGAATGTGTTTGTGTTCCCCTCTTTATATGAGGGACTTCCTGTTACGATGATAGAGGCACAGGCGTCGGGATTGCCATGCATTATTTCAGATCATGTATCAGATGAATGCATTGTAACCAAGGGCCTTGTTTCCAGCGTGGCACTGGAAGAATCTCCAGCACGATGGGCGGAGCATATTTTGCAACAGAGTGGTCGGCAACATGAAAACCATACAAAAGAGATTCAGGAAGCCGGCTATGACATTTCGACTGCGGCAAACAAATTGGAAAATTTTTACATGGAAATAGCAGAGAGGTAAATGGCATGGTGTTACTCACAGTTTTTACGCCAGCCTATAATCGGGCACATACTTTGCCCCGGACTTATGAGAGCTTGCGTGAGCAGGATTGTAAGGATTTTATATGGCTGATTGTGGATGACGGATCTACTGATGAAACTGCAGATATGGTCAAAAGATGGAAAAAAGAAGAAAACGGATTTGAAATTCAATATATTTACAAAGAAAATGGTGGAATGCATACAGCCCATAATACGGCATATGCAAACATTCATACAGAATTGAATGTCTGCATCGATTCTGATGATAAAATGGCTCCGGGTGCAGTCAGAAAAATCAAACAAATCTGGGAAAAGGTCAGAGAAAATGATTATGCCGGATTGATTGCATTGGATGCAGACTTTTCTGGAAACCTTATTGGGAAAGGATTCCCGAATGGAATGCAGGAGACCACTTTGAGCGGGTACTATGCCTCAGGAGGTTCAGGAGATAAGAAACTAATTTACCGTACTGATGTGATCAACAGTGTTCCTCCATATCCGGTTTTCCCAGGAGAAAAGTATGTGGGTTTGGTCTATAAATATACATTAGTAGATCAAAAATATAAGTTATGCGTCTTGAATGATGTTATATGTGAAGTTGAATATCAGGCGGATGGCTCAACAGGTACAATGTGGAAACAATATTTGCAAAATCCCCGTGGATTTGCCTTTCTTCGAAAAGTAGCGATGCAGTATCCAACTAGTAGAAAAAGATTGATTAGAGAGTGTATTCACTATTGCTCAAGCAGTCAAATTGCTAAAAACAAAAATTATATTCGAGAGTCGCCAAAAAAACTTCTCACGGTTTTGTGTACTCCAATGGGGTGGATTTTAACCAGAGTAATTAAAATGAAAGCAAAATAAAACATTGCAGAATAATGGGGGCAAAAGAGAAATGACTTTCTTAATGTATGTTCGCTATATAATACCAAGTTTATTACTCAAAAAGGATGAAAAGTTGAAAGCAGATCTTGATAGATGGAAAGAGATATGTGAGGTCCATTGTTCCGATTGGAAAGGAATGGCATATTTATTATGGGAATACAAAGAGTTTAGAAATTTAGTTGCTTACAGAAATCGCTGTCATCCAATTAGACGGCGGTTGTTTCAGATTTTTTATCCTCCTATGGACACATTATATTTAGATGCATTTGAAATAGGAGGAGGTTTGTATATTCAGCATGGATTTAGCACTATGATAGCAGCAAAATCTATCGGAGAAAATTGCTGGATTAACCAACAGGTAACGATTGGATATAAAGGGAAAAGCGATCCCCCAGTTATTGGGAATAATACAATGATTACATGTGGAGCTAAAATACTAGGATCAATTCATGTAGGAAACAATGTTGTAGTTGGGGCAAATGCGGTTGTGGTTCATGATGTTCCTGATAACTGTGTTGTGGGAGGTGTTCCAGCCAAAATTATAAAGACTAAGGATGCTTAAAAAATATTTTTGAGGTTATTGTGATGATAAAGATACTTTTCCTGATACATGATCTTGGCCAAGGAGGAGCGGAAAAGGTTCTCGTTAATTTGGTTAATAACATGGACTATTCAAAATTTGATATAACAGTGATGACATTATTTGACTGCGGAGAAAATCGTCAATTCCTAAGCAAAGATGTTCATTACAAATCTTGGTGTAAGAAAATGATTCCGGGAAATTCGCATCTGATGAAATTACTTAGCCCGGAGCAGCTTCACAAAATTATTATTAAAGAACATTACGATATCGAAATAGCATATTTGGAAGGCCCTTGTGCCAGAGTGGTCAGTGGGTGCAATGATCCAACTATAAAAAAACTGGCTTGGATTCATATTGAACAGCACACGGCAGAACAGGCGGCGGCGTCTTTTAGAAGCGTAGAAGAAGCAAAGGACTGCTATCGGCGGTTTGACCGTATTATCTGCGTTTCCCAGACTGTGAAGCAGGATTTTGTGCAGGCATTGCAGATTCCAGTGCCTTATGAGGTACTATATAACACTAATGAGAGCGATAAAATCATCCGCCTTTCAAAAGAAGCGATAGAGCAGGGAATCATGTTTCCTGATGAGATCAAGCTGGTAGGCGTGGGAAAACTATTAAAGAGCAAGGGATTTGATCGGGTGGCAAGGATTGTAAAACGGTTGAAAGAACAAGGGCATCCGGTTCATCTGTATGTGCTTGGAGAGGGGCCGGAACGCAATAGCCTCCAGGAATATATTCAACAAAATGGGTTGGAATGCAATGTTACTCTTTTGGGGTATCAGTTAAACCCCTATAAGTATGTGGCAAAGAGTGATTTGTTTGTCTGTGCCAGTTATGCAGAAGGGTTTTCCACTGCTGCAACGGAAGCTTTGATTATTGGAATTCCTGTTTGCACTGTCAAAGTTTCGGGCATGAAAGAAATGTTGGGAGAGAATAATGAATATGGTCTCGTGGTTGAGAATAATGAGGAGGCCTTGTATCAGGGAATCAAACGTTTCTTTGTGGAACCTGGACTGCTGGAACATTACACGAAGCAGGCGAAAAAGAGAGGAAAAGATTTTAGCACAGGAAAAACTGTGCAGGCAGTTGAAAAACTGCTGATTGAATTATTTGAGGAATAAAAACTATGATTAGTGTGGTTGTGCCTGCGTTTAACGTAGAGTCTACGATAATAAGGACATTAGAAAGTATTTTGACGCAAACCTATTCGGAGATTGAAGTCATCGCAGTAGATGATGGTTCGACAGATGAAACCGGAAGAATAATTGATGCATATTCTTCTCAGCATGAGCGGGTTCTAGTAATACATACGAAAAATCGAGGAGTAACGGCTGCACGTTTAGCAGGAGTGGAGCAGGCATCCGGTGAGTGGATTGGTTTTGTGGATGGTGATGATGAAATTGAGCCGGATATGTATGAAATGCTTTTGAAAAATGCAGAGCAATATGGGGCTGATATTTCTCATTGTGGATATCAGATGATATTTGCGGACGGACGGATTAGTTACTTTCATAATACAGGCTGTCTTGTGCAGCAAGATAGAACAACAGGGCTGAAGGACTTGTTGGACGGCTCGCTTGTCGAGCCAGGCCTGTGGAACAAGCTCTTTCACAAGACCTTGTTCCACAGCTTGTTACACACTGAGATGATGGACAGAAGTATCAAAATCAATGAAGACTTACTTATGAACTATATTTTGTTTTCTAGTGCCAATAGGTCAGTTTTTCAAGATATCTGCAAGTATCATTATTTAGTGCGTAGCACATCGACATCTAGGGCTTCTCTGAATCAGCATAAAATCTTTGACCCAATTCGTGTGAAGCAACTGATCCTGGACATGAAAATTGATGGAATGACGGAAGCGGCGGAGAAAGCTTATATCGGGACGTGTATCAACGTGTATAATTCTCTGGTGATGGACAAAACAGGCGAATTTTCGCGAGAACAAAAAATAATATGGAATTTGGTGAAAGAACATAAAGGATGGATTCCACTTTTGAGTACAAAACAACAGATCCTCGCTAGTTTGATTTTGCATTGGCCAACCGGATATAAGCCGATTTACCGTTTTTATGCAAAATATTTGTTGAAGAATTGCTATGAATAAGGAGCGTACTGGATATGGATGATTTAATTAGCGTAATTGTACCAGTGTACAAAGTGGAAAAATATTTAAGTCAATGTATTAGGAGCATTGTAAATCAGACATACCAAAATCTTCAGATTATATTAATTGATGATGGTTCACCGGATCGTTGTCCAGAAATTTGTGATAAATGGGAGAATCTTGACAGTCGTATAACTGTAATCCATCAAAGCAACTGTGGGGGTGGACAGGCAAGAAATCGGGCACTTGATATTGCACGAGGAGACTTTGTGGCATTTGTAGATAGTGATGATTATATAGCTCCAACTATGTATGAATTTTTGCATGACTTGTTTCGTGATGATATTGATATTGTGGAGTGTGGCTTTCATACTGTATATGATGATAATGTCGAGTTTGACAATATTACAGCTCCATTTGAAATGAAGAAATTTACCGCAGAAGAAGCGATTATGGAGAATATTCGGGACCGAATATTTAGACAGTTAATTTGGAATAAACTATATCGAAAAAGCACTATTGACGATGTTCGTTTCCCCACAGACAGTAAAATAGATGACGAATTTTGGACATATCGAGTATTGGCAAACGCGAGAAAACTAGTATATACAAATAAAAGATTGTATGCTTATCGGCAGCAAGAGAATTCTGTCATGCATTTGTTGAGTACTGAAAAACGACTTCAAGCATTGGAAGCAAAAAAACAACGGCATGAGTATATTTGCACAAAGATGCCTAAGCTTGAAGCAGATAGCCTGTATGATATTTGGCTTACCTGTCTTTATCAAGGACAGATGATTTTGAGAACAGATGGAAAGGGAAAATGCTATGTTAGTTGGGAGATGCTGGAAGAGACAATTCGCAAATATCCATTAAAAAAAGCGCCATCATATGTGAGTTGGACACAGAAAATATGGCTTAAATTAACTTCTATCTCATTTAGTATGACATGCAGAATTAGAAATGCATTAAAAATAGGCTTGTAGGTGCAGAAATAGATGAACCTTGGATATGCAAAGTAAATACAATTGTAAAATATATAATGGAGGCTCCAGATGGAATCTGAATTAGTATCAATTATAGTGCCGGTTTATAATGTAGAGATGTTTTTAAAAAAATGTGTCGAGAGTATAATAAATCAAACATATAGGAATTTGGAAATTATACTTGTAGACGATGGCTCTACAGATTCATCTGGTAAATTGTGTGATGCATGGGAAGCATTTGATAATAGAATAACGGTAATCCATAAATCAAATGGTGGACTTTCAGATGCGAGAAATGTTGGATTATCTGCTGCAAACGGGAAATATTGTGCATTTATAGATAGTGATGATTTTATATCCTCTGATACAGTTGAGAGGCTTTATTCTGCAATGCGAGCATACAATTGTCAAATTGCGGTATGTAATATGGTGCGTATCTATGAAGACGAAACGACAGAACCGTTTTATCGGCCGGTTGAAAAACTTACTGTTTTAGCAGGGCAGCAGCGTTTTGAAACATTAAAGCAACCGTCGGTATGTAACAAATTATTTCGATCTGAGTTGCTGAAGGAGGTCCAATTTCCAAAGGGTAAATTCTATGAAGACACTTTTGTCTATCATGTGCTGGCATATAGAGCAAAAAAAATTGTTTTGACAGGGCATGATGGATATTATTATCTTTCGCGTAAGGAAAGTATCTTAGGACAGCCCCAGTATACAGACCGCTACTTTGACTTTGTTGAGGCAGTATATACCAGAATGACGTTTTTGTTGAAACATGATGTCCCTCAGTACGGAGAAGAAGCTTGCTTGAGCTTATATGCCGCTGTTGCAAACAGTGAAAAGTGGATTCCTAAAACGGAACAAAATACCCCTAAATTTGCACAAATACGCGAATGGTATCATATTGCTTATCGGGAGTTGATGGAATCCTCTCAAATAGGAATAAAGCAAAAAATCAGAGTGGTTTTGTTGCGTTATTTCCCGAGTATTCATAGTAAGTTATTTTGAAAGGAAAGTATATTTTATGGCTGGAACAAAGGAGCGGTTGAAAAAAATTGAAAATATCCGCGTTTTAGCAATTATATTAGTTGTTTTGGGACATAGTATCATCTTATATTCACCTGGATGGGATTTATATGAAACTACTCGCCAAGTACCACTTTTATCCTGCTTAAAGAGAGCAATAGATATGATTCAGATGCCGCTATTTTTTTCACTTTCGGGGTATCTGTTTGTATTTACTCATCGAAAAAAGTGGAGAATCTGGAAATTAGTGAAAAATAAGTTTTTACGATTGATTGTTCCATACTTCGGAATTGGACTGTTGTATATGGTTCCTATACGATTTGCGGTTGGATATTCCGGTTATGTGGAAAATCATTTTGTTGATATTATATCGAAGTTTTTATTGGCTAATGATGTGGGTCATTTGTGGTTTTTGCCAGCCTTATTTTTAACTTTTATACTAAGTGAGATTATTCTTGTTCTTATCGAGATGATTTCTCCATTGAAAGATTTGTCAGGAATAATTCTTTTGATTATGGGAGGATTATTATATTTGGAAGGTTATCGTATTGGTTTTGGATATGGACCTTTGTTATCTGCCTATAATTATTTAATGTGGTTTTCGCTTGGATATTGTATAAATGCATATGGTGAATATTTTCAAAAACTTTATGAGGTTTACGTGATTAAATGGGGGCTATTATTGATTAATTTGTTTTTGCTTGGTTATGTCTTAGTGACATCGTCATCTGTCAGATTACTATTATCGGTAGGGTTAAGTGCTTTGTTGATTTTCAATATTTATGGCATAATGCCCGAAAAAAACAGCAGCATTGTAGAGAAAATTGACAGGAACAGCTTTGGCATATATTTGTTTCATTCTCCGCTCATTTACATAACTTTTGCGAGTATTCCTAATGCGAATCCGGGAATAGTTGTATTTGTTAATTTTATAGTATTTGGAGTGATAGCATTTGGATTAACAGAATTGGTACGCAGAACAAAATTAAAAGTTTTAATTGGAGAAATAAAATGAACTTATTTCAACGAATAGAATGGCGATTATATAAAGAAGCCAAAAGAAAGAAACTTAAAAATACAACGCCAACAATCATTTCATCGAATTGCAATGGAGAATATTGGTATTACGATATGGGGCTTCCCTTCCTTTCTCCTACAATTAATTTGAGTTTTGACATGAACGATTACGTAAAGATGTTGGAAAATCTTCATTGGTATATGGAACAGCCTATTTTACCTTTCGAAGATAATAGGTTTGAATTTCCAACAGGGATGTTGGGGGATATAGAAATTCGCTTTAATCATTATAAAACATTTGATGAGGCGGTAGCAAAATGGGAAGAACGGAAGCAAAGGATTAATTGGGATAATCTATTCGTGCTAGGTATAGATGGCGATAATTGCTCATATGAAACAATGCAGCGATTTGATCGGCTTCCATATCAAAACAAAGTGATATTTACGCATATACCCTATCCAGAGATAGCGTCTTCTTACTATATTCCAGGGTTTGAAAAAGATGACGGAGTAGGAGTTCTTTTGTATTTTAAGAATCAAATATTGGTCCGTCGGTATTTGGATGATTTTGATTATGTGTCCTTTTTAAATGGAAAAGGCTTTGCAAGAAAGGGAAAAGTATGATTCCAAAGATTATTCATTACTGTTGGGTTGGAGATGCGCCTAAGCCTCAATCAGTACTATATTGCATAGAAAGTTGGAAAAAGAATTGCCCGGATTACGAGATTCGGGAGTGGAATGAGTCTAACTATGATTTTACTAAGAATTTGTATATGAGACAGGCATATGAAGCTAAAAAATGGGGATTTGTTCCGGATTATGCACGTTTGGATATAATATATCAGTTTGGCGGTATCTATTTGGATACAGACGTTGAGCTTATAAAGAGTTTAGATGAATTGTTAGATCAAAAGGCCTTTATGGGGTTTGAAAATACTGGAGATGGAGAGTTCTTTGTAAATTGCGGACATGGCTTTGGAGCTGAAGCACATCACAAAATTATTGGAGCTGCACGCGATTTGTATGATCATGTACAATTTCTAAGCGAGGATGGGACATACAATTTATTGCCATCGCCACATTATACAACGCAAACATTGAGAAGGTATGGACTGGTACAAGAGGATAAAGATCAAAGGCTTCCCGATATGGTAGTTTACGCATCAGATGTACTTTGTCCTAAAAATTTTCGTACAGGTATCATTCATCAAACTCCAAGGACGGTATCTATTCATCATTTTACAGCATCTTGGATGGATGAGCAAATTAAGAAAGAGTTTTTACACCAGCAGCGTTTAGAGCAAAGATTTGGTAAGAAATGGTCAAAAAAGATATTGCTGATAGAAAGTGTATGGGATAAGTATTCTGGTATTAGATTGATTACAGAATTGCCAAAGCGTCTTGCGAGTAAAGCAAAAGGGAAGGCGGTGTCTTTGTGGGAGGCGATACCGTTTTATAAGGAGTTGGTAATTGCTTGCGTGTCAAAAATTGGGAAAGAGAACACTGTTCTGTTGGATTCAGCTTGCGACAGCGATAATGTTGGAGATCAGATAATCATGGAAAATTGTATATTGCAGTTACCTGATAAGGTTGCTAACGAAAATATATTTCATGTGCCAACTCATCGTAAACCAACGCAGGCTGAAGAGAATATCTTGCAGTCAGCCGAAAAAAAGATATTATGTGGGACCAACGCACTATCAGGGCATATGCGGACTTATGGATTATGGAGAATGAGTCCTAGTATAAAAATCTATAAGAATACTATTTTAATGGGAGTTGGCTTTGACTCTAATAGTGAGTTATTTGATCAATACACTAAAAGGCTGTTTTCCATTATTTTATCGTCTGAATACCTCCATTCTGTTAGAGATACCTTTTCTGAAACCATGTTAAAAAGTATGGGCATCGAAAATGTAATTTATACAGGATGTCCAACCATGTGGAATATAACCCCAGAACTGTGTTCACGGATTCCGGAGAAAAAAGCGGATGCAGTTGTGTGTACTCTGACGGATTACCATAAGAATGTTAAAGCGGACCAGGATCTGTTGGACATATTAACGAGATGCTATAAGTTTGTGTTTTTGTGGCCGCAGGGGGTAGAAGATGAGGAGTATTTCCAAACATTAAAGATGAATTCCAAAATTGAGATACTTTCATTTGGTCTTTCAGCGTATGATAAGATATTGGAAATGGATAACATTGATTATGTAGGGACAAGACTTCATGCAGGAATCCGTGCATTAAGTAAGTGTCATCGTACAATTGTAATATCTATTGATAATCGTGCAGAAAATATTAGTAACGACACCGGGTTACCCATAATACCCCGTGAAGATGTTGAGCTTCTGCTGGAGCAAAAAATTATGTCAGAATTTGAAACGGATATACACATACCAACAGATAATATTATACGTTGGAAAAATCAATTTCTATGATTTACTAACAAGGAGGCAATTAGATGCGGGAGCGATCCAGGACAGAGTATACAATGCTTAATATTTTTGTAAGTCTAGGAGGATATGTGCTTAACACAGTTTTAGGTTTTATATGTCGAATGGTTTTTGTACGGTGCCTTTCGGCGGATTACCTTGGTGTTAGCGGTTTATTTACAAATATTCTTACTATGCTTTCGTTGGCAGAATTAGGGGTTGGTAGTGCCGTTGTTTATGCCTTGTACGAACCATTAGCCAAGCATGATGAAGAAAAAATAGCGGCCTTAGTGAAATTATATGGGAAAGCGTATAGAACAATAGGGCTGATTATTGCTGCTGTCGGTATTTTACTGATGCCGTTTTTGACTTTCATTATACAAGAACCGCCAGACATAAAAGAAAGCATTTATTTACTATATATTATCAATTTGTTCAATACGGCAAGTTCTTATTTATTTAGTTATAGGAGTTCTTTGCTCTGTGCAGCACAGCAAAATTATCTTGTTCTGGGCGCTAATTACACTGTGACTATAGTACAAAGTATCATTCAGATGATTTGGCTTCCGTTGACACATAATTATTTGGGATACCTTTTGATACAAACAGTCGGTACGTTAGTGTATAATATTACTATTTCATATATCGCAACTAGGCGTTATCCCTATATTACAAAGAAAAATATTGCGCCGTTACCGAAAGATGAGACAAAAGCGCTTTTTAAAAATGTCCGAGACTTAATGATTTACAAAGTATCAAGCTTACTTGTAAATAGCACAGATAATATATTAATAACATTTTTTAAGGGATTGGCTACTACAGGAATTGCATCTAATTATACTTTGCTGGTGAATACTTTAAACTCGTTACTTGGTAATATTTTTAATGGTATGACGGCGAGTGTTGGAAATTACAATGCCCTTGAAAATGATGAAAGGCGTTATGAACTATTTAATTTTTTAAACTTAATGAATTTCTGGATATTTGGATGGGCAGCTTTAGGAATTGTATTTTGTTCATCTGATATAGTAAGACTCTGCTTTGGAAGTGACTATGTTTTATCATTTGAAATTCCGTTAATTTTAGCAGTTAATTTTTACATAGTTGGGATGCAAAATGCTGTGTGGACATACAAAAATACATTAGGATTGTTTAAATATGGTAAACTAATGCAAATGCTTCTGGGAATATTGAATATCGCATTCTCCGTGCTTTTAGGTCGAGTATGGGGGCTGTTTGGAATTCTGTTTGCGACAACGATCTCAAGGTTGATGACCAGTACTTGGTACGATCCGTATGCAATTTTCAAACATGGCTTTCATAAATCTCCATTTATATATCTGAAGCGTTATTTATATTTCCTTTTTATTCTTATAATTGCGGCGATGTTTTGTCAGTGCTCATTCCGGTTGATTGATGAATCGCTTACATTAGTATTTAGGGTACTTTTGGAAATCATCATATGCAGTGTGGTTGTAAATATAGTATTTTATACCGCATTTCGAAAAACACCGGAGTTTGAGAAAATGAAAGAAGTCATAAAGAATGTTAAGAGTATTCTTTGTCACGGAAAACTTACGATCTGACAAGTTTGGTACAATGGGGCACCATAGTAATTGAGAACGATAATGACAAACTTTTGATAAGGGAAAGGATAAATATGAAACTAAAAACTAGATTGATTCAAATCTATGAAAACATTTATGCATCCAATTTTGTTATGAGCCTGTTGTACAAATATAAAAACAGGAATTATCAGTTGAATATTATGAAAACGGAAGATACTGTTAGATATATTATTGAAACAGGATGTTCGGTAGCCCGATTTGGCGAGGGAGAATTTGAATTAATGTTATCGCCAAGTAAAAATCTCGGATTCCAAGTTCACTCGGATGAATTAGCGGAGAAGTTAGTGGAGGTTATACAGTGCAACAATGAGAACCTATTGATTTGTGTTCCATACGCACTTAATTCGATATGGGGCCGGACTAAGCATTCGAGAATGTTTTGGTATTCGTGGGGAAACTTTGAAAATCAACATTGCCGTATTGTTGATTTGATTAAAAAAGTTCAAGATAGCACTTATGTGTTTGGAGATACACAAATTTCTAGACCGTATGTTGCTTATAAAAGTTCAAATAAAGCAAAAAGAATATTTCCGGCGTTGAAGAAAATATGGGATGGAAAAGATGTTATTATTGTGGAAGGAAGTAAAACAAGATTAGGGGTCGGAAATGACTTGTTTGACAATGTGTTATCAGTTAAAAGAATTCTTGCTCCAGCGGAAAATGCTTTTAGTTGCTACCAGTTAATTATACAGGAGGTAGTTAAAATATATAAACATGAACTTATTCTGCTTGCATTGGGACCTACAGCAACTGTGTTAGCATATGAATTTTCAAAATTGAATATGAGAGCTTTGGATTTAGGACACATTGATATTGAATATGAATGGTTTTTGCATGGTTCCCATGGACACGATATTATTTCAGGCAAATATACGAATGAAGCTGAAGGTGGAAATGTAGTGGATGATTGCCTGGATGAGAATTATCTAAAAGAAATTGTTGCAAAAATTGAACATCAGGATGAATATGCTGATGTATGAGGCTACAGGTTAATTTTTCTTACCAGGGATATAATACATGAGGGGGAGATCAGAGATGGATTGCGAAATAAGTGTGATTGTTCCTGTTTATAATGTGGAACCCTTTCTGGAGCGTTGCATAAATAGTGTGTTATCTCAGTCTTTTGGAGATTTTGAGTTATTATTAATAGATGACGGAAGTACAGATAGATGCCCTGAAATCTGTGACAATTTTGTAAAGAAAGATGCAAGAGTTCGAGTTATTCATCAGTCTAACAGAGGAGTGTCCGCTGCCAGGAATGTTGGAATTGGCTGTTCTGGAGGAAAATACATAACATTTGTTGATTCTGATGATGTTATTCACAGAGATTATTTGCTTAAACTTCATTCTGCATTGCTAGATTACAGTGCAGATGTTAGTGTTTGTGATTTTAAGTACCTTTTTGAGAAGTTTGATGAAACATTTCAATCGATGGGGATGATTCATTGCTTTTCGGGGCGAGAAGCCTGCAAACAGATTTATACGAGTGATTGTGAAAATGATGCTTTAAGCATGGTTACTTTGTGGGGGAAATTATATCCACGTAGATTATTTCATAATGTGAGGTTTCCAGAAGGAAGAATTCATGAAGACCAGTTTGTTGTATATAAACTGTTATATGGATGTAAAAAAGTTGTAGAAATACAAGAATACCTATACGGTTATAATTGCAATGTAAATGGGATAACTAGATCTTCTTTTACTAATAAAAGATACGATGATATTATTGCTCTAGATGAGGCTATAGAATTTTATAAACGTAATTCAGATATAGAACTTGTTAATTTGGCATCAGATCTTAAAACCGTGCTAATAGCAAAATATGCCATTATGGCTCGTAAAGCTGGTATTTATAGAAAAGTGCCCCAAATATATAAGATGAATTTATTAGATGCGGCAAATAAGGTGCGTGAGATGTATGGAAGGGATTATTACGAAGCTTTCATGGTTCGTTATTATCCTTATCTCGTTTATATTGAAGCATATATTAGAAAGATAAGAGAAGTACTAAATAATATAAGGGGATAAGAGTGGGAAATTATGAAAATTGGAATTGTCACGATAGTGGATAATGCAAATTATGGTAATAGGTTGCAGAACTATGCGCTATACTATATTCTTACAAATAAATATGGATGTAAAGTAACTACTTTTGCGACACATAAGGAAGCTGCGTCTAATAACAAGAGTTATATTGTACAGGCTAAGGAAGAAGTGATAAAGATACTTTGTGGTATTATTCCGTCGGTGGCTGAAAAACGCTTTGGAAATGATATTACTCGTTGGGCAAATTTTACCAGCTGGAATAAAAAAATACCGACAAGACACTATTATGGAACGGAAGAACTCCCAAATAAACTAAATGATGAGTTTGATTTATTTTTTGCGGGTAGCGATCAAATTTGGAATTATCATTTTGCTTTTAGAAAATTTCATGATTACTTTTTAAGATTTGCTGAAGATAGAAAGAAGGTAGGAATATCAGGAAGTTTTGGCGTAGAAGAAATTCCTGAAGAATGGAAACCTGTATATATTGAAGGCTTATCTAGCTTTTCCCATATTTCTGTTCGTGAAGTTGCTGGCCAGAAAATTGTTAAAAAATTAACGGGAAGGGACGTTCCGGTTTTAATTGATCCTGTTTTGATGCTCAGCAAAGATGAATGGTTAAAAGTTTCTAAGAGACCACGAGTAAATTGTTCAAGGCCGTATGTTTTAAAATATTACTTAGGTGATGAGTCAAATGAAAATCGAATTGATGTATGGGCAAAAGAGAATGGTTATGAGATTTATGAATTGCTTAATAAAAATATTTTAGAATTATATTCTGCTGGACCAGGTGAATTTATTTCATTAGTCAGTCATGCTGCGCTAGTCTGTTCAGATTCTTTTCATTGTATAGCATTTTCTATTATCTTTTCAAAACCGTTCGTTGTGTATGAACGGCAAGGAAAAGCTGACTATATGACTTCGCGGCTAGATACACTGCTCGCTAAATTTGGCTTTCAAAATCGATGGGAGCATCTTGTGAGTGAGAATGATTATTTGAGGTGCGACTATAGTAATGTTGAGTCTCGTCTGAAAATAGAACAAAAGAAATTCCTAGAGTATATAGAAAATGCTTTAAAATAGGAGGTGATAACTGTGCCTGAACTTGCGAGTAAGCATCATTGTACTGGATGTACGGCTTGTGTTAACAGTTGTCCTTATCAGTGTATTCAAATGAAGACAGACGAAGTAGGATTTATGTTTCCGAAAATAGTAGACATATCACAATGCATTAGCTGTGGTGTATGTGAAAGTATATGTCCGGTACGCAAAGAAAAAGAACTTGGCAAATGTGTGACAATAGCTTACGCTGCTTATACAAAAAATGAGTATACTCGTTTACAGAGTTCATCAGGAGGCATTTTTTCAGAATTGGCAATTTCTGTTCTGAAGGCAGGTGGTACTGTTTACGGAGCAAGCTATGATGAAAATGGCGTTGTTAGACATATTCAGATAGATAATAGAGACGATATTGGGAAATTGCGGGGAGCAAAATATTCGCAGAGTATTCTTGGATATAGTTTTCAAACGATAAAAAAGATTTTAGATACAGAGAAAATTGTACTTTTTTCTGGAACGCCTTGCCAAGTGGCCGGATTAAAATCTTTTTTAAGGCGAGATTACGAGAACCTTATTTGTATTGATTTTGTATGTCATGGTGTTCCTTCTCCAATTGTATGGGATAAGTATATTCAATACAGAGCGGAAAACGATAACAATGGGATACGTCCAAAGACAATTAATTTGAGAAGTAAAGAAAGTGGATGGAGCCGTTATTCTTACTCCGTTGAATTTGTATATTCAGATGGGAAACGGTATTTATGTAAGAATGACAGTGATTCATTTATGCGCTTATTTGTGGGTGATTACATTTTGCGAGAATGTTGTGATGATTGCCTTTTTAAAGGGTATGATCGAACTAGTGATATAACATTGGCAGATTTTTGGGGAATTTGGGATATTGATCCGAAGATGGATGACAATAAAGGAACATCGCTTATATTAACACATACTTCAAAAGGTGAAAAACTGTTTAAAACAATTGCTGAAAATATAAAATGCAAACAGGTAACTCTGGAGCAGGCGTCGTATAAGAATCAGTCTATGCTGAAATCGGCAGTTCATAAAGACAGCCGAAGTGTTGTTTTGAAAACGATTGCTGAAAATGATTTTGGGGTAGCAATTCCGTTGATTCAAGAAGATACAGTCCAAAAGGGTGCTAAACATAAAATAATTGAAAGAATACTTGGAAAATTAGTTGGAATTGGAAATAGCATCAATGCTAATATCATGAAATAAAGGTTGGAAAGGAAATAAAGCAAAGCATCAACTAACGTTGGAAAGGGTCAATTGAGCGGTTGCATTTATTTAATTACATATTTGGTTTTTCTAATATGAATTCTGTCATTGTTGTATTATTGAACTTTGCAATTGTGAATTTTATAGCGATGGCACTTACAGAAATTATTAGAAAATTTAAAGCAGATTTTTAATTGGAGAAAAAATATGATAAATGAAATAGGGAAAAATATGTGGACAAAGAAGTTGGAATATAGTAAAAAATTGGGGTATATAATACGATTAGACGATGCAAATCCCAAAATGAATCCTGATGGTTGGGATAGGATAGAAAGGATTTTGGATAAATATAATGTGAAACCTATTGTTGGAGTTATCCCGGATTGTAAAGACGAGTTGTTTGTATGGAATTATGATAATTGCTTTTGGGATAAGGTACTTGAATGGCAACATAAGGGTTGGACGATAGCTCAACATGGTTATAATCATGTGTATCATGATTGTGGCAATAATATACATTCAGAATTTATAGGATTGAGCTATAATGAGCAAAAAGAAATTATAGAAAAGGGATTTAATGTGCTTATGGATCATGGAGTCAAGGCGACTTGTTTTTTCGCTCCGGGTCATACATTTGATAATATAACTGTTCAAGTATGTAGGGATAGCAAACGATTTGACTTTATTTCAGATGGATATGCACTTTATCCGTTTCGCAGGGACGAAATGCTATTTTTACCAAGCATTTTTGATACTGCAAGAAAGTTTCTTCCTTTTGGAATTTATACATTTATTCTGCATCCAAGTTTTACAACGGAGAAAGAGTTTGAACATTTTGAATCATTCATAAAGCGAAACCAGGCATATTTTATGTCAGCTTCAGATGTTTTAGCACTAAGCGATTGGAAAGATAATAGATCTTTGCTAGACAAACTAATAGAACAATCTATATTGTTAGTGCGAAAAATCAAAATATGTTTAAATAATAATTAATATTGTAAGTTTTGAAGTGTGGTTTGAATAATTCTGATATATTGTTTTAAATGTATGATATGCATCAATTTTATAAAATTCAGTTTATTTCGAAGATTAGGTGTTAATATGGAACGGTTACAGCAGCATAAGTGGGTTTCTTGCTTTTTTTTAAGTGTGTTGCTGGTTTTTGTAGCTTTAATAGGAAGAAACCTCTATCAATCAAATTACTCGTTAATCTCTATTTCATATAGAATTCAAATAAAAAAAATCCAGAAACAGATTAGATTCGTTCAGATTACAGATATACATAACAATGAATTTGGAATAAACAATCAAGGTTTGATTGATCTGGCAGCAGAGCAATCGCCGGATTTAATCTTGATCACCGGAGATCTGTTAAATGCTAACGAATCAAGGACAGATATAGCAACAGACCTGATTTCTGCCCTTAGTAAAATTGCTCCTGTGTATGTGTCTTTGGGCAATCATGAAGTAGAATATCAGCAGAATTACGGCACAGATATTGTCCAGCTTTATGCAGATGCCGGGGCTGTGGTATTGGACAGGCAGTATCAGGATCTGGAAGTCAATGGTCAAAAAATCCGCTTAGGTGGTATCTATGGTTACTGTCTCCCGGAAAAATATCTGGAAACAAACGAAGCCGACCCGGAAGAGTGCGCTTTCCTGTCGGACTTTCAGAACACGGATTTATACACGATTTTAATGTGTCACATGCCGGTTTGCTGGTTACTCAACGATGGACTGGATGAATGGGATGTGGACTGTATATTTTCTGGTCATGTTCATGGTGGACAGGTAATCCTTCCGTTGATTGGCGGTGTGTATGCGCCGGACATGGGATGGTTCCCAGGCAGGCTGCAGGGGCTGTATTCTTCTGCAGATGGAAGTTCTACGATGGTTTTATCAACGGGTTTGGGAAACACAGAATCGGTACCAAGGTTTAATAATATACCTGAAGTTGTGACGGTAGACATCTTTCCAAAGTGATTTGACAGGATGGAGTGCCAGAGGGAGGTCTATGGACGTAAAGAAAGATATGTTTTTGCCGGCTTTAAAAGCCGCATTGAAAAATGAGAAAGTATCATGGAGTGAAGAACTGGAATCACAGGATTGGATTGAGTTGTTTCGGATTGCAACTACGCATCAGGTGCTTCCACTGATTTATGAAGCAGTATATGATTGCCCTGCGGCCCGGAACATGGAGCCGCAGGTTTTCATGTCCGCTAAACAACAAACGATTCGTTCTGTCATGTTACAGACAATGAAAACCAATGAATTCCTGGGTCTGTTTCAGCATCTGCAGAAGGCGGGCGTTCAGGCATTGGTAGTGAAAGGTATTGTATGCCGCAATTTATATCCAAATCCAGATTACCGGATGTCTGGGGATGAAGATGTATTGATTCCTGAAGAAGAGTTTGAGTTGTGTCATCAGGCTATGCTGGATTATGGGATGCATCCCGCTGACCCAACGCAGGATATTCAGTCTGAGCATGAAGTTCCGTATGGAAAGCCAGGAAGCCCGATTTACATTGAATTGCATAAGTGCCTTTTCCCTCCTGAATCCACTGCGTATGGAGACTTAAATCGTTTTTTCAAAAATGTTCATGATAGGGCAATCAAGTTATCCATCGATGGAAAACAGGTTGTTACAATGGGATATACAGACCATTTATTCTATCTGATTTGCCATGCGTTTAAGCATTTTTTGCATAGTGGCTTTGGAATCCGGCAGGTCTGTGATATTGTCCTGTTTGCGAACGCCTATGGAAAAGAGATCGACTGGATTAGGATTCTGCAGCAATGCAGAGAGATCCATGCTGATCTGTTTACGGCAGCTCTGTTTCAAATTGGCCAGAAGTATCTGACCTTTGATCCGAGCCGGGCCGGTTATCCGCAAGAATGGCAGGAAATTCAGGTAGATGAGCAGTTGATGCTGGATGATCTGCTGGAGGCTGGAATTTATGGCGATGGTACGATGAGCCGGAAACACAGCAGTAATATTACGTTAAATGCTGTTTCTTCAGAAAAACAGGGAAAGAAATCCAGCCATTTTGTCATAAAGACATTGTTTCCAACTGTTCAAAATATGGAAGGTCGTTACCCATATTTGAAAAAGCATCCATACTTATTGCCAATTGCATGGATTAATCGCATATGGAAATACCGAAAAGAAACGCAGACGGTATTAAATAATGATGCTGCAGAAAGTATTCAGATAGGCAATCAACGTCTTAAGATGATGAAAACATATGGAATCATTAAGTAAGATGGGAGAAAAGTTTGCTAAGACAGGAGAATCCGAATGAACAACAGTATGGAAATATTAAATAGAATTGAAAAAATGTTGCAAGAAAAGCATATTTCCGTTGAAACTATGACTCATTTGGAATGGATACAAGCACGTTCCGCAGGAAAGCAGTTTTCAATGTCAGAACATATTCGAGCTATGATATATTCTCTTTTGACGAATAACCGTCGATGGGATCAGGTTGAGAGGAATATTGAAGAGATAGATAAAATCTTTTTTGATTATGATAAAGAGAGAATACTGAATACACCTCCAGAGTTTTTTGTTGAGCAAATCCAGAAAATAAAATGTGGTAATCGCAATATCAGGAATCAGATGGAAGCCTTACACAGCAACATCTATAAACTTGAAAAAATAGAAAATGAGTTTGGAAGTTTGGATCGGTTTGTTACCAGCGGAACACCTGTTGAAATTGCAGATTTGCTTGCCAATAGTTTAAAATACAAATTACATACCATGGGCCTGGCCTTAGCTATGGAATATTTGCGGAATGTTGGTATTGATGCAATAAAGCCAGATACCCATATATGCCGATTATTAGGGAAGGACCGTCTGGGTTATTCTCCAAACAAAGAAGCTGGAGAAATCGAAGCCATCGAAATTATTGATCGAATTTCTAAAGAAACTGGATACCTTTCAAGTGAGATTGATGCAGTTCTTTGGCTATTCTGTGCAGATGACAAGGGGATGATTTGTACAAAAAAACCTTTGTGTAACGAATGTAAACTAAAAGGAGAACATTGTAACTGGAACAATGCGTGCAGTCAGTTGTAATAATAAAATAACTGGAACCGCTTTGAAAACGGCCCCAGCTATTTCGTATATGTCTGGTTTTTCAAGTTATTGCCCCGGCGCAGACTGTCCAGCAGGGCAGACACAGTATCTTTCACAATGCGGATTTCATAATCATCACAGCTTTCAAGTAAAGCAGCAACATCCTTTTGGAATTGTACTTTGCTGCGGATTACATTGTCACAGAGAAGATCATCGACGGTAACCTGAAGCGCATTGGCTATGGTCACAATCGTTGTCAAGCTTACCTTTGTGGTGCCGGTTTCGATATTACTCATGTGGGTTGGAGAAATTCCAACAATTTCCGAAAGGGATTCCTGCGTTAGATCCATTTGGATTCTGGCGATTTTAATTCGCTTGCCAATGGCTTTGTAGTCCAGTTCCATGACTTCCCTCCTTCCGTAGTTATGGTAATATTGTACATACGGATACACAATATTTTAATAATCTATATCCGTTGTATACGGTTACAGTTTATGATATGATAAATGGAGAAAAGATATGTTCTTTAAATTTTAAAATATGCTAAACAAGCAGAAGGAGGACATTGGATGCATCAGGAAGCGGATTATGCTCAGGCGTATAAGGACGAAATGGATGCCTTTGGTTCCTTGGACAGATTGACACCCGAGCAGAAAGAAGTTTTGCATGAAGACATGAAAAAAATCATTGAAATTGCAGATTTATCAAATTCCCAGTTTCAAAGAGTACTGAATGAGAAAAAACGGAAAAAAGTGTTGATGCTTTATCAGATACTGGATGAGGAAGCACAGGCAACAGGCAGTCGAATTTCGCTGGATATAGATGACGAAAGAATGGTTGCAGATTTGAGTTATGCGGGAAATCTGATATGCAAGACCGCATCAGAAGACACCCGGATTGGACAGGCAATGGCATTTTTGGCGTTGGAAAGCGATATGTTTGAAATCAGCGCAAATGAAAATAAGACTTTTACTCTCCATGCCAAGATTGATCTTTTTGATCAAATACAAGTAGCTGACCGTAGCAAAGAGTTGGAACAGATGAAACTGAAGCTGAAAGAGTGGAATCAGGTTAAGTGGAATGATGTTCCGAAACCGAAATTCGAATGAGAAAGCCCCCCGAAATGGTCGGATGGAATCCGTTCCATTTCAGGGGCTTCATGTTGCCTACGAACAATCAGAGAGAAACATCGTTAGATTTTTCTTTTGCGCGAGTAGGTACAGCATCAGTGCTTTTTGTGGAAATCTCCAACTGCTTGTCATGCAGCTTTTCCAGAATAGAGGGGCGTTGTTCGGGGTTGCTTTCTGTGTCATCGCCAGGGGTCAGTTTGTTTTGGCTGCTCATTCGGCCATCAATGCAATCATAATTTTCTTCCTGATATTCTTCTGCATTTTTCAGATAGTTTTCCGGCTTAGAGCCTTTCTGCAGAGTCTGGCTTCCTGTGTCTGCGTCCGCTGTGCGTTCTTGCAGGAAGGCAGTTTTTGATGGAGCAAGGAGCTGTTCGTCAAGAATCATTTTTTCAATGGCAGGTGTCATGCCATGCCAGAGATCTTCAGCGATCAGCCTGCCGTTTTCATCGACAACAATGTTGGCAACGCTGGAACCAAATTCTTCATGTTCCATTATGTAGAAGTTTTTGCCACCAATCTCCATTGTGTCAATCGTGTGCCATGTGCCAAAATGACCGTCCACAGTTAAGCCGGTGGTTTCAAGACTTACTGTAGGCGCAGGAAGAAGAAATTGCGGAACTTCCACAAATCCGATGGAATCACAGAAGTGAGCTGTATCTACACCGTTTTCATGCAGGACAACGACATCGCTGACTGACATGGATCGAGCACGATAGTCTGCAGGAAATTCCAGATTAAACCGTTCAAATAGGCTCTCCAGAATGACTCCGGTGCTTTTGGAAACTCCATCGGCAGTTACGGTATCGACTGTTCCAGAATAAACCTTGTCATAGTTTGCCTGATCAACTTTCTTTCCCAGGCGCTTTAATAGGGAAAGATTGGAAAACAATTCATCACGGTATTCATCGCCGGATTTGACCTGGTAGAGATCAAAATTAATTTTATTCATGATAGTATCCTCCTTCTATGGTGTATTGATTCTTGCGGGAAAAAATTTTACATTGGGTATAGCGGTTATTCCCTATTCTTCGGCTCGGTTTCTGTTGTGGGATGCTTTCTCCTTGATGGAGGTGTAAAATGACCGGAAAGGGCGCGTTCCCTTGCAGCCTGCCGACGTTCTTCGCTGACCGGTTCCCGGATAGAGAGATATTTCTTGGGAATGGTATAGGTGACTTCTCCGAATTTCCCCTTGTGTTCCAACCGGAACATCTGAGGATATTTTGAAGCAAGTTTTTCCAACCGTACAATGAGCTTCGGATCAAAGGTATAAATGCTGGCTTCCGGATCGTTCTGGTTATAGTTGATTACAGTTTCCCGTTCATACGCTGAAAGCAGCATCGTTTTCACCTCCTGGTTCATCATCCCAGTCCGGTACGAAATCAAGGGACTGGAATTCCTCATCGTTTATATGTTCCAGATACAAAATGGTTTCTTCTATCAGCTGAAGCATATCGGGGTCATCTACATCGGAGCGGGCATCCTGCAGATTGGCGATAGTCTCACGGCGGCTGTCTGCCAGATAAATGCATATCAGGTTCATTTCTTCAATCGAGTATTTCATGCTTTGTTCCATCCTTTCTTATAATTCGGGCTTATCACGGTCTGGTTTTCGGCTTTTGGCATCCAGTTCCGCAATAGATTTTTGATTGGCACGGAGTTTGGCCAGAATAGAAGTGCGGGCTTTCGGTTTGTCAGCCAGAATTGCTTTGTTCTGAATTTCCTGTTTCTGATCTGTGTGATTGACGGTATGAACAGCAGAGCGTTTTGCATCAATCTCAAGGACTTCCCGCATAGCAACATCCAGAGTTACTGGGTGGCAGGTGACCAGATAATCCAGACGCCGATCATGTGAAGAATCGGGATTTGCACCAGGAACACTGATTTTTGATGCAGCTTCTTTGATTTCCGGGTGATACCGTCCATCGTGGGAAGCCAGCTGGATATTGCTGGCAAGAACAATTTTGACGCGATCCATTCCATATCGGTCAATCATGAAATTTAAAAATTCAGGAACTTTGCGATCTTCATAAAAACGCCAATAGTCTGTTTGGAACTGATGCGCGCATTCGCAGGTAGCATTGTGGCTTTTTCTCCATTCATCCAGTTCACCGCGGGATCTGGCATCCATCAGTGAATAAGGATAAATCGGACATTTCAAATCCTGTTCTTTTTGCTCCAGCATTTCAGAAAATCGTTCTGTGGGAATCCCGGTCAGTGGTACATTGTCAGGAAGGTTATGGGAAGTAATAATTTCATTTCTTGCCTGGGACAGGCTCATAGAGCGGTCTCCGATCTGTCCGCCATCCTGATTATGAAGCTGGGAATCATAAATCGTGTAATCCCAGCTTTTGTCCGAAGCACGCTGTATTTGCAGGTATTTTTGCTCAATTTGATATACAACTTCCTGCGGTTCCCGGAGTTGTTCAGAATGAGTGGATTCCGATGCAGGCGTATCTATGGTCTTGGCGTTCTCTAAAGAATCGGTCAGTTTTTCCAGTCGTTGTATCAACACAGAAGCTTCGCTACTGTATTCGGATTCTTCCCGTGCGATACTGCTCAGCCATTCTTTCAGATAGTCAACTTTTCCTTCCGTGAGACTTTTGTAAATGTCAGAGCAGGTGGAATTGCCGTCATTTGTATCGGCATATTCATAGGGATCATAATCGCGTGCAAAGTGATCAAGATCCGCTGCAAATCGTTCCCAGGAATCAGATACTTCAAAATAAGAGTTGTCCCAGTCGGAAAAATTGACCAGTTCCGTAATTGCCTGCTGGTTCGTGGAGGGTTTTAGGGAATCCAACTGGCCAGACTCATAGACAGAATCAAAACTATCAAGATAAGACTGTTGCTGTTGCTCTGTCAGATTACTTTGTCTCATCTGGTCAATAAAGTGTGCGCGGGTAAAGTCTTTTATTTCTTCCGAAGTCATTTGCCGGTGATGCAATACCTGCTGAAATCCAATTTCAGAAGCAAGGCGGGAAAGAGTGCCTGGAATAGCCGGATCAGGGGTACGGTGGATGAAATCTTCGATCAATACATTCTGATTGTTACGAACATGAAGTAGATCAACGGCGCTGGGAGGATTATCACGTTGCATTCCAAAAGTCAGTCTGGCATATGGAATCTGTGTATCCTCATTCATGGTTGATTCTTTATTATATGCGTTGTTTCGGAGTTCACGGAAACGATCCGCAGCCTGCTCAAAGTTTTCAAAAGATTCGAGTTTGGATTTTTCCTGTTCAGGGGTTGCTCTGGCCCATGTCATCAGATCAGGAATGATGTAATAATGCCAGGCAGTGCCAGAAAGCTCCTGCACATTTTTCTCCGGGGACGTCTGTAAGTTTTCTGCTTCTCTGGTCTGTTCTTTTTGGAGGGCAATCAGATTTTCCTCAATCTCATTGATTAAAGAGGCTGCGGCACTGCGAATGGTGGAAAGGGATGCCTTCAATTCAGGGAGTTCCCTTCCGCTTGACCAAGTGGCAACATACCCAAAACTGTAATCACCCGTGTCGATACCAAAGTGCTGGCAGACCGTGTAAGCAACGCTTTCTGCTTCTACTTCTTTGGTCTCCCGGTCTTTTGTGGGAAGTTTGCCGGATGGTTTTGCTGTCTCGTCGATATCGTGCAGGCGGGAGTGTGCCAGCTCATGTACAGCAGTTTTAATCATCTGGGTTTCACTGATTCCTTCCCGGATGGCAATACGTTTTTCAACCGGGCTGAAGTAACCAAATTTGCTGCCATCCATCGGTTCCAGTTCAATGGGGACATTGGAAGTCCGTTTCAACGCTTCAAAAAACTGGGCGAAATTGTTGACCTGACCTTCCAGCTCATTGATCCCCAGATCGGGAAGCGGTTTGCCGTCAGTCTGACTGACATCAAAGACAGTCACGACCTTAAATCGAGGGCGTTTGATCTCTACTACCTCAATGACAGGATCTCCGTTTTCGTCCAATACCGGCAGTTTGGTGTCCGGGTCAATCTTTTCACGCTCTTCTTTCTCTTTAACGGGTGCCGGTGCAAAGATTTTGATTCCGTGCTCTCCGCGCATAGGGTAGCGCTCCATGGATTTCCATTTGCCAAATCCGGCAACCAGAGTGGCATCTGGTTTCTGCATGGCAATTAAAAGAGAATTGCTGTAGCTGTAATTGTGGAATCGTGACATGACTTTCAGATAATCCTGAAATTTGTCACTGCTTAGAAAATCCCGGATACCAGTTTCCAGTTTATCGGTGGTTTCCTTGATCTGTTGTTGCTGCTTTTTATAATCGGGCATGGTTGAATACCTCCTTTTTAAATGATTCTGTCGGACAGTGCTGCATGTCCGGCAGAATCGAGATTATAGGGATTGAGATTTGTCATGAGGGGATCGTGCAGGGCAATCCAGATGTTTGGTAAGCTGTGTCTGCTTTTCGTGAAGACGTGTAAGGAGTGAAGATTTTTTGGGTTGATCTGCATAGGCAACAGCTTGGGCTTTTGAAATACCAGGTTTTATTGCAATGACAGTTGTTCCAACGGAAATTTCCGATTTCGATTGATGCGGGTCTGAAAGTTTGGAAGGATTGGGTTTGTCCATATTCAATTTGGCATTAACTTCGTTCAAACGTGCCTGTTTTTCTGCCAGTTCTTCTTCCTGAGGAAATGGTCGAGCAAGTTCTTCTTGGGCAGAAGCAACCTTTGCATGGAGATCAGAGAGACGATCCTGTGCTTTGTCCAGGGCACTGCCCAGACCATTCAGCGCGTTATTGATTCGGGTGATGTTTCCAGAAGGATCTGTACCAACTTCAATGGAATGAGTTGTTCGCCCTTTAATGTTCAGATGATACTGCTGGGAAAAACTGTCAAATTGTACATGGAGAGAAAATCCGGCATAAAAACCGATCATTCCACCTTTGTCAACCGCTTTCAATCCGGCACAGGCTGCAATAATTGCGGTACCTGCATCTTTGCGTTCTGTGTAAACCTTGCCGGCAATGGTCATAGAAAAATGTTCCGTATCCTGCGGAAGCTGGGTGTTGGCCTGCTTCAGGTCAGCTGTGAGGCCATCTATCAGTGCGGTACATTCTGCAATCTGCTTTGGATAGGTTTTTAATAGAGCATCTTCCAGCTGGTAGTGCTGACTGATGTGATTGGACTTCATAAGTTTTAGTTTTGTGACCTGAGTATCCAGTTCAACTTTTTCCATAATCAGTGGGTTGCCGGAAGCAAGAGCTTTGACTTCGGCAAACTTTAAAGTGGCATCATCCACATCTTCACAGGAACGGGCCGGAGATTTGCTGGTCATCAGCTGGGAGATAAATTTTTGTTTGTTCTCCAAAATCTGCCACATATATGCATCAAAGGTGCCTTCGGTCAGATAACGGAAAATTCGGACATTGGGATTGTTGTTTCCCTGACGGAGGATACGACCTTCCTGCTGTTCTACATCTGAGGGTCTCCAGGGAACATCCAGATGGTGCATGGCATAGAGTAAATCCTGAATGTTGGTTCCAGCCCCCATTTTGGAAGTGGAGCCGAGGATTACACGTACCTGACCGCTGCGGACTTTGGAAAACAGGTTTGCTTTTTGTACATCGGTTGATGCTTCATGAATGAAAGCAACTTCTTCCCGTGGTATGCCTTTGGCGGCCAGCTTTTCTCGGATGTCATCATAGACATTGAAAGAACCGTCCCCTTTTGGTGTGGAAAGATCACAGAAGATGATTTGGGTCAATTTCTCTGGTTTGGTTTCCTGCCAGATCTGATAAACCTGATTCACACAGGCATTGACTTTGCTTTCGGGCTGATCCGGGAGAAGCGGGTTAATCAGACGCTGATCTAATGCGAGTTTGCGGCCATCATTAGTCACTTTGAGCATGTTGTCAACGCTTGGGTCGATCCCGCCGCTGCGGATGATTTCCGCTCGATCCCCCAGAGAAGATACCATGGCAGACTGTTCTTCAGACGGCTTTAATACAATATCCTGATACTGGACTTTCGGAGTTGGAAGGTTGAGCATATCGGAGGTCTGAATGTCAGCACATTCTTTCCAGACACTCATCAGTTCCGGCAGGTTATAGAACCGGGCAAATCGGGTTTTTGCCCGATAGCCTGTTCCTTCCGGTGCAAGCTCAATTGCGGTTATGGTTTCGCCAAACTGTGCTGCCCAGGCATCGAAATGCTGTAGCCCCATGTCACGGAGCGTATTCGCCTGCAGATAACGCATCAGAGTGAACAGCTCAGTCATTGAGTTGGAGATGGGAGTTCCGGTTGCAAAAGTAATGCCGCGTCCACCGGTCAGCTCATCCATATATTGGCATTTCATATAAAGGTCACTGGATTTTTGTGCGTCAGTGGTGGCAACACCTGCTACGTTACTCATTTTTGTGAAGCAGTAGAGATTTTTGAATTCCTGAGATTCATCCACGTACAAGCGGTCAACACCAAGCTGTTCAAACGTCACAACATCATCTTTTGTTTTGCTCTGAGTCAGCTTTTCCAGCTTTGCTTCCAGACGTTTCCGGGTGGCTTCCATCTGTTTGATGGTAAAACGTTCCTGATTTTCTTCTTTTGCTGCTGAAATCCCGGCTACAACATCGTCAATCTGTTGCTGGATCAGCGCAGCCTGACGTTCTGGGGACAGGGGAATTTTTTCAAACTGGGTATGCCCGATTACGACGGCGTCATAATCTCCGGTGGCGATTCGACTGCAGAACTTACGGCGGTTAGCCGGTTCAAAATCTTTTTTAGTAGCTACCAGAATTTTGGCATTGGGATAGAGGGTCAGGATGTCCGCTCCCCATTGGCTGGTTAAATGGTTGGGAACCACGAACAGGCTCTTCTGACAAAGGCCCAGCCGCTTGGATTCCATAGCAGAAGCAATACAGGTATAGGTTTTTCCGCTTCCAACACAGTGGGCAAGAAGGGTGTTATTCCCATAGATAACGTGGGCAGCACCGTTTTTCTGATGAGGCCTGAGATGAATTTCCGGGTTCATGCCCGGAAACGTCAGGAAACTTCCGTCATATTCCCGAGGGCGGATGGAGTTGAATAGTTCGTTATAACGTTTGGTCAACTGTTCCCGGCGCTCCGGGTTGCGGAAAATCCAGCTTTGGAAGGCTTCTTTGATAGCATCCTGCTTTTGCTGGGCGAGAATTGTCTGTTCGGGGTTTTCTACCCTTCGGTCTTCTCCATTTTCACCGGGAACAGTATCATAAATTTTGGTGGTACGCTGATTTAGAGCATCTTCTAAAAGTCGGTAAGCGGATGCTCGTTTGGCACCATAGGTAACATTGGCTACAGGATTGTTGGAATCCAGTGTTTTTCCTTTGATTCGCCATTGATCTGTGATTGGGGAATAAAGAACTTTAATATCGTCATTTCGCAGAAAGCGTCCCGGTGTCTGCAATAATTCTGCCATAAACTGATTGATAATTTCTGCATCAATCCAGTTGACACCCAGCCGGGCAGAGATGTCTGCTGCAGAAATATCCGGTGGCTGTACCTGTTTCAGATGTTCTACATTGATTTGAAATTCCGGGTGATTTTCGGAAAAAGTCTGTGCAATCGCCAGTTTTTTCCGTACATTGCCGGACAGATATTCATCTGCTGTCTGCCATTGACCAGATACCGGCTCCTGGAAAATCAGGCCGCGAAGTTCTTCATAGATCTGCTTTTTTGATTTTCCATACAGTTCGGACATATAGTCCAGATCCACATGGGCTTTTTCACCCATGGAGACTGTCAGAGCTTCTACTGCAGTATCTACAGAAGTTACAGGCTCCGGTTTTCGGATGGTACGTTTGGTAAAAATGTCTGCCTTGCGTTCCAGATTCCCTTCTTCATCCAGAATCTCAAGAGATGCCAGGAGGCTGTAGGATGCATCCTGATTGAAAGCTCTTCGGTTTCCTGTACTATTGAGCAGTCCGTATTTCTTGGTGAACTGGTCATATTGGGCATTGAGAAGTGCCATTTGTGTCTGAATTTCTGAGTCGGAAGCATCCGCTAATTCCAGATTCAGAAGTTTTCGTGTGGTATCGCGCAGTTCCACCATGCCGCATACACGGCCGGCAGTTGCTGCAGGCAGCGCCAGTTTATTCATGCGGGAGTTTTCACGATAGTACACGTCACCATTTAATACAGTGAAACTGAAATTCTGCACATTGGGGTCTGCAGGAATGGAGATGGTTTCTTCATCCAGGTCGGAATCACTCAGTTCATAAGCAGTAATGCTGCCCTGGATATGTGAAATAGCTTCGTGAAGTTGTTCTTCCAGATTGGCATTTGGGATCGGAGCAACGGTTACTTCCTGCTTGCCGTACTGGGTGCTTTCTGTAGTCAGTTGGCCCAGAATCATTTCCGGATGGCTGACAAAATACTGGTTGATGGTATGACCATCCTCAGTTTTCCCTAAATTGATCCACTCCGGGGCAAGAACCGGGGCATGATCCCGTTTCTGGAAAAACAGAATATCCGCTACTACATCGGTATTGGCGTTGCGACGAAACGCATTGTTTGGCAGTCGAATTGCACCAAGCAGATCTGCTCGTTGAGCCAGATATTCACGGGTCTGGGTACTTTGTTTGTCCATCGTACCACTGGAAGTGATGACTGCCACAATTCCGCCCGGACGAACCTGATCGAGCGATTTTGCTACAAAGTAATCGTGAATCTGGAAATGATTGCGGTCATAACGCCGGTCAGCTACCTGATAGTTTCCAAACGGTACATTGCCGACTACCACATCAAAAAAGTCATCAGGAAACTGTGTTTTTTCAAATCCGTCTATGGTGATGTCAGCTTTTTGATAAAGCTGTTTTGCAATCCGACCGGTGATGGAGTCGAGCTCTACACCATACAGTTTGCTTTCCTGCATGGATTGCGGCAGGCAGCCAAAGAAGTTACCGATTCCGCAGGATGGCTCAAGGATGTTCCCGGAAGAAAATCCCAGTTTGTCCAGTGCGTCATACATAGCATGAATGACAGTCGGAGAAGTATAATGTGCGTTAAGGGTGGAACTTCTGGCTGCTGTGTATTCTTCTGGGGAGAGAAGATTTTTCAGTTCTTCGTATTCAGCTTTCCAGTCTTTATTGGAGGCATCAAAAGCCATAGGCAGGCCGCCCCATCCGACATAGCGGGAGAGGACTTCCTGTTCTTCCGGTGTTGCCATGCGACCATCCAGTTCCAGATCCTGCAGTAAACGAATAGCGGTAATATTTGCCTTGAATTTGGCTTTTGGCCCACCTGCGCCAAGGTCATCGTCCGTAATATGGAAGTTGATAGCTGGCTGGACCGGGGAATTCTCGCTGGATGTAGCTGCAGTTTCCTGTTTGGGCTGTTCTGTTTCAGACGGAATGTCAGAGTCTTTTTCGAGGACGACCGATGCGGTGGGAACCGCTGATTTTTCTTCCGGCAGTTCAAGTTCGGAAGGAAGCTGTTCTTCCACAAGATCACGGATATATCCCAGAGACTCTGAACGATTGATGGGAAAGCCCATAGCCTGCAGAAATGTCAGATCAACCAAACTGGCTTTTTGTGTGGTAAAGTTAACGCTTTCCACTTGAAACCGTCGATTGTCTATGGTCAGTTCAATTCCAATTGGAACGTAATCTTTCGCCAGCAGCTCTTTGCATTCGTAGTGTGTATGATCGGTGTTCTCTGCAGCAAGAAAGACGTTGTGACCCATTGACCATAGCTTTTTTGATGGTGCTGCCCAGGAATTACGGGGAATGCCAGTGACAGAAACGGTGCCACCGGTAGTCAGCTCTTTTTCCTGTAGTTTGTTCTGAAGAACAAAAGCGACCGATTTTGCATCTTCTCCGTAGAATTCGAATGAACCGTTCTGCTCAAAACCAATCAGATGATCGGGGTACTGTTTTTTCAGCGCATTATATTCGTTTTCAGAAGTCAGATTAAGAATAGGAAGGCTTTTTTTCTGTGCCGATTCGGAGTTTTCCGTTTGTGAAGCTGGTGCCTCCGGCTCATCCATTGTAGTGAGAAAATCACTGAGTGAAAGCTGTCCGTCTGTTTGCTCTTTGATGTGGTGATGTTCTCTGACAAAAGAAACCGGGTTATGATCCAGAGGAGGTTCCTCTTGTAATTCCGGGAAAAGCGTAAACGTGCCGTCCCGATAGGCCTGTAATTCTGTCAGCATACGCTGGCATAGAGTATAAGAACGATAATCCTCCGGCAGTTCTGAAAAAGCCTGTTCCATCGAACGGATGAAATCTGCCAGCGCGTCAGGGTCATCAACCAGGGGATAGAGGGCAGATTTTGCTTTCTCCCTGTTAAAATCAAACGTAAAACCCGGATTCCTGTTCGAGTATGGAAGGGCATCGGAAAATGTGAGAATGTCCATAACTAGGTGATCCCGCTCAAAGGAGCGAAAATAGGTACGGTCTTCCCCACTGAGAAATTGGTTTTCGCGGATCAGATGATCGATTCGGTTTTCCACCTTCGGCCACTTTAAAAGTACAGTGTCTACCGGGCTATCGGGAGAAGATAGTGTCAGCTTTATCCCTTTGGAGTCGTAATCGGAGCTGGAATACTCTGAAAAAGAAGCGGGAGTTTGACCGCCGGTGCCATACGTTTCTTTGAGAAAGTCAGATCGTTCTTTTTCCGATGGATGACGCAGGAAGAAGGAATAGGTTCGCAGGCGGGAATCCCGTCCACCGTGGCTGCGCAGGAAACTATTGATCTGGTCATCGGTAATGAATTTGGATAGATTGGGCAGAATAAAAGCTTCATTGGCTTGATATCGCTGTTCGGCAGAGGTAAGCCGATGCAGACGTTCCAGCATCTTTGGGATTTTATGATAATGGAAGCGGAGAAGCGTTTGGTCTGCTTCCAGATCTTTTTGGAAATGGGACAGAATTTCAATTTCCTGATGAAGCAGATTGGGATCAGCCAGCTTGTCGGCCCATCGTGCAGTGGCTTCCGGGTATCCACCGGACAATTCTTTACGGTCAAAATAAGTAAATTCATGATCTTCATAATTGAAATCATGATAAAGGTATAAAAGAGAAGTGGCCAGTTCTGTCCGTTCATTGTCCAGAACGTTGTCCAATACAACCTGGGGAAGATACATTCCGCAGGAAAGCAGTGTTTGAATCCGTTGATCGGCGTCCGCCCAGGAAACAAATGCTTTGTTATCCCCGGCTTCCTGGATGGTATAACCTGGAGCAATCTGAATCCCATGTTGGTCAAAGTGGAGGGCAAAGTGTTCCTCATGGAGTTTGATGCCCATATCGCCATCACCGTATTCTGCTGCCAGCAGGTCTGTGCGCTGGTCATTGGTCAGATCTTCCATATACAGAGCGGCAATTCGCAGCTGTCCGTGTCGCTTGTTGCCGCCGGAGCGGAGAAGCTCGTCCAGCACTTCTCCCGGAACGGTTTCCGATAGCATGGATGGTGCTTCATATATGCCCAGTTCTGCAATCTGTTCTCCGGCAGAAGGAAAAACCGGAAAACAAAAAGAAGCAGGAGGTTCCACACCCTCTGCTTCCGATTCTGATCGTTCTTTCGTATCGGTTAACGGTATACCAGGTCGTTCAGCACGATCTCCTCGGCTATCTGTCGCAGTTCGTTCCTGTGCTGAATCCATTCTATCTGATTCAGGCGCTTGTCGGGAGCTGGTTTCTTCTCCAGAAGCTGTTCCATCAGCAACTCGATCTGTCGGTTCGCCTCCTGATCGATTTCCAGCAGATGCTGATTCAGCTTGCCGCTCATCAGCAGTGTCTGATATGTCCCGCCCCGATGCTGTTTCAGATAGGTTTTGCGCAGCATTCCGTATTTGCCCGGCGGTGTTGTCGGTTGCTCGTCCATCATCAGATTCGGAATCAGATAATCCCCGGTCTGGGTGTAGCTCAGTTTCATGTTCGGTTCCTCCTTCAGTGGTTGATTTTTCAGGCTTTGCGCTGTTTCTGTTATTATAAGATAAATCCAGACGTCGTACCCTCTGGATTTCGATTTCACAGGCACGAATTTCGCGTCCAATATCCATTAAAATAGGTTTGGACACATCATTGACGGCATAGCCGATCTGGCTGACAGTTGCAAGCGTATTAAAATCTGTGATAAAGGAGAAATCTTCAAGGTCAAAGGTGTCTTTGGGATCAAATCCGCAACGATAAAGAAGCATATACTGGACACTGGCAATCAGGGTATCGCGGAAACGCACCTGCAAATTCAGATCATCCAGTTCTTCCAGAAAACTGCCTGAAATTGAAGTTTTGAAGTCTGTGAAATAATCCTCAAGATTATCCATGACACTGTTTCGGGCAACTTCCATCAGGGCATCCCGCAGGAGATAAGTGGTTTCGTCCAGGTCATAGGTTTCAATCAGATGTTGTAGAATCGGTTCGCGGTGACGTTCCTCCATACGCCAGAGAAAAGGAGTCTGGCCATTGATTCCAGGATGGGTGTCCTGAATATCAAAGACATACCTGAGTTTTGGCCAGGTTCCGCTGTCATCCAACAGAGCAATACCTTTTGCTCCCCGATTAACCCATCGCCGCATCTTTTTGTTCCACAATTCCAGAGAGGCACAGGCAGTCGCATGGGGGCGCTGGCTGTAGATCATCAACTGGTCAGAAAAGGGATATTTGTAGACGGAAGATGCGGTATTCAGAAATGACATCCAGCGAACTGGGTTACTGGTTACTTCATTGGCTGTTTGCTGAAAAAGAGCGCTCATAGTCTGGTATTTAGATGCCATACAGCCACCTCCATTCCCGAAGATCTGCAAACCGGCCTTCCAGTTCAAAACCTTCTTCTTTCAGCGGATGACGGTTCAGATTGTTTAATGGGATTGGTGCAATGACCAACGGGTAACCGTAATCCTGCACCTGATACCAGGGACGCGGCTTGCATCGCTGGTGGTGTTTTTGTCGTTTCATTTTATGGTTTCACGCTCCTTAAAAAACAATGATGCAGACAAAAAATCCTGCTCATTGAAAATCGTTTGGGAGGGAATCCATCGTAAAGGAAACGTGTTTTTACACATAAGAAACAGCCAGGGGGAATTCCCCTGACTGTCAGGTGATTTACAGTTTTTTGCTTTCGTCTTCTGCTGGATCGTCCAGTAGACGTCCATATTCTACTTCATCCTGATAGAGAAGAAACAGGTGGTCAGGATCACTTTTCCATAAACTGCTGGCCGGATTGGTCAGGCACTTATAGAAATGTGTTTGCATCAAAGCCGTTTTTGCCTGTTTCGGATTGAGATGGTAAACGTGGGAAATATCTTCACACAGATGCGCAAGTATCTGGGAGAGATCTGAATATTCGTTCATTTGCTCCATGGGTATGATCCTTCTTTCTGTCAATGCCTTTATTGTAGCGCAGGATAAGAAGAGGGGCAAGTGACTTTTGTTCAGTTTGAGCAGAAGTTCAGGAGAAGAGAAAAATGTCCAGCTTAATTTCCGGCAACAGGAAGAAAATCATGTCTTGGAAAATATCATTTATAACGAACTGCTTGCGTTTGGAAATTCCAATTTGAAGCTGGGAATGCGTTTCCCGATTTTATCAGTTGATTCGGTTAAAACGATGTCCGCATCAAATGTTTTGCCGGTTTTGGCAGAATGTAATCCCTTGCCGTGGACACGCCCTACTTGGAGAAAATCCACTGCCATTTTTCTGGTCATGGGCTTTTTCAGGTTGGACAGATAGGTGCTGTTTTTCCAAAGACAGAATCCGCACTCCCGGTTGGAACAGTAAAAGTTGGCTTTCCCTTCATAGACAGGAGAATGGCACCAGGGACAGTCTCCCAGCTTTTCTCTATTAGAGGATGCAGTAAAACGTTGGCGTTCCTGATCAGAAAGGGTAGAATGGGTGGTGACCAGTTTTTTTACCATCTGTGTAATACCATCCAGAAAGGTGGTATCTGTGACCTCGCCTCGTTCTATTTGCATCAGGGTATTTTCCCATTCTGCAGTCATTTTTGGCGACTTTAACGATTCCGGCATAACAGCAGCAAGATTGATACCAGCTTCGGTTGGAATCAGGTTTCTTCCTTTTCGACATACATATCCGCTGGAAACCAGCTTTTCCAAAATCCCGGCCCGCGTTGCAGGGGTGCCAAGACCTTTTTTCTCTGTATCGGCATCAAAAGATTCATTACCAGCCGTTTCCATTGCAGAGAGCAGAGTATCTTCTGTATAAGGTTTGGGCGGTGTTGTGAAGTGACTGCTGACAGTAACCTGGGAATGGGGGAATACCTGTCCCTCCGTGACAATAGGAAGGGGCGCTTCCTTAGCAGGAGATTCATCCCGATCTGCGTGCAGGGATAAACGGAATCTCTGCTCCATTTCTTTCCAGCCATTTACCTGAATTGTTTTGCCTTTTGTAGTGAAAATTTCACCAGCACAGGAAGCAGAAATCAGGGTTTCCAAATAGATATGTTTGGTTCCGGTAGCGCATAAAAGCCGCATCCCGATCTGATACAGGACGTTCCGTTCCATTTCTGATAACTGGGAAAGATCTGCTTTTGCAATCTCTTCTGTGGGAATAATGGCATGATGATCTGTGACTTTTTTATTGTTGATGACGCGTGCAACATCCGGCTGATAGAAGTATTTTGAAGCAAATGGAAGAACATGAATGCAGATGGAGGTTAACTGTGTGGCTGTATTTAACATATCTTCGGTTAGGAATTGACTGTCCGTGCGGGGATAGGTGCAGAGCTTTTTCTCATACAGGTTTTGTACGGTATCCAGTACCTGCTGAGCGGTATAACCGAAGAAGCAGTTAGCTTCTCTTTGCAAAGTGGTCAGGTCATAGAGTCGAGGTGGAGCGACAGATTTCTGTGTGGTCTGAACAGAGGAAATCTGGACGGTCTGTCCCTGACATTTTGTTTGCAAGGTGGTTGCCTCAACTTGATCAAAGATTTTCTCTTTGCGAAGTGTAAGACCACCACAGTTCAGATGGACATTCCAATAAGGCGTTTTCTGAAAATTGCGAATAGCTGCATCACGCTCTACCAGCATGGATAAAACGGGAGTCTGTACCCGACCGACTCGAAGCAGAGTTCCATAAAGCGAAGTATAAAGCCGTGTTCCATTGATCCCTACCAGCCAGTCAGCTTTGGCACGGGCAAGGGCCGAAGCATAGAGATTGTCGTAGTCTGTACCGGGACAGAGGGAAGCAAATCCGTTGCGAATGGCTTTATCTTCCATCGAACTGATCCAGAGGCGCTTAAATGGTTTACGACATTCAGCTTTTTCATATACCTGCCGGAAGATGAGTTCTCCTTCCCGACCAGCATCCGTAGCACAGACCAGCTCCGTGACATCTTTGCGGTTCATCAGATCTTTCAGAATTCGGAATTGTTTGGATTTTCCGGGGCTGACTTCATAAATCCAGTTTTCCGGGAGAATTGGCAAGTCATCTTTTGACCATTTGCTGTACTTTTCATTGTAACTTTCTGCATTGGCAAGACCAATCAGGTGGCCAATACACCAGGAAATGAGATATCCGTTTCCTTCAAGATATCCTTCTTTTCGGTTGATAACACCCAGAATTTTGGCGATGGACTGCGCGACACTGGGTTTTTCTGCAATAACAAGTTGATATGACATGGTGCCTCCTTATAGAAAATGGGGCAGCCAGGAAAATTGCTGGCTGCCCACGGGTTAAAGCGGTAACTGCCGGAAAACGGCAGCCGGGATGATTCAGTTGTTGCTGCTATCGGGGAAATCATCGGGATTCGGATAATTTCTTTCTTCTTCGGAAATCGGTTCCATAGAAGGATCATTCAGCTGGGGCTGTGTGTCCTCTTCAGTTTCTTCTTCCTCGTCATCAGGCTGATCTTCGCCGCCGTATGTGGTTTCATCCTCATCCTCTTCTGTATCCCGATTCCGCATTTTGAAAAAATAGAATGCAAGGACAGCCAGAGCACAGATCACAATTAAGATAAGATACCCGAATGGAGTATTGCTGCTTTTGGATTCCGGTTCTGTTGGTGCCGTTGTTTCTTCCGGCTGGGGGGAAGGCTCCGTAGTCGGTTCAGGAGTTTCTGAGCCTACTGTAGTGTTCGGGATTGCACCGGAATTTTCATTGGCTTCATTGGAGTTCGACGTATCATCGTCATCAATCAGTGCCATGAGATCAGCTTCATCAACCTGGTTCAGGAAATGGACACTGGTTGTTTTATCCTCATTGGCTCGATCAATCAGAATGTAAAAATAGTTACCAGCCTTAGTCGTTACTGTAATGAGTTGCTTGTCACCATAAGTCATATCATCAGAAAGCTCAGCATTGCCTTCTGGAGTCAACGGCTGATCCGCCGTTTCTGCTGCGGTACTTTCCGGTACAGCAGCTTCAGTTTCCATAGGTGTTTCTGCTTCCGGGCCGCCATATGCAAAAACATTGGTGGCCATTCCCATCAAAAGCATAAAGCACAGAGCCATAGAAAGCATCAGTTTATAGGGTTTAAATGTTCTGGTCATTTTCAAACTCCTCCTGTTCAATGGATTTGGCGGGCAGCAATTCAGATAATCCTTTGCCGCCTTTTTTCATAGCTGCAATAACAGCCAGCATTTCATTGGCATCAAATTTGGCATCCCGGATTGCGGCAATCATCTCCGCATTTTCCAGCTGAGTTCGCTGATTTTTCAATTCCTGCAGCCGGGCCTGCAGAAGCTGAATCTGAGATTCGACTTTTTCGATCTCGTTATTAACTTTTTTTAATGCTTTCAATTGGTACTCCTTTCTTACCCTCCGACTCGGCCAAATGCATAGAAGTGGTTTTGCCAGTAGGATGTGTTAATGGATGTGTATTGAATCGGGTCGCCACAGTGGATCATTTGCCCGTTGCCGACATAGATGCCGACATGGCTGACAGGACATCCGCTGTTGTAAGTCCCGGTAAAGAAGATAATGTCACCTGGCTTTGCATCCGTGGGGCTGACAGGGGTACAGATATCATAGATGCCCTGCGCGGTACGTCGTCCCATGTTGTAGACGCCGGAATTGGTAAATACATAGGAAACAAAGCCGCTGCAGTCAAAGCCGGTGGAAGGAGAACTGCCGCCCCAGACATACGCCATACCAAGATATTTTTCTGCTTCATGAATGAGAGCCGCAAATTGCGCATCGCTGAGAGCATCTACATCTCCAGGAAATTCCGTTATGACACCGCCGCCAGGCAGTGTGCCGGAACCAACTCCCAGATAAAAATAGGGGTTATAGTAATCTCCTTTATAAAGAAATTCGATGTGTAGATGTGGACCAGTTGAATTACCGGTCGAACCTACTTTAGCGATGACATCTCCGGTGCTGACGGTTTGCCCGGCAGATACTGTGACAGCAGAACAGTGCGCGTATTTGGTTGTATAGCCCCTGCTGTTTTCAAGAACTACATAATTTCCATAGCTGGAATCATAAGCAACCGTTTTGACGGTGCCGTCTTGCACGGCAAGAATTTCTGTTCCCTGGGGAACGGCGATATCCAGACCACGATGCAGCTGGATTTCACCGGTGGTAGGAGAAGTACGGTAGCCATAATAACTGCTGACATTTCCATACCAGTTGCAATTGAGAGGAGTGCCCAAAAACTGACGGTTTCCGCGCGTGGAAACGTAAATCTGATAAAGTTCCTGTTGGTCGCTGTTCAGTCTGTTTGTGATGAGGTTTTGAAGGTTGCTTGTAGTGAGAGTCACATTGCAGACGCGCACAGTTTCTGTGGTTGTAACCTGAATTTCTTCTCCATCCCCGCCGGCATAAAAGGCTTCCCAGGCTTGATGGCCATGAGCAGATGCGGCAGAATGGTCATCATAGTAGACATCAAAATCAACGCCGTACTGATCAAACGCACCAGTATCTTCTACTTTATATAAAGTGCCGTTCATGATGAGTTCAGTACCCATTGGAACGGTAGGGTTGCTGGCATCGACCGCTATTGTGTGGTTGGCGGTTGGGTATACACCGGAAGCGGTAGGGCCACCAGCCCATTGACCACAGCAGATAGAGCAGTTGCAATAACCGCTGGTGACGACCATGCCGATGGATTCACCAGCTCGGACGGTTTTGGTCACAGTGCGCTGTTCGGATTTTGTTTCTACATTAAGATGGTATTGCAGTGCAAACAACGTATCCAGTTCATTTTTGACATCATTGGCTTTGAAAGAACCATACTTCGCACAGAGGTAGCTGATCAACACTACTGGATCATGACCAATTTCTCCAATGTTGTAATTGTACTCGTCATAATTCGGATAAGTGCTTTCGATGGTATTTACCTTGTGCTGCAGATTGGCTTCCAATTGGGTGTAATACAGATCAGCAGCGGTAATTTCCTCATCATCAGCCGGCCAGGAGGATGCTGCAATTGTGCCAAGGGATTGTGTAATCATCACCGAACAGGATTGAAGCTGGGAGAGAAGTAAAATCAGAACGAGTAGAAGTGCAAGAATCACGTAAACGGTGTGTTTGTGATTGACAAAAATATCTTTCACCTTGACGATGGCCTTTTCTATGATCGTACCTGTAGTAGATACAGTTTTTTCCCCTGCCTTTTTTCCCTGTTTCGCTGCCATAGCAGTTTCCGAAGCTTTCCTCTTATTCTGTAGCTTCTGATAAAATCGGTTCATCAGGCTGGATTTGTTATTTTCAACCTGTTTGGGAACCGGTGTCCCGGGATGAAGGGTGGGATTCTCTCCACGAGGGGATTCCTGCAGACGGCTGGCTTTTTTCTTCTGACGTTTACTTTGGCTGTGTCCTTTTTGATAATTTCGAAGCTCCCGTATCTCTTTTTCTGTCAAAATTTCCGCTTTATGAGTTCCCTCAACTGCTGAATTTTCATGCTCAACTTCATGGATTTTACCATGAATATAAGCACTGCCGGAAAGTGCTGCTGTGTTTGCGATTTTTCCGGCTTTTGACTTGATGCTTCCAACAATGCCGGATCGCCCAGTCAGATCAGAATCTTCAAATTTCAGACGGGAAGCAGAGCCTTTTTTGACAGATTTCGTTTTGGAATTCTTTTTCTTTTCACCCGGATTTGTTGGAGATTCTTCTGATTCCACCTGGCGAAACTTGTTTTTTGGGGATTCCTTTTTGGAATTTGTGGATTTATTAACTGATTTTTCGCCGTTCTGTGTTTTTGAGGGACGATTGCGTGAAGGAATTTTTCCCTCTATTTCAGAATCAGGTGCCACTTCTTCTCTGCCGGCTTTAAAAAGCTGTTCCGGTGATTCGGAAGCATGAAGCTGTTGCCGGTCTGTTTTTCTAGCAGCCTGTTTCTTCTTTTTAGCCGGTTCTGCCTTTGTGTCTGATATGCGTTTGTCGGCAAGGTCAAAATGATGGTCTGTTTGAGATTGTTGCTTGTTTTTCTCCTGTCGATGGTTTAAGTCAATTCCATTATCTTTTAACGGATAAAAAGGCTTCTCTGCAGATACAGCATCGGATGAAGACACGTCTGTGTTCTTGAATGAAACAGGCTGTTTTGTATGCGGAGCTTTTTCTGCATTTCCTCGTTGGGAGATGCCGGATTGTTTTGCATTGCAGAACGGGACTTGAGAAATGGAATCTTTCCCGCTGGAATTCTGTTTCTTGCCAGAATCAACTATATTAAAGGCATCCAAATTTTTTGTATCCTGAAAGGATGCATTGGGGTCTGCCGTTTCCGTGAAAGATTTTGAGTGCCGGTGATGCTGCTCTATGCGATTGCTATCGGGATGCTTTTCAGCAGGAAGGTTTATCGGCAGGATGGATGAATTTTGAGGAATGTTCTCAATGGGGACGGAATTCTGGCTGGCAGATGGCATATGAGATTGATTCATTCTCCTGCCTACTGTACCGGAAGAAAGATTCTGAACATGTTCCCGAGATGACCAGTTTGCACTCTGGTCAGTTAGCTCCGGAATTTGGGAAGAACGGAAAGGTTTCTTATTTAAAAGAGGAAGGTTGCGTTCTGTCCTATGGTTCAAAGAAACTCCGTTGTCCTGCAGATCCGCGTGAAACTCTGTAAAATCAGGATTTGAATTTCCCCGATATGCAGTATGTAACGGTTCCGTAAAATGTTCTGAGCATTGGGCAGGTGCTGATACAGGCCCGGAAGTACCTTCCTGATAGCTTAAAGGTGGGGGTTCAATAGGACTTTGCAGTTCCGTTTTGAGGACAGGTGGATCAAAGCTGTTTGCTCTTTTCCTGATTGATTCGGAATGTTGCTTGCTGCCTGTTGACGGAACAGGTGAATCTGCAGTCTTACGAACAGACTCATGGTAATTGAAATCTGAAGGCTGACCCTTGGATGCAGTTGTTTCCTGCCGGGACGGTTCGGGGACTTGATCTGCGTGATAGGCTTCGGATGCAGTCTGTTCCTGAAAGAACGAGCGATAGGATTCAGGTTGTCGATGGTTGTGCGTTTCCGCCAGCGCATGGGCATACGGAGAAAAGGAATTTCCCTGGTCGGGCTGCGAAATTACTTCCGGTACGCCAGAATACTCTTCCGATTTGAAAAAAGTGGTTTCTTCGTATGGAGGAATCGTATCCGGTTCATGAGAAGCATCCAGCTGTGTACTGGATTGTGAGTCTGGTATGTGACCAGAAGGGTGAAAATCCCGAGCGGCAGTGGTCTGTTTTTGGAACGTTTTGTGCTGTATCCGGTTCGGAACAGGAGTGTGGTCGGCCTGCTGTGTCTGCCGATTACCATTTTCAGTCCATGTGGAATCACTGGCAGACATCTCTGGTTCCTCATATACGGATTGCCTGAGAATAGTCTGCGGATGTAAGGATTCTTCAAACTGAAGGGGTTCCTTATTTTCAATGTTCTGGAGAGAATCGACCGGAGCAATGATATTCTGGGAGATTGGAGAAATAGGTTCTGCAGATGTCATTTCCGGGTATAAAGTGTGGGAATCATGGAAGTCGGAATGAATAGCTCTATGATTTCCTGTTTGTGCAGGATGGAGTGGACGGTTGCCTGATCCTGCGGAATTGAATTGAGATTCCTTACGGTGGTGGGAAAAATCCTGACTGATTGCCGTTTCGTGATGAAGCTGGAAATCGGCAGAACGGGTACTGACTCTATGAATTTCACCGGTGCTTTGATTTTCTGTAACAAGACCATCGCGTGTCATTCGCTGTGTGGATTTGTCCCGCGCTTTGAATTGTTTTCGCTTTCCCATTGTGTGATCACCTCCCTCCCAGGGAAAGCCTGGTTACTGAACCTGCGCTGTGAGCAGGACATCCGACCAATAATCCAGAATGGAGTTGGTCGTTTTCAACATCTGGTCGTTATTGTGCTGTTCCTCTGTTGTGGTGTCCAACTTGGCGGCAACACCCAGCAGCGTTTTGATCAGGTGCTCTTTCTGTTCCCGACGTTCCATCAACGTATCCACCGTATCAGCCAGGGTAACCAAATCCCCCATCAGGTGTGTAAAAGTGTTGTAGGAGATGGTTACAGTGCTGTCATCCGAATCGGTATCCGGGGTGCAGATGTTTTGGAATGGGCATTTTTCACAGTCAGATTCTTTGGGAGAATCTTCAAAACCGGCAGCTTCCAGGTGATGTCCTGCTTCCATCAGAAGGTTCAGCGCAGTTTTCAGATGTTCGTTTTTCTGGTTCATGTTTGGTATCCTCCTTATAGATGATGATTGAAAATAGTTAAGTCGTTTCTGTCAGCTTGGTACTCATGATGCGATACAGTTTTGTATCATGAGGGAAGTGATCACGGAACGGAATGATAACATTGCCGTAGAACAAGAGTCCTTCACCTTCGCCGGAATTGGTCACATAAGAAAGCTGATGCGGACTGATATTCAACTGTTTTGCAAGAATCTGGCGGTCACCGCTGGCCTGATTCAACATATAAATAAAATCAGAGTTCTCCATGATGTTCTCAACTTCACGACTGGAGAGCAAATCCTTCACATTTTGTGTAATTCCAGTCGGAATGCCGCCCCATTTACGGAATCGCTTCCAGATTTCGACACTGTAAGCAGCTGTCTGTTCCTCCTTCAAAAGCAAATGAAATTCATCACAGTAGAACCAGGTATGGCGGTGGGCAGTGCGGTTTTCGGAAACACGGCCCCAGACGTGATCCTGAATAATCAGCATGCCAAGCTTTTTTAACTGCTTTCCAAGATCGCGTATGTCAAAACATACCAGGCGGTTTTCCAGATCGATATTGGTGCGATGGTTAAATACGTTCAGGGAACCATGAACGTAAATGTCCAAAGTAGTAGCAATCCGTTTGGCTTTTGGATGGTCGTAGACCATGAAGTAGTTGTACATATCCTCCAGGATCGGCATATTCTCAGGAACCGGATCGGCCAGATACGGAGCGTAGACGGCGCGGATTGCCTGGTCGATGATGGAACGTTCTTCACCCTCAATACCGTTTTTGCCAAGAATCAGCTCAAACAGGGAAAGGACAAATTCACTTTTCAGATGCAGAGGGCTATCATCCTCAGAGTAGTTCATATTGATGTCCAATGGGTTGATATAGTCATGACTGTTTGCCGCAATTTTAACTACCTGGCCATGAAGGGCATGAACAAGCGGAGCATATTCTGACTCCGGGTCACAAATCAGGATGGAATCATCCGGGCAGACCAGAAAGACATTAGTGATTTCACGTTTTGCTGAAAAACTTTTGCCGCTGCCTGGCGTACCAAGAATCAGACCGTTGGGATTCTTCAGGAGCCGCCGGTCTACCATGATCATGTTGTTGGAAAGCGCGTTCAAGCCGTAATATAATGCCTGTCCACTTTGAAAAAGTTCCTGTGTTGTGAAAGGGATAAAAATGGCGGTGGAACTGGTTGTCAGACCTCGTTCAATGGGAATCTGGTTGTATGCCAGCGGCAGACTGCTCATCAAGCCTGCTTCCTGACGATAATCCAGACGGCGAAGATTGCAGTTGGCCTGCTGGGCGATGGAAGATGCCTGGAACATTTTATTTTCCAGTTCCTTTTTACTGCTGGCTGTCATCTGTAGAATGACTGTGACCAAAAACATTCGCTCATTGCGGCTTTGCAGGTCTTCCAGAAGTTTTTTTGCTTCTGTGCCAAAGGTCAGCAGATCGGATGGGAGAATGTCCATATCGTATCCGCTGCGGACAGCTTTTTTCTGTTCGTCCATTTTCATGCGGTCAAGATCAGTAATCTTGGATTTGACATTTTTGATGGCTCTGGTCTGATCAAGAGAGTGTATATGCAGCGTCAGAATCATATCGCTGTCAATATCCAAAAACTGTGCAAGCAGTTTATCTGTCAACTCCGGGGCCAAAATCTGAAGGTAAGAGACGGCACCAATACTGTTCCCCATCCGATAATAGTGACCTGATTTGAAGCTGAAGGAAGTTGGGGCTATATAGTCTTTGGTGGTCAGACCGCTTTCTGTCAGGCGGTTATAATTAAATAAGAAAGGTTCTCTGGTATCCGTATGGAATGTGTCGTGCATGATTTTGAGCCTTTCATATCCTCCTACACTTTCAGCGCGGACACCCAGCACTTTGAAATTGGCCATAATGTCAGCTTCTACACGTTCCAGACGGAGTTTTGCTTCCTGATAGTTTGGTGCAGCAATGCTGAAAGAGATATATTTGGTCTTAATCATGCCGTTGTTTCCTTTGGCAAGTTGATCCTTTAACATCTGAGCATATTCCACACGGATTTCATCAAATTCATCCCCGCAGGGTGGAATATCGATCATTTTCTGATATTCTGTAACGTTGATGTGCTGATTGATAAATGAAAGTTGGAAATGAATGGACGAATCGAAATAATTCAGGAAATCACACCAGTTTTCAAAGATGGATGCCTTATCTTCTGACTGTGCCAGCTGGTAGTTGATATCGTAAAAACGAACGGTTTTGGAAAAGCGCCCGTCATTGGTGTGGCAGATTCCGTCCCGGTACATTGCCTTATATGGGATGGCCGCCTGAGTAGAGTTGCTTTTCTTCTTTTTTTCCGCAGGGAAGGGGCGTTTGTTATGCCTTTTGCGGTTATTGGAAGAAAAAAGATTATTGGGTTTGGCATTGGCAGACATTTTGTTCTGTTTATTTCCTGCCCTTGCGGTGCTTTTTCTTTTCAACAGTGGGTTCCTCCTTTTCTGCAGAATCAGTCAGTTGTTCCAACTGGCTGTAAAAATTTTCGGTCTGATAAGTGCGTATCTGATCAGTCAGGGCATACTGGATATAGTTGAAAAGGATTTTTTCAAAAGGAAGGCCATCCTTTTCATACATGGCCAGAAAGAAAAACGGCAGCATGGACAGCACCATAAGGATGCCGGAAGTCGATGTGCCAAGGATGTCTTTGGTCAGGATATAAAGAGGAATCCCAACGATAGCGGCGGCAGCAAAACAGATCAACTGGCGTTTTGTCAGGTTGAAAGCCACCTTGGATTTCACTTTGCTCAAATCTTTTGGAACAGCGACATAGGCCATAAAATCACTTCCTTTCTATTGGTTTTGATAGGGTTCCAGTGAAATGGAACCGGGTGCTTCATTGCCCCATACATCCCAACCAGGGACAGATTCACGGGAAAACAATTCGATCCTGGGCAGATCGCCCATCAACTGGATAATTCGTTCTCGGGTTTCCGCAGGTTTCTTGCTATGTTCTTCCACATGGGAGAGAATGACCTGGTGAACAGCGGCAGATTTTCGTTGGGGGCGTCCTTTGGTAGCTAAAAGACAGAATTCTGCATTAGCGCGTGTCCAGTGTCCCATACCCCAAAAAAGAGAATCTGATTTGCGGTTGAGTTTAACCCATACAAAAGCAACGGTTTTGTAATGGAATCCCCATGCCTGCAAAAGCCGCTGGGATTCAAAGAGAAGCGGAAATGTGACCCAGAGAAATAAAGTACAATCGTGAGCAGCCAGATTGGACACCGGAAGAGATGCAAGATCGTCAATTCCCATCGTGGAGTAATGGCTTTGAGCTGTGCGCCCGGTTCCTTCCTTATTCCAAACGCGATACTGCCAGGGAGGATCAGCATAGATAATGTTGTATTTCTTAGGTTCTTCCATAGAATTCTCCTTAATGTGCCCCGAACAGTGACTTGGAAAGGCTGCCGGTTTTCATCAGGCTAAAACACAGGATTACAGTGTAAGCTGCAATGGAGAATAGTGCCGAATGAATATCGGCTGCGATGGTCATGCTGTTGACAAGGACAGCATAGATGGCCACACAGATCATCATCAGGAATCCCTGGAATCCAAGAGCAAACAGAGACTTGAAATAGTTGGTTCCGACTGTTCCCCATTCACGGTTTGTCATTGTGGCAAAGGGAATCGGTGCAACTGAAATGGTAAGATAGATTTCGATCATACGGCCATACAGAATAACCGTGATCAGGATGGACATGATCTTCAGGCAAAGGCTGATAATCATGGTTTCTACCGCGAGCTGGACAAGACCACCGAGTTCCATCGTTTCCATGGATGTCTGCATGGTGGCGATGGTAGATGTGATGTCAATGTTTGTATTACCAGAAATGATGCCGCCCGCGTGGTTGACCACGTTTTGAGCGACATCAAATACTGCCATCGTAATTGTGAAGGTGTTGCTTACCAAATACACGGCAATGCAGGCTTTGAAGATGTACTTAAAGAACAGGAAGGTGTCGATGTCGTGCATATTGTTCTTTTCGGTAATCACAGTGATAAGTTCATAGCAAAGCACAAATGTAATGATGATACCCGCTATCGGAATCATGACATTTTCCGATAGCGAGTGAACCATGTTATAGATGCTGGAATTCCATCCAGAAGGTGTTTGTCCAACTTCTGTGGCGATGGTTCCCACCTTCGTGTTGACATCATCGAAAAGGGTGGTCAGGTTGCTCGAAATGATGCTGATGAGAAGTTGGCGGAGCCAATCTTCAATCGCGTCTAAGATTCCGAACATTGACCCACCTCACATTCCTTAGCTGAACATATTGGCCAGCAACGGGATCAGAGTAGTACCGATCAGGATGACGCCACCGCCGCTCATGAGCTGCTTGATTCCCTGGCTCTTCGCGCCCGATAGCGATAGGTAATCCTTTGAAATTATCTCCGGATTTTCCCCCGCTC